>JAHDID010000004.1:55779-56076 GCA_020630975.1 Verrucomicrobiota bacterium
GAAATGCCAAATCATGAGCTCGGATAGTGAATGTCTGTGAATAAGTCTCATCTTCACAGTTAGGATTCTTGTTAGGGTCCGTTGGATCGGTTGGGTTCGTCGGATCGGTTGGTGACGTTGGATTCGTCGGTGACGTTGGATTCGTCGGTGACGTTGGATTCGTTGGATTCGTTGGATTCGTTGGATTCGTTGGATTCGTCGGATTCGTTGGACTCGTCGGATTCGTCGGATTCGTCGGATTCGTCGGATTCGTCGGATTTGTTGGATTCGTTGGATTCGTTGGATTCGTTGGATTCG
>JAHDID010000004.1:56176-225232 GCA_020630975.1 Verrucomicrobiota bacterium
TCGGATTCGTCGGATTCGTCGGATTCGTCGGATTCGTCGGATTCGTCGGATTCGTCGGATTCGTTGGATTCGTTGGATTCGTCGGATTCGTCGGATTCGTTGGATTCGTTGGATTCGTTGGATTCGTCGGATTCGTTGGATTCGTTGGATTCGTCGGTGACGTTGGATTCGTTGGATTCGTCGGATTCGCCGGATTCGCCGGTGACGTTGGATTCGTTGGATTCGTTGGATTCGTTGGATTCGTTGGTGACGTTGGTGACGTTGGTGACGTTGGATTCGTCGGGTTAGCCGGATCTGTCGGTGACGTTGGATTCGTCGGTGACGTTGGATCTGTCGGGCTACTAGGCGATGTTGGGTTGCCTGGAGGGCCAGGAATCACATCGATGTTGCCCTTCACAGTCAGCGTACATGGAGTTGAATCGCTTCCATCTGATAGTGTGGTATTAACAGTCAAAGTAAAAGGACCGCCGGTAGGATTGTTGAAAAACTCCACCCACTGACCTGTTGGCTGTACACCGCCACCTCTAGGGAAAAGAGACTCGAGGCAGATCTTACCAGTGCTCGCGAAGTCCAGCTCAACTGGTATCGAAGCATTACTAAGCTTCGCATCAGCCAGAGTTACAGTGTCACCATCGGCGTCGAAAGCATTGTCCAACACATTTTTACAAGCATCGCCTACTGGATAGAACTCTTTCTTGGCCTGATCGACACGGAATGAAATAAATGCCTCTTCGGGATTACAATCTGGTGGATCATTTCCGCAGGTAGGCTCACAGTTCCAGCCAAACTGAGCAACTGTCGTGTTATAGCCATCGGAAATGGTTACCATGGCAGCGATTAGAGACTGCTCACCAGCAGGAAATGACTTGCCTTCTGATGGAACAGGAATCAGGCAAACCTCGCCAGTCTCCTTGAAGCTCAATCGAATAGGATACTGAGTCGTCAATAGCTGCGCATCTACTACCTTTAGAGTATCGCCATTTGCATCACTCGCATAGTCCAGCGCATTGATACACTGAGGCGTGTCATCTTTTGGTATCGCAAAGCCTCCGACACACTTACAGATCCATGTGCAAACTGGTGGAACCGTCGGTGGATTACAAACAGGAGGCACATTAGTTGGGTTATCTTGGATTGTGATATCTGGCTTGATCACCAACTTACAGGTGACGGTGTGAGGGCCTGCAGAGATATCGATCGTGCCTAGGCACTCTAGACCAGCGAAGTTATTAGGATTCGAGAAAAACGGAAGCCACTCAGCTGATGGCGAGTTCGGAGTACCCGATAGTGGATAGATCGGCTGTACACATACCATACCACCCGCATCAGAAGTGATCGCTAGAGGATAGGGATTACTCGTCAGCTTCGCATTTGTCAGCTTAAGCGGATCGCCATCGGGGTCGACCACACCATCCAGCGAATTGACACACGTGTCAGCTGTTGGCTGAAATGCCGACTGATCCTTCACGAACAAAAATTTAGGATAGAGATACACTGTTGGCACATTTGGCGGTGTATTGGTAGTGCCAGGGGGCGTCGGCCCAGGAGGCGGTGTAGGGCCGCCTGTCGGTGGTCCGACGACCGGAGGTCCTGTGACTGGTGGTGGTGTACTGTTAAAATAGTCGTCATCGTCGCGGAAGAAGCCGTTTTTACCCGCACTATTGTCGATCTTGATCGTCGCCAGATTGGCGATGGATGTCGGCGTACCTAGGTTGATACGGCAGATACCCGCAGGACCGGACTTCTCCAAGATAAACTGCTGCAAACTAGAATCCCATAGAATACGAGCCTGATCGCTGGCTGCCTCTCCAGGAGTCTGGATCTCACACTCTATTCTGGGATCGATGATGCCGTTGGACGCGATCGTGATCGACATCCCTTTGAGTGCGGGATTGTCCATGCGCAATGCCTTCAACTGAGCGATCACATCCAAAGGATCCGAGATCCCTGTGAGATCACCACCTACGGACCTAAAAGTACCGACAGCTGAGTTGAGGACTTTCACCTCACTTCGTAGTTTTGCTTCCTCGGTGGAACTTCTGAAGTTCCCTACCATGATTATAGAGATACTTGCAAGCACCATGATAATGGCAACGATCGTAATGATCTCAACCATCGAGAAGCCCTTCCGGCTAGATGAATTTATAATTTTCATGTCTATAAAACGGGATATTTTGGTAAAATTTACAACATTTTAAAACATCGTCATTATATTTATTATATAAATTATGGTTTTTTAACTGAAAACCAACGCTTTACATCGAAAAGCCCAGCCAGAAAGGTGATCAGAGCCAAAAATCGGAGCTGAAACTGCACGCGCGAACACCGAGAGAAGGATAATCCTTCCTCGATGTCCGAATGCGAAGAGTGGACAAAGGAGGCTGCCCAAAACAAATCTTGTTCAGCCCCCTCTCAAATATTCACTAGAATATTAGTTCAAAACGACTGGCAGCCAGACATCTTCGAAGTGCACTGTGCTGCCATCGGTGCGCCATGCGCTACTGATGTAGTCGACATGATCCGTGCTCAGCTTGGCGATGTCTGCCGACTCGAGGCTACTGATCTCATCTGGGCTGAGCTCGGCATCACCATTGCGGTCTTGCCAGATCACCAGACCATTCAGCTCTGCTCCTGAGATTTGGCCATCGGCATCGGCATCCAGCTGGGCCAGTTTGGCAAAGCCATCGCTATACAGCATACCTTGGTCTCCATAGAGGTGCTCACCACTGAATGTCTCGTCGGCTTTTGGCTGACGAATCAGGATACCATCTTCACTGCTAAACCACTGGGATAGAAGCTCCTTCACGCCATCGCCGTCTAGGTCGAAGTGCACCGGATTGTCAGAACGTCCAATCTGGCCATCACCATCGAGATCGATTGCCAAAGGTGAAGCCTCTGCCCTGACTTGGGGCATGATAGTGAAGCTACAAGTCGAACTGTCCTTACCATCGGACACAGTGTACTGGAACTCATCAGGTCCTAGACGAGACAGCAAATTTCTAACGTGGTGATACCTATCCATTCTGACTTTAGCGTCAAATTGAGGTGTGTCTGGATAGACATCTTTTCCGAAAAACGCCGTCCATTTACCGCTGGTCTGATTCCTAGTGTTAATGATATCACTTGGCATACCATTGTAAGGGAATGGATAAAGCTCCCTGATAGTGATCATACCATCAGATGAGTGCGATACGGTGTAAGGGTAG
Organism: Verrucomicrobiota bacterium; assembly: GCA_020630975.1. Classification (GTDB taxonomy): domain Bacteria; phylum Verrucomicrobiota; class Verrucomicrobiia; order Verrucomicrobiales; family DEV007; genus Arctic95D-9. The sequence goes on from JAHDID010000004.1 coordinate 59,383, forward strand.
TTTTCAGTCAACCTGGTCACGGATACCAAACGGAGAGGGTCGCCATCTGGATCGCGGACTCCCTGTAGAAGATTATACATATTGGTATCTTTCAAAGTGAAACCAGAGAACCAGACTCTCATCTCAAACGCTTTTGTGAGGCTATGAGAAATACATTCCGGCTCATTATTCTGAGTAGGAGGCTCACTCGGTGAAGCAGGATCACTAGGGTCTGACGGCGAGGTCGGGCTCGACGGCGAGGTCGGGTCTGACGGCGATGTTGGGTCTGACGGCGAGGTCGGGTTCGACGGCGAGGTCGGGTCTGACGGCGAGGTCGGGTTCGACGGCGATGTCGGGTTCGACGGCGATATCGGGTTCGACGGCGATGTCGGGTTCGCTGGTGAACTTGGGTCAACTGGCACAATAGGGTTCGTAGGCGAACTTGGGTTCGTAGGCTCGACCGGAGGACCAGGGATCATGTCGATGTTTCCTTTTATCGTCAGAGAGCACGGGGTGGTGTCAGAACCATCCGACAAAGTCGTGTTGACGGTTACGGAGAAAGAACCTGTAGGAGGGTTGTTAAAGAAACTCACCCACTTGCCAGTAGGCTGCACGCCTCCATCTCTGGGGAAGAGTGACTTCACACAGATTCTACCATTGCTCTCGAATGCTATATCAAGTGGCAGCGAATTGTTACTCAGAGTAGCACCTGCTAGGGTCACAGTATCACCATCGGGGTCGAATGAATTCTCCAAGACATTGACACACGCCTCACCTACGGCATAGACCTCACGAGTCCCCTGGTCGATTCGCAGAGAGATAAATGCCTCTTCTTTGTTACAAGAAGGAGGGTCATTGGCACAGACTGGATTACAGTTCCACGCGAACTCACCGATGACTGAGTTTGTACCATCAGAGATAGTCACCATGGCTACGATTACCGACAGCTGACCTGAGGGAAATTTCTTACCGTCCATAGGCATAGGCACCAAACAGACTTCACCATTTTCTTTATGGGTTAACTTGATCGGATACTGAGTCGTAACCAACTGAGCTCCAACTACCTTCAGAGCATCCCCATCCGCATCCGTGGTGTAGTCGAGTACATTAATACACTGTGGATCATTACCGCGAGGCACGGCATAGTCACCCACACATTTACTGATGATTCTAGCTTCTGGAGGACTTGGAGGTACACATACTGGAGGGATATTATCAGGCTCATCGACTATGGTTACGTCGGGCTTAATAACTAGTTTGCACTGCACAGTGTGAGGGCCTGCCGTCACATCGATGGTGCCTGTGCACTCTTGACCATTAAAACTCTCTGGATTGGCGAAAAATGCCTGCCACTCAGAAGATGGTGTATTGGGAGAACCGGTCAGAGGGTAGATTGGTTTCACACACACCATACCACCTGCATCAGAAGTGATGTCCAGTGGGAAAGGATTCGTGGTCAACTTCACATTGCCCATCGAGATAGGGTCGTTGTCGGCATCTTTAGCATCTTCCAAAGCGTTCACACAGGCATCTGCGGTCGGCTGAAAGGCTGAACTATCCTTAGCCAGAAGAAACTTTGGATAACAATAAACAGTAGGAACTGTCGGGGGGGTATTACCTGCACCAGGTGTAATCGGTCCAGGTGCTGGGATCCCACCACCTGCTGGAGCAGGGCCAGTCGGTGGTGCAGGTACTGGGGGAGGCGTACTAGCAAAGAAGTCCTCGTCATCACGAAAAAAACCATTCCTACCCGCACTGTTGTCGATCTTGATCGTCGCCAGATTAGCGATAGAGGTCGGCTTACCTAGATTGATACGGCAGATGCCCGCCTGACCAGAAGTCTCCAAAACAAACTGCTGATTTGTCGCATCCCAGAGGATACGAGGCTGATCGCTTGCCGCTTCCGCTGCAGTCTGAATCTCGCATTCGATACGAGCATCGACGATTCCATTGGAGCCAATAGTGATCGACATATCTTTCAGCGCAGGGTTGTCCATACGCATTGCCTTGAGCTGGTCGATCACATCTTCAGGCTCTGTGAAGCCACTCAGATCACCTCCAACTGCCCGAAATGTAGCCACTGCAGAGTTCAAGGTTTTCACCTCATTCTCTAATTTGGCAGTCTCAGTTGATTTTCGAAAGTTGCTGACTTGTACGACACAAATTGCCGCAATTACCATAATGATAGCCACAATCGTGACTATCTCCACCATTGAGAAGGCCTTTCGGCCCGCGGAGCGAATCGATTTCATGTTTTCTAGTTTTGAGTAAGTGTAAAAAAAGGGACCCGAACCTAATTTATTTTTAAAAACATTGCAAATATTGTTTTTATCTCAATTATGAATATTATGGATTCACAGCTAAGAATTTGCTGGTTTCCAAGAATTCCGAACTGTCCCAGCTCCCTTAACTAAAGGAATCAGAAGGGACTGCTGCTCAGATCACGATTGAGAGAGTGGATCTCTAACTCACCACGATTTTTTATAAAGTCCTCCGGTTCAACGACTTGATTACGCTTCAATTCACACCCCAAAATACCCTCGTAGACCTCTCTTAGCACCCAGCCAGCTGCTCCAGTATAGCCATTCCAGATCATCCGGCCGGGGTCAAAAGTCGTCAGAATGTCCGCCGCCTGCTTGTTGGGCTGCCCTCCGTAGACTTCGATTTCGCTGCCCTGTACGTGGAAAAGCGGTGAGATTTTCTGCCAAATCTGCAATCCAGTCTTGCGATAATGGGCCGCACCAGCCTCATCCCTATCTGCTAGGCACTGCTCCACGAGTATCCGAGAGGCCCGTACCAGCCACTGATCACCATGGCAGTACATGCCATTCTCGCGCACGCCCTCGGGGTACTGGGAGCTGCGCCCGAGATAGGGCTTCGAGTCAGCACGCAGAGCCGGTGTGCCCAGTTTTACTATCTTTTCCTCCTCCAGCTCGCGCACTGCGGTATCAAAACAGATCCGGCTGCGCTCGGGATTGATCCCCGACATCACCGACCAGGCTGCGGTGAGGGCATCGATCTCCCAGATGCCACTGCCCTTCACACCGATCTCGGTGCCATCATCGTGGATCGCCCGTAGGTAGCGGTCGTCGCGCCAGGTCTTCTCCAAAGAGGCGACCAGCTCATCGCGCTTTTTCTGGTAGTGAGCACGCCGCTCAGCCCCCTCGCGCTCCTCGATCAGATCTAGGAAGACTCGCATCGTGTAGCAGAGGAAAAAGCCCAGCCACGTACTCTCGCCTCGGCCTTCGCTACCGATCTCGTCCAGGCCATCATTCCAGTCGCCAGCGCCGATCAGAGGCAGTCCATTGGGGCCGAGCCTCTGCTCAAACACCAGATCAAAAGCACGCAGACAGTGGTGATACACACTCTCCACCACCGGTGAGCGCTGCGGGAAAAATCCCATCCCATGTTTGCCCTCGGGCAGTGGGGTGAATGGCTGCTCTGCCTGCAGATAGGAGACTGGCTCATCGAGTAGAGTGGTATCCCCCGTCATGCGCACGTATTCGGAGACGCCCCAGCCCAGCCATAGCAGATTGTCGTAGGCATGCGAGCGACAGGCAAAGCCCGTGCGCCCATCCTGCAGGAGAAAGAACCAATGCACCGAATCGCCTTCGATGAATTGCTGCGCGGCATGTAGCATCAGCTGTTTGCGCGCTAGACTAGGATCGACCCAGATCAGGTTCACGCTATCCTGCAGCTGATCCCGGTAGCCAAAGGCCCCACTCGACTGGTAAAACCCTCTACGTGCCCAGATGCGCTCCGCCAGCGCCTGATACTTCAGCCAATTCTGCAGCTGGTCGAATGCCTCGTCATTGGTCTTCACACTGGTCGTGCCGACATATCGCCGCCACCATTGCCGATTTTCTGCCAGCGCTTCGTCCACTCGAGCCAGAGATTGATACTTCTGCACCGTAGCCTCGGCTGTCGCTCGATCATCAGCCTGGCCGAGCATGACCGCCAGCGATACCTCGCCACCAGCAGGCACCTCTACCGAGCTCAGTAATGCGGCAACCGGTGCCATATCACTACTCTCTGCCTGGGCACGCCCAGTCGCCACCATCTGCGGATGGCTGGAGCTGACACCCTGGCCATAGAATCTACCTCTCCGTGTCTCGACACAGTCGACCGCCTGAGTCATGGCGACAAAGGCCACTCCCTGGCGAAAGGTGTTGCGTGGATTTCGGTAGTACAGCGCATCGCTACTGGTATCGTGCTTCACCTTCAGAGAGCCCGCATTCTCCGGCATATCCGCCAGCGACATCTGAAAATACGGTGCCACTCGGAGCCGCTTAGCCTTGTCGGTGCGGTTGCGAATGGTCAGCCGATACAGCCCGGTCGGGTCCTCGCGAGGGACGAATACGGTGAGCTCGGTCTCGATATCTGGCCGAGTCATGGTGAAAGTCGCCGTGCCTTCTACCGAGTAGTCCACCTGATACTCCGCCTGCTCATCGCGCAGCGGCTCCCAGGTAGGCGATAGCCAGGTCTCGCCCTCCGTATCATAGAGATAGATCGCCTCACCCGGAGTCTCCCTAGTCGTGGTATCCGCCCAGTCGGGGGTGACTCGGTTTTGCTGAGCATTACCCGAGGCCGTGGTATGCAGACCGCGATTGGTCACGCAGAGCACATGGCCCAGCGCATTCGACATCGAGTGATCCCACGGCCGTGGTGTGTAGGGCGTATGGATCCGCAGGGTATTTCCCTCGTCGAGGTAGCTATAGTAGGGCTGCGGTGTGCCATCCGGTATTTCTCCATGCCCGATCAGCGGCTGGCGCGGAGTCTGAGCAGGCTGCTTTTGGGCATCGGGTTTCAGAAAACGATCGACTAGAGCCAGTGCTTTAGCTTTGTCTTTGGCACAGCCTACGAGGAACCGCACCACTGCTTTCTCACCTGCCGCTATCTCCACCGGTATCAACAGCGCCGATATCGGATCGAAGCTCGGACACGGCGGTGTGTCACACGCTGGTGAGAAGGCCAATGTCTCGAGAGCCCGAGCATCCCACAGACTACGAGCCCGGCCGATGTAGTCGATCCGCGAAGATAGAATCCCCACGGGAGCTACCGAACTCGCCAGTATACCATACAGCTTGGTCTTTCGGTGCAGGGCTAGAGCCGCATTGTGAGCCGACTCATAGCTGAGCTCTGGAAACAAGCGATTGTACTGCGTGTGCCCACGGTCGCCATGCGCTTCATTGATGACCCACTCCACATAGGGCGATAGCTTTAGCTGCCGGTCTCGATCGCTAGTGTTCTCTAGCTGTACTTCCCACAGCTCGATGGCTTCATCCGCACATGGCAGCGATATCTCTACCTGAGATACGAGATCTCTACTGGTCGTCGCTAGGGTGATGCTCTCAGCCGTAGCCGATACCTGATTGCCCACAGAGATCTCCTCGGGATAGTTGCCGAGTATCGGCCAATTTTCCTCGCCATCATTCTCCACGACAAACAAGGCCCGCCCACAGGGATCGCGAGGATCGTAGCTGCGTCGCGTCAGGTCGTAGCCTTTTAGCGGTAGGCTGCTGTAGCTCTCGCCGCTGGACTTTACCACCACTTCGTAGCTCTGGTTGGATAGCTTTTCATCACCACTAGCCTGTCGGCTAGAGCGCCGCGATCTGAGCCTCCGCACCAGCGCAAAGCCCGCGCCTATCACTAGCATCGCAGCCAGCCCTAGGCCTAGCACCGGTAGCGGGGCCAGTCCCTGTAGCCAGCCGAATAGCCCACCACTCGAGGCCGCACGGATCTCTGCCGAGCGATCCCACACCTGATCCCACTGCGCCCCCATCGGTATGTAGAAAGGAATCAATAGTGGCGCCCAGGTGGTAAAACGTTTCACCCCCTCGGGTATGTACCGAGCAGTCGCATCGCGGCCGATGAAGCGCGATACCCAGCCATCGATCTTCTCCATACCGAGAAAGCTGAAGTTCACCAAAGTCGCCACTCGCAGCCCCATGTGATCGATCCAGATCAAGACACGGACGATGTCGTAAGCCAGCAAGGCGACGAACACACTCAGACTCCACTGCACAAAGTCGCCCTGACTCATGGTCAGTTGATTGATCGTAGCGATGACGCTACGCACTAGGCCATCCTGATTGTACCAAGTCGGCTCTCCCATCATACGCAGGAAGGAAAAGATGATCGGCGACATCCACAGTCCCCAGCGCATCACCTCGATCATGTGCTGGATCAGCTGTACCAGCCCTTCGCGGGTAAACAGGAACTTGATCGGCGCTGTATTCCGATCCAGTGCAGCACTGAGAAACGTGCGGTTGATCGCAAACAACCACGCCGCGATCGACCAATTGATCACACCAGCTAGCGACTCGCGAAACAACAGGCTCACCCCACCAGTCCAATCGCCCAGATCGAGATGCCCCCAGCGATTCAAAAAGGGTATCGTCTCATACGCAGTCGCCGCCTGGTGCAGACTCACATATTGGTGAAACTTCGCCACCACCACACCGACCTGAGCCGAGTCTAAGTAAAAACCCAGCGCCATACCGATGAAGCCACCCATCGCAGCATCGACCAGGTAGGCTCGCCAGCTACGGATCACACCGCGCCTGCGAGTCATATTTAGCCCATCGCGGAGCAGGCTCACCCCGGCAAAAGCCACCACACCTATCACCAGTCCCACTAGTATCCGCTGCCCAGTCGTGCTCGCAAAGGCATCGCCAGCCAAAACCCAAGCCATAGCCGCCCCGATGATAGCCCCCCTCAGGTACAACCACGGGCTGCGATAGCTCTGCCTCGCCCGCTGGACGAATGCCGGACTGCCGTCGAAACTCTCGATGATCGTTTTGAGTAGCGGAAAGAGGATCGCCCCAAATCCCGCAGCTACTAGCCACGGCAGATGCGCCATCAGCCACTGGCCTTCGCTAGAGCTAAAGGTGAGATACAGCGCATGCATCAATGCGATAAAGATACCGCTGTAGATCATCCCTTTGCCGATACCGCTACGCGCATGCCCCAGTAGACTGGACCGATCTGGGTGCCGCCCGTGGATACCATCGAGCATCAGCCCAGTCAGTAGGTAGGCTTCTGCCCAGAGACCGGCCTGTGATAGCACCGTAGTCACCACCGCGAATACACGCTGGAGCAGATCCGGCCATGCCTGCACCGCCTCTATAGAGCCCAGGCCCGCTACCTTTGGCCCGAGCACCACCCACACAGCTACCAGCAGCAATACTACGTGAGACATCAGCCCGCTCACCAACTTTCGGCGCGTCACTAGTGCGATGCCATTGGCGACAAACTCATTGAAAAGAAATACCGCAGCGACTCCAAGCAACAGCGTCCGCTCCTCTGCCCCTACTGCCAACAGCACATTACAAGCATAAGGCGTAGCCAGTATCAAAAGCCCGCTCACCAGTGATAGATGACGTTTCGCACCTGTCAGCTTCCAAACATTACCTAGATGATACAGCACCGCATACACAGCAGCCGTGCAGCCACATAGTGAAAAAACCTCGCCGACATTCTGTGGGGTATGCAAAATCGGTAACGCAGAGACAGTGGCGGCTAATAGTCCCGGCACAGCCGCATCGGCAAAAGCCTCGCCCGCCGTCAGCCGCCCGCCGACAAGACTCCACTTCAGTAGGCTACCCACTAGCCAACCGAGAAACGCGACGACGAGGGCATTGTACCCTATTGAGTCAAAACTGTACCCTACTGAATTTGGGGCAAAAAAGATACTCAGACCTATCCCTACTAAAAAAACGACAATCGCGCCGAAAATAAAATCGCGCAGCAGTCCTGCTAGAGGCTGAGCGAATAGACCTGCCGGTAATAGCAGCGAAATACCAGCCAAGATAGCAGCTAGTAACAATACCCAAAGCCATGGCGACCCCAGTCCCACCGTCGTGAACTGAATCGGTAAAAACTCCACATCCCAATCTAGCTTTCCCTCAGCTACTGAGGTATCCCCCTGTCGCGATACGACTAGCACCACCTCCTGTAGTTTACCTATAGTCGGCCAATCTATTGTCGCCTCTGCCTGCTGGGAATCGATATCGATCACTTGGACACCTGTTGTGCCTTTCACCTCTAGCTTTGTCGATACCGCTCCTCCTGTAGTGACTTGCGATAGAGCCACCCGTACCTGCCCTACCGCATCCGCCGATACCGTAGATGGGTAGTCCTTTGACCACACACCAGCGACACCATCGCCAGCGATACGATAGCTCAGAGTACGGCCGGTATAGCTCGCCTCTGCCTCGCCTATCTGTAGTACCCCAGAGGCCCCAGCATCGCTAAGCGAGAAATGCGCCTCTGCAGCCGAGCTGAGTACCCACCCATAGCTGAAAAAGACGGCTAAAGCCGAAACAACAAATTTCATACTAAAACAAAGCGATAAATGATTACTTCTGTGTGTGATAAGGCTGCGGCTTCCCGAAATTAGGATCTTCATAGCCTAGGGCTTTATTCCAGCCCCACTGTGGTGGCATGAGCGACGACTCCCACACAGCGTGTTTTTCGATCAGTTCGCTCAACTTCTTCGGCCGCTTCTGAGCCAGGTCAGTCGTCTCACCGATGTCATTGGCGAGTTGGTATAGTTGCCAGGATTTGCCGTTGTCTTGACTCAGCGCCTTCAGATCGTGATGGCGGATCGCCTTCCGTGGTCCCCAGGTCCAGTAGAGAGTCTGGTGTGGCCGAGTCGAGTCCTCACCCGTCAGATGCCCGAGTATATCGACACCATCGAGCTGCCAGTCGGCCTGTATCTCACCACCAGCCGCCATCACAAAGGTAGGCAGGATATCCAAAGAACTCACCGGGTGGGCAAAGCGGCTACCGGCAGGGATTTTACCCAGCCACTGCGCGCAGAATGGCACTCGCAACCCTCCCTCCCAGTAGGTGGCTTTTTTGCCGCGTAGCGGTTCATTGGGCGATGCCTCGTGCCCGCCATTGTCACTGAGAAACACCACCATGGTGCGCTCCTCGAGCCCATGCTCTCGCAGCGCGGTCAAGATTTTGCCGATGTTTTCATCCATCGAGTCGAGCATAGCCGCTACCAGCTGGCGCTTGCGATCGGTGATGTGGGCATACTTCTCCACTAGAGGCTGCGGAGCTTGGAATGGCCCGTGCACGGCATTGAAAGGCACGTAGCAGAGAAAGGGCTGATCCTTATTGGCACCGATAAAATCCGCCGCACGATCGCCGAGCACATCGGTCAGATGCTGATCCAGATCCTGCTGTAATGCACCATCCGAGATCACCTCATCGTGGCCGATCCCCTGACTCGCATAAGATCGCCCGACGATCTCCCGGTTGTGAAAAATCGGGTTGTGCGCCCGATTCATCCCACCCAGATAATTCGAAGCTCCATTATTGAACCCATAGAACTCATCCCACCGGCTGAAGGCCATCTGCTCCTCGGTGACGCCATCGTGAGTTTTGCCAAAGATCCCTGTGGTATAGCCTAGGGCCTGCAGCCGCTCCGAGAGGATGGGTAGATCCGCAGGGATGCCAGGATTCACATCCGGCCCAGCTCGATAGGGGCCGATATTGTCCCAAAATCCGAAAGACTGCTGGTAGCGGCCGGTCAGCAGACCAGCTCGAGATGGCGCACACACTGGGCAGGTCACATAGCCATCGGTGCAGATCACGCCATTGGCTGCGATCGAGTCGATATGCGGAGTCGGCACATCCCCGCCCTGATAGCCGACATCGCCATAGCCCAAATCATCGGCAAAGATCAGCACAAAATTCGGCTGCGGGGCCTGGTCCTCAGCGTAGCCCGTGCTCAGGCAGACGATAATCGCGATCGCGAAAGAAAATACATTTCTCATAAGAAAGAAGGCTCTAGAATGGCGAAATTTGATAAAGATGCAGCGCAAAAAGGCAACTTTATCGAACGCAAAGACGCACCGAAGCTAAAGATGATTTTCTAGATGAACCGTCGCTATTTCCTAAGATCCGCCGGAGCCACGCTATCCCTGCCTGCGCTCCACTCCCTGCTGCCTTCTGCCTTGGGCTCTGGTATGGCTCTCGGCGCGGAGACGACCGCTGCCGTAGAGTCACCTCGGAGACTGGTCGCCATCGGCAATCTGCTCGGCTTCCAGACCCCGCATCTATTCCCCGAGACCGCAGGCCCCGACTACCAGACCACTCGCCTACTCGAGCCACTGTCTGGCATCCGCCAGGACATGACGCTATACCGCGGGCTCGATCACGATATCAAAGGCGGTCACTTCGCCGTGCACTCCTACCTCAGCGGAGTGCTACAGATGGATGCCAAAGGACTGCCAGACGGCAATATCAGCCTGGATCAGCTGGCGGCCGAGAGCATGGGTGGGGCCACACGATTTCCCTCGCTCACCATCGGCTCCGAGAGCGGGATCCACGGCGGCTGCATGATGAGCTGGACCCGCAGCGGTACCCGCGTGCCTCCGATACCCGGGCCACGCCAGCTCTTCGAGAAGCTTTTCGTCAAAGAAGACAGCAACAATCTCGCCAAAGCCAAAGATCGGCACGCCCTACAGGGCTCCATACTCGATGCCATGCTGGCCGATACTCAGACTCTGAGGAAACGCATCGATCACGAGGACAAAGCCAAACTCGATGAGTACCTCACCTCAGTACGCGAGGTCGAGCAGCAGCTACAGCTCAGCGAGCAGTGGGTCGATATCGAAAAGCCCACAGCCCCTATCAATCGCCCGGCCAATCGCAACATGGTGGAGGACCTCCCCCTACTCTATGACCTGATCATACTAGCTCTACAGACCGACTCCACCCGCATCGCCACTCTGGAGATCGGTGGCGACTTTCTACCCACACACCTAGGTATCGATGGCGGCTATCACGGTCTATCACACCATGGCAAACGCCCTGAGGTGATAGAAAAACTCGTACAGCTCGAAACCTACCAGCTACAGCATTTCGGCCGCTTTGTCGAAAAGATGGGCCAGACCACCGGAGCCTATGGAGCCAATTTACTCGATCAGACTGCTATCCTATTCGGTAGTGGCATGGGCGATGCCAATATCCACTCCAATCGCGATCTACCCATCATCCTCGCTGGAGGTGGCTACAGCCATGGCGAATACAAAAATCTCACTACTGATGATGGGCAACGCCAACGCCTCTGCAATCTCTATGTCAAACTACTACAGGATTTCGGTCTGGAGCGCGATAGCTTCGGTAGCAGCGATGGCATCTTGATATAGCAAACCACGCTCATGAAAATTTTGTTTCCATTGTGGCTACTGAGTATCTCCGCCACAGCCATGTGTCAGGACTTTCACGCCGTCGAGGATTTCCTCGATAAGTATTGTCTAGACTGCCATGACTCGAGCCTACAGAAAGGCGACCGATCTTTCGAAGCACTGCTATTCCCCCTACAGGACTACCACGCCCTGATCGAAGCACAGGATATCGTCGACCAGCTGAATCTCGGGGTCATGCCACCGAAGGATGCCGATCAACCTACCGAGGACGAGCGCGCACAAGCCGTCGCACACATCACCAAAGAGATCGCTCGAGCTACAGAAAAAATCCAAGATACCGGGCGACAGACCACCCTGCGCCGGCTCAATGAACGCGAGTATCTCAATACCCTGCGCGACTTATTCTCTCGCCGTGTCGACACCCTAGGCCTAGCAGCTACCTTCCCCAATGATCAGACCTATCATCACCTCGATACGATAGGTAGCGAGCTAGTCACCTCTAGTTTCCTACTCCAAAACCACTTCGAAGCCGCCGATCGTATCGTCGAGAAATCTCTGAACCCTCGCCAACAACCAAAGATCAAAGAATGGCGATTCGCGGGTGACTTCGACCAAGGGCAGGAGCTGAGCTACGCACACAAGCATGTCTACCAATACCGCTACCTCTGCGTCTACGAAGTACCCAATACCGTAAACCATGAGGGCGGCTACGCTGGGCTCGAAGCTTTTTCAGAAGGGGTCCACGCACACGGCGAGTACGAGGTGAAAGTGCTCGCTCATGCGATGCACCGCGACACACCCTACGACCCCGCCATTTTTCAGATGGATTTTGACGAACCTTTCCGCCTGGGCATCGTCAGTGGCGATGCGCGAGTCGGCAAGCTACATCACCCCCAGCCTATCGAACCTCACCTAGCCGAAGTCACCGTAGCCGATGGCGAGCCTCAATGGTATACCATGCGCGTCTGGCTAGAGAGAGGCCAGCAGCCTCGCTTCATCTTTCCCAACGGCATGGCCAACTGTCGTACGGCCTTTAGCAAAATCTCACGCACCTACCAAAACGACTGGCCAGCCGATGATCCATTTCACAAAAACCCCGGTATCGCTCAGGCACGGCGAGCCGTGCTCAAACACGGCAAGATGCCCCACATCCGCATCCACGAGGTAAAGGTACGCGGTCCACTATATGATTCCTGGCCACCCGCAGGACAGAAAGCGATCCTAGGCAAAGCCAATCTAACTATCGCCGAAACCCGCGAGCGCATCATCCGCCGCTTTGCCGACCGCGCCTATCGCCGCCCTGCTACCGACCAAGAGGTAACGACTCTGGTGAATGTCGCCGATGCCCGTATAGCAGCAGGTCACTCTCCTAGACAAGCCACACTAGACGCCTTTAAAGCAGCCCTATGCTCTCCTGCCTTTCTTTACCTATCCGAGCCAAAGCCTAAACAAAACCGGCACCTATCCGCCTACGATCTCGCAGCTAGGCTATCCTACTTTCTCACAGCTTCACTGCCCGATGAACCACTGGTAGCAGCGGCAGCCGACAGCAGCCTGCTGAAACCCGACACTCTACTACAGCACGCCACTCGCTTACTTCAGTCCGAACACTCCGATGGATTTTATACCGGCTTTACCGATAGCTGGCTGAATCTCCGTGAGCTGGGCGGCATGCCACCAGATCGCCTAGAGTCTGCAGTCTACTACCACGATGATCTCGAGACCGCAATGCAGCAGGAGGTCACCCACTACCTGCGGCATCTCGTAGAGGAAAACCGCCCCACACGTGAGCTGATAAAAAGTAACTACACCTTCATCAATCACCCACTAGCAAAACTCTACAAGCTAGACTTTCCCTACCCAGTTGAGCAGCGCTACCAATTTCAGAAAGTCAGCTTCAAAACCCCACGCCGAGGTGGTCTACTCGGCATGGCTGCGGTGCATACCATATCTGCCAATGGCATCGAGACTTCACCCGTCACCCGTGGAGTCTTTATCCTAGAAAATCTACTCGGCACGCCCACGCCCCCGCCTCCCGACGAAGTGCCCGCCATCGAGCCAGACCTGCGCGGTGCCACCACCATCCGCGACCTGCTGGCCAAACACCGCGAGGTAAAGACCTGCGCCGAGTGCCATCGAAAAATCGATCCGCTAGGATTTGGCCTAGAGAATTTCGACCCAATCGGTCGCTGGAGAGACAGCTACAAAGTCGGTAGAAAGAAATGGATCCCCATCGAAAAAACAGGGCAATTCGCCGATGGAACAGCCTACCAGTCCTTCCATCAATTTAAGAACCACTTAGCGACTCAACAGGACTTCATCACCCGCCACCTAGCTGAGACCTTGCTGGCCTACGGCACCGGACGCAAGATGACTCGCCTAGACCGAGTCGAAATCGAGGCATTGCTCGACCAAATAAAAACAGCTGAGGGCGACTACCCCATGAAAGATCTTCTGAATCAAATCATCCTAAGCGACATATTCCGCTCGCCATAGCCAAGCCCATGGCTACCCATCTACTAACCCTAAGCGAGAAAAAATGACGCCTAAAATCCACTGCAAACTTCTGGCCTACAGTTTTATATCATGGCTAGCATTCTTTCTCGTTGGCCTACCACAGTATTATCAGCACTGGCCATTTTGGGCAAAATTAACTGCCCTCCCCTTGGTGACCATTGCTCTATTTCCGATCACTGCTTACTCGTTGCGATACTTCTGGGGCGACAACCGTTATCTACACAATTCACTTTGGCTAGCAGCCTACCTGACAATTCCTATTTTCATCTACGATTACATCTTGCTCGGTATTTTCTGGGGTTATGGGATAGGATTTGTCTTCCCCTTTTGGTACCTGACCTTTTTCTACTTCTCCCTTTGGATCCAATTCCCAGTGATTGGCCTTTGGATGCAGCGCAACCAGAGCGATGTGACAACAACCAACTAGGAAAATGCTCAGCGCTAACCCAAGCCCCTAGCAGCTTCACTCAGCCTTAGCCCCTCCAAATGTCGCAGTGATCTGGTACTTCGTTTGCAGATGGGCATGAGCCCGGCTGGCGGCTTTGCTCTTGGGATGGTTTCGGCACGTGGACTGAAAGGCTTTGATGGCATTTTCTCGCTGACCGGCCTCTTCGTAGGTATGACCCATTTGATAAATCGCTTCAGCCGCATGTGACTCCGAGGATTTTAGTTGGTTATACAGGCCTAGTGCTTCATTCCAGTCCTTGAGTCGTCTGTGACACTGAGCCATACGGAGGTAGTTGGCTGGGTAGCGATCGGTCTGGCGGTAAGCTTGAACGGCGTTTTTGTAGTCTTGCTCGGCCTCGTAGCACTCGGCGATGGCCCATAGGTAATCATCGACACGATCAGCATCCTCCTGAGTCAGCTCACGGTAGAGATCGATCGCCTCTTGGTATTTTTTCTCCTCACGAAGCATGAGGGCAATGTGCGATTTCGCCTTGGCTTGATCTTCAAACTTCCGATAAGTGCTACGAGCTTTGTCTCGCTCGCCTACCGACTTGTAGTAGCCAGCCAACTGACCTAAGCGCGCATCGGATGCACCAAGCAGCTTCTCGGCACGCTCGATGGTTTTCAATAGTGCTTCACCATTCTTTGCAGAAGTGTGCAGCCCGATGATTCTGCTAAAGGTTTCATTCGCTCTCGCCAGATTAGAATCACTATCCAAATCGTCAGGTATCGATCCATCCAGTTGCTCGATCAATCCCGAGGCAAATGACTTAACCTTTGCCTCGCCGCCCTCCTGCCTCAGCAGATGCCGAATCCCTTCGCTACCGTATTGGTAGATATGATGATCCAAAGAAGAACCCTGGTAAGTCGTCTGCAGGGCTCGGATCACTTCTCTGGTATTGCCGCGATAGGCATGATACCTAGCCAGCTCGCGCGAGGCTGCTGCGCAGACATCTTTCGAGGCATCGGATCGCTCCGTCTTATAGGTGAGCTCATCGAGCAGCTTCAGTTGTGCCACATCGTCTTGAGCGGTTCTAGCGATCTCGAGTAGGCTCGACCGGGAAAACACTGCCAGACTACTTTCGGCATCGTTGTCGATCACGGCGCGAAAAGAGAGTTTGGCTTTCTCGACCTCACCCATATCCAGATAGGCTCGAGCGATCAGATACTCTGCTGTTTTTGCCTCCACAGCATCCGGCCAGTAGTCGATGACGGACTGGAAGCCTTCGCGGATAGCGGTGTTTACTTTGCGTAGCTTCACCAGACATTGACTCCACATCAGCTGAGCGTACGCCGCACCACTACTGGACTCGTAGAGAGACAGATATTTCTCGTACTCAGCCATGGCGATCTTGTACTCCTGCTTTAGATAGTACTTTTCCGCGACCTTCATCTGATAGCGCTCCACTTCTCGCATAGTCTGGTAGCTCTCCATCGGGATCTGCTCGACGGGTGACAGTCTTTGAGCCTGCACCACCGAAGCCCAGACAAAGAAACAGATCCACGGAAAGAACTTGAGAGAAGTTTTCATTTTTCGTCCTGATTTTGCGTGTCCAGCCATTTGTTATATTCGACGTGAGCGTAGAAGATGACATTCACCCCTAACTGGTAACAGTACTCCCAAATCTCGCGCTTCACTTTGGCATGATCGTCGGCCCAAGCATCGCCGATATCCCCTGGGTGGTAATAAGCGACGAGCCTACCGTCGACCACCCAGCCCCACGCGTCCTTGCCCCCGTGTGGAGCGACGTAGGGCAGAAAGGGGATCGGATTGGGCGTGGTATGAATCGGGTGATCCAGAGGCACACGTATCGGCTTCACCTTCGGGTAGATGCGCTGCATCAGCCTAAAAAACTGCTGTCCCCAGCCAGCACTGCCGCCATTGTCAGCGAATAGCATCCCATGTTTGTCAGTCAGGTACTCCCCGAGGATCTCGACTTCACTATCAGAAACGATCAGATTGCGCTGACCGGTGATGTATAGAAATGGCGGGCTCTTACCACGCGGGAAATTTTTCAATTGAGCGATCTTACGTGACTCGGGTTTCTTGGCGACCTTGTGCCCCGTGCGAATGCCATATTCCATCAGCATATTCACATCCGAGCTACCAGAGAAATCCTGATCCCAATCGCCGCCCTGGTACTCGAGCCGAATAAACCGCACCTGCCCGCGATTCGTACCTCCAGAGAAACCAGAGCCCTCGCCTTGTCCATAGCCGACCTGATAAGCGTGTTTAGTTAATTCCTGAAACTGGAGCTTAATATCTTCGATCGGTGGCGGGTTGAAGATGATCGAGCTAAAAGGATTGATGACGATCTTCTTCTTCACCACCTTCTCGATCTTTATCTTCTGCCTCTGGGCCTGCTCGCCACCTCCCGCTGGCATCTCATACAGCTCGCGACAGCCAGGCAGATTGGTCATCAGCAACATCAGCACCACAAATAGCACGGTGTATAACACAAACGTCCATAGCGATTGATCTAGCTTCCTCGACGAATCGCGGAAGTACCACGCATTGAGATTGGTCAGATTCCACACTTTACCATTGCTGCCGTCGCTAGCTACCAATTGCCACTGCCTAGCTCTGCGATCGACCCAGTGGATGGCCAAAACTAACCCGACAAGAAATAGCAGAAGTAAACCCACGGACGCCAGCCAATGGGTCAGCGCACTCAGACCCAATAACCCACCTGCCAGAATCAAAATCTGCCATGTGAGGACATAGATCGATAGATACAAGAGCACCCTTCCCTGCCCACTGGAGACCGTTTTGATCTTCCGAAAAAACCACAGCCAGCCCAAGAACGTGAGTCCTGCAAAGCCAGCCCAATGAGCGACATCGGGTAATAGGTAAAAGGATGTCCAATCACACCACAAAAATGCCCACACGGCCCAGAACAGTAGGGCAGGCCAGTGATTTTTGAGCAAGGCGTTCTTCATTTGCGGCAAACGATCTGGCTATCTACTCCAAATCCTTGAGGATATCGTCGTCAGCACTGTCTAGTGGATTGAGATTCGCTGGCGCTTCCTTCACGTCACTAACGCCGAGCGTATCGGCAGCGACTTGCTTATCGTCTGCACTCAGTTCTGGCATCTCAGCCTTTGCAGGATCAGCGATCTCAGGTGTCGGTTCTGGGGTAGGAGCTTTAGTTTCCGCAGCGGCATCCTGATCTCCGGCAGCCACTTCTGCCGGAGGGCTCAAATCCGTAGCTGCAGAATTGCGGACGAAATTATCATAGCCCCATACCGCTGCAGTCCACGCCACGATGATGAATCCCAAAAGCAACGCCGACTGAACCAAACTCTTGAACAAACTACTATTGGCCACTTCCCCTAGCACTTCTTTAGGTGACTTACCACGCATCTGGGCTAGCCAGCCCATCAATTCATCTGCCGCTGCAGCGCTATTCGCCCTCAGCTTGCGCACATCATTCACCGGGCTCGACAGAGGTGTCAGATCTGGCTTTTGGTCTTCTTCTTCCATGGTTGATATAGAAAATTTTTCTTCAGTTACTGAGTGGATTGGTCCTCTCGATTTAGTACATGCATCAGATCACCTCCCGCCATACTGATCGCTTCGATCGCAGGCTGAAACACATCGGCTGTGGCTTCTTTATCGACCTTCAGCAGGACTTTTCGCTTTCCTGGCTCTACGCCTTCCAGCAAGCTCTCTAGGGCAGCGGGCAATGCATCTGCACTGATGGATTGCCCGTTGAGATAGAGTTTCCGATCGCCATCGATGACCACGCTAGCCAAAGCCGCACCGACCGGCTCGACTTCGGGCGTCAGAGCGGGCTGCCACTGCAGATGGCTATCGTCCACCGCCCGCGCCAAAATGACGAAAAAGATCAGCAGCAGAAAGGCGATGTCCCCCATCGCTGTGGACGGGACATCGGCTTCGAATTTCTTTCTCGGTATCTTCACGGGCTACTGTACGATTTGGACTTGTTCTTGCTCGACCTGGATGGTGATGATGCCGCCACCGGCCTCGATGGCTGTGGTCGCTGTGATCCATCTCTGGTAATTAGTTTCCTTCGAGCTCTTCACGATCACGACACGATCGGACTCCTTAGTCTTTCCGGCCAGTGACTGAGCGACTTTATTCGTCAAACTCGCAAGTGGCACCAGATCGCCATTCACCATGACCGTTTGCTCGGTCAGCGAGACTTCGAGATTTTGATTCTGCTCGCTAGATTCGTTATTCGATTCGCTCTTGGGGATATCCTGAAGCTTACCCGTATCCGGCTGGACCGAGGCGCAGACCAAAAAGAAAATGATCAAAATAAACGCAATATCGGGAGCCGCTGTGGAGGGCGGTTCGACCAATAACTTTCTGCGCTTCAGATTCATTATCCCAGATCTACTTATCCCGAGCTCCCAAGGTGAGCTGTAGCGATATCGCCTCAACCAACTCCGCCGCTGACTGCTCGACCTCTAGTACGAATTGATTGATCACGCTCATAAAGTAGTTAAACGCCATGTAGGCTGGAATACCGATGATCAGACCAAAGCAAGTGGTCAAGAGCGCCGTCTGAATACCCGACGCAGCCGCCTCGACAATATTTACTTTGCCCATGGTATCTACGATATTGGCAAAGGAAACGATCATCCCCTGCACCGTTCCTAAAAAGCCCAGCATCGGTGCCACACTGGAGACTGTCGCTAGCAGCGGCAAGTGCCGCTCAAGAGCCGCCACCACATTCACCCCATAGGCCTCCATATTTTTCGTTACCTGATCTTCGATTCGGTTGGTCTCGTAACCTAGCTGATGCAGGACCAGATACTTCCTCAGTCCATTGCCCAAGACAGCAGCCACAGGTCCATCAGATTCATCACAGAGCGATATCGCTTCGTCGATATCCCCATTAGCTAGTCGATCGAGGACGCCCTGGCGGACTTCATCACCACTGGTATCGAGTATCTTCAGACTGCGCCACCGCTCGATGATGACGGCTACCGCTAGGACTCCGAGTAGGAGGATCACCCACATAAAGACACCACCCTGAATCAGATAGCCTAAAGCCCCCGACTCGAGAAAGGATGAAGCTGCGATAAATGTTTCTTCCATATTGTTGTATTATTGTTCCATCTCTACCGCCTGAGCCTCGCGCTCAAACTGCTGGATCATCTCCGGCAGAGCCAGTCGACCGCGTGCGTATTTGGCTGCATCGGACTCTGGGAAATCCCAACGGCAACGATTGTATCTTTGGAAAGCGACACGATTGTCTCGCCCCTGGCGATAGCTTTCCCCAGCCCAGAATAAAGCCTGAGCGGAAAGGTCGTCCTCGGGGAAGCGTTTGATGAAATCATCGAATGCCTCACCTGCAGTCTTATACTCTTCGTTCTTGTAGTAACACTGACCGACTCGAAACGCCATCCTCGGTGCCCACTCGTGATTCTCGAACCGTTCTAGGAAACGACTACCCACCTGGGCAGCGACTTCGAAGTCTTCCTTCTTGTAAAAGTGATCGTTGATCCGGATCATCACATTAGATATCAGTGGATTCTGCGGATAGGTCGCAGCGAGAGTCACATAGGCCTCCAGCGCTTCGTCGAGTCGCTCGGCTTCCTCATAGCACTGCCCCAACTTGTACTGCGAGTCGGCAGCCAGCGAGTGGTCGGGATATTGATTGACAATAGTCTCGTAGGCTTCGATCGCTTCGTCCCAATTCTTTAGTTCCTGCGCAAACTGCCCCAGCAGGTAAGCGACTCTGGGAGCATACTTTGGATCGGGATAATCCTCACTCAGTTCACGCAGTATACGCTGACCATTTTTCAGGTCGAGATCGGACTCTTCTTTACGTCCCAACTTCAGATGGCTCTTGAATAGCTCGAAATAACTCTCTGCGATGTGAAATTGCGTCTGAATCGCCAGATCCTCGTCCCCATAGATCTTGGTAAAGGCGGCGACGTCCCCGTCCGTACCATCCGATACCGGCACACTGACCTGATGCTCGACCGGCTCACGACCATCAGTAGGCGACTCGTCGATGTAGGTGATAGTCAGATTCTCGCCAAAAAACACCTCTAGTTCCGGTTTCTCGACATCATAGTTCTCAGCGACTGGCTCACGGCTGGCTTTTAGCTTAAACGAGCCGGTAAACACCCCGCTATGACTGAGCGTCTCCTCCAGCTTTATCGTCTCTTTCTCACCACTCGGCGAGGTAACCGATAGAGTGATAGCATCTCGCTCACTCGATACATCGCGATCAGGATCGCTGAGCCGGAGAAATAAGCGCTCCCCTACCTGGAGTTTTTCCACTGCCACCTCGTAGGAGTTATCAGTCGCTACGAGGTCAGCTGTGCCACGCATGGTAGCACTATCCGTGTGGGTGACAGCATCCTCTACCGCAGGCTCGACATCTAGGTAGGTGACTTTAATACGATTGGCCCCTGTTAAATTCAGAACTCCCAGCATACCTGGATCGATCAGTTCGGTCAGGCTGGCCCAGTCCGGCGGCAGCACTCGGCCCAGCGCAGTATCGCGCTGACCAGGCTCCAGCGGCACGATACGAGGACTGCTACCGTCGCCTAAGCGCATCGCCACTTGCCCGACGAATCTACCACGATGTAGAGCTGGGTTTGCCACATCGGTATCCGTATCGGCCAGATCCGAAAAGGCAGAAGAAATCATACAAGCAACCTCGACAGGTGGAACTTCTGTATCGCCACCATCTATCGATACCGCTACGACCACTTCACTTTGTGAGTTACGCGCGGCGTCCTCATCGTAAACCTCGATCGTCAACGGCACCTCGTAGGCCACGCGCTTGGTATCGCTTTCAGATGCGGGCAGGTAAGCAACAGTCGCGTTTCGCCCCTCATCTGCTGGTGCCGTGTAGGTCGTCTCGATGATACGCATCTTCGCATCAGTTGGCTCGCGCACATAGACGGCACTCGTTCGATCGATCGCGTGGCCAGGGAATGTATTTTCCCGATCTCGATAGGTAAAGAACAGCTGATCGCCAGGACCGACACTCAAGGTCGACTCTGCTGTATCTGGACTAGCCTGAGAATCGCGGCCGATTGTATCGATCTCGATCTTGAATACACCCGATGTCGATTCCGTTTCAGTCGCCATTAACTGCTGAGGCTCACCGTTGCCTAGCTGCAAACTGATCGACACCTGATCACGCTGCCCTGTGGTGTCCATATCGTAGTCGACTATCTTTAATGTGATGCGCTCACCGGGATCGATACGCAGCAGTTCCTTCTCCATCTCATCGACCTGACCATTGGCCTGACGGACAAAGTCGTAAGCGATGGAAGAGATTGTACCATCATAGTAGGTGGCCTGGAGCTGCTGGCTGATCGCTCGGTTACGCGGCTCACCACCATTGGGCAGCTCATCGATATACACAGAATCGATCCGATCTCCAGGAGTGATCTCCAGCACATTATTTCCCGATAGCTGCAAGATGTCCGCATCGGTAGGAATGAACTGACCCTCCGGCCCCGATACTGATACCTGATTGATCGCTACTGACTGGCCCAAATATTCATCGACCACCAGACGGACATGACGCAGTTCTCGTGGTTCGATAGCAAATTGCCAAAGACCGTCTTCACTCACACTCATCGTGCCCAGTGGGTAACTATCGATCGAGTTGAGATTAGCTACGAAACTTTGTTGTAGATCAAAGTCCTCACGGGTAAATGGTGTCAGGCGCACTCGACTGACATTAGGATTTTCCCGACTACGAGTGATGTCGATCTTTCTACGCGCAGAGTCCCGAGTCGAGGCAACGATTAGCACCTCGTGAATACCTGCCTCCAGATAGAGATCGACCTCGTGCTCCCTCTGCACCGCGACCATCGGCTGAATCATAAAATCATTCACCACGACTGCAGCGTGATCAGCCCGCAAACCTAGACGCACGGCTCCTGATCTAGGCTGGACCAAGCTACCTTGGAAAATAACCAGACAGGGATCCGCTTTGTACTTCCGCCGCTCCTCAGGATCAAACGGCAACTCTGTCGAGTAACTGAGCGCATCGACCTCGTCAGTCTCGTGAGCTTCACCACTGCTGATCCTCTGGATCTGTTTCCAGTCATCGAAACGCTGGCCTTTCAGGTGCCAGACTCTGCGCGTCATTCTCTGAAACGAACCACTGATCTGCTCAGGCGCAGGGCGCTGCGGATGCTCCGCCAATGGATACCAGTATCGGCCGTCGTGACTGCCCTGCAGACGAGAGCGAACCGGTGCCTGATTGTCAGGATCAGGAGTGGAGAATGAGCCTTTATCCACTTGGCGAAGCTCCTTCAAATCAACTGAGAGAAACTTTGGCGTAACGCCATCTGGCTGGCTGACCCAGGCAGAGGATTCATCTTTATCTATCGCCATCAGCGGGCTGTGCTCGATCGCGGTATCCGAGGCTAGCGCTCCAGCAGGCAGATCGCTAGTCGCTATCGTCCCTTCGAATACCCCACTGTGCGAGCCGGTCTCTTTCAGCACCGCCTGCACCTCATCGCCAGACGATGCGGTCAGTTTGACCATCACCTGATCATTGCCATTAGTCGTATCCCTATCGAAATCTTTTACCTGCAGGTAGACGGGATTACCCGGTTTTATCTGATCTAGCGGACGCTGCTCAGACAACCGCAGTTCGCCCTCCACAAGAGCGACCTCTCTAGCCAACCGGTCCGACTCGGTTTCTTCAGTCTCCTCGACCAGCTCGCTACTGGCCATGGCAAACTCTGCATCGGCAGCCAGACCGATATCTCCAGTCGTGAGTGGCTCAAACTGAAACTCGGATTTGAATTCATCGGGGTAATCCACTTTGATCAGATCTTGACCGCCGACTTCGAGAAAGCCATTGCCCACCTGAGGCTCACCTAGGACGGTTTCGATCTCACCCATGAATAGCCCTTTACCGGCACCTCCACTGACGATGTAGACCTTTTCGCTATCGCCCCCTGGGTGAGTCGTCACCGCCACGGGGATGCGTGTGTGCCCGCGACTGATACCCAGATCAGAATCCTGCACCACGATCGATAAGGCTCGACCGGGCTCGTGCCAGCGCTTCGACTCCTGGCCGAGACGACCAACCGTGCGCAGCAGATCGAGTTGCTCTAGGTAGCGCTGCTCGCCCCGATAGACTTCCGAGAGGTTGAACAGTGTCTCATTCGCCAGCGACACATCAGGCATTGAGCTCAGCACATCCTTAAAGATCCGACGCGCATCATCGGTATTGCCTTTGCGACTCTCCAGTACACCCAGTAAAAACATACCCCGGATTCTGACCTTGGCGACTGAGCTAACCGAAAGCTCAGTAAAGGTCTGCTCGGCCTGGTCGAATATCTTCTGTGCCAGCTGCGTCTCGCCGATACCGAAACGAGCCTCGACTGCCTCTTCGGTCTCTGGGTAGCGATTGACTACCGTCGTGTATTCACTACGAGCGACTTCATAGCGCTTACTGCGATTGTAGTTGCGCGCGAGTAGCAGCTGCATCCTAGCCTTCTCTGCCGTAGTAAACTTTTCGCTCTCGCTGTGAGCGACGATCCATTTGCGCAGAATTGACTCGGCGCGCTCGTGATTTACCTCACCACCCGCTGCGATGTGAGAGTCTGCAGCAAATGCCACCAGCTCCGCCGGTAGTTCGAGTATAAACTCGTCAAAACGATTTCGATTTTCACTATAGGCATCGAGCGCTCGCTCTTGGTCGCCGAGCTTCAGGTGCACGCCTATCTCGAGTAGCGGGGCCATCGGGTTATCGGCGCTGACCTCCATTCCCAGAGCACCCATCTTGCCATAGGCTTCGCGGATCAGGGCACGAGCTTTGTCCTGATAGTCGACACCGACATTGGTGATATTTGCCAACACACCTGTGCCGATGGCTGCCGCCTCAGCGTATTCTTTACGCCCGATGGCTTTCTGCGCCCACGCCATTAGGTAATTGAAGCTATTGCCATCGCTCTGCGACTGCAGCGAGGTGTGGCGATAGGCTAGCAGCCTCTGCATCGCTGGCATCTCGTGGCCTTGACCCTCCAGTAAGGACAGTCTACCCATCGCACTATCCCGATACATCTGCATCTGACTAGCCAGATCGTAGACCAAGTGTTTTTGCTCTGCGGTCCAGTCATTACTTCGCTGAGCGGTCGATACCATATCAGCCACTGGGAAATACCAGCGCTTGAGCTGATAATCATCACGCGCCTTCAGTGCCTCGCGGCATACCTTTTCAAAATTGGCGAAATCATTCTGCCGTAAGTATTGATTGGCTAAATAGGAGGCGAAATCTCCATAACCGTCACTGCCCGTATCGAGATAAGGCTTGAGGAAGTCGATTCGCTCTTTGCCTTCTGGCAGTTTATTGGCGAGATCGATGACCGCTCTCCGATGATCGTACGACCAGGGCTCGCGACTCGCTGTGGAGCGTAGCCGCGCCATCTCCTCTTGTTCCATATCGAGGTGACGGATCTGATCCGTGATACTACCTGCGTAGCCATTTTTATGCATCGCTCTACTGCGCTGGCTATCGATCCACTTCAGCGCACGCTGCATCATGCCTTTATCCTCGGCTTTGCGTGCGGCCATCGCAGCCAGATACCAGCCCGAGCTATCTTCCCGGTCGGCGTCGAGCTTTAGGATATGAGTCAGTGCAGCTCGGGCCTCGCTAGGCTCGCCATAGTTGGCAGCAGAGTCGAGCCAGGCTCTGGCGGCACTGTAGTCCTTAGCTTGCAGCTTAGCGGCCTCAGCATAGAATGGCACCGCTTCGTTGCGCCGACGATGATCACCGTGGTGATGGATATCGTGGGCATGCAGCTTCAGGAGGCGTAGTTTCTGGTCAGCAGTCAGATTCGTCTTTAAAAGTTCCACCCGCGGATTGTGACCTTTCATCCTCCCCTGCAGAGCGCTAGCCCAGCGCCGGATATTGGCATCGCGCTTCAGGCTTTCATACTGGCCACTGGCATACTTATAGCGCTTGCGGATTTCCTCATCATTACTCTTGCGGTAGGTATTCAGCCAGGTTTCTAGGGCTTTGGCGTAGTTTTGCTGTTGGCCATTGATTTTGGCATTTTCCACATAGCGTTGCACACGCTTCTGAAAATCTGCCTCGTCTTTCGCCTGTTCTAAGACGAAGCGTAGCGCACTACCGTACTCCGAGCCAGCATTGGGCAGCGGCTTCTTGTAAAGAACTTCACTTTCCAAAATACGTATCGCGGCCCCGACATCCTTGCGTCGGTCTCGATAGTGATTGAAGGCCATATAGTAATGATAGCGCCAGATCTCCTCCGGTTTTGCAGCTACCACATTCCGATAGATCGTCTCAGCCTGCTGCCACAGCGTCTCATCGTGAGTCCAGTTCAATAAGTTGCTACCATGATGCGCGTAGAGCTTCAGCGACTGCTCCATCGTCGCCAGTGCGGCAGGCAGATCTTCCGCACGCTGCTGAGTCGCGGCAAGTGTGTGCAGTAGGTCTGAGTGAACTTTGTGACTTGGCCAGGGATAATTCTTTTGATACAGATCTACCACTTTCTGGATCTCTTTAGCATCGGCCTGAGAGTCGTACAGAGAGCGTGCCAGATGCTGATAACTGTGATACGTCGGAGTCCCAGCTGCGATCGCATCTCGATAAGGTTGCACCGAGTTGGTGTATTGTTTCAGCGCGCGGTAGTTATCCCCAACATGGTGATGAATATCCCATAGCCGATGCTGGGGGATAGGCACCTTCTTGTCGAACATCTTGCGGGCGATCTGATTACTCAGCTGATAGTGTCCCCCATAGGAGCGAGTCTGTATAAACCCATGATAGCCTACCTCTGCAGCGGTCCCATCGGCAGGCAACTGATCAAGTAGTTTCAGCGACATGTTTCCCAGTAGCTCCGCAGTGATCCCACTGCGCAAATCGCGATATAGCAGCATAGCCTTCTCCGCGTCCTGAAACCCTCCATCTCGCAGTCCCCTGCTCTCCCACGACTGCCGATAGTGGTCGGCTGCTTCACGACGCTGATTTTCACGCTCGTAGACCTCGGCGATCATCCGATGGGCGTCTGCTGCTCGCCTCGATTTCGGGTAGCGCTCCAAATATTGAAGAATCGTGGCTTTCAGATCGGCATTCTGGGAGGCAACGGCAAGGCCATCGATCAATTTCCCCATCATCTCCTCGTGCTGCGGATGACCAGGCTGAGCTGCTGCGAAGATTTTACCCGTACGCACCAGTCCAAAGACTTGCCCCTCATCATAGTAGGTATTGATCAGATCGATTAAGATGCGAGCGCCCTCATCGGAATTTTCCAGCGTCTGCCGGAGCTTGGCTTCCAGATCAGCAGCTTTACTGCCGCTAGCCTCCTGCGCCAGACTGTGTGGAAATATCACCAGTAGCACCGCAGCAAGTAAGGCACTGGTATAGATGGCTAGATATCGCTTCATACGTTCAGAACTTTCGCAGATACTAAAATCCTGCTTTGACCAGAGCATCGCTGATCTTCTTGGCTTCGGTAGCGAGATTACTCTCGGGAAATTCATTAATCAGCTGATCAAACATCCGACGAGCTTCGGCTCTGCGCTTGAGTCGATACAGGCAGCGACCGTAGTTGAATAAAATGACGTCGAGAAAGTTGGCATCCGGATAGTCAGACAAGACATTTTCAAAGACATCGACAGCTCTAGAGTAGTCTTTTTTCTTGTAATAGAAATTCGCCATCTTGGCGACGGAGTCTCCGACTCGCCCGCTCTCGGGAAATTGCTCATACACCTTTTGATACTCCACAAAGGCTCGTTCGTATAATGTCTCAGCCTGCTGCACCGGCGCCGCAGCAGCCATAGCCTCGTAGCTCTCTGCGATACCGAACTGAGCCTCACCTTTCAGGGCACTATTGTTGAGACGTAGGATCGATCCATATAGCTGGATGGCCTCGGTGTGGTTATTCTGTTCACGAAACGCATTGGCCTGCTGTAGCATCGCCTCGTCTACGAATATCGAATTGGGGAATTCGCGCATCAGACGCTGACTCATGGCTACCGCTAGGTTGTATTCTTCCTTGGCGAAATAGGTACGCCACATCTGCACATAGGCATTTTCTAAAACCGACCCTCCTAGTTGGCGAGCTTCTGCCAATACATTTTCGGCAGTCGATAGAGACTCCTCATACTTGCTATCAGCGTGCTTCTGCAAACCGAATTCTTTGTAGTGATTGCCAATATTAGTCAAAGCATCGGCCGACCGCAGTTGAGTCTGGATCCGCAGTTCGGAATCGCTGATCTCGGTACGAGTCACGCGCACGTTACCGAGATTTCCCTCGATACACCGGGCCTGAGCTACCAGCACCTGTCTATCGCCGCTGAGATTGACATCGTCGATATAGCGTAACCTAAGCTGATCGCCGGGCTGAGCCTGTAGCTTGGCGTCGCCAGACTTGGGTTCCGCTATATCTTCCACAGCTACTAGCCCCCGAAAGACTCCAGAGTGCACGGCTGCCTGCTCGGCATCACCGGTTTCGACTAGAGTCGTTTGGTATTCGTCGATTTTGCGATACCTCTCGATCTTGGGTTCCTCCAATCGACTAGCCAGAGGATCTCGCGCAGCTACGGCAGCGGCGATCTCCTCATCTATCTCTGCCTGCGATTTTTCCCGCCAGATCTCAGCGATTGCTTTTAGCTGATCTGCCTGATCGCTGCGGTCGAAGTCTGGGTCGGTGACTTCTAGGTAGGCATTTTTCCCGATGACCACTCCTGCCAAGGTATCGCCATAGGAGCCATCTTTGATCTTCACGATGGCCGAGCCAACCACGTCGACTGTGTACAGTCGTTGCTGGTCGAATTTTTTATCGGCGGTCTGAGCATCGACATAGTAGACCTCTACCTGGTCCTGCCCCAGCACCTCCAGTGTGCCATTGCCCGGAGTGGCTACCCCCAAAGCAGTAGGCAGCGAACCCAAAATCACCTTTACCTGACGGCCGAGCGGATGGCAGATGACTTCCTCTTCATCGCCGCTTTTGGCGACACAGCGCAGTGTGATCGTTTCGTCTGGTTCCATCACGGCCAGATCCTGATCGTTGACCTTCACGTAGAGTCGCTTCCCCGCCTCGATTTTCTCTACCGAAGCATCCTGCTCGTTTAAAGCAGTGCCGACCTTTTCCAGAGCCTCGATGGCTCGGCTATAGTGCCCCAGCTTGAAGTGCCCTAGACCGATATAGTAGTAGGCATCGTTGACCTCGGGCATCGCTGGGTACAGTTCGATGACTTCGCGCAGCTTTTTGAAAGACTGCCCATACAGGCGCCCCTCGTAAAAGCAGACACCTGTCTGCAGCGCCGCCTTGGCGCGTTGTTCCGTGTCGCGATTGGCCTCGTCGTCGACTGACTCGAAGTGCCGACGCGCCTCTTCGTAGCTACTCTTTTTCTCCAGCAGGAATTCGCCGATCCGCATGTGAGCCTCGTAGCGCACTCGGCTATTGGGGTAGCGCTCGACCACCGATTTCCAAATCTCCAGAGCCTTCGATGTTTCATCGGCCTCCAGACGAGCATCGCCAGCCTGGAGCAGCTTCTTCGCCGCCCGATCCTCGACGATCGAGCCACGCTGCGCAGGAGCCTGCAGACACCACAGGCACAGGGAAACCACTGCAAAAAACACCTTAAAACCGGAACAGGATATCATCTCAAATACGTCGCCATGGTAGCAAAACGAGGATACCGAGCAAGATCGCTGAGGGGTGTGATCACGTCTCGAAGTGGCTACTAGCGAATTCTAGGTAAAATTCTGCCACGTCTCATCGCTCGGCAGGTTGGGCCGATCACCTACGCAAGATGGCAGGGGCCGAGCGCCGAGACGCCGCCCCATCTTGACTAAAAAGCTTCGCCGTTAGTCTCTAGCCGAATAAACCATCGATGACCTTCGCCTCTTTGCGCACCAGAGTCATAGGGCGGCCTTGTGGCGTGGTGATCTCGTGAGCGGGATTGATCCCCATGGCTGAGACAATACTGGCGTGAATATCGCTGACCTGGACGGGCTGCTCATCAGGCATAGCACCATCAGCATCGGAAGAGCCGATGACATGGCCGCCTTTCACGCCACCTCCTGCCATAAAGGCTGAGAAAACTCTAGCCCAATGATCGCGACCAGAGTTCTTATTGATCCGAGGTGTGCGCCCAAATTCAGACAGCACGACGACCAACGTCTTGTCCAGACGACCAGAGACAGCCAGATCCTCAAGTAGTGATCCCAACGCTGGATCCATAACCTCGCCATGAGTGCGCATCGCTTCCTCGATGCCCTCGTGATTGTCAAAGCCACCCCGATTCACCTGGACGAAACGCACGCCTTTTTCATTAAGCTTTCTGGCCAGGAGAGCAGCACGGCCAAACTCGGTCTCACCGTAGCGGGCCAGAGTCTTGGGATCTTCTTTCTCCAGATCGAATACCGACAGTGCCGGACTCTGCATGAGATCGACCGCATCATTTAGCGCGGTCTCAGCGGCCTTCATCTCGGAGGTGCTGAAGTTTTTGGTCTGGCGCAGATTCATCTTGGCGAGGATATCCAGCCGCTTGTTGCCATGAGCACTGTTGATACCTTCTGGAAAAGATAGGTAGGGATCGCGCTCGCCGGGACGGCCGACATAGTAGGCTTCGCACTTTTGGCCGAGGTAGCCTGCCTTTGGCGCACGCCCACCGATACTGACGAATGCAGGCAGATCACCCAGCGAATCGCGCTGACTGACGACGATCGATCCGATACCCGGGTGGATCGTACTATTCCCCGTCATCTGATAGCTGGTCTGGAGTTCGTAGGTCGCACGCCCATGATCACCGTTGGTTCCTGCTATACTGCGTATCAGCGAGGCATTGTGCATCTGTTTGGCTACGGTAGGGAAAATCTCGCTGATCTCGACTCCACTGGCACTGGTCTGAATGGGCTTGAAATATCCGGCGGTCGGGCGACCGGGCTTAGGGTCCCAGGTATCGATATGGCTCATCCCTCCACCATTCCAGAATAGGATAACTTGCTCCGCACTGGCCGACCCAAAAGTAGCTGGTCCAGAGGCCATAAGGTCGCGCACCGGCATACCTAGAAACGTGGCTAATGCAGCAGCTCCGCCTCCTTTTAGCATTCGTCTACGTGTGGCGTGGTAATCCTGACAACCGAATTGTTGATTCATAATAGTTAAACGTTGGTGGATAGAATAGGGAGGGGAATCTAAGTAGGTATATAAAAAGTTCCCTTAAGGAAGAAAACGAAATTCGTGAGAATTGAAGATGGCCCATCTCAGGTCGCTCATACCATCGATCGGCTCGACCCCATCCGTCAGAATGAACCGTGCATCGGCTAGCTCCTCGGCACTCGGCTGGCGCGTCAATGTCTCTAGGTAAGCGGTCCGGATCGCTTGATCGACATCGGGATTATCGCCTGCTAGCAGACGATATAGCGGCTCTAGTGTACCGACACGACTAGCCTCGTGAGTGGCTTTACCATTTAGCATCATCAACTGCTGGCGCAGTGAGGTACTGTGGTCGCGGAACTCCCCTAACCCATCGCGACTCGGCTGGCCAAAGACACGCAGGAAATGGTCGGCCGGAGCCGGCGACGCCATACGTAGCGTGCTGTTGAAGCTCGGATTATCGTCGACTTCTTCTTGGATCGTCTTGAGCAGATAACGATTGGGCCCCCGACGGCGTGCCTCCATTTCCATCCGAATACGCTCTTCTTCCGCCACCTTGGCGTCGGCCATTTGGCGCATAGAGTCGATTTCCTTTGCCTGATCTTTGGCATCAGAGAGCACTTTTTTGAAATCGATCTCGATACTCGACTCCAGATCGTAGCCTGCACCCGCCGAGCTCATGTTATTGGCAGCCATAGCCATGCCGGGAGACATCATCGCCATGGAGGCATCCGTACTAGCAGGTGCCACATCACCATCCGCACCCATCGATCCATCTGGCCGTATCGGCACTCGGATCTGCTTGCTGATCGTGCGGACATTCTCTCCGGCACGCCATTTCTTTTGCTCTAGGTGGCCCGCCACTACGATACTGTCATACAGCGACTCAGAGAGCATGCGCCGAGTCGGGCTGATAGTGAATGACTTCTCGGCATTCTCCATAGCTACAGCGCCGACACTCTCCTGCAGATGATCGCGACTGTAGGTATCTGTGAGCACGATCATGCGCACCAAATGACGAATATCGAAACCACTAGCAGTGAACTCTCTACCGATGAACTCCAGAGTCTGCGGATGACTATTGGCCTGATACTCAGAAAAATTATCCAACGGCATGACGAAACCGCGACCATTCAGCTCGGCCCAGACTCGATTGGCAAACGCCCGTGCAAAGTAAGGATTGCGCGGGTGGGTGATCTTTCCGGCCAGATCGGCGCGCAGCTCGCTAGGCTTGTAGAGATCGCCTTTCACATTGAGATCTTCCCCAGCTTTCTTGGCTTCGCCGAGAATATCAAAGCTTTCATCCGCCTCTCCCAGACCTGCATCGAGATCGAGCAGAGCATCTAGGTCATCCAGATCCACTTCAGCCGTATCGGCCTCGCCAGACACTGCGCCACTTCCAGCACGCAGCTCTTCAAATCGAGTCAGGAAATGCGGCTTGTTTTCGTAGGTGACCAGCTCGAATGGGAACCGTGGCTTCACCGGCGAACGCGAGGGTGGCTGCTCACGCTCAGGCGGCCACATCACCGCCATCTCATCGGTCTCGGTGGTGTAGACAGTGCGAGAAAAGCGATTTTCCCGACGCTCGGTCTTGCCGAAAAAGCTGGCCAGTTCGTAGAAATCCATCTGCCCCCAGTCGTCGAAAGGGTGGTCGTGACACTGAGCACACTGCATGCGGACACCGAGAAAAATCTGGCTCACAGCACCCGCCATCTCCATCGGATCTGCCCCATCATTCAGCACGAATCCGACAGCTGGGTTGTCAGACGGCCGACCATTAGCCGAGATCAGTTCGTGAGCCATTTTATCCCAGGGCATCCCCTCGTCGAGCGAGGTATGTAGCCAAGCCATCAGCTGGCGACCACCCTGCACATTTGACCGGACTCGCAGCATATCGGCTAGGAATACCGACCAACGATCGGTAAAGCGCGGGTCTGCGATGAGCTTATCGATCAACTTCTCACGGCGCTGAGCCTCGGGCCATTTTTGATAGGCCTGGATCTCGACCAAAGTCGGGATGCGGCCAATCAGGTCTACGGTGGCGCGGCGTAGAAAGGCCAGATCGTCGATCTGCCCGGCTTTCACTGGGTTGCGCTTGGCATTCTCGCCATCGATCAGCGAATCGATCGTGGCGGCGATCTCGCCGATAGATGCCGGAGCTGTCTCTGGGATCTTGTCGGTGATCAGTTTTTTCTTTCTCGGCTTCAGCCGTACACCCTCCGGCCACTCAGCACCAGACTCGACCCAAGCGGTGAGCACTGCGATCTCCTCCTCGCTCAGAGGCTCAGCCTCCTGCGGCATGATCTCGTCGTCCTCCGGCGGCAGCGTGATCCGATCGATCAGCGAGCTGATGTGCGCTGGCTCGCCGAGCTCCACTAGCGGCCCTGAATCGCCCCCTTTGAAGAATAAATCCTTCTCATGCATCCGCAGCCCACCCTTTTCTTTACCCGAGCCATGGCAGCGCAGGCATTGGCTTTCCAAGATCGGCCGGACTTCTTTATCGAAATCCGGCGCAGCGACCGTAGGGCTGCTGCAAAAAGAGAACCATGCCAAGCAAACAGGAAGTGCGGCCAGAAGCTTTCTCATAAAAACAAGAGTCGGTGGTGAAAATCCGAATAATTAACATGAGCGTAGCGAAATAACGCCTCCAATGCCAGAACGAAGTGCACTAGTTGATCACGCGATTCAGTGTTATACCGCCGAAGGCCGCCACAAAGCCCACCAGAAAAAATCTATGCAATCTGTGCCCAATCCCCAAGAAATCTGTGAACCAGAAAACACAACCCAAGCAGTAGATTCGGCTTCAGTCGAATCATCCCGTACTGGGAGCGGAAAAGGTAAATGGGGGCAGGCGAACTGTGGAAGTGAGCGACTTATTGTTGTGTAGAAATTTAAGAGCCTTCGCTGAAGTCGTTGCAAACTGGCCGAGTGAGATCAGTCCTCCTGAAACTTTGCCACCAGATTTGGCTTACCTACCCTTACCTACAGAAAAATAGGGGGGGCTAAACTCGGCGCGCCGACGCGATTATTCACTAGGTGACAGATGGTATCACCTGAGGCTGCTGTTTTTTTGTGTAGCGTTTGCTGGCTTATGTTTCGCGGATCACGGGCCTGCAGTAGTGACAGCTTAGTGCAATTGACTGATGACGTGTAAGCGCAGGTCTCGTAGGCTGCACAGCCCTGACCAGTTGGCCCAGCGCATCGGTCGAGCGCCTGTTTCCCGTTGCGAGTTCGGTGCGGTCAACCCACCTCGATGATCATCAAACACTTGATCGACGAACTCTCTAGAGCCGATAATGACTCCATCGGTGAAGTAGCGCACGCGATAGTGCATCACCTCATGGATCGGGAGACGGCCGCGCCGAGAGATTTCCTTATGGACAGACGCCTCTGTGATACCTCTGCGAGCTTTTATGCCTCGGCTCGGTTCCGCCTGTTGCTGTTGTCCGTTTTCGTATAGAAACTGGCGATAGTCAGCTGCTATACTCGACCATGAGATGTCTTTGCTGCCACCTCGGTGGCCATAGATGCTAGCTAATCCAGAGCGAGCTTTGCTATCCCCGCCGAGGGCAGCCGCATAGCCGCACCAGCGGTAGTCCTCTGGACGATCTACGATACCTGCTCGCACAGCATTGAGATCGATATAGGTCGATACCGCTAGCAAGGCTCTTGGAGTGTTTTCCACTACCACACTTTTGAAGCGGCCATCCCATAGGGTTCCTTTACGCTTATGCTCTTTGTTAATGTAGCGAGTGATACGCTCCTTCACCTCTTTCATAAATTCAGAGCGATCGGCCCTTTTTTGCTCGAATCGATCGAGGATTTTTTGGCTATGGTAATTGTCTGAGCGTTTACTATCGAGTTTCTCAGCTGAGGCGAACTCAGATTCGAGGTCGCTCACCCAATCCGCGCGATACAAAACCTTGGCACAGCGTATGATGTTGTCTTTGGAAAGCGGCGTTAGGGAGTTCTGTCTAGGAATTCTAGCAAGGATATGCAGATGATTTGAGAGGATCGAATAATTGATGAGCTCCACACCTCTGAGCTCTGCGGCAGCGAAGATAATGCGCTGGATCCGACTCCGCTTCGCCGGAGTATCGAACAGCCAAGCCTGCCCCGCGCAGCGAGTGATACAATGGTAAGCGCAAGCTTCTGGATCTAAGATCAATCTAGGGTTTCTCATGATGTACCGTGTTCAAAAAAGGTTTAAACTAAAAATCTGAACACTGCAATAAAATACTATTGTGAAGTTTGGGTGGTTTAGATAGGTTTACTTTCCGAAGAAACGAAGTTTTCTTTTACTTTTCGCCTGTCCCTGTTTGCACTACCACGTTCGGCTTAGAAAATGCCTGCTTTAGAAATAACGAGGTATCAAAGTTCTGCTGGTCCTTACTCGACGGAGGTAATTCAATCACCTTCTTGGGAACAGTTTAAATCAGCGATACTCAATTTGGATCAGGACCTTTTGCCTTTTGCCTTTTGTCTGGCTCTACCGAAATATTGGGTCTGGATTTGATAGCGATATTCCAGATTTTGAGGTCACAGGAGGTAACGGATTATATTTTATCCACCTGAGAACCGGAGACAGAGAGCTTATGTTCTCCGATCGATCTTTGGGTGATGAAGATGTTGACGTCTGGATAAATGATCAAGGCGCTTCCTTTCCAGCCCGCAATGTATGCAGAGACGTAGATACGGTCCTTTCTATTGCGAAGCGTTATTTTGATAATGGAGATGCCTTGGAAGGTATTCCGTGGGAAGACTACTAGATTCCGAATTGCCGAACACTGCGCATCACCCAAGATCTCCATGTCAGAGTCGGCTAAGGCCAACACTCGACATTCCGATCTGGCTGTGCTATATCGTTCGCCCGAAAAAATGGTCAAAGCATGCGTGACAGAAGACGGATTGAAGCTCAATGGCCAGAATGCTTCTGTTGCGATGGTCCAGGAAGCACTAAGTACCATCCTTTCGTGTGAGGCTAGATCGATAGAAAAATATCCGGGAGAGAATTGGCGAGCCATCCATTACTATGATGATGTTGGAGTTGTGGCTCTTGAAGATTTGTCAAAAAAATTGATTATTTCAATTATGTTTCCGTTTCATTGTCCTGATGCTGTTCATGGACCGCAAACTCCGTTTGCAGGTGAGATTACTGTTGGAGGTTTTCAAATGCATGAGAGATTAACTCCTGGGGCTACGAATATTCCCGAGCGATTAGGATTCGTATCTGAAATCGGTCCGAGTTATCGCAGTACCTTAAACGGAGTCTATATTTGTATCACCTACCAACGGCGAAAAAATTTACATCGTAAGCGCTCTGGTTCTCCTCGACTTGTTGAATTGTCTGCCGATTTGATAACTCCCAGAGGCGAACACGACTGAGCAGCCAAGAAGATTGCCTAGGAGTTTTTGAAGCTTTTTGGTGAATGAGATTTCGTCTTTTGTGGGGTGAATTCTCTTGCCATCTCCTGGCTGTCTTAATACGTTCGCTCTAAAAATGTACTGGGAAAAGCTGTATTCTGCATACATGGATCGCCCGATGGAGTGGAGAGAGATAGGCGGGTACTACATTATCGATGAGGATGATCGAATGTTTCATCGAACAGCCAAGGGTGCAACTCCGATTGCAACTTATGGTGTAGACGGAATGCATTTGGCGATTTTGGGTATTCCTGGTTCACCTATTGACGAGTGCCCGGTTGCTCAGATTTGCCCAATGGATTCGCAAGCAATATGGTTTGTAGGGTCTTCTATTATCGATTTCCTAGCGACCTCCTGCAACATTGAGCCTGAAGAAGTGCGTAAACGGATAGATGACGACGCATCCTCATTTCTATCCTTTATCGACGAGGAGTTCGGTGCGGGGGTTGTATATGGCGAGGATCGCCATGCTTTCCTCGCCGAAAACATCGAAGAGACATTTGAGATCGACTGGAAGGAATAAAACTTGAGCGAATCGGGTCGGGACGGGGTTTGAACCCGCCCCTCCCACACCACCAAGCATACGGGTCCGTACTAAGGCGGTTCCCTAATGTCATGCTTTTAAATCCCCTTTACCCCCAGCTTTACGCTTCGGGCCATTGGGGTAGCGAATGGATATCCACTGTTTCTCTATCGAGGGCACTCCCTGGTCCCACAGCCATTGATTGGTCATAGCACGTTTCACGATGCTATTATCACACATCCTCCACGGACCTTTCCTAGCTCGACTCGCCTTGTGCACTTCGTCATTGCCTATCCCTAGACGCAATAGATTTCGACGTCGAGTCCGCGCTCTCTTCCATTGTTTCCAAAAGTAGAGACGCACCCTGCGACGCATCCATTGATCTAGGTCTTTAGACTCTGTGTAGTGCAGACCGGGCATGTAGTAAGCGATAGCTCCTCGCACGTAGCTATCCAGATCACTGATCACGGTAGTAGGCGATACCCCTCGGGTACGCCTCGTGATCGTGCGGATACTCGTTTTGAACTTCTCGCAGGACTTCCTCGTCCAGCGGACTTTATGCCGTTGGAGGGTAAACCCTAGATAACTCGCTTGACTTATCTTTACCAGGTGGCTCCTCGCCGTGTTCACTATCAGCTTCAGAGGTAAATGGGGACAGGCGACTGGTGAATACCCTCGCGTACCCTGTATGTGTTGACACCGTCAGAATTAGGGCCACTCTAATCATGTAATCAAGACGAGGCCGGCCGCGAGTAGCCTGGTCTTTTTCGTTGTGCTTGAGAATGGATTCTGTGTCATTTAAAATGTGTAGTGAGTGTGTTGCGAGCTATCGCGATTTGGAATACGATTCGAACTCTGATTACTCTTTGAACATTATGCCATTTTGCTCACTGGTATGGCATGATGAGCACCCTGAAGATTGGTACGATCATTGTTGCGAAGAATGCCAGTTATCAATTCGTCACTTATCTTCTGCCAGAACTGCTCTTTGGCGCACCGGCGAAATTCCGGATCACTATCTAATTTTTTGGAAAAACGCAAAAGAAGCGATCCCGGAATGGCCTGGGTTCAAACGACTGTCTCTAAATAAGAAAGAGTTGGATTCCCTTGATGGATGCAGCGAGGAACTAGATGATATGATGGGCGCGATTACTGAAGAATTCCCAGATGTAACCGTTACTGATCAAGGCGGAGGACTGACGAAATTTACCGCAGAACGAGATTTATCCCGAAAACGGTGGTGGCAGTTCTGGCGATAAAACAACTTTCACAACAAATCGACGCTGGTAATTCTGTTCCTTCACAAGTCCAGGAACAGAATTCCAGATCTCAAACGGTATGCTAGGAAAAATTTTCCCAGACTAGCCATGCTTTCGTTCACAGCTAAAATAGAAAATTGCGGGCGGCATAGCCTCAAACAAAGGGACGAGGGAGGTCATAAAATAGAGGTGGCTCAGCCTAACCCATCCGCTTTGGCTAGGGCTCTGGCGAGATTCTTATCAGCGTTTGCATTTCGCCTGTCCCCGTTTTGCACGGCCCCCGTTTGCAGTAAATTATGCCTTATCAGATCTATTGGATCTGGCTTCTGGTGGCTTGGGTTGGCGGGGTTCGCCTTCTTTCCAAGGGTTTCGTTTACCAATGATTACATAATGCGTGGAGTAGGCTTGTTCGAGCTTACGATCTCCGGATTTGGAGAATCGTAATGGTTTACCTTTGCGCTTGTAGTCCGTAGTCGATGGCTTCAGGCACAGGTCCCAGGCGTGAAACCTCATGATTCGAAGAATACGATTCACCTTCGATAGGTTACACATGATCACCTTTTCCAGAAAGGGTATTTTGCCTGCGCGCCAGTCACTGGCATTCTTGCTATCGAGTAGCTGTATCTCGATCAGAATATCGATCGCTGAGAAGTAATCTTTACGACAAAGGATGGAATCGACTGCACGAACGATTTTGGGATAGTATTTATCCTGGCGGTAGTTATCTACAGTCAGTTTATTCATTCGGAATGATTCACGCAAAATCTCGAAACACTTCTGGAACGAAATCCCTATCACTAGCCTCCCCCGCTGCCAGACCGATCTGCTCTTCCATGATCTCTCTGGGGATTGGGTTTTGATACTCGTCCAGACAGTCTCGCAGTGCTTCTTCAGCATCGACACCCTTGGTCTTCACCAGGCGATAGACCTTCATCGCGATCGACTCGGCGGCACCCGGGGTGACCCACTCGGGTATCAAAGATTGCAGCGCCTCAGGGCATTCTTTTGGTAAATCCAAACGATGCTTTTTGCAAAGGGCACGGATCAGCAGATAGCAGCCAGCTGTATCGTGAGCGGGGAATAAAGGTATCTTCACATCGACACGACCAGGGCGCTTCAGATCGACCTCGATCAAGTCGGGGCGACTGGAGGCTAATATCCAGAGTATCCGGCCTCGGTTTGCAGTATTACTCATCTCCTTAGCCATCATGGAATAGACGCGCCCAGAAACTCCAGAGTCTCCCGATCCCGCATCGCGGCTACCCAGTGCCTGATCCGCTTCGTCGATGAAAACAATGCAGCGCCCCAGCGCATGCAGTAGGTTAAAGATTTTTTCGAGGTTTCCCTCAGTGCTGCCCACCCACCGATCGCGGAAATTCTTCATCTTCACCACCGGCACACCAGCCTCGCCAGCCAGACACTCGACGAGGTAGGTCTTACCCGTACCGACAGGACCACAAAATAGATAACCCATAGGCATCGCCTCGAGGTCGTCCTGACGCCATAGCTCGATATCCTGACGCATCCAGTTTTTCACCGCATCGGAGCCGTACACATCGTCGAGCGTACGACTGGGCTCGAGAAACTCGATAAGGCCCTGTGAGTCCTTTTCGACTAGCTGCTTTTTTAGATCTGCCAGGTCCTCCTCGACCAAAGCCGCCCCTGAATACTCGCGAGTCTTGAGCAGATTCTCGATAGAGGCGAGGCTAGCACCGGCCAGACGAGCTGCAGGTAGCTCGGTGTCTTCGGCAAACTGGGCCATCGCTTTCGGGTAGCGCTGTGCAAACCCCACAAAAGCCTGCTGTAGAATCGCCACCGAAGGCATCTCTAGCTCGATCCGCGCCGCACGAGTGTTATTCGCCAGCAGGTGATTCAGGTCATTGAGATTCTCCGAGATCAAAAACACGGCCATGTTTTGATCGAGAAAGTAGCTCTCGTGCGACCAGGATCGGACTACCGACGCCATCGAGCTGAGCTGATAGTCGCGCGACTGCTTGGAGATAGGAAAGATCAGTTCCGCCGATTTGATGATGATACCGACATGATAGTTCCGCCCCGCTATGCCCTGCTGATCGGCATCGACTGGCTCGATCCGGCGCAGATTGACGAGATAGCGCAGCAGATGATCTAGGTAACCGATCGCCTGAGTGGGATCTTTGGGCAGGTCCTCTGGCTGGCGGAGTTTTTGAAACAGCTCCCTGCCCGACTCGATGCGCAGACCGGTGCCGAGCTCATAGCTGAGCACTAGGTCGAACTTACGCAGCTGATGATCGACCAGATAATCTGCGAGATTCCCCAGCGACTGCGACTCTTCATCCGGCAGTAGCAGCCGATCACTGACATTGCCATAGACGACGAATTGATTCGCCGCGCCTGAGAGGTATTGGGTCTTTATGGTCTCCGACCAGTCTGGGTGTGCCATAGGCTTGCAGGTTGCTACGAGATTGGCTCGCTTTCAACAGATCGAATCAGGTTTCGAAGATGGCGGTTATAAATTTGAGCGAATTTCGTATTAGCCCATAGCCAAGCGGTTCCTTATCATCGACCTATATGAAAATCTTAAGCCGCTATCTGTCCGCACTCACCATCCTCGCATCCAGCTCCCTTTGCCTCGCTCAAGACGGGCAAAAAGTCGACTTGTCTGCCAAATTTCTGGTCGGCAAACGCTACGTCCTAGAGCAAAAACTCGAGCAAACCACTGAGATGCAAGTCCCTGGTGGAGGCGACGCACAGGAGATGACAGTCGATATGACGATGCAGATGGCGATGGCAGTCGAGCGCGAAAAAGAAAATGAAATCAAGGTAGGGCTGAGCTTTGAAAAAATGATCATGGAGACCAACATGATGGGCCAGACCATGAAAATGGATGCAACCGATCCAGCCCAAAAAGCGACTATGGGGGCCGTACTGGATATGAAGCCGACCATGTACTACACCGATGATTTCCAGTTTCTACGCATGGAGGACTTTGGTCTGGAGGATAATCCTATCGCCCAGCAGATGATGAAAGAAGACACACTCAAACAAATGGTGAACGGTTCGCTCGAGGCGATGCCCAAAGAGCCTGTCGCACCAGGGCACCAGTGGTCTTATGAGCTGGCGATGCCTATGGAGGGTATCGGCGAGGTATCAGTAGCCTCGGACTACACCTTTGAAAAAATGGAAGAGGTCGATGGTGTCCCATGCGCCCTGATCTCCTACACCGGCACGATCGATGGCGACATCACCCTCCCAGATGGGCAGGGAAAGATCACATTCGGCGATAGTGAGTTCACCGGGACCTTCCATTTCGATCCCGCCATCGGTTACCTGCGTAAAAGCGAAGCCAAAAATGTGATCTCCATGAACATGCAGATAGCAGGCCAGCCCGAAATGACCGTGCCGACTGTTCAAACACAGACTTTGAAACTGAAGGCCTTAGAAGATCTCTAGACCTCCGGGATCGCCGACGCCCTCGTCGGCACTTCCCTCCCCTCCCATATGCTGCCGACGGGGGCGTCGGCGCTCCCAGCCCAGACACGAGCCCATGAAAGAAATCTTCAGAGACCCAGACTCAGCGAAAGTCTCACTTTGCCAATCGATCGTAGAGTCAGCCGGTATCCGCACACATCTGCGAAACGAATTCCTCTCCGCTGCGGAAGTTGTGATCCCGGTCTTCTACCCCGCCCTGTGCGTGGTCGATCCCGATGACTACCAGCGAGCGGTCGACGTGCTGAAAGAACACTTTGAAGCCGATCAAGAGCGAGCTCAACTGCCAGACATCGCCTGCCCTGAGTGTAGCGAAGAAAATCCAGCCACCTTCGACATCTGCTGGTCGTGCGAGGCTGCTCTAGTAGAAGAGGTCACATAGACCACCCGTCTCTACATCTACATCGAGAAGCGCTCTCCGAGATACAGCTCACGGCTGACGGGATCGTTGACTAGGAAGTCTCTAGGTCCCTCGCGCAGCACACGCCCCTCAAAGATGAGATAGGCACGATCGACTAGCTCCAGCGTCTGGCGCGCGTTGTGGTCTGTGATGAGGATGGCCAGGCCCTCCTCGCGCAGATCATGGACGATACCCTGGATCTCATTGACCGCGATCGGGTCGACCCCAGCAAATGGCTCGTCGAGCATGATGATGCTCGGATTTGGCACCAAAGAGCGAGCGATGGTGACACGGCGTTTCTCACCACCCGAGCAGGCCATCGCCATATTCTTTCGGATATGAGTGATGCTGAATCGCTCGAGTAGCTCTTCGCAGCGCTCTTTCTTTTCCTTTCTCGAGTAGTTCATGGTCTGCATGACAGCCATGATGTTTTCCTCCACGGTGAGTTTGCGAAAGATCGATTCCTCCTGCGGGAGGTAGCCCATACCGAGACGGGCGCGCTTGTACATCGGTAGTTTCGAGACATCCATGCCATTGAACATGACAGTGCCTCCGTTTGGCGGGACTAGGCCGACGATCATGTAGAAGCTCGTCGTTTTTCCTGCCCCATTTGGGCCGAGCAGACCGACAATCTCGCCACTACGCACAGCGATGTTCACCCCATTCACGACGGTGCGTCCGCCATAGATCTTCACCAGTCCCTCAGTGAAAAGCAGTGAGCCTGAGGGATCGAGCCCAGCGAGATCAGAGCCCGAGACGAATTCCAGATTCTCACGATCGATGTTCTGCTGCTTGGCGCGGTCTTCACCAAAGGTGAAATCTTCGTTGCCCGATGGCCTTGCCTCTGATTGAGGCTCTGGCTTAGCTGCAGGTTTTGCTGCAGGCTTCGGCTCAGATACGACCTGAGACTTAGAGGGAGAAGGGGCGGGGGAAGGTTTGGCAGGCTGCGGCTCAGGCTGGGGGGCCTGCGCCGGTGGAGTCGAAACGACAGCAGATTGCTGTTTGGATTTCGGTGTTTGAGCGGGAGCCAACACCTGTGCCTGAGGTGTATTGACTGGCTCCTGAGGAGGAGGAGTGGATGGAGACACAGGGGGAGAAAGAGGTTTGGGCTGTCGATTCGGTAGAGTGCGCGGATCGGCAGGTTGGGCAGGAGCCTGAGATACAGGCTGCTGCGGGCTTGGCTGGGCCGGTTGAGTCGTCTGGACGGGTGCCAGTGATAAAGATTGTTGCGGAGCCTGCTGTGGTTGCTGTGGGGCAGCAGGTCTAGCTGGCGGCTGTTGCGGCGGCATTTGCTGCTGTTGAGGAGCGGCAGGCTGCTGC
Organism: Verrucomicrobiota bacterium; assembly: GCA_020630975.1. Lineage (GTDB taxonomy): Bacteria > Verrucomicrobiota > Verrucomicrobiia > Verrucomicrobiales > DEV007 > Arctic95D-9. The sequence continues at coordinate 101,980 of JAHDID010000004.1, forward strand.
TGCGGTGGTTGCTGCGGATGCGGCTGCCCCTGCTGTGACATCTGCGCTGGCGACTGAGCCACCTGCTGCTGTGGCGGATGCCCCGGCGGTCTAGCGGGAGGCAATCCCCCTCCTGCTGCCGGCGGCTGCTGGGCAGCAGGAGGCGGCCCAGGCTGGCTGAGCCTGGCTCTCCCACGCGCCCTAGGCTGGGCAGGCCTTTGCGGTTGGCCTTGGTTGGGATCGTTAGATTGGCTCATAAGTGTAGGGAAAATACGGATCGCGCCGCAGCAAGTTAGAGAGAGTATCCGAGAAAAAAAGCTTAGCGCCCCAGATCTTTCATCTTGTTCTCGAAGCCAAGATTCCCGGTGATCTTGCCGGCTCCGGCGATCGGTACCACCAGGACGCTCCGTCCCTGTCCCTTTGGCGCATCGATTTTATACCGGCCATCACCCGTCAGCACGATGCGGGAGTCCTGAGAGTCGGTATTCACATACTGATCGCCATTCTGGATGTAGGGAGGGCCACCGGAGAGTGTCGTCACATTGGTAGCTGCCACATGGTGCGCCTTGCGTGCTTTCACGATCTGGAGCTGCTTCTGATCCCCCACCCGGCGGATCTCTACCATCCCTCCGGTAGCGGTCACCTCTTTCATTTGCTGCTTGTCGTCTAGGTTCACCAGCAGGTGGTCGCACTTCATCTCCATACCGCGCATCTGTACGACCACGTCGCCTTTGAAGACGATCGTCTTAGCTTTCTGATTCGCCTCGGTCGTACTCGCGGTGATCACCATGGTATTGTCCTCTGGCTTCTGATTGCTAGCTGTGCTGGCAGGGATCAGATCTTTGTCTGGGCGAAATTTACTGGGCTTCGGGTAGCGTGGCTTGATCGCACTAGGAGCAGCAGCGCTAGAGAAAAGCTCCGGCGAATCGGGGATCATCTGCGGCGTCGGCTCGGTGCTGCGAGTCGGTATAGCCGGAGCCTGACTGGCATCGTAGGCTATCGATGGCTGCGGTGGGGTAGCCGCCGCTCGTGGGGTGGCTATAGGCGCAGGAGTCGGTGCTACCCCTGGAGTCGATCGCATCGGTGGCGCGGCCGATACCGGCTGAGACGCGACTGGACGCGATATCGGGTCGATTGGTCCCAGCTTATTCACCAACTCCTGAGCCGCTGATTGTGCTGCCGACTTCGCCTGATTGATTTGGCTCTGATCGACATTGAATTCCGGGATCTTCACCGGCTCGGCATTGGGGTCGACAGGACTCGCAAAGGTCCGACGTAGATTGGCCAGCGACTTATCAGTCTGTGAGACCGATGAGCGTGTCGCCGGCACGGCATTGGCGTCTTTGTCGCGCTGCTGATCAGCAAAGATCGCTGTCGCACTGCGCACGATCTCATCCGGATTTTGGCGGACTTTATTCACCATCGCTTCGGGATTGTTCTTCGCCGATGACAAGATCTGCTGCACATCATTGTTTTGCAGGATGTTATTCAGAGCAGAGTTACCATCTGCATCTTGCGCAGCGGCCGGTATACATAGGCCAGCTAGCACAAAGGCAGCTGAAGAAAAAATAGAGCGATTCATAGGTGAGTGAGTTGAGAGTCGAGTCAGAGAGACGAACGGGGTTACAATAAGTTATTCAGGTACGGTGAAGGAAAATTGGCTACCCGCATCGGGAATGACCACGCGGACATTGCCCTCCATGGTCACGATTTCAGTGGTCATGTCGTAGCTGAGCACATCGCCCGTCATATTCATCTGGGTGTGATCTACCTCAGCAGGTGTCTTGCTGCGTAGCTTGCGCTCGATCAGGTGGAATTCGGCCTCCGCCATGAAGATCGTGCTAGCTACCCCGCCCTCGGCATCATAGGTGCGTATGGTCAGATTCACGATATCCAGCCGGTTGGCATCGACTCGCGTGATGCTCTCTGCCTCCATGACGGTGGCGAGTAGGCTGGTATTTTTATCATAGTTGGGCACCTTCACCCCACGAAAGGTCCGACCGATCGGGATACGATCGGAGAACTCCTTGGGGATCAGCCCATTGGCATACGCACTCTGCCCGACCCAACTCACTACCAACACTAGGCTGGCAAACATCGCGAAAGGAGATAGGGCAGGTCGAGACATGATACAAAAATAGTGAGCGTCTAAGAGCGGACGAGTTGGTAGATGCTGATTAGCTTTTTCAGCACTCCACCCAGCTGATCGAGAGGCACTTGGTTGGGCCCATCGCTGAGAGCCTTTTCGGGATTGGGATGAGTCTCCATGAATACCCCATCGCAGCCAGCCGCTACAGCCGACCTAGCCAATACCGGAGCCAGATACCCGTCGCCACCGCTGGAGGTGCCATTGCCACCAGGGCGCTGCACCGAGTGTGTCGCATCGAAAACAACGCGGCAGCCAGTCTCCTGCATCCAGGGGATCGATCTCATATCAGCAACTAGGGTATTGTATCCAAAACTGGAACCCCTCTCGGTAAGGAAAAAGTTGGGATTCCCAAAGGAACGGAGTTTCTCCGCAATATTCGAAACGTCCCATGGCGCCAAAAATTGGCCTTTTTTTACATTTACCACTCGGCCAGTGTCAGCAGCGGCTTTCAGCAGGTCAGTCTGGCGGCAGAGAAAGGCGGGGATCTGCAGGATATCGATGTATTTTCCAGCGATCTCCGCCTGCTCCTCAGTGTGAATATCAGTCGTCACTGGCACCCCCAGCTCCTTGCCGATCTCGGCCATCAGCTGGCAGCCCTCCTCGCAGTCCATCCCACGAAAGGAGTGCGCCGAGCTGCGGTTGGCCTTGTCATAGCTAGCTTTAAAGACGAATGGAGCGCCTACCTCGTCGGCTATCTCTTTGATCTGCGGTGCTACCTCGCGGATAAAAGACTCCGACTCGATCACACACGGCCCCAGGATGAAAAGGGGTAGATCGCCGCCCAACTTATGCGGGCCCACAGGTATCTCTGACAATTTTGATTCGCTCATGGATTAAATTTGAATAGCCGAAAGCATGCCTCGGCTACCTAGACTGGCAACCCGGGAATGCGCATCGCCCGAAAATCTTTGATTTTCGCTCGCAAAGGATGAGTGAATCCCTAAACTCACCAATACTCACATTCCGCCCGCACTGCTACCGCTGCTGCTAACCTATGGATTCCGATTCCACTGATCTAGTCATCAACCAATGTCCTGAATGCAGTCAGGACCTGGATGTGACGGGCCTATCTCCTTTTTCCAAGATCGCCTGTCCCTACTGCCAATCCTCGGTGCGCGTGCGCACACGGCTAGGTCAGTACCAGATCACACGCCTACTCGGCGAGGGTGGCATGAGCCAGGTCTTCGCTGCAGACGATGCCACTCTCGGCCGTCAAGTCGCGCTGAAGATCCTGCACCAGAGCCTGAGTCAGGACAAAAAACTGACCGATATGTTCGAGCGGGAGGCCAAGCTGACCGCCTCGATCAATCACCCCAATGTGGTGAAGGTCTACACCGTGGGTGAGGAGAAAGGCTATTTCTACATCGCCATGGAGCTGGTCGATGCTACCAGCATCGAGCAGATGATCGCCGAGCACGGTGCGCTGCCTGAGCAGACTGTCCTCAGCATCGCAGCCGATGTGGTGGCAGGTCTGAAAGCCGCCTACGCCAACAATCTGATCCACCGCGACATCAAGCCCGGCAATATGCTGATGACCAAGGACGGCACCACCAAGCTGGTCGACTTTGGTCTAGCCGTGGCGCAGGGCGGTGCCGATGAGAATGAAGATCTCTGGGCCACTCCATTCTACGTCCCACCAGAGAAGCTGGTGCGCGAGCCAGATACCTATCTAGGCGACATCTACGCCCTAGGTGCCACCTGCTACCACGCTCTCGCCGGGAAGCCCGCCTTCCTCGCCAATACCAACTCTCTGGAAGAGCTGATCGAGATCAAAGCTCAGGGAGTCGATCTAAAGGCTGCAGCACCCGATGCTAGCAAAGCCACCGTGAAGCTCTTCGAAAAGATGATGGCGCACTCGGCATCGAGTCGCCCAGCCTCCTACGACAAGCTGCTATCTCTAGTGGCCGAGTGCCGGGGCGAGAATGCCGCTAGCGCAGCCAGCAGCCACACCCCAGCTAGGCGCAAAAGAAAGTCACTCATCCCACTGGCCATCGTGGCCGCCGCTGTGATCGGAGCTGTCGCATGGTTCGCCACCCAAGGAGAAGGTGACAATGGAAACAACGAATTTAACAGCCTGCTCGGCGGTCAGAATGATCGTGTCATCAGCGCCGAGGAGAAAGAAGCCGCCCGCCAGCTACTAGCTGGCCGCACTGCCATGGTCCGTGGCCGCCTCGGAGAGGCTCGCCAGACCTTTGAGAAGCTCGAGGGCAACGCCAGCTTCAAACAGCCAGTGAAAGCCTGGAACACCTTTAATCTAGGGCTCACCGATCTCCTCATCGGCGAGGAAAAACGAGCTCGTGCAGCTTTCACCAAGCTCGGAGATCAAAAAGGCTTCGACGACAAAGCCCTAAAGCCCTACAGCAAGTTTTTTGGCAACATGGGCGACCTGCTAGCCGATCCACTGCCTACCGTGCGCAGCGAGATCACCTCCAATAAAGATAATTTCCAAAGCATCGGCCTACTAGCCGCCGGTCTGAAGAACTGGCAGATGGGCCATTTCGCCGAGGCCGATAAATTCTTCCAAGATTTCGCCCAGATCGAGACCCCAGTATCCGATCCCTGGATCGGCGAGCTGAAATCGGTCCTCGGCAACTACCGCGCCGACTATCAGGCCTATCAAAAGGCTCCCAATCCCTCCCGCAATATGGGCGAGGGCGAGCTCCGCAAGACCATCGATCAGCTCAAAGAACAGCGCAAGCAGGCGAAAACCAAAGGCGCCTACCCTAAGCTCCTCGGCTCGCGTATCTCCCGTGGCGAACAATTCCTCAAACAACGCAGCGCTCCCAAGCCCCCTCCTGCTACCAATAGCACCGAATGGACCGATGCTGAAAAGGCCGACCTACAGAGCCTCCAGGGGCTAATCAGCAGCTCGCTGCAGGGCCACCGCGATACGTATCTTTTCTCCGCCGCCGTCGTCAAAGTGAAGGAGACCGCACTCAACAGCCCGAAAGGCAAACTACTGAAAAGCGATGTCGAGGCAGGCTATGCCGCCGCCGACCAATTTCTAGGTCAACTCGCTCAGCTACTGAACGACGGCCAATACAAAGGCTCGATCCTGCGCAAAGAGGGGCTACCTCTAGATGCCAGAGTCGCCGCCGCCACGGAGGAGCTGATCACGGTAGATCTCGGTTTTGGTCCCAATCCCGTAGAAGTCGAAAAATTCGAACCTCGCTGGATGGTAGAGGCTGCCGTAGCCCTGCTAGGCGAGCCCTCGAAAGATAAGCTACAAGCCTGGCGCAGTGCCTACTGGTTCGCCACCGTCATGGGTCTAAAAGAGCACTCCAATGCCCTAGGCCGCCGCCTAGTCAGCATCGACCCCAAATTTGCCGAAGACAGCAAGCGTTTTACTAAGCTGACTTTCTAGCTACCAGTTCAAAACGAACGCCAATTCAATAGGGTACAATTTTTATTCAATAGGGTACAGGCCACTAGTGTTGACATAAGGCATGGCTGAACGGGCTATAACCACCTTACTATTAGTCGCTTAAGGCGTTTTAATTACTTGACAAAAAGTCGGCCGCTGCACGCTGACGGTGAAAAATATAGAATCGCCTTCAGTCAGGCTGTCTACTAGCGGCAGCGGCCTTATTCCTACTAACCGAAAAATCGCCGATCTTGCAAGGAAAACGAAGCTCTTTGAGCGGAAGCCTCGCAAACTGACTGCCGAAGGGATCGTAGTAGGATTATTATCAATGGTGGCTTTCGGCGATAAATCTTGTCGAGCTCTAGCTTTGGAGTTAGGAGTGACCTGCGATATCTCAGTCACCCGAAAAGCGGTCTGGAGATTTCTCCAAAAGCCAGCCATGGTAAGATTCTTAGAAGCTCTTCTGAGCTATGCTCTCAAGGAGTCTTTGAAACGCAAGAGGCAGGGATTGCTCTCAATAATCGGCGATGGAGTCCCCAATCTACCGGGCGTGAAGTCGATCCTTGTTGGGGATGCTACGACTATTTGCCTACATCCGTCCCTGTATAAAGACTACCCTGGATCGCATAACCACCTAGATGTCGACAAATCTCATCTCAAAATCCAACTCACCGCTGATCTTCTCACTGGTGAGTTTGTAGATGTGAGCCTCGATCCCTATCAACGTAGTGATGGGACGGCAGCTCATGATATCCTATCTAAACTTGAAGCGGGTGATCTGCTTATCCGAGATCTTGGTTATAGTAGTATCGAGGTGTTTCAGCGTATCGACGAGCAAGAGGCATTCTTCGTGAGTCGTTTAAAATCTAGTATCAATGTCTACGACAGCAGTGGTGAGCAGATGGATCTACTAAGATTTCTACAAACGCAGGCGACTCGACCAGAAGATACTGTCCGCAAATCTGTGAAGATAGGCAAATCTGCTCAATTACCATGCGAGCTCATCGCCATTCGTGTGCCAGAAGAGATAGGGAATAAACGCCGTGCAGATCTTCGCCAAGACCATAAAGATAAGGGCTTTTCCGCGCCGAGTAAAGAACGCCTAGCTCGACTAGATTGGACGATCCTAGTGACCAATTTACCTGAAGAAACAGCTGATAATGAGCAGGTAAGAGAGCTATACCTAATGCGCTGGCGTATCGAAAATATCTTTAAATCTTGTAAAAGTCATACTGGATTAATGGAGCTTATCCAGCATAAGACCAATGCCATGCACATGAAGTCGCTGATCTTAGCTTGGTTGTTACTCATGATGATCTTGGCTAAAGGAGGCGCCTTTTCTATGACTCAGCTTCGCGAGCTATACTCCACCAGTGGTGAACCCGAGTGCTACGAGTTGGTAGTTCACAATGAAAGCCTGTTCAAAACCCTTACTAAGCGGGTGCTCACTCTCGGATTTTACATTGAGCTAGCGGGCTGCGACATGAAAATAGACAAACATATCGAACGAACCTCCCGCTACAGCGCAATGCACAACCAAACCGAACTAACAGATGGTCGCACTGCGCTCAGTGAGATCATCGCATCAGTCCTGGAGGTTGAAAATTCTGGCTCCTTATGTCAACACTAGTGGGGTACAATCGCGAAAAGCAGGCTACCCCAAACCACCAGTCCAACCAACGGGGACCCCAAAGCCCCCGCTGCTGAATGGATTCACTTGGCGCTGACTAGGTTTTCACCCGTCATCGCAGCTGGCTGCTCCAGACCTAGTAGGTGGAGCATGGTGGGGGCGATGTCGGCTAGCTTGCCGTCGGCTAGGTTGATCGAGTCGCTGTCGTCGCCTACGTAGATCATCTCTACGAGATTGGTCGTGTGGGCGGTGTGGGGCGAGCCGTCTGGCTTGATCATCTGCTCGCAGTTGCCGTGGTCGGCGGTGATCAGTAGCTTGCCACCTAGGTCGAGGACTTTGGTCACGACTTGCTCTACGGCTTGATCGATGGTCTCGCAGGCTTTCATGGCTGCGGGGACAAAGCCGGTGTGGCCGACCATGTCGGGGTTGGCGTAATTTACGATGACCATGTCGAACTCTGCTAGGCGGTCCATGAGCACATCGGTCACCTGACCGGCGGACATCTCTGGCTTTTCGTCGTAGGTCTTCACATCCTGCGGCGACTGGCGTAGCACGCGCTCCTCGCCCTCGAATGGCTCTTCGAGACCGCCGTTGAAGAAAAACGATACGTGTGGGTATTTCTCGGTCTCGGCTAGGCGCAGCTGAGTCTTGCCGGCTTCGGAGACGACTTTGCCGAGCACATCGTCGAGTGTCTCAGGCGGAAAGGCGACTGGGCAGTCGTAGGTCTCGTCATACTCAGTCATGGTCACGAAGTGGACCTTTGGCTGGACACCTCGATCGAAGCCATCGAAGTCGTCATTTAGAATAGCCTGGCTAAACTGGCGGGCGCGGTCGGCGCGGAAGTTGAAAAACAACACCACATCGCCATCGCGTACGCGCTGCTCCTCGTGAGCATCGAAGATCATGGCAGGCATGAACTCGTCGGTGGTGTCGTGGGCGTATTTATCTTTGATCGCCTCGCTAGCGAGGATCTCTTGCTTCTGGCCTTTGCCATGGACGATAGCGTCCCAGCCTAGCTGGGTGCGATCCCAGCGCTTGTCGCGGTCCATGGCGTAGTAGCGACCTACCACAGTGGAGATGCGAGCGCCGTGCTCGGCTAGCTTGTCCTCGCAGTAGCTCACGTAGTCTTTGCCACCAGTGGGTGAAGTATCACGGCCATCAGTGATCGCGTGCAGCATGATGTCGCTCACACCTGCTGCCTTGGCCTCGGCCGCCAGTGCTACGATGTGGTCCTGGTGACTGTGCACACCACCGTCGGAGACGAGACCGATCAGGTGTAGGCGGGTATCTTTGGCCTTTGAGAAAGCATCCTTGAGCACTTCGTTTTGGCCTAGCTGGCCTTCGTCGATGTTTTTATTAATCCGAGTCAGGTCCTGGTAGACGATGCGACCGGCGCCGAGATTGAGGTGGCCGACCTCGGAGTTGCCCATCTGGCCCTCTGGCAGACCCACATCTAGCCCGCTGGCGGAGATGTGGCATACGGGGTATTTCTCTAGCAGCCCATCGGTGAATGGGGTGTCTGCTAGGCGAGGACAGTCGCCATTTTTCTCCGCTTCCGCGGCACCGCCAGGATTATCGCCCCAGCCGTCGCGGATGATCAGTACTACAGGTTGCTTAGCCATGGCGGGAGTATTATGCCAAATGCACCTCCCGCAAGGGGACTTTTCGCCCTGCTGTATAGCCTCTAAATGATTCCACCTCCATTTCTCGCCTGCCTGCGATTATTAAGTTACCGTAGGCCCAACGTATGGATGCCTTCACCCAAGTCCTTTCTGCTCTTTCCAACCGCAATGTGCGCTTCATCGTAGTCGGTGGCGTGGCGGTGAATGCCCATGGTTTTCAGCGCTTCACGCAGGATTTGGATCTCGCTCTAGATCTGTCTAAAGAGAATGTCGAAGTCGCCCTAGAGGTCTTCGAAGGGCTCGGATTCCGCCCTCGCGTGCCGGTTCAAATGGCCGATTTCCTCAATCTGGAATTACGAAAAAAATGGATTTCGGAGAAAGGAATGAAAGTTTTCACACTTATCAGTGACAGACTGAATGGATTAATTGTCGATATTTTTGCAGAAGATCCTTTTCCTTTTGCCGAAACGCTGGCAAAATCCTTCACCGACGACCTGGGGGCTGATGCTGCCATCACCATCCCATTCCTCGATCTGGAGTCGCTGATAGCGATGAAGATAGAGTCAGGTCGCCCCAACGATCTTCGCGACGTCGAAGAACTAAGACTCCTTCAACATGAAATCACGAAAAGACAGAGCTGACGACCTGATAGAAAGGGACGCCTGGTTTGGCGTATCCTACGAAGGCGCGCGCATCCAAAACCTGCGCGACGCCCAAACTGTATCTTTGCAGAGCAAACTCGCTTGGCTAGACCAGGCTCGAGACTTCGCCCACCGGACTTCGCAAAAGCTCCGCCAACAGGCTGAGATCAATGCCGCCTAGAGCGCTAGTTCCCTGGTAGCAGCTCGAACTCAAGTCGGGTCCTCCCCCTGAGTTTTCGCCCCTCTTGGTCAGGTACGTCATTGTCATTGTTGCTAAAGGTCTGGATCCTTGATGCAGGGATCCCAAGACTGACTAGATAATCCAAACCGGCTTTTGCCCGATCATCAGAGAGCTGCTGATCATCATGACCGGTGTTAGATCTGATCAGAATATTGTACTGCGGGTTAGCCTTTAGGTAATCCGCCACTTTGTCCAACTCTGCCATGCCCTCGGGTGACATCTCTGCTTTGTACCTGCGGAAGTAATTTTTTTTGCCCAGACTGATCTCATCATAGATATTGGGAACATCTTGAGGCGGGTCCGGATCGACCGTCGGATCCACGGTCGTTTGCTGCTGAAACACACGCCCTAACTGCTCCGCGTCTAGCATGGCCAAGGTTTGCGACAGCTTGCGACTGTATCGCCGGTAATTATCTCTCGGATACGGACTATCTGCAGCGATAGCATCTAGTATGGTATCAACATCGATCTGCTGCCCATAGCTGAGCGTTGTGCCTGCTAAAGCGATAAATGAGAGAATAACGAGCCGAAAATGAACCATCGAGTTGGGGTTAGAAAAGTATAACGCTCATCTTAACCATTAACCACTCGATAATTTTAAATTTTCTCAATCCTTCTCTTAGAAATTACCACTGCTAGGACTAAGGCCAAGCCACCCAGCACAGCCATTGCTACACTCGGCGTCGGCAGGTACCAACGCGCGGTCAGCTGCCAGCCTAGAAGCATCATGCCAAAGACAGCGGCAGTCGCGATCAGCCAGACCTTCGTCAGCCCACGATGCCCCTGCAGCGCTATCAGCCCACAGCACACCATAGGAATAGCCAGCACATCATTGTAAGTGTGCCGATACGCAGGCAGCAGAAAATCGCCCAAAACAATCCAGGCTGCGACTGCCCACCAGATGGCTGCAGAGCCCGCCCGACGCCACGACAGGTAGCCAACCGTAGCTAGCATCGCAATCCCCCACACAGCCAGCAGCACCATAGCAGGTAGGGAAAATGACACCAATCGGTAGATCGACGTATCGGCAAACGGGATGGTACGATCCAACCCAGCGATGACCTCTAGCGGGATACCCTCGATGGTATTCGGATATGACATCGAGCCTCGGCTCGGTCGCATCTGGTTCAGATAGATCTCTGAGTGCAGCTCCATCGCCTCGCGATACTGCTGCCAGATCGGCGGCCCAAAAAGTATCGTGGGCACGATAAAAACGATCAACCCACCTAGCCCTATCGCCACCAGAGTCGTCCACCGCCTAGCCAGTGCAGCAGGGGCAGCCGCCCCGATCAAGGTCGGTCGACAGCCCAGCAGCATCCCACAGAGCAGACCTTCGGAGATATCCACTAGGCTCGATCGCTGCTGCCGCAGGCTCAGCCAGACCAGCAATATAAAACACGCGGCATACACAGAATAGATCTGCCCATGATCGACATGGTGCCTCCAACTCGGCGATAGGCTATAGAGCAGCACCAGCACGATACCCCAGTCGGCCGTACTCCGCTCAGACATCGATCGTCGCCACAGCAGCAGCGCCGCCACCAGCGTGCCATAGGTAAAGAAAAGCCAGAGCCACTGCGTATGCCGATAGTTCAAGCCATTCACTAGCGAGTGGCCTGCCAGTACCCAGGGAGTAACCGTCGTCTTGCTCAAAAACAGAGCCCCTGGCTCATTGTACACATCGCAAAATGCCTGCGGCTCGCCGGGACGCCACTTGTAGGTGTAGGGATCGACCTTCTCTGCGGCCACACGCGCCCCTGTCACACGGTTTCGCAGGTCGATCGAACCCCCGTTAGCTGTATTGGCGACATCCCGCAGGAGCCCCCAGCCAGCGAGTAGCCCTAGGATGATGAGTGTGGCAAAACGCATAGAAGATTTTCTGAGGCGCACAGGATACTAGATCTCCCGTCTGGTAGAAACCTCTAAAATACCAGTCGCTTCATCTCCACCTCGATATGGCTCCTCGCCCCTAGGACGAAGACGATACCTGGACTCTCGGGGGCATTCCACGATGGGCGCTCGATGGTGTAGGCCCCGAGCAGATGTACATCCGGCTTGGCCACGGATAGCCCGACATGGTCTGGGATATTCAGTTGCCCGACCACTTTGTGAATCTCGTCCTCTAGCTTTGGCAGGTATTCCTTTAGGTCGATCCGCAGATCATTTTCGATCGATTTCACCAGGATATCCTCCATCAGCCAGGCAGCCGTCTCAGAGAGCATCTCCTTGGTCTTGTAGGCTAGAGAGACGTCGGAAAAGCCCATCGTCTGGGTGACACAATCGATGATCGGCCGAGCTCGGATCTGGACCTTGCCATAGAGTCCATCGGCAAACTGACCATCGAGCGCATTCACCTTCATCACCACATCGAGATAGCCAGACGGAGCCATATGTATCTGAGGGGCCGATATCTCCAGCGCTGCGCCAAACTTATTTTCGATCGGGAAAGTGCGCGATACCAGCATCTCATTGAGCACCTGAAAATCGGCAATGATCGGCACCCGGATCTCGGTGAGCGGATCCGTAGAGAGCAGGTCGAGATCCGGCAGCTCCTCCGGCAATCGCTCACCCGGCTCCGAGCTAGTGATGTAAGACTGAGCTACGATACCGAGAGTCATCGCCAGACTCTCGCTATCGGAATAGTCAATCTGCCCCATCTGCACAAAACCGGGATCAAAAACCACCCAAGAGTCGACATCGGGCGCAATGCGTTTGTTGATATGAGCCTGATCCCAGATTTTCTGAATGCCCGGCTTTAGGTTCAGTGTCTTGGCGAGATTTGGCCCCACCTTCTCAGCCTGCTCGGCCACGACTGGAGCCAGAGCATCGTGCACCTTTTGGCGACCATCGATCGTCCCTAGCTTGCCCAGGGTCAGTTCTGCTCGATGGACCTTCAGCATCGGGGTGATGCGAGGAAAAATAGTCCAGTCCCGAGTCACCGAAGGGGCTAGACGCCCGCTGATGACACCCTCCACCTGAGCACTACCTTTGATCGGGATGTTTAGCTTTGTCAGCTTCCCAGTGGAGTAGGCATCGCCAGCCACGGGGAAATAGAAAGTCAGATCGCGCCCCGCGTTATTGATCTTCACTGGCCCAGGAAACATCTGCCAGTGGATGATCCCATCGTGGATCTTCTCATGCACATTTTTCTCCACAGAGCCCACCAGCTTGCGCGGAGCCTTTGCATTGGTCACGTCCGCCAGAGCTTGCAGAGGGAGCTTCAGCTTCACTGCCACGAGAGAGCGCTCCGGTATCGGAAAATCGCGCTCACCCAGAGGAACTCCAGGCTGAGGTGCCAGCTCCATCATCATATCGGGGCCGACGACTTTAGTGAGGACTGGCACTGCGACCACGACACCGATGATGACTAGGAAGATGCTGACGAGGAAACCCAGCAAAAACTTAATCATTTTAAAATTCTAACAAAACAGAGTAGTTAATCAAACTTTATTTTTAAAATAATCCAGGAAACATTCGCCACCGGACCTCCTCTTTGTAAACGCAGTAGCCCTCACTCTGCTGACAAAGAAAATCCGATATTGCTCCTAGATGGCACTTCAGTGCGCCGAGATTAGGCATTTACACGCTGCCGTGGTTTTGCCACCCTCGCTGTCTTATGATAGCTTCGCCATCTGTGACTCTGGCTCAAGGCCCACTCCCTACCACTTCTCTGATAGCTCTGCTCATCTTCGGCATCGCTCTACTGCTCATCATGATCCTGCGGTTTAAGTGGCAGGCATTCATCGCCCTACTGATCGCCTCGATCGCTGTGGCTTTGGGAGCGGTGTTTATCAATGGCGAGGCAGACACCGTGGCTGTCGAGTCGGTAGCCAGTCGAGATGGCCAGGTCATCTTCTCCGTGCCAGGACACGGGCGCGAGGTAGGAGCTACGGTGACTGTCTCGGGCTGTGAACCAGGCGGCTACAATGGCCGGCATACTGTCGCAAAAGTCCTCAGTCCAGACACCATCGTGCTGGACAGTGTGAGCGACCTAGGCGGCCTCGCCAAAGCCGGTAGTCTGACGAATCCTTACGCCATCTCTCTGACCCAGATCGGTGGTACCGTCGTGAAAAGCATGGGTGGAGCCCTAGGTTTCATCGCGACTATCATCGGCATCGGAGCGATCTTTGGCGCCCTGCTCGAGCACTCGGGAGGCACCCAGGCACTGGCACGATCGACCCTGCGTGTCTTTGGCGAAAAGCGCGCCCCTTGGGCCATGCTTTTGACCGGCTTTGTCATCTCGATCCCCGTATTTCTCGATGTGGCCCTAGTCATCCTCGCGCCGCTTCTCTACGCACTAGCTCGCGATACCAAAAAGCCACTGCTCACCTTTGGCCTACCTCTAGTAGCAGGCATGGCTGTCACCCACGCCTTTGTCCCGCCCACTCCCGGACCAGTCGCTGTCGGTTACATCCTGGGGGTAAACCTCGGCTGGGTGATCGCGTTCGGCGTGCTGGTAGGCCTACCTACTGCACTCGTCTGTGGACCTATTCTCTGCTCTAAATTGGCCAAACTCGTCGACGTGCCTCTTCCTGATCACATCGCCGATGCCGATCTCGATGAGTCAGAGGCCAAGCTGCCGCCGGTAGGATTGATCCTCGGGCTCATCGCTCTCCCGATCGCCCTCATTCTCGCCTCGACCATCGTCGAGCAGATCGTCGCCGGTCAGCTGGATCCCACACTGAGCAATAGCGCTCGCAAAGCAGCCCTAGCAGGCGCCCTGACTACCTCTGCCCTACCACTCCAGATTATCCACTGTATCGGCCATCCCGTGATCGCTCTGCTCGGCTCGACCATCCTTGCCCTTTGGTTTCTCGGCACCCGTCGTGGCGCTACCAAAGATGACATCCTAGAGATCTGTACCAAAGCACTCGGCCCCGCAGGTATCATCATCCTCATCACTGGTGCGGGTGGCGTCTTCAAAGGTGTGCTCATCTCTACCGGTATCGCCGATGCCTTGGCAGTCGCCTTCGGCAATAGCGGCATCCCTGTGATCGCCCTTGCCTACATCTTTGCCACGCTCGTCCGCATCGCTCAGGGCTCCGCCACCGTCGCTATGCTCACTGCCGCAGGACTGATGGTCGGTTTCACCGAGGATCTATCCCAGCAAATGCTAGCCCTCATCACTGTAGCCATCGCAGCAGGAGCGACCGGCTTCTCACACGTCAATGACTCCGGCTTCTGGATGATCTCCCGCTACCTCGGCATGACCGAAAAGCAGACCTTCAAAACCTGGTCCGTCGTCTCGACAGCCATCTCGCTATTCAGCTTCGTGCTGATCATGATCATCAGCCTGTTTGTGAAATAGATAGAACTGCAGAAGTAGCGCTACTGGTGAAAACACCATCACATAGAGGGATTGTACCCTATTGAATTTCAGCTTTTTAACGGCTAATCCAGCACCGAAAAATCAAAAATAGCCTCTGGCATTTTCTTCTTCAATGCTTCGACCTGATCTTCGGTCACACCAGAATTTCCCAGCGCGATGATCCGTAGCTCTGGGCACTGTTCTAGCACCGAGATGTCCGTCACCTGTCGGCAGCCGATGAGAGCTAGCTGAGAGAGCTTTTTCAGGGAACTCAGCTGAGAGATATCGGTGAGATTTCGGCAGCCTGTCAGATCGACTTCTTTCAGATCTGCACCAGTCTCGATACCGTCTAGATTGGTCAGGCTATGACAATGGGTAAAGCCTGCATACTGCCGCACCGATACTGGCAGACCTGCTAGAGACTCCAGATTGGGACAGGCCTCGAGATGGATCTCAGACAGCTCCGCGAGCTGGGAAAACGGCTCCAGCGATACTAGCTCGCCCTGCCCGCCCATGCGCAGCACATTCAGTTTGGGGAGACTGCCCACGATCGAAAAGTCGTCGATCTCGATATTGCGCATATCCAACACGATAAGCTCTGCTAGAGACGCTAGCCCGTCGAGATGCTTGAGATCCTGACAATTGCTCACATCCAGATCCGTCAGCTCCTGCAGAGAGCCCAGCCCGACGATCTCCGTCAGAGCCATACAGCCATCTAGGTGGAGCATCTTCAGCTTCGGCACGGCCGATAGATCGAGTCGCTTGAGCCGCCGACAACCACTGAGGTAGAGATTCTCCAGATTTGGCACACCATCCAAATCGAGTGTCTCGATACGCTCACAGGCGGTCAGATCGAGCGTCTTCAGCGTCGGCAGATCGCGGATGCCAGACACATCGCTGAGCTGGATATTGTGCGTGAGCACGACTTGGGTGAGGCTCGGCGAACCTGCCACACCATCGGCACTAGCCAGCTGTGGACAATCGATCGCGATGAGCGACTCGAGCTGCGGGAATCGGGTAGCCCCTGCCAATGATAGTAAATTGCCACTGCCGGTCAGGTCGATAGCATGAGGATCGAGCGCGACACCCTCCTCATTGGTCTTCGCCTTTTCAGTGAGATCGGCCAGACGACTCAGATCTTTCAGCTTGCCACTGTTTAGGCTGAAATGAGTTTCTTCACCATATTGATTCGCCCTGAGCTGGTAGACCTCCTGTAGATCTGCCCGCGCCGAGGACTGCTCGCCCCGCTGCCAAATGAGTAAGACCCCCGCGACAGCGAAGATCGCGAAGACGAAGAGGACCAATCTGGCATTTTTCATGGTGTATTACCGGCTTATGGCACAGGCGTGCTCTCGAGGATGGATGCGATGATCTGCTCGCTGCTGACCTCCTCGGCCTCAGCCTCGTAGCTCAGTAGGATACGGTGGCGCAGCACATCGTAGGCCAAGTCTTTCACATCCTGTGGCACCACATAGCCTCGCCCTTTTAGAAAGGCATTGGCCTTGGCTGCCATCGTCAGATTGATGGTACCACGCGGCGAGGAGCCCGAGCGGATCATCGGGGTGAGGTTTGGATTCACCTCATCGGGAAAGCGGGTCGCATGGATCAAATTCACGATGTAGTCCTTCACCCCATCATCGACATAGATCATGTCCACCAGCTGTCGACCTGCGATGACCGTCTTTGGCTCCACCACAGGGCGAGTCTTGGTGATGGCGGCAGATGTCGACATGCGATCGAGGATCGTCCGCTCCTCCGCCTTGGATGGGTAGTCTACGATGACTTTTAGCAAAAATCGGTCCAGCTGAGCCTCCGGCAGCGTGTAAGTCCCCTCCTGGTCGATGGGGTTCTGAGTCGCCAGCACGAGGAATGGATCGGGCAGCTTGTAAGTCTGGTCGCCGATCGTCACCTGCTTTTCCTGCATCGCCTCGAGTAGAGCCGACTGCACCTTGGCTGGCGCACGGTTGATCTCGTCTGCGAGGATCAGGTTGGCAAAGACAGGGCCCAACTTGGGCGAAAACTCATTCGACTGAGGATTAAAAATCAACGTACCGACGAGATCGGCTGGTAGCAGGTCGGGGGTGAACTGAATACGCTGAAAATCAGCCGTCATCGCACCAGCCAGCGCATTGACTGTCAGCGTCTTAGCCAGACCGGGCACACCCTCGAGCAGCACGTGCCCATTGGTGAGTAGACCGATCATCAGTCGATCGATCAGCATCTCCTGGCCCACCACCACCTCTGCTACCTCAGACCGCAGCGCCTTGATCCATGGCTCATGCCTGGCGATCTGCTCTGCCAGTTGGCTGCTATCTAGCTGATTGGGCTGCTGTTGTTGCTGCTTCTTGCTCATAGAAAATCGATGAAAGCTCTCGCTTCATAACGAAGTGAGTCGCCAAATTTGCGGAAAATCAGCTCGATGCAAGCGAGCAAATCTAATCAACCATACCAAACCGAGAGATCAGAGAAATACTGCCTCTGAAATCCCTTGTCCCGAGTCAATAGACGATCCGCATGCTCAAGCGCATGTGTGCCCACCAAAAAGTCTGCGATTGCTCTGCCACGCTTACCTCCATTGGCCAGATATTGCCGAAAATACTCTCCCGCGCTCAGGGCAGAACTGAGGGTATTCGGAACAAAATCAATACTCACGGCGTGTAGGAAACCTGCAGGATCACCGGCACATGACGGACAGATCTCAGCCACCACCTGATCACCTACTATGAGCCGCCCCTGCCTTGAAGCCTGCTCTAAAGCCTGCTGAGACTGCCTACAGTGGGTCGGATCATTGATCAGCACATCCAACAATACGCACGAGTCAATTGCTGTAATCATCTGTCGCGGACTTGGTCGATATACTCATCTACAGAAAGATCACCCGGCACTTTGCCCACTCCTACCCACTCATCAAAAGGGCTTTCTACCGTTTTTTTTGTCGCCACTAGTTTACCATCCTCCTCACAAAACTCCAAAATAGTACCGGTTTCTAAACCTAGATTAATTCGCAATTTCTTCGGGATCGTCACCTGCCCCTTCTCAGAAAGCACCGCATTCATACTTTTAAAATATAAATTCCTACTTTTTTGTCAAACTAGAACACGTCAATAACCTACCGCTCATACAGAGCCTCCACCAGCAACAGTGACTTATCGTTCGGCAAAATCCCTGTCTCCATCTGATTCATCACATAGCCAAAGCCGAGCCCATGCTCTGGATCGGCAAAAGCATGACTCCCCCCTGCCCCTGGCTGCCCATAGGCACGCTGGCTAGGGCCAAAATGCTGGCGAAGCTTTTCGCCGCTATCCGCATCGGTGGGGTCTTTCATCCAGCCAGCCGAAAAAGCCGTCGGGATCAGCAGCACATGATCGCTCCCTGTCGAGAGCACCGACGAAGCTAGGGCAGTCAGCTCGCGCGGAATCGCCTGCACGCCCTCCCATTGCCCACCGGCAGCCATCACAGCATAAAATTTGGCAATGCCCCGAGCCGACGCCACCGCACCTAGCGATGGGATACCCGACTGCAGGTACTCCATCTTATTGATATCACCCAGCGCTTTCATCCCGCCCGGACTGGCAAAAGCCCCCAGCGAAAGCGACTTAGGATCTGCCAATGCTTGGTAAAACGGCTTTTCCTCCTCCCTAGGTCGCAGAGACTTCGGCGGGTAAATCGTCGCCAGCCGATCGATCTCAGCCGCACCGAGCCCGCCGATGTGGACATCCAGATCGAGTGGTGTCGCGATTTCAGATTTCCAAAATTCTCCCAAAGTCGTGCCACCTGTCGCCCGGCGCACCAACTCCTCGAGCAGAGCCCCCGACGTGCGTGGGTGGTAGCCATGCCCACGGCCAGGCGTCCAAAAAGGCTGCTGTTTTTCCATCGCTCGCACCACATCGCCATGGCGGTGGATGGATGGGCGATTATCAGCATCCAGCGCAGCGAGACCAGACTGATGTCCCAGCAACTGAGCGATAGTCATCTTCTCCGACTGCTGGGCAGCCAGCAGCTCTGGCCAGATCGATACCACAGGCTCATGCACCGAGCGCCCCGCCCGGTGTAGCGCTAGCAGCACACACAGCGCTGCCGGCCCTTTGGTAGACGACCAGATCGGCACCAGCGTGTCTGGCGTCCACTCGGCATCGCTATCCTTAGCGATCTGCCCGCCTGCCAGAGAGACGATCTCCGTCTCGCCCTGCCAGATCGATACCGCAGCGCCCAGCTCACTGCGGGCACTGAAATTTTCTGAAAAGATACCCTCTAGCGCCTCACGCGAGATCTCCATCTGACTCTATGCTGGTAGTGGTTTTTCTCATCGTCTCGACCCGCTGCAGGATCGGCTGAATGTCGGGATCGCTCAGAGCATCGTCATAGTAGCTCGGCTCCATCTCGATGGCTTGGGCTAGCCAGGCACAGGCCGACTCCACATGCCCGAGGGCCAGGTCGTAGCACCCCAGATTGTAGTAATAGACCGGCTCCGACTGCAGTGTCGCAGGTCCAGACTGGAGCCACGCTTGAGCCTGCTCGGTCAGACCGATCTCATGCAGACAATACGCACCCTGGATAAAGCCCACATGCTCCTCCGGATAGCGATCACACAGCTCGCGACACCACTCCAGCGCTGTGCTGTGGTTCTTTTGATCCAAAGCCACAGAGACGCGAATTTTCAGCACCTCCAGCGACTCCCGCTGAGCAGGAGTCAGCTCATCGAGCTCGCGCCCGACTTCGTCGTACATGTTGAGTTCGAGATAGCCTAGAGCTGGTTGTAGCCATTCTGGTGATTCCATAGGATAACAATCTGAGCCCTAATGAATCATCCACCACCGAGCGATGTCAACCTAGCCCTCAACGGATTCTTAGAACATATCTATCGATTTGCCTTCCTGTGTAATCGGAGGCTTTTATATAAAATTCATGAGCACCGCTCTTCTGCCGAGATCCGATTGCCACACGAAGTTTCCCCTGAACTACCTCATCCCGTTGCCAGACTACCCCACCCTTCTCGTCGAGGATTCGAATCGAAAACTTTGCAGGTGCTGGTGCCAGCCCTCTTGTCGGACTCAGAATTAATCCCCCTACATAGGGGGCAAGATCAGTATTAAAAGGAAATTTGATTTCTGAATCTTCGACACAGTACCACGCTAGGCCTACTGGAAATTCACCTTTAAATTCCTCGAGTAGAAAAAATGAATCGTCGTAGAACCCCGATTTGGCCAAATCTCGTGCTTTCAGCTCACTCCAAGTCGGCACAACGCCTGTTCCAAACCCGAGCCTTTGGGTAACCCAAGCTAACCAATCGTAGGAAACAGGAAGCTTCGACATGATCCTCAGGGTAGCCCCTTCCACTGAGCACTCAGCTGCGGTCGCCTCTGGGAAATAAGTAACTCCCCAAATATCCACAACTTCCTCAGGATTTTCCCCCTCTTTAAAAGGATACAGCCCAGAAATAGTAATTTGATGCCTACCATCATCCGAAAGCCCATAAATAACAGAGCTCGGCAACGCCTTGACACGCCCCCTTTCAATCCCAAATTTCTCAAGGTAAGGCTGCTCGTGTGCAAATTGCACTTCAACCTCCTCGCCTCTAATAATGCAGCCCACTAGGGCAATAAGGAAATAGCAACACGTTTTCATATTCATAGTATTTTCTCAGTGAAGAGATTTCTGATAAGCTCGGATCTCCTGTAGCCAGCGCTTCTCCAACGCCAAGTCTGGTGCCTGCCCTTCATACACCGTTTGGTAGTAGTAATCAGTAGCAGTCCGCACCGTATCGATGCCGATCCCCTGGCTGAGTAATTCCTCGGTATACTCGCGCAGAGTCGCACCTACTGGGCGCGCGCAACCCTGCTGCTCTCCTAGCGATAGGATCGCCTCGACGAAGGCTGGCCGCCTCGGCACTCCTGTCGCGATACAGCCATCTGCCAGGCCATATAACAAACCCTGACCTCGTCGCCGCTTGCGTAGTCGCCCGAGCCAGACACCCACGACTACGGTCACGAGCAAGCCTGCAACGACACTCAGTAAAAACCGATAGTCCTGCAAAAGAAAGAAACCTGCGCCATCCTCACCGCTCTCCGGTAGATAGCCTAGCTCGGGATCATAAGCTGCCATCCGCCAATCGATCTGCTGGTGCTGATCGACCTGAGACAATCGCTCCGCTCCACGTGTCGCCGGAGTCGTATCGAATACCTGCCACTGCCCATCCGCCCCTAGCACCTCAGCCCAGGCATGGATATCGCTGGTGCGAAATGCGATAGCCTGCGCTTTGCGATTCGCCGCGCCTCCCGTATAGCCATAGGCGACCCTAGCCGGCACACCAGCACTGCGCAGTAGCATGACGGTAGCGGTAGCAAATAGCTCGCAGTGCCCTTTGCGCTCGGCAAACAGCAGGTTCTCCACTGGCGTCAGGTTCTTCGGGTTGCGATAGTTCAGTGAGTACTCACATCGACTGTGAATGATCTCGCGCACTCGCTCGACACGCTCCGCCGGACTCCCCTCGCTAGGTGCCAGCGCTCGGATACGACGCTGCAGATCCGTATCTGGCAGCTCCACATAGGCCGCGTCTGGCTGCTGATGCACACTCGCTACCGCATTATTCCCCCTCAATCTTCTCGGCCCGATCGCACTGTAGCGTAGCCACTCCTCACTATCGGTACTCAGCTGGTAGCGACCATCGGAGTGGTGGTAAACCTCGCTCGCGCGTACACGATCGGTCCCATTCACGAGAGGCAATGAATCCACCCGCTCAGCGGGCAATACGATCGAGTACTCCAGCTCATTCTCTGGACGATGGGAGCTGAGTGTCACCACAGTATCATAGGTGCCATCATCGCCATCGAGTATCCAGCGCTGCCGATCGATAGGCAGGATCCGCTCATCGCTCTCAAATATAGAGACGGTGGATGTCCGCAGGTACAGAGGCCGCCGAGTCAAAGCTAGAAAATCCTCGATCGACGAGACATCTAGGTAAAAACGCACACTCTCATCTACCGAGATATTGGCCTGCCTAGGTAGATCGATAGCGCCATCCTCTGCCGCCTGATCGCTGGCGGTAGCAGCTAGCTCCCCCTCGCCATCGAGTAAATCATAGTCATACTCCACAGGCTCCGATAGCCAACTGCTCAGCTGGACCGATGCCATCCTGGCAGGTAGAGACAGCAGCCCTAAAGCCAGTCCACCGATACAAGTAAATACCAAGACGGTGCCCCCTCGAGACCGGCGCGTGTACTCCGAGAGAATGAAATAAATCAATGGCACTGCTGCCAGACTGCGCACCGCCCATGGCTGATAGCGAAAGATAGTCGCATGGAGAGCCGACCAATACAGAGCCAACGCACCGACTAAAGAAATATAGAATAACCAACCTCCGACTTTTCTGTAGCAGACGCCCTCGGCCCGACTGATCACTGCTGCCCAAAGCAAGAAGCCCAAAGCAAAGTGATAGCTCACAGCAGGTGCCTCATAAACCAGCTCGGCGCGACCACTCGAAAAACCATACACAGACAGCGTGATCAGCAGCAGAGCGAACGTAGCCGCGATCAATCGATTCAGCGGCCGTCTCAACAAGCGCAATACCTCGCTACACAGCCACGCCACTACGCCCAGTCCGACGCACCACCAGGAGCCCGACACAATCCAACCAACCAAAAGACATAGCAGATACATCACCGAAGTCCCGATCATGCCAGCCTCCTTCTTTTAGCGACCTTAGCCTTTCGCCCCGGGCGACCACGGCTGATGGTCTCGGTATCGATACAGATGATCGATGGGTGCAGGCTTTCGACATGCCCTCGCCACTGCCGATGATCACTATCGCAAAGTACGAATACCTGATCGCACTCATCATAGATATCCCACCCATCGGCCAGTCCATCCAGATCTCCACCCACAGGGTAGCTGGCAGTGGCTAGAGCATCGAGAATGCTGTGATAGCTATCTTGCGCCGGAGCCTGATAGGTAGCAGCCTCTGCCAGCTCGATCCGAGCCACCAGCGGGTACCCCGCCTGCCAAAACCGCACCACCAACCCACACGCGATACGCAACAGGTGCTCGAATCGATCCGGCTGGACCATCTCGCCGCTCGGTGTGTGGTGAAAGAGGTAGATCCCCATGCTCCTCGGTCTCGGCTGCGGCGGATCTGTCTCTCGGACCATCAACTGATCGGACCGGCTCGATGTCGGCCAATGAATATCCCGGACAGCATCCCCAGGACGCATCGGCCGTATCGCCCGAAACTCTGCCAATTCATCTGCCAGCTGCGCAGAGTGCATCGCTGCCTGCTGCTCGATCTGGTGCAGCACTCGGTCAATGTGCCGCGGTATCAATGGTTTCGGGGCGACGAGTATCGATTCATCCCCCGGGCGCAAAGCAATAAACTCGGACTCAAGTCGGCACTCAAACCAACCAAACGGCCAACGTGATGTGAGAGTAAACCCCGGCACAGCCACCCGCCCACGCTGAAACAGACGCCCCTGATACTCCAGTGTCGACGCAGAGCCCGCACCGATCTCGTCGATAAACACCTCGCTACCACCTGAGCCAGCTAGATGATCTCGCAGCCGCATATCCCGAGCCACACCACCTCGCCGCCCATGGCTAGCCTCCACTCCGATCGCGAAGGCTTCTCCCAGAAAAAGTCGCTTGGGCAGAGCGCGTCGGCCCTCGATTTTCCGCAGCTGACGGCGAGCTAGACATCTCGCTACCCATAGCGCCCCCATCCCGAGTACCGCCAATAGCAACAGCGGCCCCGAGCGCAGATACAATCCCACGGGAAACCCCGCCAACGCCACGTAAAACCACAGCGTCCCCAGTGGGGTGATAGCTATGGCAGTCCGACTCATACCTCGACCTACAGAAAAAACGCTAATCCACCTCCACAGCTCCCAACACCTCGCGAAGTCTCACGATCGCTTGGCCGCGCTTGGCGGCCGGATTGCGATTGCCGACCGTCCCCTCGCCCACACAGCGATGAGCCATGACCGGGATGAAGGCGCTTTTCACATGATCGGGGTAGACGGCCGGACTTTCTTCCAGATAAGCGAGAGCCTGAGCAAAACGCCCCAGCGCGATCGATGCCCGATTGCTGATGCCGACATCCAGTTCTTTGTGATGGCGCAGCGCCTCACACAGCCGGACGATATAGTCGCACACCGGGCGAGCGATAGGCAGACTCTGAGTCTCTTGTTTCCAGCGCGCCAGATCATCGAGACTAGCCACGCTGCCATGTGCCCCCTCGCCCGAGGCCTGCTGGGCATCGAGGTGAGCCTGCAGCATATCGACCTGCACACCCGCCTGCGGCAGTGCCATCTCGATGGATATCAAAAAACGATCGAGCTGCGGCTCTGGCAGCGGAAAAGTGCCGGTAGCAAAGCGATTATTCTGCGTGGCGATCACGTGGAAGTGCTCACCCAGCGGATAGGTAGCACCATCGATACTCACCTGCCGCTCGTTCATACACTCCAGCAGCGCACTCTGGATGCGTGGGCTGGTGCGATTGATCTCATCGGCCAGCAGCAGGTCAGAAAAGACCGGTCCCTCGATGAACTCAAATTCACCACTGTTTTGCCGATACATCGAGTAGCCCAGCAGATCCGCTGGCAGCAGATCTGGGGTAAACTGGACTCGCCGAAATTGACTGGCCATCGCCGCAGCCAGCGTCTTCACCAGCGTGGTCTTGCCCACACCAGGAGCCCCCTCGATCAGCACATGCCCACCGGCTAGGATCGCTGCGATCAGCTCGGCAGCCGCTTTCTCTGCACCTCGGACCGAGGAGCAGAGCGATTCATGAAGTTTTTCCAGTGAGGGATTCATCTGAGTGAGGCCAGCAGCGTGTCTGACCACGCTAGTACTGTCAAGCTCCGCCACAGCTTGACCTCCTGCCGATTGTCTTTAACTTCCCTGCACTATGTCGATTTTTGAACTAATCGCGGTCGTCTTGACCATTGCTGCCGTCCTTGGCTTTGTGAACCAGCGCTTTTTCAAGCTGCCCACCACCATCGGCATCATGCTGATCAGTTTAGGCTTCTCGCTCGTTTTGATCATCCTAGGTCAGTTCATCCCCGCCATCACCACCACTGCAGAGACGATCGTCGGCCAGATCGACTTCCGAGAGGTCCTGCTCGATGTCATGCTCAGCTACCTGCTCTTCGCCGGTGCCCTGCATGTGAATCTAAATGACCTCGCCAAGCAGAAACGCATCATCGGACTGATGGCGACCATGGGAGTGGTCATATCGACCTTCCTCATCGGTGGCGCTACTTACCTACTGCTACCCATACTCGGCATCGAGACCAAATTTATCTACTGTCTGCTCTTCGGCGCACTGATCTCGCCCACCGACCCCGTAGCCGTGCTCGGCATCCTGAAGAAAGCCGGTGTCTCGAAAAATCTGGAGACCAAAATCACTGGCGAATCACTATTCAACGACGGCGTCGGAGTGGTCGTCTTTCTCGTCATCCTCGGCATCGTAAAGGGCAAATACTCTCTCGATGTCGGCACTGTCTCCAAGCTCTTCGCCATCGAGGTGGGCGGCGGGGTCCTACTTGGCTTGATACTCGGTCTGGTCTGCTACCGCATGATCAAGCAGATCGACAGCTATCAGGTAGAAGTCCTGCTGACTCTCGCGCTGGTCACCGGAGGCTACGCTCTGGCGCTAGCCCTACACATCTCCGGCCCACTGGCCATGGTCGTCGCCGGTCTCATGATCGGCAACCAGGGCCGCACACTCGGTATGTCAGACGTGTCGCGCGAGAGACTGGACCACTTCTGGGAGCTGATCGATGAGATCCTCAATGCCCTGCTTTTCGCCCTGATCGGTCTGGAGCTGATCGTCGTCGCCCAGGATCTCAAGCCTGTCTGGATCGTCGCAGGTGTCATCTCTATCGCCATCGTCCTACTCTGCCGTGCAGCGGCAGTATCGGTGCCAGTGATGCTGCTGAAGCCATTCAAAGAATTCAGCGACAATGCCATCAAGATGCTCACTTGGGGCGGTCTGCGCGGCGGTATCTCCATCGCCCTAGCGCTCGCCCTACCCAAAGAAGCCGGTCGCGATGTCTTTCTCACCATGACCTACATCGTCGTGATTTTCTCGATCGCTGTGCAGGGTCTGACCGTGGGCAAACTGTACCGCTCCTTCGGATAAGCCACCGGCACCGTCATGACTCAGCAGAGCCTCTTTTGGTCCGACGTCGGCGAGCACGGCCGCCTGTGCTACGCCGATGTACTAAAGGGCCTCGCCGAGATCGAGCCAGAGAGCTGCCAGCTCATCATAGCCGATCCGCCCTACTTTCAGGTGATGCTGGATGAGGACTGGGACAACCGCTGGAAAAGCGACAGCGCCTACCTCAAATGGACCATCAAATGGGTCGAGGCCTGCCAAAGAGTCCTCAAGCCAGACGGCCTGATGTATATCTTTGGCCAGCTAGGCAAGCGCGAGCACGTCTGGCTACACCTCTGCTCAGAGGTGACCAAGCGCATGCAATTCCACGATATGATCATCTGGGATCGCGCCGTAGGCTACAATGATCGTAAAGACTCATTCACCCCACAATACGAGATGGTGCTCGCACTACGCCACAGCGAGAACGCCACACCCTACTTCGATAAAGACGCCGTGCGCGTGCCCTACGATGAGGACACCATCCAGCTCTATCTAAAGGACAAACGCTACAAAGACAAAAAGGCTCGCGAAGCTCACCTGCGCAAAGGCAAGTATGCGACCAACATCCTACGCGTCCCGTCGCTCAAAGGCGCGAGCAAAGAAAAGATCGGTCACCCCACTCAGAAGCCACTGGCCCTCATCGAAAAACTCATCGCCTCTAGCAGCCGCGAAGGCGATCTGGTGCTCGACCCTTTTATGGGTAGCGGTACTACCGCCGCCGTCGCAGAAGCCGCAGGCCGCAAGTGGATCGGGATCGATAATGAAACCGAATACATCGAAATGACCCGCCAACGTATCGAGGGCACTACCGTTACCGAGTGAGTCGGGATTGTACCCTATTGACTGAAAATTGTACCCTATTGAATTGGTATGAAACAGCTGAGTATCGGTCTGCTTCTACTGCTATTCTTTAGCCAATCACACGGCACGGAGTATATAGTCTGTGCACAGACGGGCAAATCCTCAGGCGAGGGAACTCCAGCCTCTCCATTTCTCACGATCCAGCAGGCCGCAGAGGTAGCTCAGCCAGGCGATATCGTATCGGTAAAACCAGGTATCTACCGCGAGCGTGTCGCACCACCCCGCGGCGGCACAGAGACAGCGCCTATACACTACCGTTCTACCGAAAGGCATCAGGCCATCATCCGAGGCTCCGACGTCTGGCAGCCTGACTGGACTGCGGAGGATGAGGTGGCCCCGATCTGGAGTGGATCTCTATCTGAAAAGCTTTTCACCGACGATCAGCACATCGATGGCGCCAACCCCTTTACCATCGCCATGTCTGCGACTCCATGGGGACGCGATGGTCGGCCTGAGGCAGATAGAGGCTATCCTGGTGCAGATCCCGATATGGTTTACACCATCGGTCAGGTCTTCGTAGATAGCCAGATCTATCGACAGGTCCCCTACCCTAGTGAACTCTATCAAACCCCGGCATCCTGGTGGTACGATCGGGACTCAGCACGCCTGCACATCCACTTCGCCGAGCACGCCTGCCCTAGACAATCCGTAGTCGAGATCTCGACTCGCCGCCGCATTTTTGCCCCACACCTACGCGGGCTCCGCCACATCGAGGTAGATGGCTTTATCATGGAGCACTGCGCCAACCAATACCCCTGCAATTTTTGGTTAGCCGAAAACCCCGAATGGCAACAGGCGGGCGCACTGGGCACTCGGTCGGGTAGGAATTGGCATATCCACGACAATATCATCCGCCACGCCAATAGCATCGGTATCGATCTCGGCCTCGAAGGCCATCCTGATACCGATATCGAGAAAAGCACCGACCCGCGCGACGGTAGTGCCGGTTACCATATCGTCCGCGACAACTACATCCTACACAATGGTGCAGCCGGCACGGCATCCTTTGGCGGACGCAATCTCATCATCCAAGGCAATGTGGTAGTGGGCAATAATGCGCTTCACTTTGCCGGTAAGAAACGCTGGGAAAGCGCGGGCATCAAACTGCACACGCCGCACCACTCGAAGATCCACGGCAATTACATCGCTCACAACCAAGGCAAATGGGGCCTATGGCTGGACCAGGGTGCCGGTAAAGAAACCCAGATCTCTAACAATCTCATCATCGGCCATGGTGTGGGTATCGATTTCGAGATAGGCATGGCTCATGGATCGATGGTTTCGAAAAACTACCTAATCGATAATGAGGTAGGCATCAGCGCACGCTGCTCTGGCGGCATCCACGCTAGCGAAAATCTGATCCTCGGCTGCTCAGACACAGCCATCGTATCCTCGATCGACCCGAGTCGCACCGAGCCCTGGTCGGCAGCAGACCTCAGCTTTCGCCGAAACATCGTCGTCGGCTCCAAAAAGATCTACCGCATGACCACACCCGACGCCTTTCGCAGTGGACCTCGATTCTTTGAGGAAAATCTTTACCAAGCTCGGCACGACCAAGGCATATTTGAGATAAAAGGCGATGGCCAGCGTAGCTTCCGCAAATGGCAAGCCTACTGGACTACTCAAAATGGCGATAGCGGCGCTGACAAGAGAAGCCAACTCATCCCAGATCTCAGCTACTCACTCGATACCACTACCCTACGGCTCACTTTGAGCCTACCTCACGAATGTCGTTGCTTCCCCGAGCTAGAACATGGTGACAACAAAATCGAGCTTTGGTCTGGTATACCTATCCAGCCACAATAGCTACCTTTTTACCTACCTACCGACTCTGTAGCTGCCTATCGATCAGGCCATTGTATATTTTCTGTCGCGCCTCCATACCCAGGCCTTTATTGCGATGCTGAAACATCTCGATATTGATCGCCTCTCTCTGCTGATACGATAGCCGAGCGACTTTATTGAGCACCTCTGGCGGCACAGGTTGGTTCGGCGGGTATCCATCGGCCTCGAAGCCATCTCTAAAACTACGTGCAGCCCTACGAGCATCCGATAGCTGGTCTGGAGTCAGCACGCGAGGGTCAGGCCCCTTGTGCGGATTCGTCCCACCACCAGCAGAGCCATCCCCCACCTGAGTCGAGACTCTCACCGGCATCCGCCGAGCTGGTCGTGGCGGCGGCTTTTGGTACCGCACCGAGACAGTATCCGATCCATTCAGCCGGATCTTCGCCGTCATAGTCTTGAGATCGGCAGTGTCGCCTTTGGTTTCAGTCAATTGCCACCCCCTCGCATTCTGCCGATCCTGATAGACCAGATGCGATTGATGGGTGTTTAGATCGCGCACTGTAGCCATTGCCTGCCCATCGACATAGGATATACCCGTGAGTATTAGCGAGTCATTCATACTCAAATCCCGCCGAAATGGAGATCTCTCCCGCAACGCGAAAAAGTGATCTCCCGATACAACTTCAGGCAAAAACTCCTGTCCACAGACACACCTCACCCACAGTATGATCACGCCTGACACAAATATGGCACCGATGATTTTTATCTTCGCAGCCTACTGATTTGTCGGATAATAGACAAGTCTGCTATAATATTATCATAGCAGATGATCTGCATCGCTCTGATCACTAACTCACAAACTTTTACAGCCTGAATAAACTAAGCGAGCACCCTAGAAAAATGAAAATACAAATTTCAAGCCCTTTCATACGCTTTTTGCTAAAAAACTGACAACGCCTCCCAATTCGATCATCGATTATGTCTTCACCCAAATCGCTAACCAGCCAAACCGGTGATTAGAGCGACTCTGCATGTGACGTCGCTTGGTTCCTTGTTCCGTTTGAAGGTTGCCCCATCTTCATTGGATTTAATTTTCGAGGTCGGTACTAGCCTCTTTAAAGGCTCTGATGAGATTTTCTGTTGGCAGAGGCATCCAGTTCGAATCGGCTTGCCAGTTTTCAGACAGTGCTCCGTCGGTTACCAACCGCCGATTACTTAGGTCGATTGCCGCACGCGAATCATTCAACATCGAAAACAAGTCGGCGTTTGTTTTCTGAGACGATACCCAAGCATAATAAGCGAAAGACAAATTCGCGACACTGTCTTCGTCAGTGATTGGCACAAAAAGTATTGGTAACTCATGTTTCCTTCCAAATTTAAAATACTTTCTACCCACAGCCATAGTCGATTCGTCGGCCGCAGTCACCATCCACCGACTCTTTCTGCTGTCTGCCCCCAAAATATGGTACTCCGATACTCCATGCACATGAGCCGCTAGAATACTTTCGCTATTTCGATTCACCAAATGGAACACCTCTTCACAAAATTCCTTTTCGGCATACACCAAATAATTCTCTCCCGCCAAATACAAGTTGGCACTGATCGACTCGATAGCTCCCATCCATAGCCCTGCGATAGCATCAAAATCCTCACTTGCTGCCGACAAGCTTCCTTCAGATGTATTGAATAATCTCTCCCACCCAATTAGAGTCATATTCTCTTTCGCCGCTAAGGCTACCAGTGGATGTCTTGGATTCCCAAGCCAGCGCTCGCCCTCTGTTAAAGACGTCACAGGAAAACACATCACACCTTTACTTTTAGCTCCCGGCGAATTCACCACAAAACTTAATTCTTTCTTGGTATCGACTCCGGTCTCAAATTGAAACGTCTTCAACGAAATTGGCGGTAAAACCACTAAATTAGGAGCATCATCCGTATTAATCGACCGATAGA
Organism: Verrucomicrobiota bacterium; assembly: GCA_020630975.1. Taxonomy (GTDB): domain Bacteria; phylum Verrucomicrobiota; class Verrucomicrobiia; order Verrucomicrobiales; family DEV007; genus Arctic95D-9. The sequence continues at coordinate 132,662 of JAHDID010000004.1, forward strand.
CGCAATAGCCTGCTCCGCAAACAGCAAGCGTAAGGCCAAGCATAAACCACAAGACAAATTTTACAGACGGCTCTTCTCTACCCGTTTTAAGTCGCTGAGCAGACTTCGATGAAGGACGAGCCCTAGAAGCGGTGCCCGTAGATTGACCTGTTCTAGCCAACCCTCCCGTTGTCGGAGAGTTCATCCTTCTAGACACTTTCTTCCCGGCTGGATCGCCAGTATTCAGCTTTCGAGGGGCTGCGGCATTTCCCTGCTCACCACTATCAGGCTTGGCCTCATCACTATCCGATGTCGAACTTCCCGTCGCCGCCACCGGTTGGCCACGTTCATCTACGTGATTGCCTTCATCGTCGAGATAGACCCAGCCAGCCCGATCCTTAAATCTCGGATCCGAGGAGACGTCAACAGGCTGTCCATTTTCATCGACGACATTTCCATTTTCATCGACATAAACCCATTCTTGGGCGTCTTCACGATCTTGACTCATTTTGGTTTCTTGATATTTGTCGTCGAAAAATGAGCGTTGATCATACAGCCCGAATTTCCCTTGGAATAAGAGAGGCACCACACACAGATTCGGAAGAGGGCTTATCTGCTCAATATATGCTGATAGGTACCACAGAGTATGGAACTCTCCAAGAATTTAATAGTAAAAACTAGAATAGAGTGAACGATTCTTACTCTGTAGTATATGCCAACTTCCAAGCTAATATTGTAATGCTAAGCTCTAGCTTGTGTAAACGTTCACATTTATTCCCAAAACCAATTTTGATGAAGTAATTTTACATTACGCTCAGAATTTTATTGTTTTTATGAAAGATATGAAAAAAATCGTTTTTTGTATAATTTTAACTCTAACACTCCTCAAAGCCGATGGTGCAGACGGTCTAGTCATATTTGATGCCAATAGGGATCTAAAAGTTTCCAAGGAAGAGTACAACGATTTCTGGCAACGCCAATTTACTCGATCCGATTTAGACCAAGACCAGCAATTAACCAAAAAAGAATGGGGGGGAATGATGGGTGAAGCCACCTCAGCATCAAATCCCAAGGCAGCATTTTACTCCTGCGACAAAGACAACAACCAAACCGTCTCCCTTGCTGAACACAAACAATTCCGCCTACAGGAATTCACCCAAAGCGATAAAAACAAAGATGACTTTTTAAACAGCCATGACAGTCCAGTCCCAAGCAGAAGGTTAGCGGGCAATCAAGTATTGCCGAGTTACCAAGACGTCAACTACGGAAACCACGAGAGCCAACTAATGAATTTTTGGCAGGTGGAATCAGACGCCCCTATTGGCGTCTTACTCAATATCCACGGCGGTGGCTGGATGGGCGGCAAAAAGCAAGAGACCCAAAGGCAACTTGAGTTAAAGCGCGGCTTCCATCACGCCGCGATCACCTATCCTCTCGTTAATCAGGGAGCACAGCAACCAGCCATGCTGGACTCCGCTCTCAGAGCAGTTCAATTTTTGCGCTTTAAAGCCATAGAATGGAACATCGACCCCAAGCGAATTGTTGTCACCGGAGGATCAGCTGGCGGCTGCTCCAGCCTTTTAGTAGCCCTGCACGACGATATCGCCGATACAAACAACCAAGATCCAGTCAAACGTTTCTCATCCCGAGTGATTGGTGCAAGTGTCGCAGGTGCCCAGACGACATTGGACCCATTCGTGATCAAAGAGCGCATTGGGCCAGAAACTTTCGGCAACCCAATGCCCTACCAGCCCTTTGGTGCTGAGACGGCAGAAGACCTGATGGAAAACTGGGCGCAATACAAGGATATGGTCTCACGCTGCTCTCCCATTAGTCACTTATCCGCCGACGATCCACCTCTCTACCTGTTCTACAACGTCAATCGCGAGTTTCCTACCCCCGATTCTAAAAATGGTATTCACAGCCCGATTTTTGGCGAGATCCTCCAAAAAGCCTGTCAGGAGAAAGGCGTTATCTGTCATTTAGAATATTGGGAGAAAGATCGCGCCAAACCCAAAGTCAGCAGTAAAGAGTTCATCGAAAGCTTGCTGTTGGATAAACCAACCGCCGCTCAAGACTTTTCAGCGATGCGGGCAGAGGTAGCCGCACTTGGCGATTTGACCGATGCTCCAGTAGTCTATCCCGCTGAAACCTTCGAATCAGATGGTGTCATAAAACCCATTTTCTATCAGGCCTTACCTTACCAGGGCAAAGAGACCCGGGTATTCGCTTGGCTAGGTATCCCAGAAGTCAGCGCTGGACAGAAGGTTCCTGCTGTGGTTTTGGTCCACGGTGGCGGTGGCACAGCCTTCAAAGAGTGGGTTAAGCTTTGGAATCAACAGGGCTTCGCCGCCATCAGTATCGCGGTAGAGGGCCAGATCGACCAGAAGCCAAAAAAAGGCGAAAAGGCCCCTCGACAGCATTGGCAGTACCATCCGTGGAGCGGCCCCCAAAGAATGATGATTTATGGCGATACAGCTGAGCCGATTAAAGACCAATGGATGTATCACGCTGTCGCCGACACGGTTCTGGCAAATTCATTGCTGCGATCAGATCCCAAAATCGATACCGAAAAAATCGGACTCATGGGCATCTCGTGGGGCGGTGTCATTACTAGCACAGCCATAGGTATCGACAACAGGTTTGCATTTGCGATTCCTACCTACGGTTGCGGCGATCTGGCAAACGCAGAAAACATGTACGGCGATACTTTGGCAAACAATGCCATATACAGACAGGTCTGGGACCCTCTATCATGGCTGGAGCGCGCCAGTATGCCCAGTCTTTGGTATTCCTGGACAGGCGACACCCATTTTCCCATGGATTGCCTTTCGCGCTCCTACCAGGCGGCCTCTGGCAAGAGACTAGTATCCCTGGTTCCTGAGATGCAACATGGCCACCAGCCTGCTTGGTTGAGAGACGATAGCTACGAGTTCGCCAAAAGCATCGTCAGTACTGGCTCCCCGTGGTGTCAGCAGACCAGCCTAGAACTAGATGGCTCAAACTTCAAAATCAACTTCCACACGACCAAGCCCATCAATGAAGCACAACTTGTCTTCACTAAGGATACCGGGAACTCAGCTCACCGGAAATACACCGAAGTCACCGCTACCTTCACCCAATCAGAAAATCAGGTCACTGTCAGTGGCTCAGTCCCGAAGACGTCTACTGCTTGGTTTATCAACCTGCACGCCAGCTCAAATACAAACGACCCACACGGCCGGGGGGTCTATGCTTCATCAGATTATCAGATCGTTGATCACTAGAGTCACTCACTCAGCACTCAGTAGAGGCGGTAAGCCTTTTCCGTCTGTTACTTGTTTCGAAATCGAAATTTGACCTCTCGAATCAAATTTTTCGAAGCCTATCTGTCGAAGCCTATCTGATTAGAGTGTTATGTTAGTGCTCATTAGTGAAAATTAGTGTTGGAATTTTCGTTGACAGTTGATTTTAACACTAACTCGGCACGATAAGACAATGGTCACAAATAAACACTAATGAGTGGCCGCTTCGTCTCACTATCTATCCTTCATCACGATCTCGTCGCGAGTGTATTGCCCATCGGAATTCTTGTCACTTGACCAAAAAAAAGCCTTCGTTCTGATTTCATATTCAGCAGCACTCAACCTACCATCCCCATCCTTATCCCCCAATTTAACCTGCTGTTCATTATATTCAGATACTTCAGCAAACCCATTTCCATCTTTATCAAGCTTCCGAAAGTGATCCATGTGAATCTTCAAAAATTCTTCTTTCGACACGATTCCATTCGCATCCGAATCAGCCCTCTCGAACCATAGCTCCGCAGGATCCTTCTTTTTCTTCGTTACCTCTGCCACAGCTGGACTCGACGCCTCACCTAAAACTTCATCTCGCGAATAAATACCATCGTCATTTTTGTCCAAAGCTTTGAAGAAGCCCATGGCACGTTCATGAAACTCGTCTCGACTCAGCTTTGAGTCGCCATCCAAATCTGCTGGCTTGATTTGCTCCTCTTTGAATTCCTTGCTGTCCAAGTATTCATCATTATTCTTGTCTAGATTACCAAAGTGGTCGTCGTGAGCTGCCAAAAATTCTGGAGGAGGCATTTTGCCATCTCCATTCAGATCGACACTATCGAACCAAACCATCTTGGGATGCTTTTTTGCTGAAGTGTCATTTTCCGATAGATTGACAGGCTTTGAGGGTGGAGCGGGCTTGTTTTTCACATCATAACACAAGATCACTTCCTGATCTCGCAGGTAGAGCTTGCCACCAAAGACAACCGGATGAGTCCATATTCTGCCATTAGGGTGTCGCATACGACTTTGGGGCGTCATTTCAAATCGCCCCTTTTTGACCATTCCCTTTGAACTCGCCTCCACCAGAGAAACCACCCCAGTCTGCTCATTCAGGGTAAATAGCATGCCACCAGCCAAGTTCAAAGATCCCCGATAGCCCAGATCGCGATCGCCCTCTGCTACCCACTTTGTCTTACCTGTGGAAAACTCCTGGCAGATCAATCCTTTCCTACCAAACCCAAACAGGTTTTCACCATGTTTGACGAGCCCCCCAAAACTAGATGCCAGCTGAGTGTTTTTCCACGATTGGTGCACCGTGTTATCAGCGAGAATTTCAAACATCTGCCCGCCAGCACCAAATCCCGAACTCACAAAGATCCGATTATTATCGACGATAGGTGTTGCCACTACCGCAGTTCGTCCCTGCGGATAGTCAGCTTTCCAGAGCAAATACCCTGTCTCCGCCTCGACCGAGACCATCTGCTTTTGAAATAGCTTAATATACTGACGTTTGCCGTTCAAATCAGCAGCGACGAGAGAAGTGTACTCCGCGCTACCCGCGTTAAATACTTCCGCCGACCAGATCAATTTACCCGTTTTGATATCCAGTGATACTATCGATTGATCTTCTCCACCTGGAGAAACAGTGACCTGCCGTCCCTCGATCAGAGGAGACTCCGAATAGCCCCACACACCTGGCCTACCGTCAAAATCATCGACCAAATTTCTCTTCCAACGGATGGCTCCATTACCGGCATTCACACACACGAGATTACCTGCAGGCCCCAAACCACAGACCGCCCCATCGGCATACGATGGAGTCCCCCTAGGCCCCACTCCCCACCCAGGAGAATAAGCGCTTTTATCATCGATAGCGATTGGTGTCTTCCACAATACCCCTCCAGACTTTAGATCTAGACAGATCATCGAAATATTTCCATCGATGCTGCCCATCGTAAAAAGCTTATCACCAAAAATCGACACGCCTGAGTACCCCAAACCCACCTCTTTGGAAACCCAGATCTTACTTGGCCCATTGGCCGGCCATTCTCTCAGCACGACAGTATCTGGCGAGGTATTTGCTCTCTCAGCCCCTCGAAAGCTGGTCCAACCATCCGTGTGCCGTGGCTGTCTCTTTGTAGAATGAGCAGGCACTTGAGACGGGACCTTGGCAATAGCGTTTGGAACTTCACCAGATGGCGCACTAAAAGGATCTACTTTGCCACTCGATTTAGCAGCATCCGCATCAGAGCCGACTGGCACAGCAGCACTAGCCTCTTCTTGTGGGGCCGAATCAGCAGGAGGCATTTCAGATGGTGTTTGATCTCCATTAGTTGGGGGCGAGTCAGGGTCAGGCTGCTCTGGTGCAGTATCGGCCACTATCTCCTCAGCTGTTCGATTATTGAGCTCGTTATATTCCACCTCTGTCACACGAACAAACTCCGATTCTCCGATGTAGTTCACCAATAAGTCTTTTTCCCACACAAAGGTATAAGGACTCGTCAAATCAATGGCACTATCTTTCGGATCAGCCATCGTCACTTCATTATCCGCTATCCCCACCGCCAGTGTCTCACGAAGGTCCGGCGCTTGAAAGACTTCGACCGACTCAGCATCGTATGAAAATGCGACTAAACGATGGGGCGCACTTAGACTTTTCCATTTTGATTTAGAAAAAACCATGCCATAGCCTGATAACGAATCCGACTCCTCGCTTTCCTCACCTTCTGAATCACTGCCCCCGAATAGCTTCGAATTTATGGAGGGTGGCTGCATAAAGGCAACGATCCCCTCTCGGCAACTCTCTCTCAGTTGCTTTCGGAAGTGACGTAACTTCTCCTTCTCCTCTTCCTTAAAAACATGGTTCACTTCGATTGCCTGTCGCAGCGTTTCATCCAATTCAGCCAGACGTGCTTCCAGCTCTTCTCCAATTGTACCCTTGATCGTCCGATTCCGCTGGTGAGCCGCTCGGTCAATCTCAGTCATCGCCCATTTAGTGGCCTTTAGCGTCCCTTTCGGCAAGTTCAGGCCTTTACCTAAGCGCCGATCATCGTCTCGCTCCATCGCCTTCTCTTGCAGCTCAGGCGCCCTCAAATCGACGTAAAAGATTGATTGTTTCTCGATCAATTCATTGATGATCAAAGCAAACGGATGAGAAATATCAGCAGGATCCGTTATCGATATCTGCTGTGCCAGTGCCTCTCGATCGGTGTAAAACTGCCTGACGATATCAGTAAACTTCAAATCCCCCCTCGACGTCTTAAAAGTCTTGCCTTGGATTTCGTCATACAGCTCTTTGTTAGCTGAGTCGATACGACGCGCAAAGACCTCTATACTTGAATTAATCTTACGGATCGCCAGATTCAGGGTTAGCAGCTCAAGTGAGTCAGCATCGCTAGGATCGATCAAAATCTGCGGGGGAAACTCCTTAAAGCCCGCCTTATCGTCTGGCTCCTCCTCACCTACCTCCAATTCACTATCCTTGTGAACAAATTCATCCAAGTTTAGGGGCGGAAAGAACCGATCAAATCGCTCCTCAGCAAAGTCGGATCGAAAAGGCTCCCGAATCACCGCATGAGCCAACTGCCTTGCTTGGGCATTCTTTTTTGTGATCTCCAGAAGACGATCCAGCTTTACCAAATCGTCCGAAAGATCGTGCTTCACTTTTTTGATCGTCTCCGAACTTTGTGGCAGAGCCGTAGAAACGAGCAGCCCGCTAATCGCAAACACAATTATAAATTTCATCTTTGGGAACATCGGAAGTTTTCGGCCTTCATAAAAAGGGAAATCCATGTCATCCCTAAAATTCTGAACTCAATCCGTGCAAAATAACAATACAAAAAGGTCTCATTTAGTTTGCCATACACCAACCGCTCTCTAGCAAGATATTCAGGAGATTTCACTCGCAACGTTAAAGTAGGGCTATCCAGGTCTAAGGCTTTTTGTTTTTCAAAACCACCTCATCCATAGAATACACCCCATCATCATTCTTATCCATCGTTCCAAAAAAGCCCTTGGCCCGGATGACAAATTCGCCTTCGTCTAGCTTTCCATCAGTATTCTTGTCAGCCCGCTTGATTTGAGCCTCAGCAAATTCACCAGCATCTATGGTCTGGTTGCCATTTTTATCGAGATTTTTAAAGTGGTTCAAATGAGTGGCCAAAAATTCCTGCTCCGAGACTTCCCCATCAGCATTCGCATCCACGGACTCAAACCACAGAATCGCCGGGTCCTTCTTTTCCTTTGGCTCAGGCTTTTTCTCAGCCTCTGGTTTCTTTGTGGGGACAACTTCGTCACGGGAATAGATACCATCCTTATTCTTATCGACACCAGCGAAAAAGCCCTTGGCCCGCACAGCAAACTCTTCTTGGTTCAATTTACCATCTCCATCCTGATCACTTAGTTTGATGTGCTGTTCAGCTATTTCCGAGGCATCGACCAAATCATCACCATTCTTATCCAGGTTGGTAGCGAAGTGATCCATGTGAGTTGCCAAAAATTCCTCTTCATCGACTTCGCCATTCTCATCAGCATCGGCATTATCAAAAAACCTCATAGCAGGATCATTCGATGGCGTTTTGTGCAGCTTAAAGTCCTCCTCGATCTGAATATTTCCAAAGCTCGAATCTTTGTGCAACCCCGTCCAATTACCGACCCGACTCACCGGTATTTCGTAGTCGAAACTGATTGCCGGAGCTTCCTCTTCATCCAGAAACACATGGAATTTTTGCCGACTCACATCCTGCTGGGCTCGTATCGTCAGCGCATGATCCTCAGGCACTGTTATCAGTTTAGCTGCCAGATGCTTGCCTCCGACTGCTTCCTTTCGCCCATAGATACTGGTCGCCTTAGGCCCTCGATAGAGGCCGACGATCAGATTGTCTTCGGTACCCTCAGCATGCTCAAACATCAGACCACCTTGCCCCATTAGCTTAGTGGTATACTGACGACTGACAGGCTCACCTTCGAGCGATTCATCAGCCCACTTCACCGCTACCATCTCCTGAGGCTCTATCGTGTAGGCTAGCCCCAGACTGTCATCGGCAGGGGACAAAACAAACAGCGAGTCCTGCTCATCAGCGTCAGTTATCATTTCGCCAAACTCGACATGACTGAAAAATCCATGCACCCCATAGCTAAACTCAGGCCCAAAATCCAACTTCTGGTTACTGGTCACTATCAAATCGCCATCGACTAGCACCGAAACCGACTCCCGTTCTTGGTGGTATAGCAGTTCCACATCCACCCCTTGCCACCACTTATCAAAGCTCGGCAGACGATTCCCTGAAAAATTACCATCGGAGTTCCCAAGCGAGGCAGAGCCAGCCATCAGTCCGATCGTTACGGTCAGATCGTCGCGCCGGTCCGGACTCTCTGGGTCTACCCAGGCATCTTTAAACACGATCACTCCTTGGTGAGTGCCGATTCTTTCCGGATCAGCACATCTCATCTTCGTCGTAAATTTCAACACATTGCCCTCATCCTGCAGTTGCAGCGGCAGCCACTCTCCAGTGCTAGCGTCTGCACTACTCATACTCCAGGCGTACTCTCCGCCACCCGACTCGACCTTCTTCAGCGGCACCGGCTCATTCAGGTAGTGGTCAGTAAACCACTGAGTAGGCATCGCTAACCGCTGCGTTTCTGGTATCCAGTCTTTCTTATCAGAGGGCAGCACCTCCAGATTCACCACATCGGCGAAGTGATCGTTGCCATCTGCTGGCTTCCCAGCCAGCACCCAGTCAAAGTAGCGCTCAGCCACCGATCTTCCAGCCGTAGCACTGCCCAGCCACAGAACTGAATTTTCGAAACCTTGCTCCCTCGACATAAAATACTGCTGCAGGTAATTCGGATAACCATAATCAGTAGAATTTATTGTCAGCAAAGTGTTACACGAATTCCACTTGTCAGATGGACTGGGGAATAAGGTGCTTTTGTGAATCCAAGCCCCTTTGAAAGTGCCCGCAGGCAACCCATCGATCATGTAGGCAGTTTGCTTCGCCCCCCTAGAGAATCCACCGATCAACCATTTCGAATCCTGCGGTTTGGGGATTTGATGCTCGGCACAAATTTTCTCCATGTCTCTTTGGAAGCCTTCACACAACTGCCCAAACATCGCGTCCACCATAGCCACCTGCTCAGCTGGCTGTTCCGCTTCATTTTTTTCCACCAGTTTCAATCCACTAAACGGCGCAAACGTATTCCACACGATCAGCGCCATGTTTTGCCGCTCCCATAGATGATAAAACAAATCCCGCATCCCCGGCTGGGTGAAGCGATCTTTCATCAGTGTCTTATTGATCACGTGCTCTGGGCTAGTAAACAGAGACGACCAACACAAAGCTCCAGCGCAGTTTGCAGGATCTTTAGGCGGTATGATCAGATACGTAGGAGTGTAGCTGATTTCTTGGTCCGGAAATTCGATCGTCTGCGACTCGACCTGAATCGGGGTCCTAAAGGCGTCTGGAATCTCGTACACCTGAGCTTGCCCCATGCCTGACCAGGCCAGTAGCATCCCAAAGATTGCCAACCCAGACCCAGTATTCCCTTTTAAAGAGCGGAGTAACTTTGCTTTTTGTCCTATGGGGCCACTCGGTATCATAGTTTGAATATTCATCAGATCGAATTGATCTTCCTTCTTTTCGAGTTGAAGGTCAAGTATCTAGGAACACTTTGATTGAGTGTATTTTTTGCCTCCCAGAAAGACTAGACACGCATGCCTTTAGTCGCCATTAAAGGCATTCATATCGGAGAAATACAGTCCCCCTACCAAGTTTTACCTGATAAGTTGGAAAAATCAGAAAAAATCATGACGACCTTCAAGTTGCAATTAGCTCTCACTTTTGTTGCCATTTGCACCAGTCAGATCTCATCCGCAGAGAAAAAAACACCCCAACTAAACTCTTACAGAGAGCCAATCACCTTCACCCTGCAAGTCAACGAACCACCCCCCAACCCAATACGCTTTTGCCTCTTCGCCCCCAAATCAGAGCAGCCTGCACAAGGTGTGTTTGTGGCTCTTTTTGCGGGTTACGAGAATGCGTTGGGTAAGATCAATGCCGTTTTCGATGGAAACGCCCAGCAAAACGAACACAGCCTGATCCGCTGGGCCATGGCCAATCACTTTGCCATCGCCACCTGGGATACCCATTACCGCCAGTTCGAGCGCCCCTGGTGGGGCATGCGCTGCGAGGATTTGACTCCTCAGATCATCAGAGATAGAACCACTTTCATCGATGCCTATTGCCAAAGCATGCACCAGGGCTTAGATCGCCTTTGCCGCGAAGCCTCTATCCCGCCCGATGCCAGCTTCGCTTTAGCAGGCAACTCGAAAGGAGCTTATTGGGGGCGCCGCTTTCTGCTACGCTACCCTCAGCGATTCTTTGCAGGCCTGGTTCACAACGGCCACAGCTACGAGAGGCATGCGCTAGTAGCACCTTCAGTCGTCATGCACTACTCATCTGGCGAGTATGATGGCGGTCGATCGCAGACTATGGAGTGTTTTGAGCGCCGCATAGGGCAGCCCGGCGTTGCATTTATCTATGCCGATCCAGCGGTAGGCCATGCGTTACCTACCGACGAGGAGTTACGTCAGAGCCAGTTCCTAGATCAGATGTTTCGACAGCGCCAGTCATCGCCCGATTGGGCAAACCGACTTCGCATTAGACTAGATCGCTCCAAGTGGGTTTACGATTTCGTCAATCAGACCATCACCCCACGAGATCAGGCAGACTGGGTGCCGCCGGCACAGATCCAGCCCCTCACCGACGAGTTAGTCGATTTGTGGCGTTGAGGGAACCACTTCAGTCCCCTTGATTCACTTTCCTGCTGGTTGCCGAAAAATCAGCCACTTACGGCACCCATAATTGACGCAGAACGATACGATCATCAGGCATCCAGTCGACAGCCAACTCCCGCCAGTGCCATGCTTTAAATTGGTCACAGCCATCGCCAGCCCTGCGAAAAATCCGATACTGGATATCACCGAGAATAGCAAGTATTCGCCCCAGAGCGATCGATTGCCTCGCCCAAACACCCAGATCCGGTTGGCGAAAAAGTTGGCGCTATTAGAGAGCAAAAATGCGACCAACGAGCCTATCGCAAAATTGCCGACCCGCCGATCGATTGGCATGATTGCCACTGCATCTAGCCCTTGAAAATGCGGCCACCAGACCGTGCCACCAAGCCAAAATATCCACCAATAGACCAACGTCGAGCTAACGCCACAGATACTGTACCGAATCAGTTGAGAGATCAATGCTCCACGCCCCAGGCTCTCGCTCTTGGTTAAGTTATTTACTGGCCGTTACACAGCTGACTTGCCTTTGAAGGACTGGATCTTGTCCTCGGGAAGGAAGAAGCCGGCCATTTGGAGTTTGGCTGGGGTGAATCCTAGCTTAGCGAGGTGCTGGTAGTGGGCTACGGTGTCCTCACGAGTCACTGGGCTTAGCGCTCCGTCAAAATTGGAATTGACCGGCATCTGCTTATCTTTTTCGATTTTGATCTTCGTTTATCGTCAGTTGGTTATCAGTCAAATAGCCGCCTTCCTTGAGCCTCGTCAAAATCAAAAAACACGTTGCCCCCCCCCCAATTCAATATTGACGAAGCACAAGGTGCCTTTGACTTTGGCGTCTTGGCCAGTCAGGAGACTGACTAGGACACAGGCGGTGATCTCGTGGGCGGCGAGTCTATGGCAGTGTGCGCCGCTAACTCCTGCTGGAGGCAAGCTTTATTTGGAAGTGCTTCCTCTCTATCGAAAAAGAAGATCTGTGCTACCTTGATCCAATGACCATTGACATCCAACAGGATCTTGAATCCAAGATCCGGAGATATCCTCAGATTGTCGAGCGTCTGCCCCGTTTACTTGAGCAGCAGGTCGCATTGGAACAGTGGCGGGAAAAGCGATATTCTGATCAAGCTCGGGCCATCGTCGATCAGGTTTTTGCAGTTGGCGAAGCTTCTTCAGACGATGCTGATTTTGCTCGGCTAGAGGCTGCATTCGCCGACATGTTACCGCATTTAGGGCCCACTCAGGACGACTGAATGAGAGCTGTGCTAGATACCAATGTGATCATTGCAGCCTTTTTATCATCCAACGTGAGGGGCTCTGGCCAGCAGCTTCTCAGCCTTTGGCGATCGCAAGAATTTTGCTTCCTTTATTCAAGAGACACTCTGCTTGAGTACGCGGAGGTCCTACTCCGCAAGGGGGTGCCCTGTGAAAAGGTTCACACCTTTTTGAGGGAACTCCACCGTCAGGGTGAAGCCGTTTCTATCTTATTCTTCCATCTACCTGTTTACCCCACCGATTCTGATGATATCGCCTTCTTGCTATGCGCTTTGAATGGTCAGGCCGATTTTCTAGTCAGCTACGATCGACACCTACTGGATATTGCTGACGACTATCGGCTTCGGATAGTTCCGCCACCGGCATTCTTACGAGCTATTACTCCGGATTGAGTTAGTTAGCTAATTCCGCAATCCTCAATCGCTCTAGTTGCCGAACAGCTGAAGGCAGCCCCCTTGAGAAAGCTTCGCTTTTTGATTTTCAGAGCTATCGGCTAGAGTCTTATGCACGATGTCGCTTAGCCTTGTTTTCTTGTTTCTGAGCGCGGACTACATAGAAAAAAGGGGGCTAGGCCGGGCTAGAGCGCCTTTGCCACGAAGCTCTCGTAACTGTGGCCATTGTGCCATTGTGAACCAGGCCTGCAAAGAATCGCTGAGGGTAGCGTAGCAGAAAGCGCCCCCCCCAATAAGCTCCTTTGGAGTTGCCTGCTAAAGGGAAGCTGGCATATCGGTCGGGATAGAGGCACCCCACGAGACTAGGCAGATTGGGTGCCACCGGCACAGATCCAGCCCTTCACCGACGAGCTAGTCGATTTGTGGCGTTGAGGGAACCACTTCAGTCCCCTTGATTCACTTTCCTGCTGGTTGCCGAAAAATCAGCCACTTACGGCACCCATAATTGACGCAGAACGATACGATCATCAGGCATCCAGTCGACAGCCAACTCCCGCCAGTGCCATGCTTTAAATTGGTCACAGCCATCGCCAGCCCTGCGAAAAATCCGATACTGGATATCACCGAGAATAGCAAGTATTCGCCCCAGAGCGATCGATTGCCTCGCCCAAACACCCAGATCCGGTTGGCGAAAAAGTTGGCGCTATTAGAGAGCAAAAATGCGACCAACGAGCCTATCGCAAAATTGCCGACCCGCCGATCGATTGGCATGATTGCCACTGCATCTAGCCCTTGAAAATGCGGCCACCAGACCGTGCCACCAAGCCAAAATATCCACCAATAGACCAACGTCGAGCTAACGCCACAGATACTGTACCGAATCAGTTGAGAGATCAATGCTCCACGCCCCAGGCTACTTCAGATTGCTCTCGACCTGTTGACCACTGCTCTTCCAGCCCGCCCAGCCCGGCTTGAAGATAAAGTGATCGGGCAATCCCAGATCCTGTAACCCGCTCGACACCAGCTCAGCATCTTTGCACGTTGCTGATGCACAGTAGATCACGATTGGTATTTCTTGTTCAGCCGCATTCATCAGCGTAGCGCGATGGGTCTCTGCGACCTTGGTGAACTCACCTCTAGGAAAAGACAGTGCCCCCGGCACGTGACTCAGGCGATGAAATACCTCCGGGCGCGAATCTAGAATCACCACTCGCTTGGCATCCACCAAATTGACCAAATCCTCAAGGCTAATCTGATGCACCCCTTCGCCTTTCGTCTTGATCGTCTGCACATATTCGAGACTTTCGCGAGCAGCCTTCACTTCGCTAGCAACTCTCTCCTTCACCGTCTGGTAATTCCAGGGCAAAGAATCTTTGCGAAAGGCATTCAAAGCCGCACCGATAGCCGCACTAAAGGCTAAGATTCTGATCACATAAGCGAAGCCCTTTACCTGAGAACTAGATATCGTAGTCATGCACCTCGAATTTTCAGGATTCTATCGTATTGAGCAAATTTTCTACTTAAATATGGCTATTCGCAATGTAAATTCTAAAGTACGATTGTTTTCACGATTTCATGGAAAAGCCTCCCTACAGGTCCACTAGAGAACAGACCATTAACCCTGCGAACTGCTACGCTGGAGTCATCGGCTTCATTGGAGCCATTATTGCAATCTACTTCATTAAACCCTCACCATTGCTTGGAGCTGGGCTGTGTCTAATCGCCACTTTTACGCCCATCATCATCCTAGATTTCCGTCAGATTGTTAGACCACCCTCCGTCAGGCCCAACAGCACAGGAGAGGTATGGATCAAAGTTCTGGCACTAGCTGCGATTCTAACCTTCATCTCTACAGTCTACTGGCTTCTACCACTTGAAACGACTGACCTCTACGAACCTTTCCTATTGGTGCATAATATCGCTTTTATCGCAATTCTAACCCTTGCCTTCCCTTACTTCCATTACTGGGACAAGCGCATACTAAATCCCGAGAAGGACCCTTATTTAGTCTTAGGAAAAGCGCTGCTCCGCCGCGCCCCCATAACTGTACTCAGAGATACCGGCCACCTCATTCCTGGCTGGATTGTCAAAGGGTTCTTCACCCCCGTTATGCTAGCGTTCCTAGTCAGTTACATCGAACGGATCACCACGACTCCATTCTCGCTAGACACTTTCGCTCTATTCTACATCTGGTGCATTACCTTGTTCTATTGTGCCGACACCACATTCGGCTTGGGCGGCTACCTACTCACTCTGCGTTCGCTCGATTCCCAGATCAAGTCTGTCGACTCCACGCCACTAGGATGGGGCAGCGCATTAATTTGCTACCCTCCTTTCAACTACATTTGGCTGCAAAACATACACTACGCTCATGGCAAAAAATGGTATGATTGGTTTGAAAACCACCCAATTCTCGGGATCAGCTGGGGATTCGCTATTCTCGCCCTCACTTTCATCTACGTTTGGTCTACGATTATTTTTGGCCTTCGATTCTCCAATCTAACCAACCGCGGCATTATCAGACATGGGCCCTACCGCCTAACAAAGCACCCCGCCTACCTGTGTAAAAACCTAGCCTGGTGGCTCACCTACCTACCCTTCATAGGCTTCGCCGATTTTTGGCACTGCGTCTGGGCCTCAGCCTCGCTAGTATTGCTAAACACGATCTATTTTCTCCGAGCAAAAACCGAAGAAAGACATCTAAAAAGTGACCCAGAATACATGGACTACTGCATGTGGCTACAAACAAAAAGCGCTCTCAGAAAAACAAAATTTACGCATAAAAAAGCTTCCTAACACCCTACCTCAAAAGAGCCTTACTTTTTTTATCGTTATGATTTAGTCTTGTCACCCCTATCACACTAACTTCGGAGTTCTCGCTAAAAGTCCACTTATCAGCATGAACATCATGACATCCAGCACACCAACTCAGCAAAACAGTCTGAGTTAGAGAACTTACCTCGACACAGAAATTAGTCGGAAATTTCGATAGAACCTGTTCTTTAAAACGAATTGGAGCCTGCATGAAGTAATTTGAATCCCTATCGAAGTAGACAATGATATCTGGTTCCGCAACTTCGACAGAAGAGACGTAGCTATTCAGCTTCTCGGACCAATAAACACAGACGTAATCTGTAAAATTAGAGATAGCTTTCTCAATACTCGCGTCAATAACTATCTGCCCTCTATCCTCCCCACCTAACTCACCTTCTATTTCTTGGGTTACAACTACAGGCATAGGAAGCTCCCCCAACTCCCCCAACTCCCATTTATCCAAATGTACAACATTGCAACTATTACACCAATACGCATAGTAATGCAAGAGATTCGAAAAAACCTCAACACTCCATTTTAAAGAATCCCTACTACGATCCAATTTGCGAAATTTAAAAACTTTCGAGTCTTGATCCAAGAACACAACAGTATTCGGAGAATTTGAGTAATTTGTGCGAACGTCAAACCTCCCATCTCGCTCAGACCAAAACGTAATGGAATATTGCTCCCCCCTTCCTATAAGTTCCCTCTCATACCGTTCGATCGCCTTTAATATTTCACCGTCAACTTTACCCAAATTAGAAGGTATAAATCGGCCGCGCGAATTCCTCGTAGACTTTACTAATGAGCGACTTGCTTCTTTTACTGCTTTTTCATATAGAGAAGAAAAAGCATCGGCATCTGGATTTTGAGCTATCAGCCTCGGAGCAACACCCATACTTAATATGCATAAAACAGCCCTAAAATAATATGTCCAAAATTTCATATTCCTTTTTATATAATAACTTTTGCTTAAAACTAGGTTTCACTTTCTCCCCCCCCCCCATGTAGGCATCACTAAACCGATTAGCATTCAACAGAACCAAATGCTCTGAACCATCTGGATAACTCAAAAGAAACAACCCCTGACAGCAACTTACAAGCTCCTTCATCCTAACTCCACTTGGCTCAACCGCCTTCCTTACACAATCAAGCCCAACCTCTTTATCGCACAGAAAAAGAGTCTTCAAATCAAAATCCGACTCTTGAAACTGTTGGATATTATCTATAAACTTTAGATTCCGCATAATGCAATCAGATTGCTGAAACATTGCTCCCAGCAGCCCCGTTCTTTGAGAATCAGTTACAAACATTAATCTATCAGTCCTCAAAACCCACTGCGTGAAAATTGTATACCGCTTAGCATAGTCAACATCTTTGTTAAAACCCCCAACGTCTAAATGGTTACAATCAATCGAAGAATGCACCCTTAAAACCTCCTCAACCGTTTTAGTAGAAGGAGTCAAAAATTCCACCGGACGGAGATTACTTTGATGGAATAAAAATAAAAAACAAAACAGAACCACACTCAATTTTTGAAAACCAACAATCCCAGCCCTAACCTTCCAGACCACGCCAACAACAACAGAAAAAAACAAAAATAAGTAAGGAGCATAATCCAAAATTACAGTCAAAAAATTCCTTTCTGATAGCAACCAACTCACTATATTTAAAAGCAACTCCTGCTTACCCGGGTAAAATATCTCAAAGTTCGAAAAAACGGTACTGTCTGCGAAACCAAAAACTTTACCCTTTCCGTATTTCGCTGAAACACCGAAAGGAAACGACCCAAAACCCATCTTTGGATCATTTGCGGGTGGGGGATAAAAATTATTCACCGAATAGATCGCCCTTAATGTTTTACAATTACCAACGATCAACTCAGCTTTAGAGCGATTGTCCTTTATCTCTATCGAGCACGGCCCTCGCAATTTAAAGTAATCGATTCCACGCCAGAAAATCGAATCAAACTCACCCGGCTTTACATACTGTTGAAAATCTTTTTCAACATCGAACAAAACATCATCTCTGAACTTAAACCCGAAACATTCAGCAACCAGATTCAGATTTGAGGACGAACCAAAAACATTGGTATGATCTCCTATTAAAAAAACACCTCCTCCATCGCCCACATACTCAAGAATTAGCTCAATCTCTTGATCTGAAAAAGGTTTATTAGGCACATACAACAAGAGAACATCTATCCCATCTAAAGCAGCCTTCGATAAACGTTCATCAAAAACCCTAACACTATACAGTGTTTCAAAAAATTTACGCAAATATGCGTAATTATATCCAGAGTCAGCACCGAACCACTCTTTACCGTAAGCCCTATCAACAGGCGACCACACCGTGTGAAACGTAGATATACCAATAGTTGCTTCCCTTTCAGAAAACAACCGTTTATTTACAATACGAGAACAAAATACAAGCGCAATAAAACTAACTAGGACAAGAACCAGTCCCGCCCCCTCCAACACTCTCTTTTTCATCAAACAAACTAAAATAGAAAATTAACACCCCGAAAATCAGAATCAAACCCCGCCTAGCACTCTCGCTTTGATAAAACCCCAAAACCATCTCTTCGGATTCGGTGCTTAAAAACAGGGAGAGATACAGAACATGGATGATTAAGAAAAAAAACTGCAACACCATGCCTAACACAATACTACTAATTGCCAAAAACACCCACCTCCTCAACACTTTAAAACCAAAGATCATTGACACCGAAGCAAGCGAGCCAATTATCACAAACCCAAACGGCAACTGAAAAGTCCACCAACTTGCCTGAAACTCTAGACTATTCCACATTGAATTCACAAATACCCTCCCGCCTTGCCCGCCAGATTCAATACCCAACAAATCCAAACACACAACCACCCAAGTTGAATTCGAAAACATAGGTGCCCTCTCTATTAAAATTCGCTCCAATATAGACTTCTGAACCAAAGCTAAAATCAAAACGAAAACATTATACCTAATAACAAAACACAATCCCTTACCTTTAAAAGTAATAAAACTATCTAAAACAATACCTATTACAAGAACAAAGATCCCTGTAACCGGGTAAAATACAAAAATTACTTTGAAGACAATCGACAGGAATAGTGACATAATTAATAAAAAACGTTTTTTAGTTAATTATTTTTTGTAAGATTTTAATATTTGCAGGATCATAACCAGCGTTCGATTCTATATTCTTATTCAGGAAAAACTCAGGGTCGGAGATTAAATGCAACACACCTTGACCAATTTGGCGGGAAATCCATATAGGCCCATCATCACCACGAGCCAATACCAAACTCGATTCAGAACACTCTATGGACCAGGCGCTGAAAAAGGATGCTGGCTCGCCATCTACCAAAACGTCAAAAGTCCTACCATGAGGCACAGGACTAATCTTAAGCCCATATTTATCGAATAAATGTTTTAATGTAAAATTGCTCGAAGGGCCTGCAGCAATAAACACCTCCCCACCAGATTCTAAGAAATCAATCACATCATTGGTGTATTTTTTACTTAACTCCTTTTGAGGTGAGATTAAATACAACTGTGATGCTAAATTTAAATCCGACGCAATAATATCATCCACAATTAGTGGTAGCTTACCCGCCCTAATAGAGTTTAAAATCAGCCCCCCAATTCCATTTTTGTTCGACGAATTTAGTGACATCGCAGGTAGACAACCTTGATCAACGACGACAAACGGTGACACGTCCTCATTATCATATACCCCAAATCTCAATAGCTCTAAAGATGGCGACCCTAATTCAATAAGAACAAAGAAACTTAATCCGAATAAACAAAGCAGTTTCACCTTATAAAGTTGGACTACGCAAAGGAAAAAACCAAAAAACGAAAACAGGCAAACAAAATATTCACATAAGATCGGTGCCAGATTATTTTTGTATGATAAAAAAGTCAATGCAACTCTCAAGTTCTTATGACTTCTGGAAAGCATCATATTAAAAAATGAGGTTGTGTCACCATACACCAAAACTCTACCCTTCCCACAGTACTGCCCGGCCGCTAAAACTAAGTTACCCAAACGTTCACCTTTTGAATAAGAATAGTCACCAATATATCCACCCCGTGAATTAGCCTTCTCAGCTCCTTCATCACTAAAAGCATACTCACCTTCAATCAATGGAAAAGCTGGTTTTGTTACCTCAAGTGATGCTCCCACCAGAAAACCCATGCTGTTTTGGTCATCACAATGAAGGTGCTTAAAAGGTGAAAGCCCATTCGAACGTAGAGAATAAAACCAACCTTGAACAATAAATTTCAGTGAATCATGGCGATACTTTATTCCCGTTTTCGAAAGAAGTCTGTTTGATTGATTCTCTCCCTCGGAAACCATGGTGTGCTCACCTATCACCCACAACGCGCCCCCCTTTGAAACAAAATTCCAGATCCGCTTCAGATCATTCAAGCCCAGTTCTTCATTCAGGCTCACTATCACTAAAATGTCTTCATTGCACAATTCTTTTGGAATTGATTCAACAATACAGGTGTCGAAACCTAGATGCTTGGTATACCTTGGCAAGTTCCCGTACATCCCCCCTATCATTGAACCATAACTAGCTTTTCTGTGGGAAGGAGTGGTATAGGAGACCACTCCCATCTCGCAAAAGTAAACGGTTCCAGACCGCCGCTCTGAATCAACAAACAATTTCAGACCAAACCAAGCAAAAGCGGAAAGAACAAACCCTAACCAAAGCACAGCCCGAACTACACTTAACACCTTAGCTCGACTCATTCCTTAAATCATTAAGTTTAACAACCATAAAATAAGAGATAAGATTTACCGCAAACAAAAAGAGGGGTAAAATTAGCACTCTCTCCCCTCCCGCCGCCATCAAATACCATGGAGTGTGATCATCCTCCATATAGTCAACCTTCAAAGCTAAATCGATAATTTCGCTAGGAGCTAAGAAACGTAAGATAATGAGTGAAAAAATGGCTGATAACAAGGAAAAAAAGCACAGTCGTTTGATGATTGGTCTTTTAAAGAAGATGAGATGGGCAAACACGACTATATAGCAATGAAGCCCTAGGAACGTGCTACCGAAATCAACCTTGTCACGAACTAAGAAAGAAGATACGTGTGATAAAAAGACAGCAGAAGTTTCACTAAAATAGAATCCATACTTGGTTTCCTTTAAAAACAAAAATAGGAAAGCAGCCATCACACCACCCCTCAACATAAAGTCTGGGAAATACCAAGCGCATATAAACACTGCTAGTAACAGCCCAATTAATTCATTCGAAATAAAAAAAAAGCAAAGAACTAGTGTTACAAACCTAACAAAAAAATAAAGACCACCACCAAATAAACTGAACGAAAGTAACGCTAAAAAGGCGAGAACGAACCTTCCATTTAATGGCCCCACAAAACCAAGCCAGCCAAACGTAACACCTAACGATAGGAAGTACAGTAGAAGAATAAAGAAATGCCTCCCCTTGTTGACTCCACCTTCATCAACCTTCGAGATCATCTATCAGCTTTTCTACTCTAGCATTCACTGTCAGAGGACCGTTGCTCTTTAGGTATTTTTTAAGAATACTGACTACCATTTGCTTACGGCTAGGATTTTTAATCGTAAAAAACCGTAATCCATAAACTGCTGAAGTATTCAAAGCTATATCATCCTCAACGAACAAACAATAATTGATCAATGGTAAACATTCGTGAGAAGAAATCTGAGTCATAACTGCTAGAACCCTACCTCTCAATAAATCGTCACTGAAATACATGGTAACCAGATCGCTATAAATACTTGCTACGGTCGTTGATTCAAATTTGAGCTTTTTATCAATCGCCCATACCGGAGCAAGATGATCGTAATCAATATCAGGCTCCTTTAAGCACTGAAGAAAAAATGAAATATCAGTCTCTTGAATAAACTGATCAGAATATGCCTTAGGCATCAATAGCCCTTTAGATTCCTTGTCAAGTTCAGGTTCTTGGGGCTTAAATTCTGGTAGGTTAAAATCAACCGGCCTACCTCCCTTATCGTCTTGCCCGTGGCAAAACACCCCTATAGTAAATATAAGTATAAAATTATAAATTCTCATAATAATCTGATTTAAAACTAATGGTTAAGCTGAAAAGGAGCAGTTGAACGAAAGCTTATATTGTGACTGTAGAGTTTAATAGGACTTATCTCACCTCCCGACCTCCCCGCCATCTGACAACCTCCAGGAGTACGTGGGCAATAAGAAAGACTTCTTGGACAATTCGTATAACTAGATGGACAAACTGTAGGTGTTGGATGGCACTCTGTCGCCAGCGAAGGACACTCTGTATCTACTTCAGGGCACTCCGTATTGGCAATAGGACACACCGTCAAGGGAGCCTCCGGACAGGTCGTCGAAATTGTAGGGCATTTCGTCGACTCATTTGGACAATGAGTCGAACTTTCCGGGCACTGTGTTTCCGAATTTGGGCACACTGTTGTTTGATCTGCAGGGCAACTTGTAGCAACCTCCGGACAAACGGTGCTGCTCTCAGGGCATTGAGTAGAATGGGTGGGACATTCTGTTGAAACCACTGGACACTCTGTCGATTGGTCCTGAGGACAAGACGAAACCGAATACGGACACTCGGTTTGACCTTCAGGGCACACGGTTAATGATTCCGGACACGCGGTATTAACAGCCGGACAAACTGTTGAAGTCTGTGCACATGTCGATACATCCAAGGGACATCTAGTTGTAATAGCAGGACAATTTGTACTCTGTCGTGGGCAAGAAGTACTACTAATCGGGCAATGAGTTGAAATAAGAGGGCATTCCGTGCTTTCAGACGGGCACTGAGTTGAAGCAACAGGGCAATCAGTGGACGCCCCAGGACACTCCGTAGACGGACCTTCAGGACAAGTCGAAACATCTAGAGGACATAAGGTGCTTTGTTCGGGGCAATATGTAGATGTCGCAGGGCACTGAGTTGAAACAACTGGGCAGTGGGTAGATGCGGTAGGGCACTCAGTTGAAACAATTGGACACGCCGTGGACTGAGGAGGACACGTTGTGCTTTGAGTAGGGCAATAGGTACCGCCGCCAGGGCAGGTAGTCCTGTTGTATGGGCACTCAGTGGCTGTCGAAGGACAAAGCGTAGGATTATAAGGACACTCAGTACTAGCTAAAGGGCAATATGTTGGGTGATCAGCAGGACACTCCGTCGCAATCCTAGGGCATTCTGTACTAGCCTGAGGACAATAACTATAACGAGTAGGACATTCCGTCTCAGAATAAGGACACTCTGTGGCTGAGGAAGCAGGGCATGTTGTAGGAC
The DNA here is from genome assembly GCA_020630975.1 of Verrucomicrobiota bacterium. Lineage (GTDB taxonomy): Bacteria > Verrucomicrobiota > Verrucomicrobiia > Verrucomicrobiales > DEV007 > Arctic95D-9. The sequence continues at coordinate 155,486 of JAHDID010000004.1, forward strand.
TAACTGGACACTCTGTAGAAACCTCAGGACAAGCTGTACTGCGACTAGGACAAGTCGTTGGGTCTACAGGACAATCCGTTGAAGACTCTGGACATCTTGTTGAACTACTTGGACACTCTGTCGATCTCACCGGGCACTGTGTACTACTAGCTGGGCACTGTGTACTACTGGCTGGGCACTGTGTACTACTGGCTGGGCACTGTGTACTACTGGCTGGGCAACTAGTGGCAGAAGGCGGGCATTCAGTTGTACTGGCAGGACAGCTAGTTGTTGATGGAGCACACTCGGTCGGTGAACCGGGAAACTGCGTTGAATCACCTAACACAAACTGTATGGCGATCAAACTAAGGAAACCTTGGATAAAAACCTTCATTTATTGATAATTAATATTCTCCTTGAGCGATAAAAAAAGACGATCCCCCTCTGTAAAGGTGTATTTATCACCTCTCTTCACTAACGTGTAAACCTCTTCCCTATCCCGAATACATATGTAGGAAACCTCATCAAAGTAGAGGTAATCAACAACCCGCAAGCCTGCAACCTCCCTTCTTAACCTCCCTTCCAAATCATACTCGCGGGAGGATACAGCCACCCCCCCCCCAACATTAGTAACGCGAACCTCTGCCTTAAATATCCTTGCCTCAGGCGTATAAAATGACACGGTCTCCACCATCTCATTTTGCAATCCGTAACGAAAGTCGGACCTTCGAATCACTCTACCATTAGCACCATCGTACCACAATTTACTCAAAAGACGTTCAGCATCGTCACCTTTACGTTCCCAAACGGCACGAAGCTTCCCGTTCAGAACCCCTCTTACTTCAAAATACTCCTTACGCTCTTCGTATCCGTCTCGACGGAGACTCACCCCTTCTGCGCGATCAAAACCATCGACAGTACCATCCCTCCAAATCCTCTCCACTTTTTCACCAGCTGCCAGAACACTATACCGCCAATCCTGATAAGCTGCTATCTCACCACTACCCGAAACCCAAGTCAGAGGCTTTCCATCAAGTAAAAAACCTTCCTCCTGCCCACTTGATATCCACTCCGCTGATACTGCAACTTCATCTCCAATCGCGATTTGAGATAAAATATTTACCTCACCTACAATACTATTTGCCTTTACTAGAGAAACCTCTAGCTCACCTATCCCTTTGATTCTCATTAACCGATTCAACCCATCACTTTCACATTCAAAAACCACCCCCCCCCCACTTGACTCCTCCCGACAATATTCGACAACAGTCGATCTAGAATTGCGAAGAAACCTCAATGACGAACCATCTTCAAACCCCAGACGCGAAATAACACCATCAGAAAAAAGGACACTCGAACCACAAGGATGCATCACAAGCACCCCAGACTCCTGTTCTTCAGCTAAAAAACCCAATTGACCTTCAAACACACCAGGACTGCCCCTCACCGCCTTAAAACTGTAAAGGTAGCCATCCGGCATAAACACGTCATAACCCTGCTCAGCATTTTTGTAGCATCTCGACTCGAATAAAGGAAGCTCCCAAAAGCTCCCAAAGTAAGGAGATTCAACTTTCCTATTTGACCACAAGTTAATGAACACTGGCAGCGATTTATCGTCCCCAAAAACCACTTCACCCAATGCAATGTTATGACTCACCCTCCCTAATCCATCAATCGGTCCATATTGATTCGATTGAGGAATCCCCCAAAAAAAACCACATTGCGACTGAACCACTCCGCCACATAAAAAGATTGCAAAAAAAAGAAGAAGTCTCATCTTTAAAACACCCCCCCCAAAAAAAATCAACAAGACGATCACACAAGTCAGTCACCAGTATTACCAGAACTGGAGCATTGAGGAGGCCCAGTAGTCCCTAGTTGAAACTCCTTAGCCTCAAAGCCATCTTTAAAAATTAAGTTTAAAGTCAACAATAAAAACAACATTAAAACCACCGCTACCCATTTCATATTATGAGATTGTCAACTTGCTGATCAGTTTTGTCAATTGCTTATTCTCAACATTTTTGTGGACTTCAATCGAGGAATGCAGATTTGCAGCCAGTTTTTATTATTATTAATAATAAAAATATTATTAAGACGACTAGGCCGAGTGTAATGAGTATCAGGACAGAGGGGAGACTCAATCCTCTTTTCTTTGTGCTTCTGTTCGGTAGCGGGAATGAAGGCTAGGAGCATCCATTCCCGCTTGACCCAAAAATTTTTTTCTCTCTGAGGAATAACGCTACCCCCTGATTACGCTATTCAAAAACCACCCTTATTCGATTATTTCCGCTAAGTGACATTTAATTGTTGGTAATTCACGGCGACCGGCTTCATTAATACTCCTATTCACTCAAAATGAAAGAGTTGGACGATCTAGAGATCCGTGAGAACACTGCGGCTTCCGGGTGTTGATAATCAACGAGTTACGTTGATTGCAACAATTAAATAGGACATAGCCTTTAATTAAGTAATTTTTTGTTAAAACAAGTATGATTTGTGGTTGCGGTCATTCTGGGAGGAGGCCCCATATAACTGACACCCCAATCAGAATCTCAAAAACCGGCAAAGTTATAGCCAATGGCGTGATCAAAATTATTGGGAGTATCTCACATGCAGCGATCTTGTTTGCAAACGCTTCCAAATCTTCCAGATTTTGAATGCCTACCCACACAAATAAAGAACCAATAATGATGCGTATCACAAGAAGTGCTAAAGGCTTAAATTTCATTGATAATCCTGAATGAGGCTTTGACTTGGGTCCTCTTCCTATGGCCTAGTTGGCTTAATTTTCAACTTTCTATCTGAGCCTATTTTGCTCAAAATCGTGAACCTATGCAGTTTTACGCAGGAGACTACGTTCGTTTGGACTGGGGCTTTTCGACACCCAACATAGCCGGAGCTTTGATCAGCTCCATAATAGTCGCCGTCTGGGTTCTGCCCAGCGTACAGCGCTATCTGTGTTGGCTAGCCCTAGGAGCGTCTTTAATACTTGGCGGCTACCTGGGGCTAACTTTCTCACGAGGAGCATTTTTGGCCCTGTTGATCGGACTTGTCCCAGTAGCCATGCGGGCCAGGCATTCACCCCGAGGCTTTCGCGTGGTCACCATACTGGGTGTCGGATCCCTATTGGCATTCTATGCGTCGATCGGGGCGACAGGACGAACCGAAAAGGGATTGACTCTGGAAGATAAATCGGCGTCGAACCGATTGCTAATCTACAAGGAAGCGCCCAGAATGATCTGGGACAATCCAGGCGGCTGGAAAAAATGGAATGTCGCAGATGCGTATCACAATTATTATCAACCGCCTGAGTATTCCAAACGGTTGAGAAATCTGATCAGCATGCATTTCACCTGGCTGGCCGAGTGGCCACTGTTAATAAGTATCGGCTACCTGTCTGCCTGGGGGCTAGTTTTAACGCTTTTCTGGCCAACTCCTGACGCTGCGTGGAAAGCGCCGATCCTTGGCTCGTGGCTAACGCTTGGGATCGCAGGCTTGTTTAGCCACATTTCTCGAGATACTTTCCTCGTCTGGCTGCCAGTCTCGATCGTAACGATTTACGGTCTGGTTCGTGTATTTCTCGAAGGTCGATCATCATGGCGGCGTCTTTGGCCTGCCTGCGGCTGGGTGCCCGCTAGTTTCGTGGCTGTATTTTTCCTCGTTATCGGTATCTACACTCTCGTAAGCGACGCTAAACTAGTGCCGGTTGTCGTGGAGGGCAGTATGGTATATTTAGGCAATGGTGAACAGACGGATCAACCAGATATCACAGTCATCGGAAAGCGGGACAAGCTGTTGGGATCTGATAGCGGAAAGATATTTCGGAAATGGTTATTGAAATACCCGGCCAAGACGATAGCGGTAGGCGATCTGGTCTCACCACTGCCCCGAAAATTAACCGTGAGACAACTAATCTGCTGCGGTGAGGCGGTGGATGACTGGACAACTTACTTCGATACACCAGAGAAATCCCAGTATCTGGAGACGGTGGTGTTTCTCAATCCCGCAAAGGTCGACTCTACCTTTTTGGAAAACTTGGCCAAGGATGTGGATGTGAAAGTTGTTTTTGGACAGTTCTACAATGATACGGCCCTAGCTAGCTGGAAGAAGCTGATGACTGAGCGAGGACAACAGGTAGATGTCAAACCAGCAGGCTATTACCTAGAGGATGGCTTCTCAATCGCACTGGATGCTTTTCAATTGGAAAATTAGAAAATGCTGACTTGTTGGAACCTCCCCTTAACTTAGGCAGATGGACTGTCTTCTTTAAATCTAATTCTGAGCACTCGACCGAGAGCTCTTTATTGGCCTATCACGGTCGACTTCGAAAACCCCAGCCTTTCAGTGGAATCACAAATGCCTCGAGATCGGGATCTTTGCTATAAATCTTCAGATTAGCTTTTCGAGTAGCCAAGCCATCAGGAGCGAAACGAAGTTTGAGTTCGGCTGATTGGCCGGGACCTAGCTGAGCCATGCCAAATGATTCGACTGAATACTCAAGCCGCTCATCGTCGGTGATCACCACCTGGATGCCTCGCAAAGGAGTCGAGCCGGTATTTTTCACCCAAATCGAACGATCTACCGTCTCCCCGGATATAGCTGTACCAAAATCGATGGCATCCGAACCAAGCGGCTGAAACTCCTGCCCCGAATCGGACGATACTACCATCCGAGCATCGACCACTGCTGCGGATAAACCGATGCGATAAGGATCTCCAGACTCACTAGTAATATGTAAGTCAACCGATAGCTGCCTAGTCCCAGAGGGAGGTCTGGCAGTAATATCAAAATAGATAAACTGATCTGGCCCAATCGTGGTCTCACTCAAGCGCTGGAGCTGAAATGCATTAGCACTGTCTCCTGTGACCTCTATTTTGAGGTCTTTAAGATGTTTCTGGCTGATGTTTTTAATTTTCAAGCTCTGAGTTTTCGATCCATCTAGCGCCAAGTCACCAAAATCTAAAACGCCTACCCGGTGTGAAACCGTCATATCGCCAGCTGAGACAAGGAAGTCCGAGTGTGACTGTAATCGGCTGCCTAAAGCAATATCGCTATACGGACTGTGCCCTGAAGGGTTGATACTCCTGACTCGATACTGATACACCCCATCATCAACAGTTGAATCATCAAAGCGAGTCGAAGAGCTAGTTCCAATGACTTGCCAGCTAGAGTCAGGAGCCTGATCCGAACGGGAAACTTCGTAGCTATCAGCTCCAATAGAAGGAGCCCACGATAGAGCAACTTTTTCCTTAACCTGCCCCAAAGAGCCAGTCAGCTCCTGCGGAGCTAAAGGAGCGCTTTCTGGAAGCTGCAAATTGGCTAAACCTATGGTACCAAACAGGGTCTGCTCACCGGATCTACGTAGGTAGGCGCAGACACCATTGCTGGCCAACGTGAGAGTATCGAAAGAAAAGTCTGATGCCTCGTTTTCTGTGTCAAAATCCATTACTTTTAGGACTTTGCCTGACTGCTTTTCAAAACGGAACAAAGCCTGCTGATAAGCTGCAAATAGATATAGGGAACCTGAGACATGCGCCAACTCAATGCTCGGCCCAAAATCTGCTATCGTTGTCCATCGGCTCGAAATTTTGCGCTCCAAAAACCAGCCGTCAATAGCCGAAGGATCTCCTTTGATTTGGCGAAACAGCTGGCCACTGTCTTCGTCGACAACAAGCGCCTGCGCCGCCAGTGGGCGGTTCTCAAGCACCTCCACTGTAGCCGGGTAAGGTCCCCGCCCCAAGGTAACCACAGAGGTTCTCGCCTCGGTTTTCGAACTTTGGATGTAGAGGCGCTTGCCTTGGCGATCCTGGGCTAATAAGGATTTATCCTGAAACTGAGAATCAGGCAAAACCACTTTGGCAATGCCGCTGGCGGGATCGATACGACTGAGCAGTGCGGATGTGGGATTGATCGCATAAATATGCCGATCCGCGCCGACGAGAAAGGAACTAATGGGGAAAGGTAACGGCTTCGACCACTCCAGTGCGATATCCTCAATAATCGAGAAAACATGTAACTGCTGATCCGAACCAATCAGGTAAAGATTATCGCCATCTGGGCTGAGAGCTAATCGGCTCCCCGTAATAGCACTGGGCAGATCGATCTCGGAATCAACCACTCCGGTAACGGTGTTTAACTCAAGGACTTTGGAATGAGTCTCATCAACCAAGAACACAGTCGACCGCCGCGGGTGGCCTAAAATAGCTCCAATTGTCCAAGCGGGCTGCCGCTCGACAACGATGGGGCCGAACCTTTCTGGTAAATCTTGCAAATCAAGTGCCCCGCCTCCAAGTAGTCCCATAACCGAGCCCCCATCAGACCTGGCTCTGTGGTAAACCAGCTGATCAGACACTGTGATTGCGAATGAATCGACTTCTGGACTGAGACCAGCTTCACTCAACCGCTGCCTAACATGAGAAGCGGTCGGAATCTCTACCTCCGATAAAGAGTGGTTCTCTTCAATCAATTCTAAGCGATTTTCTCGGATCGAAAAGATTTGCGAATCGCCTTCAGCGTGAATCACAATAGCCTCTTTCTCATTGCAGTAAGCAAGCTCTTTAACCGGACTGCCTAAGCTAATGGAAACACGAGAGACCTTGAGCTTCGACTCCAAATCAAATTGGATCAACGAGCCATCGGCTGATTCAGAACAGATCGCATACAATAAGCCATCCTGCCCAATGATAAATGATGCTATAGCGAACGGCACATTCCACGACTGCTGCAACTCGAAAGAATCACCATGATTGAACCGGTGCAATCGACGTGTCGCTGGCGTGCTGACATAAACCGCTGAATGATCGTGCGATACTGCCAATCTGGAATTTCTGGTTGAATCGGGAGACACCACTACACTAGCCACCGTCCCCTTGGCACAATCCAGACACAGAAGCCGATCGCCAGTCTCATCAACCATATAAACCCAGTTCTTTTCTGGGTGGGACGCCAAGTCACCCGCCACCCAATTAACTGGGTAGCTTGCATCAGGAGTTTCTTCTGAAGCCGCCAATTCAGAAAATACGAGCCAAACCCCTAAGACGCATAATGCGCTCTGGATTTTCAGATTCTTCTTCATGTACACAAGAGGGGTGTTTATGCTTATAGCAATCCAGCTAGTTTACAATGAAAGGCTAGCTCTTCTTCGACCTATTTCGCGTAAATCGCAGAACCTACCAATGTGGAGGCTCTCCAGCAAAAAAGTAGCTTAATGTTGTCTTCAGGAAAAAGACAAGAAAAGAGCGGACAGAGAGGGATTCGAACCCTCGGTACCGTTTCCGGCACACTCGCTTTCCAGGCGAGCCCGTTCGACCACTCCGGCATCTGTCCAAAATATGAAAAAAGCGAGGGGAAGTGTGCGGTAGATCTGGCGATCTGCAACCCCAAAGCTTTCGATTTTGTGGATTCGGCTGAAGCAAGCCTCACACCTGGAGCTTAGGCACTGGAACAGCCGAAAAATCAACCTCAAGGAGGGGCTGCTTTTAGCTGCCCAGCAGGCTGAGCCAAAGACTTCGGCAAAGGTAGCCGGGCGTCTATAAGGCAGCCCCTCCTTGAACCCAGACGATTGACTCTGTCTCTACGGCTGCACCACGGGCAAAATCAAATGCGTGGGATGCTCGGCGGAGAAATGAACCTGCTGGTTGGCGATGGGCGAGGTCTCGTAGGAGGTGACGGGCTGGAAGGTGTTGGGGTGGACTTCGTATTTGGGGTTGTTGCTGCTGGAAATGTGCACGGCTAGGCGATGGCCTTTGTTGACGACGAGGGCAGTGCTCCACATATCCATGGTCAGCGGGTAGACTTGGCCGGGCTGCATGGGCACTTGTTTGCCGAATCCCTGATGGTAGCGGGCCATGATGATGGAGTCGCGCACCACGGCCTGGTGACCATCGGGATAGATGTCGATGAGCTTGGCGGTAAACGTCGTGTCGGGCACATCGCTACTCACGTAGAGCTGGGCGATGACCTTGCCGGTGATCTCCAGTGGCTCAGCCAGCGGCTCGGAGACAAAGCGTAGGATATCGGTGCGATCGGCCAGCTCGCGCTGATCTTTGGGCCCCACTCCTTGATGAATAAAGACATCGCCTCCGACTGAGGGCACGGGATTTCGGGGATCATACTGGTAGGTGAGACTGGCTTTTTCGGCAGTCGGAGCGGTGGTGCTCAGGCCGCCATCGGCGTGGAGATAGTAGGGGGTCGGCGTGTGAGGCACAGGCCAGACATCGGTGGATTTGTAGCAGTTCCCCGGTGCCTGGGGATCGTCGGTATCGCCCATCAGGTAGTAAACCATTCGCGATTTTTGCGCTCGTAGGGCATCTGCATCGGCTAGGGCAGCAACCGCTGTCGGCAGCGTCCACTCGGCGGGCACGGGCCTAGGAGGAAAGCGTTTGCCGCGCATCGCTCCGTGGCCACTGGCATCGACTTGGATAAAGACGTGCCCCTGCTCGGCAAAGCTCTCGAAGTAATCGAGCGCCGACTCGGCGAAGATATCGTACCAGCCGGTCTTGGCGATGAATACGGCATCATTGTCGACACTCGCCTGCTGGACTGTGGCAGCGTAGGCCGGCCGATCGAGCACCTCGATGCCGGGCTTGGGCCAGGCAGGGAATGGCACGCCACGCTGCGGCATCCAGCGGTAGTGCATCTCGCGTTTCACGCCATTGTGATAGGTCCAGTAGAGGTGTGCATTCCCCCCACTGATGTTGGTATCGGCGGCGACTAGATTGGGATGCTTTGCTAGGTAGGCCATGTAGGCGCAAAAGCCGTGTCCACTCTGACCGATGATGGCCACCTTGCCATCGGACCACGGCTGCTGGGCTATCCAGTCGATGGTGTCGTAGCCATCGTCGATCTCATTGTCAAAACTACCCAGATCCACCGTGCCGCGCCCCTCAGACTCGCCATCGCCACGCAGATCCTGGCAGATGTAGACTAGGTTTTGATTGGCAAACTTTCTCGTATCGAAAAGCGCTGCCGACCAAATACTGTAGGCCGAGCGACATAGGACGGTCGAGTATTTCGCATCCGCCGGGCCATCTGGTGTGAAGATGCCGGTGGCCAGTTTCACCCCATCGCGCATCGGCATCATCATCTGCCGATAGGTGTAGCCGCCGCCGAGCAGATCAATAGCCTGCTGCTCGGAGTGGGCACGCTTTTCCGCCGCAGTCAAGATGCCATCGCCATTAGTATCGGCTTTGGGATACTTTTGCAGAAAGCTTTGCGCCCCTGGTACATTGACTGGCTTCTCCTTCGGCTCGCCCCAGCTCGGACTGGTGAAAAACAGGCTAGCGAAAATAGTGGCGAAAAGATATTTCATTTGGTCGGCTTGCACTCTATCGCAATCATTGATGGAGGGGAATTCACTTGATTGAGGAATCGATACTCGATCGCCGTGTAGCGGGTCTGGTCCAGCCCTTGAGCCCATTCCAGCACAGCCGCGCCCTCCTCCGGCCCGCCCTCGTGCCCCGTGTAGACCGCTATGGTGATGATACCACCCACAGCCAACCGCTCGACCAAGGCATCCAGCGCTGCCAATGTGGTGTCTGGCCGGGTGATGATGCTTTTGTCGGCCTTGGGCAGGTAGCCGAGATTAAACATGGCCGCCTTTACCTCACTCTCGGCGCCGATGAACTCTCCCACCCGCTCGTGGCCTGTCTGGTGCAGCTCTACCCAGGGCATCTCCGCAGTACGCTCACGAGTCGCAGCGATCGCCTCGGCCTGCACATCTAGCCCGATCACCCGCCCCTCGGCCCCTACGATCTGGGCTAGAAAGAGCGTGTCGTGACCATTGCCCGCCGTGGCATCCAGAGCCAGCTCCCCCGGCTGGAGACGCTCACATATCAGCTGCTGCGCCATCTGCACCGCTCTGGGGAGGGATTGTACCCTATTGAGTGATTTTTGTACCCTATTCAAAATGACCTAATCTATAGCAATGCTGGCCAAACCGGCCCAACGCCCAAAAACTGACACCAAATCCAAGCAGACAAAAAGCTGGAAATAATGCCCAAAACGGTAGTTGATCCGAAAAACACAGCGAACAACAAGTCAATCCACTGAAACCCCATCCGTTTTGATACAGCTTTTTATAATCTCGCTCTGACAAAGCCTGCGTCTTGCTCAGTCCTTTCGCCATCTTTTCTGCCGTGAGATAGCCTTTCAATCTTTGCTCATCTGTGGCAGTCGATTTCCACCATCGAAATATGATCTCTCCAAACAAAGGGACGGCCCCGAAGCTGACCAAAAATGCCACGATGGGTATGAAAAAAATCTCTGCCATTCCCTATTCAAAATTCAAAATGCTCCCGGATATCGTGCTCTTCAGGCAGAGGCTTACCCTCTACTAGATGCTCGGCCAGTCGCCTGGTTTGCAGCGGGCCATTGAGCACGCCCTTTGAGCCCAAACCATTCATGTAGGCCACCTCAGGGTGCTGGGGATGGCGGCCCATGTACGCCCGACTGCGTGAGATGATCGGACGGATGGCAGAGGAGTGCGATACGACTTCAAACGGATAGCGGAGAATCGCACCGATTTTTTCCTCGACCTGCTGCCGCCCCTTGCGAGTCGGGTCCTCGGTCACGTAGTGGTGATCATAGGTCGATCCAGCCCGCCAGCGACCATTGCCCATCGGCAGTAGCCAGCCGTTGCGATTGATGATGCGCTGCTCACCATCGATCTGCGGGCACTCGATCTTGAGGATATCGCCACGGGCATTGTTCATGTCGATGTTTTGGAAATACGGATTTTCCGAGCCACGCCAGCCCTCACAAAAGATGATGCCTCTAGCCGAGACATTTTGCCAGCGCACACCCAGTTCATCGGACAGGTCGATATCGGCACCATGCACCCGACCGATGGCGTAGCCTAGCCGCTCGAGCAGGTGCTGACGGATCGCCTTGAGAAAAGCCGGCACATCCAGCCAGCCGCCCTTGCGCACCTCGATACCACCATAGTCGGCATGAAAAGCCGAACGATCGATCTCCAAATCGGCGTAATAGTCCGCATAGCGCTCAACGGACTCGCGTTTCTGCCACTTCGGTACCTCTGCCTCGTCTCGAAATAGTCGAGCTATCGGCAAGTGATGATAAAAGGTCTGCCCTGCGATCTCCTCGATATCCCAGTACGTCTGTAGCGCATAGGGCAGCACGGTATCGATGCTAGCTGGCAGAGAAAACTGCTGCCCAGCGATAGGCGTGACCAGCCCCGCGGCCACTTTCGAGGAAGTCGAGGCTTCGTCGCGATCGACCACCAGCACACGCTGCCCCATATCCAACAACTGCCAGGCCAACAGCGAACCTGCCAAGCCTTGACCGACGATGATGTAGTCTACCTTCAAAATCAGCTACAGAGACGTGCGATATCGCTGCTACCGCAAGGCTAGTTAATATAAATTGATAATCAAAAGTTTTTAAATTATCTTAAATGCATGCGAAGGGACTGGGGTCGGCATGTCATGGTAGCAGTGGTGCTTTTATCAGGCACCATGGCCTGTCAGGACACCCGAGAGGCTGCGATCTCCGAGCTAGAGGAAAAGCACTACCGGCTCACCCCAAAAGAGTTCCTCTTTGCCGCCTCGACAGGCGATATCGAGGCCTTGCAGCTATTTTTCTCAGCAGGCTTTCCGCCGGATGTCTCCGACGACACAGCAAAAACAGCGCTGATGGCAGCCGCTGAGAATGGCAAAGCCGAAACTGTGGCTCGACTTCTCGAGGCTGGGGCCAATCCGCTGCTGATCGACCAGAGCAATCGCAGCGCACTGATTTACTCTGCCCAGGGAGGAAATGTAGCCGTGACCGATGCCCTACTCAAACTAGGCGCACCACCGAGGCACCGAGATCAGGCCGGCTGGAGCTGCCTCTCACTGGCCGCCAGTCAGGGAAATGCTGAGATCGCAGATCGTATGGCCAGCTATGCCGAGCAAGCCGAACTCGACGAGGCACTACTACTCGCCACCCGCGCCGGCAGCACCGAGACCGTCGGCAAAATGCTCGACCGTGGGGCGCATGTCGACGCTCGAAATCCCGACAACCTCAGCGCCCTGATGATCGCAGCTAGCCTCGGACATAGCGACACAGCCATCGTATTACTCAAAAAAGGCGCCAACCCCGCCCTGATCAACCAACCTGGAGAAAGCGCTGCCTATCTGGCTGAGGCGGCGGGTCATCTGGAGCTATCCAATATCCTAAATGTAGGCGGCAATCTTGTGCGGGCCGCCGATCGCACCCGGCACTCCTACCAGAGCCCCCGGCCACAGACCGCTCAAAAGCAGAAGCAAAAAGCCCCATCGAAGAGCAAGCCACTCGCAGCGCTACAGGGATCGGTACTACGCGGGGCGACCGATAGCCAATCGATCTTGGTAGGGCTAAAGATCACCAGTTTTGAGCCCGGCTTCCAAAAGCACCCAGACTACGCTACGATCAGCTCCGTATCGAGTCAGTACACCTATGTGGCCAAGGTCGGAGACAAATTCCGCACCGTCGACATCGACCAGCGCAGCCAGAATTTCGAAGTGATCGGTGTGGAGCGCGGTGGCGTGTCTGTGATCAACCACCAGACCAAGCGCAGCCACAGGATCGGCCAATAGGCGTGGCGTAGCACTTTAGGCCAAAGCAGGCGCAGGCTCGGCTTTCTTGGCCAGCAGCTGTTTCATCAGCGCATTCAGCTCGACGAAATCAATCGGCTTGGAGACAAATCCATCGCAGCCTGCCTCCATTGCTTTGATTTTGTCCCTCTCCATCGCGTGAGCCGTGAGGGCGATGATGGGGATGTGGCGAGTTTTCTCATAACTCCTCAGCTCCATGGTAGCCGTCCAGCCGTCTTTGCATGGCAGGCTCATATCCATCAGTATCAAATCCGGATCGCAATGGTAAGCAATAGACACACCCGCCTCTCCGTCGTGCGCTTCTCCAATCAGGTAATCAGTCTTAGACAAACGTCGGTGAATCAGCTTCCGATTCACAGGATTGTCTTCTACTAACAGTATTTTGTGCATCAACGGGTCTATTTAATACTTTTTAAATAATGAGGGTTGATAGAGGGGTTATAGGAATTATAATTTAAAACATCCTTTAAAACCACAAAAATTTTATGGATTTGGAACCCTCTACGGCGATTAATTTCATTTGGATCGGCATGTGCGCCCTTTTGGTGCTCTTGATGCAGGCTGGCTTTCTCTGCCTTGAGTCAGGTCTGACTCGTACGAAAAATAACATCAACGTGGCGCTGAAGAATCTTTCCGACCTCGGCGTCAGTATTCTGATCCTCTGGGGATTTAGCTACGGCTTCATCTTCGGCGACTCGATGTTTGGCATCTTTGGCACCTCACAGTTCTTCCCATCGTTTGCCTCCGATGAGGGTGAAGCGATCTGCTTCTTCGTCTATCAGGCACTTTTCTGCGGCACGGCAGTCACCATTCTCTCCGGTGCTACGGCGGAGCGCATGCAGTTTCGTTCCTACATCTTTTTCGCGATTATCATTTCCGGCCTCATTTATCCTGTTTGTGCCCATGCCAGTTGGAATGGCGCTGGCTGGCTGGCAAAAATGGGCTTTGTCGACTTTGCCGGTGGAACCGTAGTGCACTCGGTAGGAGGTTGGGTATCGCTCGCTGTCCTACTGCTCATCGGGCCTCGTTTGGGAATCTATGAAGGTGGCAAATACCGCCATGTGAATGGATCAAACCTACCCACCGCCATGCTCGGCATCCTCATCCTGTGGTTCGGCTGGTTCGGGTTCAATGGAGGTAGCTTTTTTGAACTCAACAAAAACGTTCCCGGCGTGCTGTTGGTCACCATGTTTGGCGGAGCTGGGGGCGTCGTCGGTTCTCTGGCATTCGAAGCTTTCCGCAATGACCGCATCAATGTCATGAACGTCATGACTGGCTGTATCGCCGGTCTCGTGGCTATCACTGCCGGCGCACATGCTATCTCTCCGATGTTCGCCATCCTAGTCGGTGCCACCGGCGCCATTGTAGCCAATTTCTCTGCTGTGCTACTCCGGCGGCTACGTATCGACGATGCTGTAGAGGCGATCCCAGCCCACCTCTGCGCCGGTATCTGGGGCACACTGGCCGTCGGTATCTTTGGCGACCTATCGATCCTCGGCACCGGACTCAGCAGGATCAATCAGATCGGGGTCCAAGGCCTAGGCATCCTGTACACAGGTTTGGTCGCATTCGGCCTTTCCTTCGCGATTGGCAAGACCATCAACCGATTCAGAAGTTTACGAGTCTCCGAAGAAGACGAAAAGGTCGGCCTAAATATCTCCGAGCACAATGCGGCAACCGACTTCCACGACCTGTTCATCACCATGCAGGATCACTCCCAACTCAAGGATCTGAACTCCCGCATCCCTGAGGAGCCATTTACCGAGGCCGGCATGGTAGCCAATCTCTATAACCGAGTGCTCAACGCACTCGAAGCGGCAGTGAATCATACCCACACCGTGGTCAATACCGCGATGGACGGCATCGTGACTATCAGCAAGGATGACCTGACCATCCAGAGCATAAACCCCGCAGCGGTCGCAATCCTCGAACAGCCGACCGAAGCAATCGTCGGCGGAGAGATCTCATCTTTCTTCCGTATCGGCAATGAAACCTCTCAGGGCGAAAATCGCGATCAGCTGCGCAGAATCATCCCATCGGTGGATAGCAATGGCACCTGCCTAGCTGTCTGGGGCAAACGCAAGAATGGCCAAAGCTTTCCACTAGAACTCACTCTAGCAGAGGCAGTAGACACCAATGAAGCCTTCTACGTCGGTGTCTTCCGCGATATGACAGAGCGCTACCAAGCCGAGCTCCGCCTCATGCAGGAGAAAGAGAAAGCCGATCGCGCCAACAAGGCTAAGAGCGAATTCCTCGCCAACATGAGCCACGAGCTGCGCACACCGCTAAACGCCATCATCGGCTACAGCGAGATCCTCGAGATGGAGGTCGAAGAGGAAGAGGAACTGAAAACCATGTGTGATGACCTGAAAACCATCAACAACGCAGGCCACCACCTCCTCTCCATCATCAATGACGTGCTGGATATCTCCAAAATCGAGGCTGGCAAAATGGACGTGCTCATCGAGCCATGTGAGGTGGGCAATTCCCTGATCGCCGTCTGCGACACCATCCAGCCCAAGGTCGCGGAGCGGAACAATAAACTGGTCCGCCGCTTCGATATTGATGATCTAGGCTCGATCTCTACCGACGAGACCAAGCTCAAGCAGATCCTGCTCAACTTGATGAGCAACTCCGCGAAATTCACCAAAGGCGGCTACATCGAACTAGCAGCCGCCAAATTTTTCGACCAACCGACTGACTGCGAGTGGGTCCACATCCGAGTCAGCGATACCGGCATCGGCATGACTCAGGACCAGTTGGGCAAAGTCTTCGAAGCCTTTACCCAGGCCAGCGCTGGCACCACCAAAGAATACGGCGGCACCGGCCTCGGCCTGACCATCTGCCAAGCCTATGCCAAGATGCTGGGCGGCGAGATCACCGTGCAGAGTGAACCTGGAGTCGGCACCGCGCTGAATGTCTATCTACCCGTGAATGGCCCAGGCGAAAACATCGACTACGATAAGATCCGCGCCGGAGCTCTGCAGCACCGCATGGATGATGTCCCAGTGAGAAAGGTCGTCGCTCTGATCGATGATGATGTCGACACCACCGCACTCTATGGCCGCTATCTGGAAAAAGCTGGCTACGAGTGCATCATCATCAATCAAGGGACCAGAGCCATCATGGAGCTAAAGACCAAAACACCAGATCTGATCATACTAGATCTCGTCATGCCAGGCGCCGATGGCCATGCCGTGCTCAGCCAGGTCCGCACCCACCCTCGCCTGCTCTCCACACCGGTAGTCGTGCTCAGTGCCGAGGCCGAGAAGTTTCACGGTCGTCTCGATCAGGTGCAAGATGTGGTCAAAAAACCCATCAGCCCAGAGGAGCTCGTGCTGAAAACCGAGCAATGGCTCAATGCCACCGACGACCTCGCTTTGTCCAACTGATAGAATATTGGGGGAAACTTCCAATCCCCCTCTTGAAAGCCGTATAAAGTCTGCCATCCTCTTCAGGCTCATTTCGCTAGCGCGGAGGAGCAACCCATAGGGAAATGGCAGAGCAAAAAGACCTAGCACAAACGGCGATCCTCGCTCTCGAGGACGGGACAGTTTATGAGGGAGTCGCCTTCGGTGCAAAGACCGTGGCGACCGGAGAGATTTGTTTCAACACGTCGATGACAGGCTACCAGGAGATCCTCACCGATCCCTCCTACCGTGGTCAATTCGTCACCCTGACGTGCCCACTCATCGGCAACTACGGCACCACCCCAGTCGATGCTGAGAGCGGCGAGGTACACGCCCGCTGCCTAGTGATCGAGGAGCTCTGCGAAGTGCCCAGCAACTGGCGCAGCACTGCGAGTCTGGGAGAATACCTAGAGACAGCAGGAGTGCCCGGTATCCAGGAGATCGACACCCGAGCCCTGACCAAGCACCTGCGCGAGTCCGGAGCCATGCGCGCCTGCGTGTGCACCGATGGCAGCCTGACCGCTGAGCAAGCTGTCGAGCAGGCCAAAAATGCGGCCGATATGGCAGGAGCCGACTTTGTCAAAGAAGTGACCACGACTGAGACCTACCAGTGGGACCCCGATAGCACCGAGAGCCGCGAGTGGACGATCATCAATCCCTCGTCCGGTGAAGAGCTCATCGAAGAAAATGGTGAGCAATACCGCAAGCTAGATCCGCCCAAGTACAAGATCGTGGCCTATGATTTCGGCATCAAGCGCAACATCCTGCGCTACCTACGCCGCTGCGGCTTCGATGTGACCGTGGTCAACAGCCGCACCCCAGCTGCCGATGTGCTGGCACTCGATCCCGATGGCATCTTTCTCTCCAATGGCCCTGGCGACCCGGCTGCTCTGGACTACATCCACAGCGAGATCAGCCAGCTCATCGAGAAAAAGCCGATCTTCGGCATCTGCCTAGGTCACCAGATCTTGGCCCACGCCTTTGGCGGAAAGACCTTTAAACTCAAATTCGGACACCGCGGTGGCAACCACCCTGTGAAGGACCTACGCAGCGGCAAAATCTCCATCACCTCGCAGAATCATGGTTTCGCCGTGAATGCAGACGACCTCCCAGAGGATATCGAGGTGACTCACATCAATCTCAACGACCAGACCGTGGAAGGCATGCGTCATAAGAAATTCCCCGTATTTTCGGTCCAATATCACCCCGAAGCAGCTCCTGGACCCCACGATGCGGAATATTTTTTCCAAGAATTTGCTAATCTCATTGATCAGACACGCTAAACCACGCTAACATCTGCAGCAGACATGGCTAAAATCACAATCTTTGTACCCGATCACGAACCCGCAAGATATGGCCTCGGCGACGAGGAGCAGGTCACCATTGGTCGATCACCAGACTGTGACATCATCGTAGAGCACTCTTCGGTATCGAGTCTTCACGCCTACATCCGCCGCATCGGCGCGGGTCTCCACGTGCTAGTCGACAATGGCTCGACCAACGGCATCTTCCTAGAGGGTGAGCAAGTCTCCGAAGCACCTCTGTCGAATGGAGCCAGCTTCCAGATCGGCTCAGTGCCCGCTGCATTCGAGGCAGACGGTGCGGAGGCCACCGAGCAGCCTGCTGCCGCCGAGGAGCCCGCCGCAGGCGCAGGTATCGGCGAGTCCACAGGTGGTAGCTATGGGGCCCCAGTCGCACCTATCGCCGAGAGCTCTGCACGTCCTGCAGGTTTCCGAGATCTATCTCCTATCGAAAAAATCGAAAAGAAAGATTCCATGGCACAGATCGCCATGATCATCGGAGTGATCGGTATCATCGCGGCTATCGGCCTAGTGATGATGACCGTCATGATGAAGGTCGAGATCTAGATTTCTTACATCCCGTTATTTTTTACTAACTTCGAACGGCGAGCGTCTAGCGAGTAGGGCTTTCTACCTACCGCTCGCTGCACTGATTCACCATTTCATCTACAAAGTATAGCTATGCCAAATTCTATCGTGATTGGCTCCCAGTGGGGCGACGAGGGCAAAGGGAAAATCGTCGATTTCCTCACCGAGACTGCAGATGTCGTCGTCCGGGCACAGGGCGGAAATAATGCCGGCCACACCGTGATCTCCGCCGGTAAAAAATACGTCCTACACCTCATGCCATCTGGCATCCTGTGGCCAGACAAACTCAATGTCATCGGCAATGGCGTCGTCATCGATCCCATGGGGCTACTCACCGAGATCGATGGCCTCGAGGAAAAAGGCGTCAGCGTAGCCTCCGATAGGCTAAAAATCTCCAATCGCGCGCACATCACCATGCCCTACCACCGCGAGATGGATGCCTACAATGAGCTCCAGCGCGGCGATGGCAAAATCGGTACCACCAAGCGCGGTATCGGTCCCACCTATGGTGACAAAGTCGATCGCACCGGCTTCCGCCTACACGATCTAGTCGGCGATCCGACGATCTTCGCCGAGCGCTACTACGAGAAGGCTCAACAATGCAATGTGATCTTCGAAGCAGCAGGTCTCGAGCCTATCGACGCCGAGGCCACCGGCAAACAGCTGATCGCAGCAGGCGAGCGCCTCGCACCCTACACCGCCGATACCGTGGAAGTGCTGCACAATGAGCTGCGCAGTGGCAAGACCTTCCTTTTCGAAGGTGCTCAGGGCACCTACCTGGATATCGATCAGGGCACCTACCCATTCGTCACTTCCTCGAATACCATCTCCGCTGGAGCCTGCACTGGCTCAGGCATCCCGCCACACGCTATCGACGAAGTCATCGGTGTGGCCAAAGCCTACACCACTCGTGTCGGCGCAGGGCCATTCCCGACTGGCGACGAGGCACTCAGCGACCGCTTTCACAATATGGGCCGCGAGTTTGGTGCTACCACTGGCCGCAAGCGTCGCTGTGGTTGGCTAGATATGGTGCTGCTGCGCTACTCAGCTATGGTCAATGGCGTCAGCCGCTGGGCCATCACCAATGTCGACGGCCTCGATGAGCTAGAGGAGATCCCGATCTGTACTCGCTACGAGGTGAATGGCAAGCAAGTCACACTGCCGCCTGCACCGATCGCTGAGTTCGAAAGTGCCAAGCCTATCCTGGAAACCATGCCAGGCTGGCAGGAAGACACCACTGGCTGCCGTAGCTACGATGAGCTACCCGCCAATGCCCGCGCCTATCTCGATCGCATCGAAGTGGAGACCGGTGCGCAGGTCGGCTTCGTCGGCGTCGGTCCCGATCGCGAGCAGACCATCATTCGCTGAAAGATGGCCACTGCCTAGATCGTATCTCTTGCCCAGTCATGCCCCACTACGATCCAGAGCTACCGATACCCGAGCACGTCGCCATCATCATGGATGGCAACGGTCGCTGGGCGAAAGGCCGCGGCAAAATCCGAAACGAAGGCCACCGAGAAGGTGCCAAGTCCGTAGAGGCCGTGCTCGAGGCGGCCAAAGCCATCGGCATTCGCCACCTGACACTTTATGCCTTTTCCTCGGAAAACTGGAAACGGCCAGAGGATGAGGTGAGCGGCCTGATGGGTCTACTCAGCCACTTTCTCAAGCTGAAGACCCCGACGCTGATCAAAAACGATATCCGCCTGAAGGCCATCGGGGCCATCGACCGCTTGCCGCCTGCCAGTCGCAAGCAGCTCGACAAATCCATCGCCGACACGGCCCACTGCGAGAGCCTCACCTGCCACATCGCCCTCAGCTACGGCTCGCGCGAAGAGATCGTGCGCGCCACCCAGACGCTCATGCAGCGCGCTGCCGATGGCGAGATGACTCCTGAAGAGCTCAGCGTAGAAAATTTTGGCGATTACCTCTACACCAGCGAAGCACCCGACCCCGATCTGCTAGTGCGGACATCCGGCGAGTTTCGCATATCGAACTTTCTGCTCTGGCAGATCAGCTACTCCGAGATCCACATCACCGATGTGCTCTGGCCCGACTTTCGCCATGAAAATCTGGAGCTAGCCGTAGCCGACTACCAAAAGCGCCACCGGCGATACGGTGGGCTGTAGAAAGTCCTACTCAGTAGCTAGAGCTTCCTCCATCTGCATCGAATCAAATTCAATCGCAGCTTCGTTCAGTGCCTCCCCGAAAGGGATAACGACACTAAAAATATTCACAACGAGAATCACCGTGGCTAAGCTCCCCAGAACGATGCTAGCTACCGCTAACCCCTTACCTTGTAACTTGCCGCCCGAGTTATTTATCACCTTTAGTGAAATACCTCCTAAACACACAGCAACAGGGCCAAGCATGTTCAACACAAAGCAAAACAGACCTACAATCCCCAATACCAGCGACCACATCGCCAGATAGCTGGTTCTCTCGGGTTCCGAGTTCAGCTGATCATATGGCTCCTCCTTAGGGGCCTGCAGCGCTGCTATCAGAGGCGCATGCTCAGCTGCCACCTCCCAGTTAGCCATACCATCGGTCCACACTCGCTCATTAGGCTGCAGACTACCAAATCTGGCCATATTGACCAACTCTGAGAAGGGCACATGCCCTCCTTGTACCCCATTCGTGGTGTAATGATACTCAGTAAATGGCTGTGGTTGCATGTGTCTCAATAATTGAAGCAGTAAAGGTCCCGCACTTTGACCCCGCACCAAAAAACACGAATCAAACACTGCGAAACCTTTAAATTGTATTAAAATTATATAAAATATAATTTAAATGGATTTCTTTGAAAGTCAAAGACAGGCAAGGCAGCTAAGCCGAAAGCTGATGAAGCTGTACGTGCTCGTCACGATCGCGACTGCCGTGCTGGGCGGTTGCTTCATCGGCTTCTTTGTGTGGATATTTGGTCTGCCCAATATCCTAGTTTGCGTGCTCATCGGAACGATCATCATGCTTGGAGCGATCTCTGGGATAGCCATCAAAATTTACAAAAATTTCCAAGCGCAAAATGCCGATACCTTTTCGCTCAGAATCATCAGTCGAAAGATCGAGGGGAAAGAACTCGCGCGCGGTAAAGGCAAACTTCGAAATATCGTAGAGGAGATGGCCATCGCCGCTGGCATCGCCCCTCCCAAGGTCTATGTCCTCGAGAATGAGCCTGTCATCAATGCATTTTCCATCGGCCAAAACTCAGCTAGCGCCATGCTCTTTGTGACCCAAGGCTCCATCGATCAGCTATCTCGAGATGAGTTGCAGGGAATGATCGCCCACGAGTACGGACACATCATCAATGGCGACCTCGAGCTAGCCACCCGAGTGATCGCTCTTACTTTTGGCTTTTTGATTCCCCTTGCCGCTTCCTTTTTTCTAGCTATGCCATTGATGATCATTTTTGGGATCGGTTTGCTACTGATCATGCAGATCAATGGCTCGATGCTGCGGCAGCGTGATTACCTGGCAGATGCGATCGCAGTCCAACTGACCCGCAACCCAGACGGAATTGCTGGTGCCATCAAAAAAATCGCTCCCAAAGGCAGTTCGAAAATCACTACAAAAATATCCTTCGGCGCAGGTATGTTTATGTTTGGGCCAGATAACGAAGGCTTTGTCAAAGCACACCCATCGCCCTCCAACCGGATAGCTCGGATTATATCAGGTTGGGATGGCGATCTCACTCCTCGGAGGAGCATCCCCACCAAAGGCAGGTCCGTACCACCACCCCTAGAAGCATTACCAGCTCCTGCACCAGCTGCGACTCAGCAGGGCCCATCCCGCACAGAGCCGAGCTGGGCCTCCAGTCCTGCTCCCGCTCCCGAGCCGACTACCATCCCAGATCCAGCCGCCACTAGCAGCCACCACGCCCTCCCTCCAGTGTGGCTCGATGCGACCCGAGAGCCTATGCATGCCGGCACGCTGGTGCTAGCACTGCTACTGTCCACCGACGAGAGATGGACGGCAGCTCAGCTAGCCGACATCACCCGCGTGTCGCCAGATCTCCCTGGCACCATTCATCAAGTCGCCTCGGCTGCAGTAGCTCTATCATCTGCAGAGAAACTAGCCCTGGCCAACCTATCGATCCCAGCCCTCCGCGAAATCGGTAAAGACGAATACATCCGATTTCGCAGCCTCTCCGAGCGGCTCATCGCTAGCGATGGCCAAGTCGATCTATTCGAACTCGCTGTCGGAAAGATCTTCACCCACAGTCTCGATAGCTATTACCATACCACGCCGCAAAGATCGTCCAAACCTACCAGCCGCAATGAAGTCGCCAAGGCCGCTGGCCTGCTGATCAGTATGGCTGCACACGGAGCTACCGACGACATGGACAGAAACCAAGCCTACATCGACGGGCTAAACGTGTTCCAAAAACGCACTCACATCCAGCTCCCGCGTACACCCACTAACCATTGCTCAATCGCAGAGATCAGCCAAGCCATCGACAAAATCGAAAAAGCCGCACCTGATAACCAGGCCGCGACATTAGAAGCCTGCAGGGAGGCATTGCGCGCCCAGAAGAACAACATCGACGATAGTAAAACCGAGCTACTCTATGCACTAGCCGGTGCGATCGACTGCCCGATCGCTCTAGGACTGGACGAACTACTGACCACTAGCTAGGCTGGGAGGTCCTACCTAGGACACCCATCCCAATGTGCAATCTCTACGACATCGGCCCTAGCCAGGGCAAACGCCAGGAATCCATCTGGGAGCAGATCGTCTTTCGCGGGCTCACCCAGCTGCGCACCAAGTCCATCGGCATCCGCAAAACCGACCCTGGCCTGGTACTACTCTCCGAGACCGAGCACACCACCATGCGCTGGGGATTCCTTCGCGCCTTTAATCCCGCCATCAACAACGCCCGCAGCGACAAGCTAGCCACCGGCATGTGGCAGGCAGCCTGGAGCCAGGGTCGACGCTGCATCATACCCGTCGCCGGCTACTACGAGTGGACTGGCCCAAAGGGACAGAAACAGACCCATCACTTCTCCGCTCTGCAGCCCGATCGCTGGCTGTGGGCCGCAGGTATCTGGGAAGAACACCCTGAGGCAGGCCCCTGCTACTCGATGATCACCACCTGCCCCTCACCCAAAACGGGACCCTATCACGACCGAATGCCAGCTCTCCTACCCGAAGATAGACTGGCTCACTACCTCACCACTTCCGATCCCAGAGACATCCTACTGCCCTCGCTCGATCTCAGCATCGCTCCGTGTGAGAATCCTTTGATCAAAGAGAAGCAGCCGACAAAGCCTGCTGTCGAGCAGCTAGAGCTGTGGGACTGAGCTGTGGCGCGGATGGATCTCGATAGTCGAGGATGTATCCACAGCTGTCCGGATTCCGGATCTCGATGATCTCTAGATACTTAGCTGCAGCGAGCACTTGCTTCTTGCTGATCGGCAAATCAAAACTCTTCATCCCCTCGTCGCTAGTCACCCCTACGATACGCAGCAGTTTGATCGAATTCAGCACTCCTCCATTGGGCACAGTCTCGGGGATCACATGGTAGGCGCCCACCTCATAAGCAGCAGCTGACGTCGCCGCTATGATCTGAGCATTTCGTTTGGCAGAGTCCTCCTTAGCCTGTTTCGAGAGTTTTGAAAAAGCAAACCCTCCTAGCACAGCCACGAGAGTGATCACAGCCATCATAGCACTCGATCTTCCAGAGGAGTTGGATTGGGATTTTGATTTTGAAAAAGACTTCATTTGGAGTTGGGTTTGGGCTGCTCTCTGTCAGAAATTCGGGCTATAGGGGTATCTTATTTGTTACACTGAGGGTTATTTTTGCGAAAATTATCATTTCCTGCACTATTATCGCACACACTGTTATAAAAATCAATAAAAATTGTAAAATTGATAAATCAGATTCGAGAAAATGAGCTTCCTTAACTTTTGAGATGGATAGGACCTGAAATTATTCGCCGATGCCCTACTCGCAGATTTAGCCCCTCCTGAATAACAAATTTTCACTTTTTCGTGGAACTAACTGATTATCATTATCTTAATCGGCTTGTTTCCAAAGTGCCGGAGGCACGACAGAAAATAGCCGGTGGTGAAACCACCGGAAACAAGTCCAGAACCATTTTCAGTCCCGGTAGGGACGACAGAAGCGCGCCTAAGCCAATCGACGGCAAACCATTATTCCATTCGGTAAGGAAATAGCCCGCTTCTGTCGTCCCTGCCGGGACTCGCCTGATGAGACGCTAGAAATCCGGTGGTGTAGCGCAGCGAAACCACCGGCTATTTTCTTTCGTCCCTCTGGGACGACTCGACCTAGAGGGTTTTAAGTTTCTCTCAACTTTGCTTCGGCCTCGCAGATTTAGACCCTATTGAATAAAAATCGTACCCTATTGAATTTTTTCGGTACCCTATCCCAACATCATGTCTGACTCGTCTGAGAACTCACTGTTTCCCCTGCCCCTATCACCGATCGAGGTCTGCTGGCTGCTCGAGGACAGCCCATCGCACCCCATGCAGTTTTTCCTACGTCTGCATCTGGAGGGCCAGCTACAGCGCCATGCACTGGAAGCAGCAGTCACAGCTACCGCCGCTAGGCACCCGCTTTTCTCGGCTGTAGTCGAGAAGACCGGGCGCGCCTCCTGGCGCTGGGTAGCAGCTCCGGAGCTACAGATCCCCATCCTCTGGCAGACAGGCGACCCCGCCCTGCTACCTGCTGCTGAGCGCCTAGACATCACCAAAGAACTCGGCCTACGAGTGATCGTGATAGAATCCTCCGATACCCTCTCGGCATCCATCTTCCTCCAGATCCAGCACACCGTCTGCGATGGCCTGAGCACCTCAGAGCTAGCCAGCGACCTGATGACGGCCTATGCCGAGCAGCTCCAGCCTGATGCCACGTACAAATACAAAAAGCTAGACCCACAGAATCTGCGCTCGAGGGGCACTACCGGACTCTCCAGAAAGGCAGTCGCACAGTGGCTATGGCAGGGCGCCAAATCGCTGAAGACCTTTCGAAAATTCTACAAACGCAAGCCCGTGACCCTAGTGGAGCGCCCCATACCAGCCGAGAGCGATGCCATGCCCCCGACCCCGCCCGTGCTGATACGCCGCTACAGCCGTGAGGAGACCGTGGCACTAAACAAACAGGCCCGCGCCGCCAATACCAACCTAAATGGCTGGCTACTGCGCAATCTCTTCACTGCCTTTACCGGCTGGAGCGATCGAGAGCCGCATCAGATCTTTCGCGTGACCACTCCTGTCAGCCTGCGCGCCGCATCTCACCGCGCCTGCCCCGCAGCCAATATCGTGGGCCTAGTCTGTTTCGATCGCCAGATCGGCCAACTCGAGGATAGCGATGCCCTGCAGACCTGGATCGATAATCAGATCGCTGCCATGCGCACCGACCACCGTGGGATGGTCCTACCCATGCTGCTACGAGTCCTGCGCCATTGGCCAGAAAAGCTCGCATCAGGTATCCGCAGAAAACGCTTCTCCGGCAGCGCTCTCCTTTCAAATTTAGGCCCCGTCATGACCACCTGCATGCTGCCAAAGAAGGAAGGCAAAATCACCCTCGAGGGCGGCCTAGTGCTAGAGGCAGTGGAGTTCATACCCGTGCTACGCCCCGGCCACTGCGCGACCGTATCGGCCTGTCTGTACGCCAATCAACTGACCCTAGCCATGCACCACGACCCTCGCATGCTAGAGGCAAACGAGGCCCAAGAGCTATTCGCCCAGTACATGGCAGCCCTAGACTAAAACGTCTCAGCCCCGTATCGCCCTAGTTTAAGCAGCAATATCGACGGCAAAGAAGGACACAAAACAACTGCCGTAGCTGAACTTCTGAAAGTTCAGACAGCATAGCCCATCAGCCGTTTCTCATACCCTCTGACACTCGCGAGTCTCCGCTGTTCGGAAGATTCAGATCATCCGCTACGCTCCACTACACCTCTCAAACTAGTGCCATCGGTCTCAGTCCACTTTAGCCCATCTCCCGAAACGCCAGCTTCTCAAAACTATCCCCCAGCTCCCCTCTGACCATAATAGCAGTCAGATAGCGGCCCTCATAGGCTAGAGAGTCACGCGTCACCTTGCCGACCACTCTGCCATCGGCATTTGCGATCTCTGCTCCCGCCGAGTGCTCATCAGTCCCGAGATAAATACCCCATTCGTTTCGAGATTTCCCCGCCGTCTCGAGTCGGGACACGATCTCCTGCCCGAGATAACAGCCTTTGTGAAAATCGACCGCCCACTTATCGAGACCCAATTCCACGGGATGGTAGTCTCCGGTTATTTCTGCACCAAAACTCGGCACTCCAGAAAGCAAAGCTGCCTGAGCCAGATCATTGCGATCAAGACCAGTGGCTTCACTGGTCCCATGCAGATCGTAGCCCTTCACACCATACCGCCAGCACTCTTTCACCGCCGCACCACCCAGAGGCACATCGCCGATGTAGTGCGCTACCGTCAGATCACTGATCGGCTCGCTCAGCTCGCAGTCGTCGGCTATCAGATAGCGATCGATACGCATGTGCACCGCCTCGATCTGAGCCGCCTCAGCCTCGATCAGCAGCCCATCGCTGGAGTCAGGATCTGCGGTGATCCATACCAGCGCCTCTGCTTTGCCCTTGATCGAGCAGACACAGGCTGGGATCACGCGGCCAGACAGATCCTGGCTCACGTCGTTGGTCACTTGCCCATTGAGAAAGCGCACCGCATCCGGCCCAGTGAGACGCAGCCAGGCACGGTCTGATAAGTCAGTATAGCCAGTCATGAGTTGGACGCTGGGGCCTGATAGTTTTGTGCCAGCACCGAGTAATCCAGCTCGGCACTATCACCCCGCTGCATGGTGCGATACATCATATTCGCAGTCGTGCTCAGCGCCGGTAGATCCACGCCACTCTGCTTGGCGATATCCAGAGCCAGATTGGCGTCTTTAAACATATTCTTCAGCGAAAAATGCGGCTGATAATCGCCCTCGATGATGCTCGGCAGCTTCATCGATGTCAGCACCGATCCACAGGCATTGTGCTCGATAGCCGTCTGCAGGACGCTAGGATCGATACCTGTCGCCCCCACCAGACCGTAGGCCTCACTCAGTACCTGGACCGTGGTGGCAGATATCATATTAGTCGCTATTTTGATGATGGAAGCCTGCCCGATACCACCCACTGGTATGATCTCGCGTGCACTCAGAGCTAGAGCCGATCGTACTCGCTCCAGCACTGCCGCATCACCACCGATGTAGTAGACCAGCTGTCCCGCTGCCGCCGCATCGCGACTGCCAGTAAATGGCGCATCGAGAAAATCCGCTCCCGCCGCCTCTGCGATCTGATAAGCCTGCACCGATGACTGTGGATCCACCGTGGAGTGATTCAGCACGATGTGACGCGTGCTCAGATGCGGCTGCAGCTGCTGCATGATCGAGAGCAGCGCCGGCCCATCGGTGACGAAGATCTGAATGATATCCGAGACGTGAGCCAGATCCGCCAGAGAACCCACAAAATTCGGCTCAGGACGAGGTGTCCGATTCCACACACAGACTTCTGCCGCACCAGTGCCTCGCAGATGATTTGCGATGCCCTTGCCGATGATTCCGAGGCCGATCACCCCTATTTTGCTCGATTCGCTCATGATGACAGCGAACCTAAATCGCCCATTGGCAAAGACCACCAAAAAAAAAGAAGGGCAGCCGATGCTGCCCTTCCCCAAAAAGATAGAATCTATCGGTGCGTAGTGGTCCTAGCCCTTACCACCCTTTCCGCCTTTGCCTCCCTTACCACCTTTTCCGCCCTTGCCACCGTCGTCTCCATCATCGCCACCTTTTCCGCCTTTGCCTCCCTTACCGCCTTTTCCGCCCTTGCCACCTTTTCCACCCTTACCGTCGCCATCATCGCCGCCTTTGCCCCCCTTACCGCCTTTACCTTTGCCCTTACCTTTCCCTTTACCCTTGCCCTTGCCTTTATCGCCTTTTCCTTTGTCATCCGTGGCCTCCTCCTCTGCAGCGACTGGCTCGTCTGCGGCCTGGGTGTCGAGGTACACGACGCTGAATGCTAGTGCGATGATGGTGAGTATCGATGTGAGTAATTTCTTCATAATCTGCGCAGTTATATTTTTTCAATCTCAGCTCCGACTAGACGTCAAATCGGCAGCATGCCAGCAAGATACCAGATCGAACCTTAAGAGAACATGATAGAATGCATAAAAATGCGCGGTCAGATCACTATCTCCCCCTCCAAAGCCTCGCGACAATTCGTAAGACCAGCACAAGAGGTGTTCTCCCAAGACGAAACGACAGAACTATTCTGAGGGTTCCCGTGATTGTTTAACCAAACTTCTCCGATTCTAAGAATTCTGGGTATTTCGGGGCGATATTTATCATTCCCCCGTATAACTATTTCTGAAGCCAGCTACCTTCGCTTAAAGATTTTAAGAAAAAATCCCACTCGCCAATCAGAAAAACGTCAGCGTCAGCTCCGATTGATGGCGCTGAAAAATATTGTTCACCATCAGAAAACGTTACACCGAATAACTCACTACTTCCATTAGAGCCAAAAAAATAAAAATCCGATGAGTAACACGTTTCAGAAGTTTGGCTCTGACGAAATCTAAGAACTTCTTTCTCACTCCAGATAGTAAAATAAGTCCGACCCAACCAGCCTGACGAACTGGAGAATCTCATAAAAAATTGATTCACCGCACAACTTTGCGGAAGATCAGAGAAAAGCGTAAACTCAGAATCAAATTGTTTAATTTGCTTACCTGGCAAAGTATCGAAGATCGTCATTACTTTTATTTTTTTCAAGTTCTGTAATTTGTGGGCAAATGTGATCTTATTGACAATTACTCCCGTTATTTTCGATTGGTCATACTCCCCAAATCTTAACTCTGCCTCAAACTGTTCAGTCCAAGTGTTACCAGCGCTGGCTGTTCATACTCTTGTGAATTATTTAAAAAACTCAAACAGCAGTGGTTATGTCGCAAACAACCGCTCCGTTGTGATCGGTAGTCATGTAACAGCGGCTACCACCTCCAAAATTATCTCCCTTTGACTCGAATCCCCAAATCAAATAACCCTCAGAAGGTTTCAAAAAAACAGACCAGCGTTCTTTAGCCTTAGGAACAAAATTTTGTTTTCTCAATGTGAACTCAGCCACCAAATCGTTCCTGCTCGCACTGTATAGATTATATTCATTCCAATCGTTAATGTGCTTCATCCGAAGCAACTCATAGTTTATCGGCCATTACAGCCATGTGACTGCATCCCATCCATTACGGCGCGGCCTCGACTCTGACGCGGAAGAACTGCTTGTCTGGGGCGCTTAGGCTAGCTAAAGCATCCGCTCGGTACTCGTAGTGCCCATCGGCATCCAGCGTCTCCGAGATGGTAAGAGCCGATGTCTGCCAGGTCTGCATGTCGGCGCTCTGCTCGAGGACTACCGTGTGACCGGTGGCTCCGCGGGCTTTGCGATACTGCAGCCAACCGGATTGGTCGATCTCGATATCTGCGCCATTGTCGACTGTCGGATCGGTCACTAGGACGAATTCGTCGAAATTGGTCAATCCATCGCTATCTGCATCGTCGCCTGGTAAGGCATCAGCGATGCCGTGACGCTCTACCCACTCGCTGTAGTCGGCGTAGCGAAGCAGAGCGCCCTGGTAACCTGCCAAATCGATCTCCTCGATCACTGGCCCAAAACTACCGTCTGCCGATACTCGTCGACACGGCTGTGGTAGTGGTAGTGCGCCAGAAGATGAGGTGCGATGGGTCTCATTGCCTGTAAAAGTAGCGGTCCGGTATAGGACCAATCCGCGAGTGTAATGCCTAGCCAGCACCATCTCTGCTGGTACGCCGGGGAGACCAGCGACGGTGCCCGACTGCTGCAGGTAGTAGATGTAAGAGGGCACCACATCCACAGTGCCATCGCTACCGATCTCGGCGTGAGCCAGCTGGACATCATCCGAATCTCCCAGCACGGTGTAGGAGCCCTCCGATGTCGCTACCATGTAAGGGATGGGCGTCTGCCCACTGGGGATACCTGCTACCGGCACTCCCATATCGACCTGTAGTAGCGCCTCTGGCTGGTAGGCGATATTTTTCGGTATACCCGCCGTATGGTAGTCGGCGGCAGTCGTATTGCCGCTACCATAGTTGAAGCTCCAGTTCCACATGTTCAGATAGGTGGAGTCGGGCATATGTAGCAAATAATACTGCGCCAGCAATGTCTCAGCATCTCTATCCCAATTGCTCCGCATATTGGTATTGGGGAAATCGCTGCGCACCAAACCGCTCCGAAACGTCGCCTGAATGATGGTCTTTTTCCCCAGAGCTGCGTAGGCAAAAGTATCCCACATTTTGCTCAGACCGAAGAATCCGGTAAAGCCGGTGCCCGCACGGATGTAGTCCTCACGGAGGAAAGCATCGATCGCCGTGGTAAAGGGTAATCGATCGTGCGACACAAATAGATTATCTGCCGATATATTGGAGCTGATGTAGTCGCTCCCTGTCACCGAACTGATTTCGGAGAATAGATCGGCAAAACCCACTAGGTATTCGGTATTTGCGGCTTCGGTATCGATACGATTGGTCAGCTCGTGCGTGGTGCCGCCAGACTGCACTAGATACTCATCGGGGCCGACTAGCTTAAACATATCGTCATTATAGGCACCTAGTATGCCTGATGTCTGCCACTGCTGCCGATGGTACTCCGAGACAAAGGTGCGGAAATGAGTATCGAAAACATTGGTCCGACAAAACGACGACCGCGAGCTCCACATCCGCCCCAGAGGACAGGCCCGCGACTCGTAGCGAAACCGGGCCGTAGCCCCCGGATTCACCAGCGATGCGTACTCGCTGTCATCCACGTAGCCATCGTCATTCACATCATTAGCGGGGTCCCAGCCAGGTATCAGACGCTCGGATGGATCGCCAGGAGTGGTCTGGCTCTGCCACTGGCGTAGCTGCACATCCTCGAGGCGCGGCTCATCGCCAGTGCCATTTTTCCACAGCAGACGGATCACATACATAGCACCGCCATCGCGCATCATGGTGGTGCCGAAGTAGGGTCCCCCACCGTAGGTGCGACCGGTGCCATCATGCGTGCGCGCAAACTGCCAATCGCTAGGTGGCTGCCATCGGATGGTGCCACTCTGACTGAGATCTCTGGTGCCCTCGGACAGCGGTGTGAGCTCTGACCAAGTCGATACCACGCCCTGCGCATCGATAGCAGATGGGTACTCGATGACCAGATCGCCCGCTGTCGCTACCTGAGAGAGGCTGAGCTCGATACTATCGAATGGCTCAAACAAATACACATACAGTCCCCCATCGCTCTGATGCCCCGACCACGCGGCTTTGTCATAGGGCGGCTGCTCGTAGATCCAAAATCCGGCATGAGTCGGATCGGCTGTGTAGCCGACGATAGCAGGGTGACCATTCAGAGCCGTCTCTGTCGCATGGGTGGTATTCGGCACGGACAGCACGGTATCCTCCGCGAAGTGAAGAAAGAAATCCTCGTAGTCAACACCCTCGGCGATGCAGCGCTGGCGCAGATGCATCTCGGTGGCGCTCGGATCGAAGTCGAGCGTCTGATTATACATGTAGCCGATCGAGGCGATCTGAGCATTTCGAGCCACCCCATAGTCCGCCCCGTAGGCGACATCGGCATGCTGTACCTCCCAGTCAGCCACCGCATCGGCTGTGGGATAGGCAGCCAGAGTAGCCGGATCTGTCGGTGCCACATGCGCACCGGGGATGATCCAAGCCGTGCCCGTGCTCGGATAAACCGTCGACTCCACCTGACCTGCTGCCCAGTCCTCATACGGCCCGGCATAGACCAGCGAAAAGGCTAAGCAGGCTGTGATAGCCGATTGTACCCTATTGAGTGAAAATTGTACCCTATTGAATTTCGTCCGCATTGGCTTCTCGATGGGATCTATAGGCCCAATATGCCCTATGAGCTACCACCCGTCCTGCTCATCTTCAAATTCGCTGATGGGCGGCGGCAATAAGTCCGCTCGTTTATTCAGCCAATCCTGCAGAATCTCGACCGCCGCCGCCTGGTCGAGCACCGCTTTGATCTCCTCGGGCTTTTTGCCGGCTCTTAGCAGCTTGTCCTTGGCGATGCGCGAGGTCATCAGCTCATCGACTAGATGTATTTGCACACCATCGCCGAGCTCGGCTGAAAGCTTGTTGGCAAACTCTCTCGAAGCCAGCGACATGGTGCTCTCGTCGCCACTGGCATGGAGCGGCAACCCAACTACGATATCGCGGATGCCGCGATCTCTCGCAATACTCACCACAGTCTGCACAGGGGCATCCGATGACTTACCTGATATCGTCTCAAGTGGATGTGCCAGCAGGCCGATATCGTCGCTGACAGCCAGCCCGATCCGGACGGTGCCGTAGTCGATACCCAGCGCCTTTACCCATTGCTCGTCTGGTGACATGGAGATCCGATCAGGTCAGCTCTTCGGGCAACTGATCGACGAGTTTCTTAATCGCATCGGCCTCATCACGATTCGCCACGAGGATGGCATCATCTGTCTCGACCACGATGAGATTCTCGACACCCAGCAGGGCGATACGCTTGCCGCCTTCAGACATGGCGATGTTATTCTTCGAGTCGATCACGGTACTCTCTCCGCGCACGGCATTGGCATGCTCGTCATTGGGAAAGTATTTGGCCACAGACGGCCAGCCACCGACATCATCCCAGCCGACATCGGCCTCGATATTCAGCACCTGACAGGCATCCTCCATCAGCGCGTAGTCGATCGAGATCTTGTCCAGACCTTCGAATTGATCTTTCACATGCTGCATGAAATCATCGGCAGTCTCCAGATCATCGACGAATGCAGCCAGTTGCTTGGCGTGTTTGGAAAGCTCGAACTTCAGGGTCGGGATCGACCAGATGAAGATACCAGCATTCCATGAGTAATTGCCCGCAGCCAAATACTCAGCAGCCACCTCTGGGCTGGGCTTTTCACAAAAATGCTTCACCTCCACGATCGGGTGCTCGCTGTCGACACCCTCGATCTTTACCTCGTCGCCTCGCTCGATGTAGCCATAGCTCGGGCATGCCCAATCCGGCTTGATGCCTAAAGTCACGATCGCCTCAGACGCTCCTGCGGCATCGCAGGCCGAGTCGAGGATAGACTGAAAGCCCTCCACATCGGTGATCAACTGATCTGCAGGTAGCACCATCATCACCGCCTCGGGATCGTGAGCTGCGATCCAGCCTGCCGCTAGCGCCACAGCAGGTCCAGTGTCACGTCTCGCGGGCTCCGCCACGATATTCTCCTCGGGTAGATCAGGCAGAGCAGCATGGATACCTGGCACCTGATCTTCATTGGTCAGGATCACGATATTCTCGATCGGCACGTGACCATGCAGACGATTGACGGTCTTTTCGATGAGCGTCTCCTCATCAAATAGTTTTAGAAGCTGCTTGGGCTTCTCGTGACGACTGAGAGGCCAAAAACGGGTACCACTGCCACCTGCGAGGATTAGAGCAAAGACTTGGCGAGACATATTAAAAAGTCCTTCGGAAATCTAAAATTTCCAGTGATTATATCACTCAAGCGCTCTTGGTGGACAAAATCTCGTAAATCGCCTCACTATCAGGAGCTTCTGCCAGGCTTTCGCGAGTCTCGGCACTATTTAGAATCTTGGCGATCGCAGCGAGAGTCTTCAAGTGGAGCGCGTATTGGCTCTTCGGCACGATGAAGAGCACCACGAAATGAACCGGTGCTCGATCCAAGGCGCAAAAATCGATGCCATCCTCTGAACGCCCGAAAATAGCGGTCACTTTTTCCACATCCTCAGAGAAACAATGCGGGATCGCCACCCCATTGCCGATGCCCGTGCTGCGCTGGTCTTCGCGGTCGCGCAGCGCCTCGAGGATCGGCTCCTGCACAGCCTCCTCGAGCGAGCCTATCGCCACCAGATGCCCGACCAGCTCCTCTATCGCCGGGAAATGCTCAGTGGCCTCCATACTGGCGAGCACACGCTCGACCTCCAGCATCGCTGCTAGGCTGATCTCATTTTCTGTCGTGGCATCTGACATTGGCTTTTTGACTCGCCCTTAGGAAGTCGCGAATGACTTTGACTTTCTATGGGTTCGAGCGGAAAGATGGGCGGAGCTTAGCAATGAGCAAGAGCGTATTATTTATTTGTACCGGAAATGTCTGCCGCAGCCCGATGGCTGAGGGGCTCTTCCGTGCACTCGCCGAGGAAGATGGGGCAGAGGTCCATGTCGCCTCTGCGGGGATCGGAGCCATGGAGGGTATGGCACCCAGTGCCAACTCCCGGATCGCCATGGAGGAGGAGGGTCACGACATCAGTGCCCAGCGCTCTCAGATGCTGACACCGCCGATGGTCAGCGAGTTTACCCACATCTTCGGCATGTCGCGCAGCCACATCGAGGTGATCCGCAGCTACTTCCCTGAGGCTTTGGAAAAGACCTTCGTCCTGCGTGAATTCCTCACCGACGATGGGCTCGATCTCGATGTCCCCGATCCTATCGGCGGCAATCTCGAGGAATACCGCCACACGCGTAACCTGATAAAAGAGGCTATGCCTGGTATCCTGAAATTTGTCACCACTGGTGAACTAGGAGCCTAGAAGCCGCTTCCTTTCTGCCATCCAGAGCGTATCCCTTTTTCTTTTTGAAAAGGCCGCGCTGATGGTCGACTAGTCCCCTGAAATTTCATTAACCTATCCAAATGGAAAAGCCCAGCATCATCATAGGCACCGATCACGGTGGATTCGCCCTGAAGCAGACTCTAGTCGCGCATCTCGAGGCGGGCGGCTATGCGGTCGAGGATATCGGCTGTCACTCGACTGACTCGGTAGATTACCCCGACTATGCCAACGCCGTAGCAGGTGCCGTCGCTATCGGCGCCAAAGACCTGGGTATCCTCTGCTGCACCACCGGTATAGGCATGTCGATCGCGGCCAACCGCCACTGTGGTGTGCAGGCTGCCGTAGCCACCGATGCTACGATCGCAGCCAAGACTCGCATCCACAACGACACCAACGTCCTGTGCCTCGCTGGTGAGCTGAATACCGAAGACGAGATCAAAGACATCGTCGATGCCTGGCTCGGGGCCGACTTCGAGACTGGTGGCCGCCACGAGCGCCGCGTGGGCAAGATGAATGCCTGCAGCATCACGACTACAGCGCCACAGCTAGCGGCTACCGATCCCGAGATCGCCAAAGTCATCGCTGAAGAAGAGCAGCGCCAGCAGGGCAACATCGAGCTGATCGCCTCGGAAAACTTTGCCTCCAAGGCTGTGCAACAGGCCCAAGGCAGCTGCCTGACCAACAAATACGCCGAGGGCTACCCCGGCAAGCGCTGGTATGGCGGCTGTGAGAATGTCGACGTGGCGGAGAATCTCGCTATAGAGCGGGCCAAGGAGCTCTATGGCTGCGGTTTTGCCAATGTCCAGCCACACTCTGGATCGCAGGCCAATGCGGCCGTCTACTTCAGCGTGCTCAAGCCCGGCGACAAGATCCTGACTATGGATCTCTCCCACGGTGGTCACCTGACTCACGGACACTTTGCCAACTTTTCCGGCGCCCTCTACGAGGTGCAGCACTACGGCGTGAGCGAGGAAGACGAGAAGATCGACTACGACGCCCTCGCCGCTGCGGCCAAGGAGTACCAGCCAAACATGATAACAGCTGGTGCCTCGGCCTACTCTCAGGTGATCGACTTTGAGCGGATGCGCGAGATCGCCGACTCGGTCGGTGCTTACCTCTTTGTGGATATGGCTCACATCTCAGGTCTCGTCGCCGGCGGTGTGCACCCTACCCCGATCCCACACGCTCACTTCGTGACCACGACCACTCACAAGAGCCTGCGCGGACCTCGCGGTGGCCTGATCCTGACCAACGACGAAGATCTCGCCAAGAAGGTCAACTCACAGGTCTTCCCTGGAGTACAGGGCGGCCCACTGATGCACGTGATCGCCGCCAAGGCAGTCTGCTTTCACGAAGCACTACAGCCTGGCTACAAGGAGTATCAGCAGCAGATCGTGAAAAACGCGGCCGCACTAGCCGAGCGCATGGCTAGCCACGGCTACCGCGTGATCTCAGGTGGCACCCAGAATCACCTATTCATGCTCGATCTCCGTCCAGCAGGACTGAACGGTAAGATCGTCCAGGAGACGCTCGATAAGGCCGGTATCACTGTGAACAAGAATTCCATCCCATTCGATACCGAGAGCCCATTCAAAGGCGGCGGTATCCGTATCGGTACACCAGCGGTCACCACCCGCGGCATGAAAGAAGCCGAGATGGAGAAGATCGGTGATTTCATCCACGCCGCCATCGAAGGCCGCGAAGATGCAGCCAAGCTCGAAGAGATCCGCCAGCAGGTCGCTACCCTGAACGAGGATTTCCCTCTACCTGGCTAGAAACGAATAGAGGCGGCTCTAGGGCCGCCTCTGTTGCTTCCTGAAATGGAGTTGCTTGCTGGCATCTACGGTCCTGCCGATATCGTGCAGGGTACGATTGTTGGCGCAGTTATTTCTCTACTTTTCTACGTGCCACTACAATTCACAAGAGACCTAGTGAAGTTTCAGAAGGTTGAGTGGTACCTCTTTTGGCTTAGTTTCATCTATCTTGTCATATCACTAGTCTCAGCATCTAGTTGTCCACACTATTGGGAACTCGCGCTGCCAGCTTTCGCTGGGTTAGCGTTGCTGATAAATGGCATTACTCTGTGGCTCCGGCAGAAAAAGCTCTGGGGAGTGCCCCTCGGGTTGATTGCTATTGGAGGTTTGATGGCAACAACTTTGCCGAGGATTATCATAAAGGCTCTCGAAATCCTAATCTGATATTTTGGTAAAAGGCCACTAGCCGCGAAACTGGCGGCGAGCGCCAAGCGAGTGGAGTTTCATTAGCAGGGACCGTGCATAGGCTGATAGGCTGCGGCTCAAAGCTCTGAAGGCCACTCGCTTCACGCTCGCCGCCACATTTTGCCTTTCAGTCCCCAACCAGCCCACCGGACCTGTGGCGGCGAGCGTCGAGCGAGTGGCGTTTCACCACCCGCGCTTCAGCAGGCATTGGCAGCAGGCCTAGCCCCTGCCTGCTCAAAAACATGGAAACTTCTCCCAAACTCCAACGTCGTTATCCGTTTAGAATGAGTCATCACCAAACTCCCGCAGATTGACTTATTCAAAAAGATTGCGATTTTTCACAAGTGGAACGGTTAGAAATACCCAAGAAAGCTGTCTACCGGCTGTCGCTCTACCTGCGGTGTCTGGAGAAGCTGACGGAGAACCAAGTCGAGACAGTGTCCTCTGTGGCACTGGCGAAAGCGGCTGGGGTGAAACCGACACAGCTGCGCAAAGACATCGGCTATCTGGGCCAGTTTGGCACGCGTGGACTGGGGTACAATGTGGAGACTCTATCCTGCGCGATCAGCGCCGTGCTGGGCACCGCTCGGCTGCAGCCCGTAGTCATCATCGGAGTGGGTAATCTCGGCTCCGCCCTGATGCGCTACAGCGGCTTCAAAAAGGAGGGTTTCGAGATCATCGCCGCATTCGACCTGCAGCCCGATGCGGTCGAGATCGAGACCACTATCCCGATCCACGATGTCGCCGAGCTAGGCGAGTATGTCTCGTCCCACGAGGTGAAGATGGTGATCATATCTGTGCCCGGCGATGCTGCGCAAAATGTGGCCAATACGGTGGTAAAAGCCGGCGTGCAGGCGATACTCAACTTTTCCCCCTGCGTGCTCCAAGTGCCCGACCATGTGGTGGTGAATCAGATCGATCTCGCTGTCGAATTGGAAAATCTGAGCTATTTCATAAGCTAAACCTCAACCATGCACTGACCCCGATTCATGACTGAAACGCAGAAGTGGATAGCCTCGATCTCTGGCGCTGTGATAGGACAGCTGCTAGTGCTGGCGTTTTTCTATCTGCTGGTCATCGATAGTCGCCCGACCGAGGCTGCGGCTCGACAGGAGCCTGAGCCCCGCGAAGTGACGGTGATGCTCTCCCAGCTGCTCGAGCAGGCTCAGCTAGAGCCCGAACCACCCCAGCCCGCCGAGCCTGAGCAAGAACAACAAGAGGAGGAACCCGAGGCTGAAACACCTGACTTTGGCAAACCATTCGTCGATACCGACTCGAACACCGCTGCTGCCGAGGCGCCAGTGAATGCCCGCTACGAGTCCGACAAAAACACCACTGCTTCCACCGAGTACCTCCCCGACCCGAATCTACCGCAGACCAGCGGCCCGACTATGCGCGGCGATGAGCGGATCGAGAATCTGTCTCTAGCCAATACCGAATACCAAGACGGAGATATCGTCGAAAATGCGGCGCCCACGCAGGCATCCTCCATGCCGACACCGCCCACACCTCAACCCAACGAGGCTCAGGAAGCCGTAAAGGAGACGCTAGATACCCCGCCCGTCGAACCGATCCCCGATCCTCTCGAGCAAAACGAGCCAACTCTCGATGAACCCAGCGATACCGAAGGCGAAGCCGAAGAGGCGCTCCCTGGCGAGGCCGATACCCCGCCCACTATGGACACTGCCGATACTGCGATCCAACCCGATACCGATACCATCGGGACCGAGGCGCAGATGGCATCGTCTACCGAGTCCTTTATCGATCCCAGTCAGGCTCAGAGCACCCTACGCGCCCCCGCAGAGCACGGCCAGATCGACCAAAAGGCAGTAACTCTACGCCAGACCGACGACACAGGTGAGCCGCGCGAGCAGGAGCAAAAGGCCGAGCTCAAAGAGGCCCAAAACCCGATCGCAGGAGAGCTCGAGGACCTGATAAAACAGGAAAAAGCTGCCCAGCAGGAAGCCCAACAACTCAAAGAGCTGCAGGAGAGCCTCTTCAATCCTGGCTACCTCGCTTGGCAGCGAAAAAACAATCAAAACGGCGATATCACGACGCTCGGGGAGGGCTCTGTGGATGCCGAGTCGACAGAGGTCGGTAAGTACAAAAAAGCCGTCCACCAGGCGATCGGCCAGCGCTGGCACCAGTATCGCATGGACAAAGCCGATCAGGTGACTTGGGGTGTGCTCCGGCTGAAGTTCAATGTCCTTCCCAATGGCAACATCAAAAACTTGCACATCGTGAAGAAGGAAGCCTCCGAGCTGGTGACCGAATTCTCCATGCGCGCAGTGGTCGATGCCGATATCCCGCCCATGCCGCCAGATGTGCGAGCTCGCCTAGGCTCACGCGGACTGGAGATGAACTATAATATCATCATCCATTAATCGTACCGATTCCGGGGAGAAGGCGTTTTTTACACCCTTCCATCCCCACACACCTTGTTGCTTTCCGAGATGTCCGTCTACCTAACCGCTTCGTCCAATTCCCAGTTGTGGGATTTCCTGATGTCAGGCGGTGTCTTCATGCTCTTTATCGTGATCTGCAGCTTTGTGTCGATCGCCGTCAGCATCCATCGCTTTCTCTCACTGCGCAGCACCTCGATCATCCCCGAGCTACTCCGGGATGAGCTGACCCGCTGTGAGCAGTATTTCAAACAAGCCAAGACCTCGGCTCTCTACCACGCCCTGCGCAAGAGCGAGACCCCGATCGGCAGGATCGGGCGCGTGGTACTGTCGAATCAATACACCAAAAAGGAAGACGCCTCCGAGGCTGTCGAAGTCCGGGCAAAGGAAGAAATGGTGAAACTCGAGATGGGCATGGGCATACTCGAGGTGGTCATCACCATCGCGCCGCTGCTGGGACTGCTCGGCACCGTCAGCGGCCTAGTGAGTGTATTTGGCGTGCTAGGTGCGACCGATGTGAATGAGGCCGCCGACCCCAAGCTGCTTGCAGCTGGTATTGCCACCGCGCTGAATACCACGATCGCAGGACTGGTGGTAGCCGTCATCACCGTCATCCTGCACTCCTACTTCGCCCGGCGGCTCGAGCGCATCGCCGCGCATCTGGAGCTAGTCGCCAATCACATGCTGCACCAGTTTTACAAATTCGGCGGGCCTAGCCTCTACGCCAAAGAATCAGCCCTCGCCGCTGGTGAACAGCCGAAACCTCAGCAACAACAGCAGCGCCCGCAGTAGTAGCCCTAGCCTCTCGATCCGGTGAACTTCTATCAGAAAAAACGCACCAAGCCGACTGTGCCGATCATCACCCTGATCGACATTCTGGCTATTCTGCTGATTTTCTTCATCGTCACCACCACCTTCAAAAAGAAGGAATCCCTGCTGAAAGTGAATCTGCCCCGCTCCTCAGAGATGGCCACCGCCACCGCTACCGACACGCGCATCCCACTGGCCCTAGCCGAGGACGGCTCTATCTCCCTCGGCACCGAGAGCCTGACTCTAGACCAAGTCCCCGCCGCCCTACAGGCGCTCAAGCAAAGCGATCCCACAGCCAAGCTCGAGATGAAAGCCGACTCCGAGACCTCCCTAGGACTCATGGTAAAGCTCTGGGACGCGGCTACGAAGGCAGGTGTGGAGATCGACGATATACCCCTGCGGATCCGGGTGGATCAGTAGAGGTTTTGCAGTAACAGGAGGCTCAGCCAGCCGGTCAGCTGAAGGCTGACCCTATGTAGGATCAACCTTTAGTTGATCGACTTTCCTACTGATAAGCTTCTAAGGAGAAAAACGATGTTGCTTCCGACCTTCGGCGAAATCTTGCGTCCTTTACCAAAAAAAATGACGCCTGCCCTAAATGGGCCGATATTTAAGATCCCTTAACTAAAATTCAATAGGGTACAATCTGG
The DNA here is from genome assembly GCA_020630975.1 of Verrucomicrobiota bacterium. Lineage (GTDB taxonomy): Bacteria > Verrucomicrobiota > Verrucomicrobiia > Verrucomicrobiales > DEV007 > Arctic95D-9. The sequence continues at coordinate 196,053 of JAHDID010000004.1, forward strand.
AGTGAATAGGGTACAACATAAATTCAATAGGGTACAGTCTGGACTCAATAGGGTACAGTCGTCGTCCACCGATGCGGATACTCCGCTCGACGAGCTAGAAGAGGCATTTTTCAGCTACCTGGCCGTGGAGCGAAATAGCTCGGAGCGCACTCTGGCCAACTACAGCTACGCCATCGCCTGCTTTCGCGAGTGGGCCGACGAGCCTTTTCCCGGCTGGCAGTCGCTGACCAGCAATCACTTTAAAGACTATCTCTTCGACATCATGAAGGCCGATGAGTGGTCGCGCGCCACCATCCGCCTGCACTTCGCTGCGCTACGTAGTTTCTACAAATTCCTCTGCCGTCGTCGAGATTTCCCCCACAATCCGGTGGCCGACATCCAGCTGCCCAAGGCCGAAAAGAAGCTGCCCATCGTGCTCACACAGAAGCAGGTGCTAGAGCTGATCGAGCTACCTCTGAAGATCACGCACCCCAAACAGGCCCCCCACTGGATGCCCTATCGCGATGTGGCGATACTGGAGCTTTTCTACTCCTCTGGTATCCGTCTGTCTGAGCTAGCCGCGCTAGAGGTCCGAGATCTCGACCAGCAGCGCGAATCCATCCGCGTGATGGGCAAGGGCAACAAACAGCGGCTCTGCCCCGTGGGCACACCCGCCATGGAGGCCATAATCGCCTACCGAGAGCATGCCGAAGTGCTCAGCGGCCCGCTATTCATCAGCAAGCTGCGCAAAGGCATGACACCCCGCGCCATATCGAATCTCTTCAAAAAATACCATCAGCACTCCGACATCCCAGTCGATGTGAGTCCGCACAAGCTACGCCACAGCTTCGCTACCCACCTGCTCGACTGTGGTGCCGACCTCCGCAGTGTGCAGGCCATGCTCGGACATGCGAGCCTATCGACCACACAGATCTACACGCATGTGTCCGTCGCGCGGATGAAGGAGGTGTATGAGGAGGCTCACCCTAGAGCTTAGGAGGCACTAGATGGCTCCCCACCTTCGAGAACGATCCTTTCGATTTTGGCCACATCTAACTCAGTAACCTCGGCAATCTCCTCAATCGACATACCGTGCTGGTGCATCGTACACACTAGCTCGGCTTGGCCCTGCTCGATTCCTCGCTCGATGCCTTCCTCAATACAAAGCTGCTCTGTGTCTGTGATATAAGCCATTTCGCTCTCCTTCTCAAAGGCTACAACTCTTTCGCGAAAGCTCAATGTCAGCTCACGAGGAAGCATCATCATAATCGGATTTCATCCGTCGCTCACCTCCATGACCTCCCAAAATTGCCACACCCGTGGAAACGTGAAAAGCACCAAATACCTTCACCACTGGACTGCCCACCAGATCACCGTAGGGTATCACCGCGCCCTTTTACATGACCCAACCCAATCCAGAGCCCGAAGACGAAGAGATCGATCTTGAGGAGGCCGCCGAGCTCCTCGACGACGATCCCGAGGAGGCGCTGGAGGAGGAGGACCAGCCTGCGCCGGAGCTGGTCTATCGCAGACAGTTTTTCGATGCGATCAAACGCCAACTGAATTACTCACTACTCGCTCTATCGATCATGGCGATCCCGATCGGAGTGTTGGCGGCCTATGGCTCGTATGGCTTTCTGGCGGCATTTGGGATGCTAGGAGATCTTTTTGAGCGCGAGAGCGGACTGGATACCCATATCCAGAAGATTGTCGTCCTCGTCGTCGGTGGGCTCATTTTCGGCTGCTTACTCCGTTGGCTGGGCTGGGATCGCTTCCGCACCCCCGCCCACGTCATCGTAGCCTGCTCGGAGCGAGAGGGCCGCATCCCACTGAAAGATGGCCTTTTCACCGCTGCGGCCGATGCCCTAGCCCTAGGCATGGGTGCACCTGTGGGCCGCTATGGTCCAGCCATCCACCTGGGCGCGACGCTGGGCTCATTCATAGCCCGGGTTTTTCACCTCGGAAAAAGCAGCGTGAAAATACTGCTCGGCTGTGGTGTAGCGGCAGCGATCTCGGCCTCATTCAATGCGCCGATCGCCGGAGTCATCTTCGCGCACGAAGTGATTCTGGGACATTTCCGCCTAAAGGCATTTGCCCCTATCACCATGGCATCGGTGGCAGCTGTGGCGATCACTCGCTTTCACCACCACGAGTACGTCGCGCTCAAGCTATGGGAGCAGCCGCGCACGCTGAATCTCTGGGACTACCCGATCTACATCGGTATCGGACTACTCGGGGCAGGCATCGCTATCGTCTACATGCGCGGCATCATCCAGACCGGCTGGTTTGCCCAAAAGTCGCGCATCCCGCTCATGCTACAGCCCGCTGTGGGTGCAGGTATCGCCGGCGCTATCGCTATCTTTGTCCCGCAGATCCTCGGCCTGGGCGATGAGACTATCCAGACTTTCCTCGAGCAGGATATCGATAGCCCCCGCTTCGCCATCGGAGCCCTGCTGCTACTCGGTATTGGCAAACTCATCGCTAGTGTGGTGTGCCTAGGCTTTCGCATGCCGGGCGGCTCGTTTAGTCCTGCGATATTCATCGGCTCGAGCATGGGGGCGATCATGGGCATGCTCATCCCGTTCATCGACTACCAGATCGCCGTGCTCGTCGGCATGGGCGCTGTCGTCAGCTGCGTCATCGGCGCACCACTGGCGACTATTCTGATCGTCTTCGAACTCACCGAGAACTACTACGCCGCCACCGCCGTGATGGTAGGTGTGGTCGCCGCCAATGGACTGGTAACCCGCTTTTTCTCCCGCTCGCTCTTTCACCGGCAGATCCGCATGTGGGGTATCGATCTTTCTCGCCCTGAGGAGCAGCGCATCATGCAGGCGCAGCGTGTCGGCGATGTCATGCACGAGACCTACCTAGCCGTCCGCCCCCACCGCACCGTCGCCGAGCTCCGTGCTCTAGTCGACCGCGGCCACCGCAGCGAGGTCTTTGTCATCGAGGAGGAAAGCAGCCGTCTGATCGGCCAACTATCCCTCAGCGATCTCGCCATAGCCGAGCCAGACACCACCGCCGAAGAACTCTCCGAAGCCTACGAGATCTGGCTAAAAGAAAGCGACTCCGCCTGGTCAGGTTTCGTCAGTTTAGAAAACTACACCGGCCTAGCCGTACCCGTCGTCAACAATGGCGAAGACATGAAACTAGTCGGCATGGTCTACACCTCCGACTTCGTGTCGATCTACCGCGATGCGATAAAGAGCGCGCGGAGTGATGAGGGTGGCGGGTAGGTTTCCTAATTGATTTTTTTTGTTGATCCAAAAATTTAGAACCAGCTAAAGTAACGGGATGAGATGGATCCTCGCCCTCATCACTTTACTAACTGTAATCCCCACAAGTAGGGCCGATGAAATGTTAGCCCAACTCAAGAACGAACTTGAGAAAGTCATCCCTACTGACTGGCACGTAGAGATCATTGAAAATGATCGCATCAATGTTCGAAGAGGAAAAAAGGTTCTATTTCACTACTTCGAACAACCAGGGTACATCGAGCCTCGGGGAGGCGAGGCACCAAAGATTGATAAACCCCGTCAAAAAGAAGACTTTATCTATTCCTTTTGGACACGGGACAAATACATCTCGCCCGCGGATTACCAAAATCAAAAATCTAAAAATGAAGACATTGAAACTCAGCTAGTCGAATACTCTAGATTCTTCTCACCCCGACGAGGGAGAGAAAAATTTGGCCCTATTCAACCTTTGTATTTCACACCCAAGAACAATTTTGAAAACCAAGTTCACGAGGATTTTTCTGGCTTCTACACATCAAATATCAAAGCCCCTCTACCAGATTGTCACTATGACGGTCTTAGCTTTACTTTTCTGCCACCACGATGCGACTATCTCAAAGAAAGTGCAGAAATAATAATTGAGTGCCATGACGTGTTCCATAGCATCTCAAATGTTTTTCAATTCTACGAAGGGAATTGGCAAAAATATCTTTGGTTCGGAAAGAGGTACTACCTTAGAATTAGCGGAACACAGATCCCCCTGATTTTTCAGCAAGAAATCGACCAGGAACTAAAGTATGAGATAGAACGGGACGTAAACAGAATCTATTATCCAGGTAAAGACTTCCGATTTTACAAGCGTACTCCTCGTGAAGTGAAATTTTTTGGCAAGTCATACACTGCCCATGAAAAACTACATGTGACAGGAGGAGGCATTCAATATCCTGCTGCATTCTATGGATGCTTTGGTGATGTCATCTCAATTAACGGGCGACGGCACCTACTCGTTTCGCAAGAACTGATCGGAAAATTTCAAAAAGCCCAACAATTCTTCAACTCTAATGGGGCTATTTTCTCTGAGCTGCGTAGTTTGATAACCGCTGCCGAGCAGGCCACAAAGAAACACCCCCTATCAGGTGATCAGGACAACTGGGTGTGGAGCAGAACCAATTACCGCCACGAAATGTGGTATATGAACTACGCTGGCATAACAATCAGATATCCCAGTATACTAGACTACCAAGTAGCAGATCCTGAAATCTATGGAGACGACATAAAATTTGTCGTCTCAAGCTTCGCGCTCGATGAGAAAACCCGAAGAGTAGAGCGAGTGATCAACTTTGTTTACCACAAGAACAAGTGGAAGTTTGAAGGCCCGTAATGATCTAAAAAAGAGCGGGCACTAACGCTATAGGTCGAATAAGCCCTAAACGACCTATAGCGATGCTTTCGAAAAAATAACTGACTAGGTAGCTACCTCGCCGCGAGCCATTAGCACTTTACCAGTGCGGACGGTCTCGATGATCTCGTAGCTGGCCAGCAGTCTGGTCGCTGCATCCACCTTGTCGCTGGCACCCTCGATGCGGATGATCATGGACGACTCGGTGAGATCGACTGTCTTGCCGCCGAAGTGCTCGACGATCTGCAGTAGCTCGGTGCGAGTCTCTGGTCCCTCGGCTTTCACCTTGATCAGAGCCATCTCGCGGACCACAGCCTGCTGAGAGGTGTGCTCGGAGCAGTGGATCACGTCGACCAGCTTATTACACTGGAGGATGATCTGGTGCAGTCCTGCTGGATCACCACTGATCCCCAGTGTGAGCCTGGAGAATGCAGGATCTCTACCCTGAGAGACGACTACGGAGTCAATATTGTAAGCACGACGAGCGAAAATCTGGCAGATGCGCATCAGCACGCCAGGCTCATTCACCACATACATACTCAGCGTGTGCCCACCGATGATGTCGGCGCGCGGAGCTGGTTTCTTATCGGTCGTTTTGATATCACGAGCCATAGTATAGAAAAATTTAGTAGGTAAAAAATTGTGTAGTTAGATCAAACGAAAGATAGCCTCGGCCTAGGTAGAGCCCACTGGCTTAGCCATCTTGTGCTTAGGCGGCTCGGTGAGCATATCCTCTAGTGCCGCACCCGCAGGGATCATCGGGAAGACGTTGTCGGTCTTCACGCACTCTGCATTGATCAGCACTGGACCGTCGTTGTAATCGAGCGCTTCCTGTAGCTTCTTACCGACATCTGCTTGGCGCTTGATGTTGATACCCTTACAGCCGTAAGACTCAGCGAGTTTCACGAAGTCAGGATTGCCCTCGAGATCCACACCGCTCTCGCGATTATCGAAGAATAGCTCCTGCCACTGACGCACCATACCGAGGTAGTGGTTGTTCAGCACGAGGATCTTCACTGGCAGTTTGTGAATGACTGCTGTCGCGATCTCGCACAGTGTCATCTGAAAACCACCATCGCCACAGACAGCGATAACAGTCTCGTCCGGACAAGCGAACTGAGCGCCGATCGCGGAAGGGAAACCAAAGCCCATGGTGCCTGCACCACCGGAGCTGATCCACTTCCACGAGTCTCTGTTCTTATAAAACTGAGCTGCCCACATCTGATGCTGACCGACATCGGTAGTAACGATCGCGTCGCCATTGGTCAGCTCGTAGATCTCGTCTAGGACCTGCTGCATGCGCAGACCACCCTGCTTCTTGTAGCCGAGTGGGAATTTCTTCTTATTAGCATTCACTGCCTCATTCCACTCTTCGTTGGACTTGCCTTCGACTAGCGGATTCAGAGCCTTGAGCACAGCCTTGGCGTCGCCGATCACTTCTTGATCGACCTTGATCATCTTATTGATCTCAGATGGATCGATATCGATGTGCACGATCTTCGCTTGAGCACCGAACTTGTCGGCCTGGCCGATGATACGGTCGTCGAAGCGGGAGCCGATATTCACGATCAGATCGCACTCGCACATGGCCTTATTCGCATAGGCTGTGCCGTGCATACCCAGCATACCGAGAGATAGCGGGTGGTCCTCTGGGAAAACTCCTTTACCCAATAGTGTCGAGGTGACTGGCGAATCCATGCGCGTGGCCAGCTCCATCAGCTCTGCCTCGGCACCGGCGATCATCGCACCGTGACCCGCAAGGATCACTGGCTTCTTCGCTGCATTGATCAATAGTGCCGCCTGCTCCACGTCTGCCTGATCGATCTCGTAGGCTAGCTCCGGCTTGTAGCCAGGCAGATCGATCGGCGAGTCGAGATCGCCTGAGAAATCACTCTGGCTTACGTTCTTAGGCACATCGATCAGCACTGGACCAGGACGGCCAGTAGTCGCGATGTGGTGAGCCTCGCGAGCGATGCGTGGTAGCTCATTGGTCTCGCGGACTAGGAAGTTGTGCTTCACCACCGGGATGGTGATGCCAAAGATATCGGCCTCTTGGAAAGCATCGAGACCCAGCATCCATGTGACCTGCTGGCCAGTGATGATGATCATCGGCACGGAGTCCATCTGCGCAGTCATGATACCGGTGATGGTATTACCCGCACCAGGTCCAGAGGTGACGAGCACCACTGCCGGCTTGCCGGTAGCGCGAGCATAGCCATCGGCCATGTGTGTCGCACCCTGCTCGTGGCGAGTCAGGACAAACTTAATATTCGACTCGACGGTCTCTAGCGCATCGAAGATAGGCAGCGCAGCGCCACCGGAATATCCGAAAACGTACTCGATACCGAGCTCGTCGAGGGTTTTGATCAGAGCCTGTGCTCCATCCATGGTTGATTGATTCTCGTTGGCCATAATAAAAATTGCCGAATTACCCCACAAAATCTCCATAACGAGCGTTTCTTCAACCGAAAACAGGGTCTTTTTGCTAAACTTTGCCTAAATTCATCACTCTAATGAGGCGAAAATCGCCATTTTCGCCCTAAGAAGCCCATTTTTGATATTCTCCAGCCCTCAAAAACACCTTCATTTCACCGAAGACAGGGTTTTCATAAAACAGTCATTTTGAAAAAGCTCACAAACTTTTATAACATTATTTAATGACAATAACGGTATATGATGTAATCGTTAGGTATGACAGATAACGAATCAACACCGAAGAAACGACCACAAGCCAAGAAAAAGACCGCAACTCCTGCGAAAAAAGCTGCAAAGAAGAAAGTAGCTGCAAAGAAGAAGATGATCAGCCGCAGGCTCGACATCATGGAGGAGAACAATCCCCAGATGGGCTTACCTGGCTTTGTGAAACGAGTGAACCAACTAGTCGAAAAATTTGTCCCCGAGGCAGATGCTGGCGACGGTAGAGTCACTGCCGAGTTTAACGAACGGACAGTCCGGCACTACCAGGCAAAAGGGATCATCGATGCGCCAGCCAAAGAGGGCAAAGAAGCCCGCTACGAGTACCGACACGTCCTCCAAGCTGTACTGCTACGTCGGCTGCTCGCCGATGGTCTACCGGTAAAGCGGATCACTCGCCTGATGGAAGACAAGCCAAACGAGATCTACCGCGACCTGATCGTAAAAGGCGTAGAAGTCTCCGTCGGTCCAGGCATGAAGGACGGCCCCCAGGCCTCAGCCGATCCCGCAGTCGTCGCAGGCCCATGGATGCGCCACACCATCGCACCTGGCCTAGAGATCCAAGTCGCCCGCGGCTTTCAGCCTCCGCAAACCGAGGAAGAGACCAAGGCGCTCATGCGCAAAATGCGGCAGACGATGACTACGGTGATCGAGCGCCGACAGGCTCGAGCGAATAAGAAGTAGCGAGGTAGCTGTCTCTTGATGGGCTATTTCTGCGGCCGAAGGCTTTGATGATCGGCATTTTGGCAAATGCCGCTACGCGCATCCACACGCGTAGAGGGAGATCCCAATCTTCCGTCCGCAGTCTATCAGCCGATGGCTCTGAAAACCGGCATTTTTAGAAATGCCGCTACCCACAGCCACACGCGTAGCGGGAGATCCCAATCTTCCGTCCGCAGCCTATCGGCCGAAGGCTCTGAAACTCGGCATTTTTAGAAATGCCGCTACCCACAGCCACACGCGTAGCGGGAGATCCCCATCTTCCGCCCTTAGCCTATCAAGCTGAACTCCGGCCGCGTCCCGGACAATACCCCTCGGACTCGAAGACTTCTTTGAGGTTTTCGAGTTCCACATCATTTTGACTGGTATCGGCCCCCCAGCGAAAGATGCGCTCAAACCAGGGGAGCCACTTTTCATCTTCGATCACGGTCTGAAAGTAGACCTCGTGCTCTTTCTCCTTCACCCCCATCTCGAACAGCGTCGGGTCGTGCTTGGTGATGCCCAACTCGTGAAAGTAACGGATCATCACAAAGTACTCGCAGACATTGCCGCTCTCCAGTTTGCCCGCAAAGAAATAGGGCATGAAGCGCCCGATCAAGTAACAGCTGAAACCAATGACCTTACCGATCAGAAAAAACTTCATCTCCAGCCAGCGAGAGATCGGCACGCCGTACTCCCCCATGATCTCATGGACGTGCTTTCTGTGATCCCATTCATCCTGCTCGATCTCTTGGATACGCGCGATCTCCTCGGCATCCCGCAGAGAGCCTGCGTGGCCGATGTAGGCAAAGCATGCGGCGCGCTCAGCCGAGTACGCCTGCTGAAGGAGTCGGCATAGGGCAGGATGCTCGAGAGCAGGAGAAAGGGATCGATCGACACTCATGGTCTACTACTGTAGGAGCAGATACGCTCTACCCTGGGCTGTGGATGATATATAGCAGATCCGGCGATGTCACTTAGCCGCCAACAGGCTGATCGCTTTCTCGGCCAGACGCTCACCAAAGACCACATAACCATCGGCTGAGTAGTGGAGGTCGTCTTTGATCTCTTTGCCCTTACGATTTTTACCATCGTTGAGATCATCCGTGTCCACCCACTCACCTTGAGCACTCTCTGCCGCCAGAGCCACCTGTACCTCGCGCACTTTTATCCACTGCGGGCTGGGGCGTTTGTTCACGCCGTAATCACTCAGCCTACCGATCACAAAGTTAATCTGTTCCAGCTTTAGATCTCTTTTCAGCTGGGCCAGGATATTCTGAAAAGCCTGCCCGTATTTATCAGCCAGCCCCTCTTTGGCATCTCGCTCGCCCTGCATCCAGAGAAAAGTGACGGTGGCGATCTGCTGCTCTCGAGTGGCTACCTTTACACTCTCCATCAGCACAGCATAGAGATCGCCGATCTGTTCGGTATCTTGCCCCTCGGTCGCCTGCCAGGTCTGGTCCCAGCGCCGGATCGGTTGACCGCCCTTAGCGCTTTTCACCACGATGACACCGTCTTTGCCAAACTGCTTCTCCACAGCTGGGGTAAACGATTCGTCAGCTCTTAGCCCTGCCATGTTTGATTGGCCAGAGAGGATGAAGAGGTGCTTGCCCTCCTCTGCAGCTAGGGCACCGAGAGAGAAGACAACTAGAAGCGAGCAGATAGTGGATCTCATGCCTCAGTGTGAAGCCTGCCGCATCCCCAGCAAAAGAAAAAAATGTCCGCATGCTCGGACCCTAGGAGCCTGTCGCACTTACCCCCACGGCTGCAAATTTCGGGACTTTGGCCCAAATCCCCCTGCTTTTTCGTCCCTTGTTTACTAACAAACTCCTCAAAACCATGAACATTTTGACTCAAAGCCCGAAATTTTCGCTTCGCGAGGGTAAGTCCGACAGACTCCTAGACAAACGAGTGGTATATCGGCAGGGTAGCAGCGGTATGCAGCGATTCTTGCTTTGGGTCATCACTCTATCACTGCCGACACTAGTTGCGGCTAGCGATCGCCCCAATGTCATCCTATTCATGGCGGATGATATGGGCATGGGCGACACCAGCGCCTACCAGGACTACACAGGCAATGCCGACGACGTGCAGCTACACACTCCCCAGATGGAACGGCTGGCATCTCTCGGGATGCGCTTCACCGATGCGCACACCCCATCATCGCGATGCTCCACCTCCCGCTACGGGCTGCTCACAGGGCGCTACTCCTGGCGAAACAGGCTAAAGCACTGGGTGCTATTCGGCTCGCAGGGCGATCCGATGATCGAGCCCGACCGACCGACGCTGGCGACCCTCTTCGGACAAGCTGACTACAGCACCGCCATCGTCGGCAAATGGCATGTCGGGCTGCGCTACCGAAATGCCGACGGCGGTCCCGCAGCCGGCTTTCTAGATGCAGATCTCACCCAGCCGATGCATACGACACCGGTGGATCACGGCTTCGACTACTGCCGGATCACTTCTCGCTCGCATGGCACATCGGGCCCACCGCCCAATCGAAACACACCCGACCAAAACCGAGGGCCCGGCCACATCCATGGCCGCAAGATAATGAGCGCTACCGCCGACGGGCGCCAGCTGGTCAGCGATGGCCCAGATGCCTACGTGCTAGAAAAACTCGGCAGCCGCCACTCGGACCATGCCATGGCATTCCTCGAGGAGCAGATCGCTGCCGAAAAGCCCTTTTTCCTCTACTACCCCGCCAACGCCAACCATGGCCCCTACACACCAGACCAAGCTATCGGCGGTGTCCCCGTGGCTGGAGCCTCTCGCACCAAGTCCGGCAAGCCAATGGATGCTAGACACGACTACATCTACGAAAACGATGTCGCTCTCGGTCGCCTACTCGACTACCTAGAGCAGACGGATGATCCGAGAAATCCCGGCTCGCCGCTACTGCACAATACCATCGTCATCTTTACCAGCGACAATGGCGCTGAAAAAAACAGCGATATCGCCACTGGCCCATTTCGTAGCCACAAAGCCTCAGTCTTCGAAGGCGGTCACCGAGTCCCACTCATGATCTCTTGGCCCGCCGGAGGCATCGCCACAGCATCCGAGTGTCAATCGCCGGTAGGGCTGATCGATTTCTACGCGACCTTTGCCGACATCCTAGGCACTGAGCTACCCGATCTCCGCGCTGGCGAGAAAGGTGCCGAGGATAGCCAGAGCATGCTCACTGCGTGGACGACTGAGCAGCTCGCCGAGCACAGCCCGCTGTTTTTTAATGATCACAAAGAACAGAAAGAGGATCCCGCCGTAGTCGCTATCCGCCGGGATAATGCGGATGGTCAGTGGAAGCTGTTTTTCGATGCGACCCTACTGCGCTCGGGCACAGCACAACCCTTTGCCCTCTATGATCTCGCTACCGATCAACAAGAGAGCCACAATCGAATCGCCGAACCCGAGCTAACCCCGCTGATCAAAGATCTATCATCAATAGCCGAACACATCCGTAACTGTGGCGGTGTGCGCTATACCGCCTTTGCCCCACAGAAAGTATATACCTACCAATGGGGCAAAAAGACGGTAGCTCAACACCCAGGCCTGAGCCTCTCCCTAGTCGGTGGGAATAACGAAGCGACGGACATCAATCCCAACGGCCTAGGCCTGGTAGGAGGGAAAACCAAACAAGTAGACGATGGCCAGGCGTTGCTGATTAGCTTTGATCGAGATGTGATCATCGACTCCGTCGGCATCGTAGCAGGCAATGGCGCCTGCGGCGGCTACTATCAAGTAGGCGATAGCGCACCGATGGCGATCTACTGCATCGATGCCGACAATGATGCCAAGGACCAACACGGACTGCTGAGCGATATCGGTGTGCTAAAAAAAGGCGTAGTCCTACGTCTCGATAGCAGCCCTCACCTAGGTGTCGAGAACGCCGGCTGCTGGCGATTGCGAAGTATCAGTGTGCGCCCTCTATGAACTACGCCAGTATCCCCTTCTGCACATGGCCATGCACATCCGTCAGGCGGAATTGCCTCCCCTGGTAGCGGTAAGTTAGCTTGGTATGATCGATGCCCGCTAGGTGTAAAATCGTCGCCTGCATATCGTGCACATGCACGGGATTCTCGGTAATATTCCACCCATAGTCATCGGTAGCGCCATAGACACTACCGGGCTTCACCCCGCCACCAGCCAGCCACCAGGAAAAGGCTCGACCAAAGTGGTCCCTCCCCTTCGGCGGCTTCCCGGGAGAGCCCTGACCAAACGGTGTGCGACCAAATTCCCCAGCAAAGATCACCAAGGTACTATCGAGCAAGCCGCGCTCCTTTAGATCCTTTACCAGAGCAGCGCTAGGCGCATCGGTATCCTGACACTGTCGCTCAAGCTGGTGGTATAAATTCGAGTGCTGATCCCACCCCGAGTGCATGAGCTGCACAAATCGCGTGCCTCGCTCGAGCAAGCGGCGAGCGATCAGGCAGTTATTCGCATAGCTACCTTTTTGCTGAACCTTGGGCCCGTAGCGCTCCATGATCTTGGGATTCTCATCGGAGAAATCAGTCAACTCTGGCACACTGCTCTGCATACGAAAAGCCATCTCATACTGAGCGATGCGAGTATCGGTCTCAGGATCGCCATAATCGGCGAGGTGCTGCGCATTGAGTTTGCCTATATCATCTAGCAGGGCACGACGTGCGCTACGACTGACGCCCGGAGGATTCGACAGGTAGGGCACTGGCTCGCCCGTGCCACGAAATCGTACCCCTTGGTAGCGAGATGGCAAAAAGCCACTACCCCAATAGTAATCAAAAAATAGTTGCCCACAGGACCGCCCCTCGTCCGAGGAGGTCATCACCACAAAGGAAGGTAAATTCTCCGTGACACTACCTAGACCATAGGAAAACCACGAACCCATACTAGGCCGCCCGGGCACTTGGCCGCCAGTGAGGAAAAAGGTAACCCCCGGCGCATGATTGACCGCCTCGGTGTGCAGCGATCTCACTAGGCATATATCATCGGCGATAGAGCCAGTCTCGGGCAGCATGGTACTCAGCTCCATGCCACAGTCTCCATACCTGGCAAAAGGCTTGATCTCCGGCACACAGGCAAAGTTTTTGTACCCCGATGACATCGTCGATAGCCGCGTATCGCCACGCACCGAGTCTGGTATATTCTTTCCCTGCTGCTCAGTCAGTATCGGTTTGCGATCGAATAGATCCACATGAGACGGGCCTCCACCCTGCCACAGCAGTATGACCCGCTCGGCCTTTGGCGCAAAATGCGAGGCAAACTGCTCCGCCCCTCCCTCACGACTGAGTAGTGATGCTAGAGCCGCAGTACCGACACCTGTACCACTGCGCCCGAAAAACTGCCGACGTGTGACACGATCGGTATTCTGAGAAAAGAGATCAGCTATCATGATAGGATTTAGAGTCGGGTCAGAGATTCATCGAGATTGTATATCGCCAAGCAAGTCGCCGACATGGCGGCATGCTCAGCAGCCGGTAACGTATCGGATGAAGCGCGCTCACCCACACCGAGAAATGCCTTGGCAGCATCCACATTATTTTGATAATGCTCCAGCTGCCGCTGATACGTGCTGGCTAGGATAGCGCCCTCCTCCGCACTCGGGGCACGCCCCGTAATTTTGGTGAAAGCGACAGAAAGCCGCTCCTGTAGCTGGTCGGAATGCCCCATCACACTTTCTGCCAATGTACGTGCCGCCTCTACCCATGTCGGGTCATTCAGTGTCGTCAGAGCATGTAGCGGGGTGTTGTTTCGGCTTTCCGATACTCGGCATGCCTGTCGACTCGAGGCATCGAACATATTTGCCGGAGTCACGGTACGTCGCCAAAAAGTGTAGAGGGATCGCCGGTATAGATCGGTACCGCTAGATTTCGGGTAGGTGAAGTCGCGCTCCTTGGTGACCTGAGCGAGAGTCTCCCACGGGTTTTCGGGCAGGTAGGGGTAGACCGGCTTGCCGCCGATCTGTGTATTTAGTAGCCCCGACGAGCTGAGCGCCCAATCACGCAGAATCATCGACGGCATCCGAAAACGCGACCCTCGGGAGGCAAAGCGATTAGCCGGATCATGCTGGCGATGCCAGTCATTCATCCGCGAGTCCTGTCGATAGGTGGTGCTGGTCACGATCAGGCGGTGCATCTGCTTGGTCGACCACCCACGGCTGATGTACTCCGTAGCCAGCCAATCGAGCAGCTCCAGATGCACAGGATACTCACTCTGCACCCCAAAGTCCTCCGAAGTCTTGACAATACCGATACCAAAGAAATGCTGCCACATGCGGTTCACCTGCACGCGCGCGGTAAGCGGATGATCGGGCTCGAGTAGCCACTGAGCGAGGCCGAGTCGATTCTGTGGAGCGCCCTCCTTCTGAGCGGGGAGAAAGCCCGGCGTGCCAAAGGAAACTTTCTCTAGTGGGCTAGTGTAGATACCACGGTCGAGCACATGGGTCTGGCGCTTGCGAGCATCATTCATCACCATCGGCCTCGGTAGGTGATCTCCTTTGAACGTCTCGAATTTCTTTACCAGATCATCCAGCTTCTTCAGCTCGGGGATTTCGCCAGAAAGAGTGCGCTTCACCGTGGAGTGAAAATGCTTGCTCAGGCCACTTTCCAGCTGTTTGCCTTCTGGCTCCGTCAGCTCATCTTTCTTCAGTAGGTTCACCAAATTTCCCGGGATACCTTTGGTATCGGCCTTCACCTGCTTTCTCCACTCCTGATAGCGGGCGGCGATGATCGGCTTCAGCACCTCGCGCTGTGATTCGAGTTTTGCCTCCCATTCCGCAAAGGCGGCCTCATCCTCGGCGAAAGGAGCTAGATCGATCCACGGCGCCGTCAGTCGTGTCTTAGCCGATTGGCGGCCCGGCCTACCACTCTCGCTGACATGATTAAACGCATCCATGAACCGGTAATAGTCCACCTGGGTGATGGGATCGTACTTGTGATCATGGCACTGGGCACATGCCATGGTGAGCCCCAGCCAAGTCGTGGTGGTGGTATCGACACGGTCAAAGAGCACATTGAACCGCTGCTCCTCCGCGATCGCTCCACCCTCACCATTGCTCAAGTGATTGCGATTGAACCCTGTGGCGATCAGTTGCTCATTGCTCGGGTCGGGCAGTAGATCACCCGCCAGCTGCCAGATCGTAAACTGATCGAACGACAGATCATCATTGAGAGCCTGCACCAGCCAATCGCGCCAGATCCACTGCCAAGTATCGCCATCCTGCTGGAATCCATTCGAATCAGCGTAGCGAGCCGCATCCAGCCAAGGTATCGCCTGCCGCTCACCATAGTGAGGACTAGCAAGCAGGCGGTCCACTAGCTTTTCATAGGCATCTTCAGACTGATCACTGACAAAGGCAGCTATCTCCTCTGGCGTCGGTGCCAGTCCGACCAGATCGGCATAGAGGCGCTTGATCAGAGTAGCTCGACTCGCCTCGGCAGATGGCTGGATACCCTCAGTCTCAAGCTTCGCCAAAATGAAATGATCGATCGCATTGCGCGCCCACTCCGCCCGCTGCAGTGTAGGAGGCTCTGGCCGCACTGGTGCCACAAATGCCCAGTGATCATCATACTCGGCACCCTCGGCTATCCACTGACGCAGCAGTTGTTTCTCGCGATCCGAGAGAGTCCGATTGGAGTCGGGAGGCGGCATCAACTCATCGGGATCATCCGAGTGAATTCGCTCGAGCATATAGCTGTCATCCGGATCCCCAGGGACAAAGGCGGCAAACTCTAGGGCGCCCTCGCGCTGATCGAGCCGCAAGTCGGCCTCTCGCTTGGCCGCATCCTGCCCATGGCAATAGAAGCAGTTCTCCGACAAGATCGGCCGGATATCTCGATTGAAATCGATCGTCCCCTCACCGCTTCCGCGCCCATACACCGTGTAGGGCACACAACACAGCAAAACTAATGACCACAATCGCATAATGAACCATGCGCCCTAAGCCCAGCCTGTCAAAGTGGCGAGATGATGTAGGAAATCCAGGTACTAAGATCCGGCCGCCTCTCTGCTAAAATCACGCCCAGCACCGATCGTAGAGTCCCACAGGATCGATCCACCCCCAACTATTTCGCTGCCAAGCTTAAATTTTGTAGTAGCAATACGGCCCATGTTTATCGATCCCACCTGGCGAATCGTCACCATTGGTGATGGCGACCTATCGTTTTCGCGGTCCCTAGTCCGCAGACAACATCGAGGCAAGGTAGTGGCATCTGTCTATGACTCGCAATCGGTCCTCAAAACCAAGTACCAGGACAATGAAATCCAATCGCTCGCGGATCAAGGCATCGTAGTACACACCTCTATCGACGTGACCGATCCTGAAAGCGTGCAGCGGATCGAGGATAAATTTGACCTGGCCGTATTTCAGTTTCCGCTCATTGAATCGATTCGCGATGTCGGAATACCCGACCTCGACTCAAATCTGCTAAATCGAAGACTGCTGCGCTGTTTCATCAAACATAGCCTCGAACACTTGCTATGCCCGAAAGGCCCACAGCTCTGCTACATATCGACCAAGGATGTCTACCCCTACCGCGACTGGAATATCGAGTATAGCTTAGCTAACGGGCTACCCATCGACTATTTGGGAATGATGGAATTCGACGTGAGGGAATTCCCCGGCTATCGAATCAGAAACATCCGCCGCGATAGCCAGGTAGCTGACACCAGAGCTATCACTCACGCATGGGGAGGCAATGCTCCCGATTACCTCTGCGAACTACTTTCGATACCTGGCTATATCAGTAACAACCATTGCCCTATCTGCCGCGCAGGCCCATTCCGAGCCGAAGAAGATCGCACCAAACACTATCAATCGAAAAAGCACACCGAACGCGAACAACAGGAAGCCAAATGGCTATCCCTGATCGAGAAAGGCCTGCTACTATAAATCAGCCGATAACTAGCACACAGGCTATTCTAGCGCTTGCAGAGCAATTGTACCCTATTGAATAAAAATTGTACCCTATTGAATTTGAGCCTTTAGCCCTGCCAAAACCACTCCTCAAAGAAGTGGCGGCGAGCGCCACGCGAGTGGAGTTTCATCAGACTTGGCCTAGGGCTGGAGCAGCGGCTCTAAGCCTCGCAGTCCACTCGCTGCGCGCTCGCCGCCGCTTTTTGATCTGAAGCCCACTAGAACTAAAATCTAGCTAGTCGGGATCGCCAATTTCTGGCCGATACGGATACTGGAACTTCTCAGGCGATTGGCTTTCATCAGAGCATCGACTGTTATACCATTTCGCTTACTGATACCCCACAGGGTATCGCCTTTCTTCACAATGTAGCTGGAGCGATCTTCTACTGGTCTGGCAGGCGGTCCTGGCTTGGGCTCGACGGCTACTGGATCTGACACGGCTGGTTTTTCAGCCTCGGGAGCACGACTGTGAGTCAGAAACCAATCATAGAGATCCTGTCGCTGGTAGGTGGGATAAATGATGTTTCCATGAGTGCCATCGGGGATGACGGTCATTTTGGCATTGCCACCTGCTTTGATTACCGCATCGACGAGACGCTGATGCGGACCGAGAGGGGTCACTTTATCCTGCGCGCCGTGAAACGCCCAGATCGGTATATTGTCCAGCCGCGGTGCCATCGAGGCATCGCAGTTGCCACAGATGGGAGCCATGGCGGCAAATTTCTCCTGATCCCGAGCAGCCAGATACCAGATACCTCCGCCGCCCATGCTCACGCCGGTCAGATAGATGCGATCTTTGTCGACTCGGTATTTGCTAGCCATCTCGTCGACCAGCTGAATCAGCGAGTCCGCTGGCCACGATGCCTCGGGCAACTGTGGCGACACCACGACGAAAGGAAAATCTGGCCGCTTGTCGAGAAAGGCAGGCGGGCCATA
The DNA here is from genome assembly GCA_020630975.1 of Verrucomicrobiota bacterium. GTDB lineage: Bacteria > Verrucomicrobiota > Verrucomicrobiia > Verrucomicrobiales > DEV007 > Arctic95D-9. The sequence goes on from JAHDID010000004.1 coordinate 213,889, forward strand.
GCGCTTCACCATATTCAAATCATTGCCCCGGATACTGCGGCCGTGGAGATAGAGGATCATCGGCCACTCCTTGCTGGTATCGCGCCCATAGCCCTCGGGCAAGTGCAACAGGTAGCGCCACTGGGGCATGATGCGGCCCTCGGACACCGATGAAAAGCCCTTGGGCAGGCGGGTCTTGGCCTCTTTTTCGACTTGTTTCGCCAGACCGGTCACTGGCGAGAGACAGGCCATGGCTAGGAAAAAACAAGCGGCTAGGTATGAGTGGTGGTAAGAGTTTGTGGTGCGCTCCATGAAAGATGTGACGAATAGATAAACGTATGGTTGAGAAAAAAACTCACTTTTAATAGTTTTATCACATGTCGAAGGCATTCAAGATCATCATGGGACTGATATTCGGGGGCCTACTAGCGCTGTGGCTCATCCTGGCACAGCCCACCCCATTTCGCTCCAAGCCTAGCGATACCCAGGTGTCTGCCGCCCGACTAGAGGGCCATGTGCGCACTCTCTCGGAGGATTTCATACCCAGAGATGCCTCGCACATCGGCAATACCAAGCGTACCGCCGACTACATCGAGCGCCAGTTTCACTCGCTGGGAGCAGGCACGGTGAGCGACCAGTGGTACTCGATAGGCCAGCGGCGCTATCGCAATGTATCGCTCCTGCTCGGCTCGAATGATCCCGCGATCCCGAGGATAATCGTAGGCGCTCACTACGACGCCTACGGCCACGATCCCGGCGCGGATGATAATGCCAGCGGCGTAGCTGGGATGATCGAGCTCGCCCGGCTATTCGCCGCCGACCCGATCGAGACTCCGATCGAGTTTGTCGGCTACCCGAATGAGGAACCACCCTACTTTGCCACTCACGACATGGGCAGCAGCAGACACGCTGTGGCTATGAAGAAAGAAGGGCGAAACTGCCGCTACATGATCGCTCTGGAGATGATCGGCTACTTCGACGACCGCCGTGGCACCCAGGACTACCCTCTCGGCCTGCTGCACCTGTACTACCCGAGCCGAGGAAACTACATCACCGTAGTCGGCAACCTGCAAGAACGCAGTCTGATCCGGCGGTTTAAACAAGGCATGCGTGGCACCACGCCCCTCCCAGTTCACTCCATCAGTGGGCCAGCGGCTATCCCAGGGCTGGATTTCTCCGACCACCGCAACTACTGGCGCGAGGGCTACCCCGCTATCATGATCACCGACACGGCGTTTTACCGAAACAAACACTACCACACACCCGAAGACACCGCCGATCGGCTGGATTTTTCGCGCATGGCGATGGTCGTAGTCGGGGTATATGAGGCGATCCGAAAGCTGGAGAAATAACAACGCCCCCTGCTAGCACGAGAGCGCGATCAGACGATGATTATCGTCGATCAGGACAGGGTAGCGGTCCGAGCTGACCAGCGACCTCGTTTTGAGATCTTCGAACTCCTTGTGCGACGCCCAAAGCGGCCCGGTGATGTAGCAGCTCTCATCCCAGATCGACTCGGCGATACGAGCTAGCTCAGCCGATATCGAGCCCAGCTCACGAGCTGTCTCTGGCACCGCATAGCTACTCGAGACCTGCCGCTGGATCTGGCGCACGATATCGTCCGGATGCAGTGTCGCCGAGATCACATCGACCATTGCGACCAGACAGGCGACCAGCACACACTGGCTACAGTCGCCCCGATTGGTGCCGGGCATGCGATTGAAATTATTCTCAAACTTCGCCAAACTGGTGAGCAACTCCCGATACTCTCCCTCAAAGGCTATCGCCTCGACAAAATCATCTAGCGCCTCCCAGGCACGGACAAAAGTCTCTGGTACATGAGCCTCCCATTTGTCCAGACTACCTGCAGCTGAGAGCACCTGCTTGGCCCGTTCCCACGACTCGCGGTCGAGGCGGATCATATCCAGCTCAGGCGGTCCCATGGTGTCGTCGGCGTCGCCCGGCACGATGATGTGCACCTCCATATCGTCGAAGTATTTCCAAGCGGTCACCCAGTAGACTCGTCTAGTCGGGGTGTAGGCCGACTCGCCACAGCGGCCTATGCCATTCTCGATCGGCACACTGATCAGCGTCTCCACACGCTCCAGACGCTCGAGCAGCTCGATGATACCGATCTGAAATCGTGGGTTGTGACGCGCCAGATTGTAGATCTCGCGAAACTGCTGCAGCTCCTGGATTTCATCCTGGCTCAGTACATCGCCCAGACAGTCGATAAAGAACTTCAGCGGACGCCAAGGAGACTCCGAAGGGAAGAGTACGGACTTAAAAAATAATTCCAATTTGGTACCAAAAGCCGCCAAGATCGAATTGATCTCCGCTATAGTATAAATGCGACGAGAGAGAGACACCAATTCCTCTCTAGAATGTCGCAGCTGTTCTTTGATTTCGTCCCCGTTCGTAACCATTTAACCCCGCTATAACCACTATAGATTAAGCGGATGCTTACCTTTTTCCACAAAAAAACAGCTCTAGGTCGCCCCAGAGCTGTTTTTATTTTTGTTTAAAGGGTAATTTGGAAAATTCGGACCTAGATGAAATCGTTGATCAGGTTTTCCAGCATCTCTTGGCGACCGCTCTGGGTCTGTGGCTCGCCATTCTGCAGAGCATAGGCCTCGAGCTCCTCGAGAGAGGTCTCGCCATTCTCGATCTGAGCACCGATACCGCTGTCGAAAGACGAGTAGCGAGTCGCCTTGAACTCATCCAGACGACCATCTTCGATAATGGCGTTGGCGATCTTCAGACCACGAGCAAAGGCATCCATACCACCGATATGAGCGTGGAAGAGATCATCCGTAGTGAATGACTCGCGACGGCACTTGGCATCGAAGTTAAGGCCACCTTTGTCAAAGCCACCCATACGCAGCACACAGAGCATGATCTGCGTGGTCAGGTAGATATTCGTCGGGAACTGGTCGGTATCCCAGCCGATCAGCTCATCGCCAGTATTGGCATCGATCGAGCCTAGGGCATCTGCTGCCATAGCGACCTCTAGCTCGTGCATCATCGTGTGGCCGGCTAGAGTCGCGTGGTTGGTCTCGATGTTCAGCTTCAGATCGCCGTAGAGACCGTGCTCGCGCAGGAAGTTGAGACAGGCTGCGGAGTCCGAGTCATACTGGTGTGTGGACGGCTCGCGCGGCTTGGGCTCGATGTAGAAGTCACCGGTGAAGCCGATCTTCTTCTTGTAGTCGACAGCCATGCGCAGCAGCGCTGCCAGGTGATTCAGCTCGCGGCCCATGTCGGTATTGTACAGCGTCGCGTAGCCCTCGCGACCACCCCAGAAGGTATAGCCCTCGCCACCCAGGCGATGCGTCACGTCGATAGCTTTTTTGATCTGAGCCGCGCCGTAGGCAAAGACATCGGCATACGGCGAAGTGCCCGCACCCTGGTTGTAGCGCTTGTGCGAGAAAAGACAGGCTGTGCCCCAGAGCAGCTTGATGCCGGTCTGATCCTGAGCTTTCTGCAGCTCATCAGCCACCGCGTCGAAAGCATCGTGGGAAGCCTGCAGATCCTCTAGCTCAGGAGCCACATCGCGGTCGTGAAAACAGTAGTAGTCGATGCCACACTTCTGCATGAACTCGAACATCGGCCAGACGCGCTTCTTGGCGTTCTCCACAGAGTTCGATCCATCGTCCCACGGGCGCTCTGCTGTGCCCTCGCCAAATGGATCGCCCAGACCATTGCGCATGCAGTGCCAGTAGGCCGCCCCGAAGCGCATGTGCTCCTTCATGGTCTTACCAGCCACCACTTCCTCTGCATTGTAGTGCTTGAAGGCGAAAGGATTCTTAGAATCGGGGCCCTCGTACTGGATGGTCGGTATGCCTGGAAAAAATTCGTCGCTCATAGTTTGTTTTAGTGAGGCTAGAGTTCTCAAGATCCGAGAGAAGTTCAAGGAAATTTAGCAGGCGCGGATCGGGTGATCTCAGCTGCTAGGAATCCTAGATTTACCGGCTGATATCAGAGCCATTCTCACCAACCCGACCGCGAGACGCCCGACCCCGACGAGAACCCACCGCGCGAAGCCCCCGAAAAACCGCCACCTCCCGAACTGAACCCACCACTGCTGAAGGATGATGAGCTCGAGCGTGCCCTCGCTCGAGCCATGCGTCGAGCTTGCTCTTCGCGCTCCTCCCGGCGCTCTTGACTCTCAGCTTGGCTGATAGCTCGACTCGCCTGCTTCCTGGCAAGTTTCACTGGACACCTTGTATTATAATTTTCAGCCTGAGAAATAGAATGAGATGTGCTAGGGTCAGGACGCTCAGCAAAACTCAAAGCATGATCCAACTTAGTGTCCGTTTTTTTCTGTGTTTATTCCTCAGCCTTACAGCTGTCTCGGCTTTTTCGCAGACCACCAAAGAGATCGTCGACGTCGAAAATCGCATCCGCGACGACTTGGCCATGCTCGACCAGCTCCTTGAAGTTACCAAAAGCCGAGCTCGGGCCAAACAATTGGCGCTCAAAGTCGTTCGCGAGCCATTTCGCTTCGATTTCGCCGAAGAACGCGTCGAGAAATTTTATCCTCCATTGGATTTAGACGACTTTCTGCATGGCAGTGAAGACGAGCAAGAGGGCAAAAATGGTAAAGGCAAAGGGGGCCCCGGAGGCGGGGGGGGAGGAGAGCCTAGCGAAGATGGAGAAGAGGAAGAAAAGAAAGTTGGCTTCAAAGAATTTGAACCCGACATATTGATCAATGAGCGAGATAAGGATTCATTGGAACTCCTTTCACTGAATCTCGCGATCCAAAAGGTAAACAGCAGTATCGAAGTCTTTGCCCGGCAACTCGACAACTCCAATGCCAAACTCTACCAAGGAGTTCAAGCGAAGACCTACCCCACTTCCAGGGGCGAAATGAAGTTCACTGGCATTATTGGCGGTTTTTATCAGGCACAAGAGGCTCTGTCTCAGCATCTTTCTATCACTCCTCAGACAGGAGTTTCCCACCATTTTGGATTGATCATCGATGAACTGATCAAAAATGAATCCGTTTTCTACATCGACCATCAAGCACCCGAGTTACAAGAGATCGCTATGGAACGCGACAATAGTCGCCGATTGGGCAAAAACCTGAAGCTCCCAAAAAATGCGACCAAGGCCAGCTCTTGGGCCACCAAGGAGATCGATCGCCTCACCGCCGTCAGCAACAGAGCGGTGAAAGCTGAGATCGCAGAACAACTCGAAGCTCGACTTGCCGATCTCGACAAAACTCTACAAGAGGCCATCGAGCTGAATGCCATCTTCAAGGAAGAAGAAAAGGAGAACCTACGCGTCTTTCGAAAAAAGCTTAAACTCAACCGGCGCGCAGCTATCGCTGCTTTTATGGCACCACCCACCATCAATCCCGAGCCATTTGAGATGAGCTCAGGAAAGGAAGACGACTCCGGCGGCCTGATCGGCTACGAGATGGTATTGTCGAAGTCAAAATGGAAAAGCCTATCCGCTCCCGGTCGACTGCTGTCCATCTCGTTCGATGCTCAGACTGCCGAGTTCTACCAGGCTCCCAATCTCTTACAGATACCGCTAGCCGTTTCCATCGAGGGCGACGAAGTCAAACTTGAAAACACCACGACTCGCCCATTAAAACTCTCCAGCCCTTACACCTTCAAATGGGATAGTGATCAACTGGTCAGCTACGTTGGCAATGCCGAGTTTGTCCGCATCAAAGAAATCGAGTTTGAGCAGCTAAAAACCAAGATGATGGGCCCCACTGCCCCTCAGGGTCAGGTCTCTTCTACAGGCAAAACACCAGCCGGCGCGCGAGGTTCCTCTTCAGATTGGCCACGATTTCGGGGAGCAGACGGCACAGGCATCTCACCCGACCAGACGCCCCCTTCCACTTGGCCCTCCGAGGGGCCACCACAACTATGGACGTTCAGCGATGCTGGTTCGGGGTACTCCAGCTTCGCTATTGTCGGCAATAAGCTATATACCATGGGCACTCGGGATGAACAGATTCACCTGATCTGTTTAAACATTGCCAACGGAGCCGAGATCTGGTCGACGCCCTTTGCCGAGGACGACACCAGCCGCTATAGTGCTAGCTGGGGCCAGGGCCCACGTGGTACTCCTACCGTCTCTGGCGGCTTCGTTTACGGTTTAGGCCCTACTGGCACACTCGTCTGCCTCAATGCGCTGAACGGGACTGAAAAGTGGAAAAAACATCTAGTCGACGACTTCACCGGCCAGCCTGGAGCCTGGGGCTATGCCGAGTCTCCTCTAGTCGATGGCGACCGGCTCATCATCTGCCCAGGCGGCAAGCAGGCCGGTATCGTAGCACTCGATAAGCTGACTGGCGAGACTGTGTGGGCGGCCAAAGATGTGCAGCCAGGTAGAGCGGAGTACTCCTCCGCTATCGCTGCTAGCCTCCATGGCAAGGCCCAATACATCCGCCTGTTTCAGCGAGCTATTTATGGAGTCGATTCCGCGACTGGCCAGCTACTCTGGGAGGCTCCCTTCCCAGAGGGCAGGATCGCAGTCGTGCCCGATCCCATCGTCGCAGGCGATCGCCTTTTCGCGACTGCAGGACATCGAGCAGGCACACGCTGCTACCAAATCACTCCCGATTGGAGCGTCACCTCCCTCTGGCAGAGCAAAGGCCTATCGAACAGCCACGGAGGCATGATTCTGATGGAAAAGCACCTTTATGGTTTTGACGATAAGCAGGGTTTGACCTGCCTTACAATGGCAGATGGTCAGCTTGCTTGGACAGCCGACAAGCCCAAAGCTAACTCCCACAGCTCAATCGTAGCCATTGGCGGCCATCTAGTAAGCCTCGATGAATCAGACGGCAGCGTTAGCCTCATTCGGGTCAGTTCAGATACCCACCAACCACTCAGTCAGTTTACCCCGTCTCCGCAAAGCGCTATTCGCCACACCAACGGCAAACACTGGACCCATCCAGTTGCCCTAGGGGGAAAGCTCTATCTTCGCGATCAAGACCTCATCTACTGCTATGGGCTAAGGTGAACTGCTATTCATTCCCACTCCCGAAAATTTTATTCCTCAGTAGCGCTCATGCGATCAGGGATGACCGTGTTTTTGATCCATTCAGCCGCCATATCTTGCACTGGTTTCGGGAAGGCATGTCCGCCTGGAAATTGATGAACCAAAAGTTTATCCTTATCAGCTTTAGAGAAAAAGAATTCTAAAGATCGCTCCTGAAAACCGATGTGCGACCCCTCCGATGCGTAGGCATAGAAGACATGCCGCCCCTTCAGCGCCCTGGCATTATTATCGTCTCGCCGAGTCCCGCCATCGACCACGATCAAGGTGTTAAAGAAATCACTGTATCCTGGAGGCTCTTCCACCACATAGGAACAAGTGGTGTGCGCCCCATTCGAGAAGCCGCCCATCACACACAGGCGCCTATCGATATTCGGTACCATCTCAAAAACCTTATCGAGCAATAACTTTTGGTAAGCATGCATATCGTCGAACTCGCCCCTTCCCATACACTGGCTCGGGCGTTCTGTGCCCTCCGCAAAAGGCAACCCAATCAGTAAAAAATCCTCTTGAGGGCAGAGTTGAGTGTTATAATTATTACTACCACCACCACCACTCATCCAGACAAACACCGGAACAGGATCTGGGTAAGAAAAGTTCTCAGGCACCCGAAACTTCAACACCGTTTCGTTACCATCCTTCATTTTGGGCAACTCTGGCAAAGCGAGAGTTACCTCCTTTCCAGGCTGAATACGCTCATCCAGCTTCTGTGGCAGCCCCATGGCATCCAGGTGCCATTGCTTGAAATAGATTTGATCCGCATCGGAAAATAGCGCCTTATCCACCGTAAAACTTTGCCCCCCTTTGCGCAAAATAGTGACTTGGTCACCCTCCATAGCCTGGACGATTGCGACCAAGCTACGCCCCTGTGTATCGGTAAATGTCCGCGGTTTTCGAGGGTCGAACACCTCTTCGGTCCTGCCAGCTTCTATTGGACCGAAAACAGCCAACACTGCAAAAACAGCCCTTAGCAACCACCATCCAGTTTTCATTGCATCACATGTCCTCATGTTTGGTACTATCCGTCAACCGGTCAATCATTTAAATATGCCAGATTACACCACGTCTCAGCGGCTACTTCTTTGGACAGGATTTCACAGGATTTTTTCTGCCGCTACCTTAGCGACCTACTTTTTAGAAACAAGCTGAGTCACTTTTTCTATAGGCAGCTCTGTCACCTCAGCGATCTCGTCAATGCTCATATCGTGCTGATACATCGTCAAAATTAGCTTTTCTTGGGTCTGCTCGATGCCCTGCTCGATGCCCTGCTCGATGGCCAGTTGCTCGGTGTCAGTGATGTAGGTCGTCTCCATTTCCTTCTCAAAGTCTATCGTTTTCTGTCTAAAGGTCAATGTCAACTCACGAGGCAGCATCATCATCCAGGCGAGTAGTCGATAGGCGCTACGAACTTCTTCGGCCGAGAAGCCGTGATCGTAGAGCGAGCGGACTAGCTGCCAGCGGGCGTCAAATCTCTGCTCAGCCGAGCCGCTGGTCTGTAGGGCTGCGATTTGTGCTTTGGCGGCTAAAGCCGGTAAAGAAAAGTCATCCACCAGATCGGGGAGGCGGTCTAGCAGCTTGCTGGTAGGAAACTCGAATTTAATTTCACAGCCTAAATCTTTATGATGGAAGCTCTTGGGATGCCAGCTCTTGTTCAGATCGGCCAGTACTACCAGTGAGATGACTCGATGATCTCTGGCTCGATGGATCGTGTGATTGTAGTGGTAGATGCGCTCGGCAAATCCAGCTTCTCGAAAGCTCTGGATCTCCAAGTGGACTAGCAGCCACTGCTCGCTACCATCCTGCCGCAAGACTTTGATCAGTTTATCAACCCGCCGCTCAGTGCTGCCGCCATCGGGCAAAAGCTCACGAAGCTCTTGGTCGAGAAACTCCACGGGCTGCGACCAATCAATCTCCCGATGGATAGTAGGGAAATACTTTTCGAGAAAATCCGCCAGATGCTCTTCGAGGAGATCTTTCCACGCACCATCAAAATCGGAGTTCAGTGTTTGGGCAGTTGCCATTTATGAGCCCTCCTCATCAAATGTCCCTAGGGTTTACGCCCAGTTCTCGTAGTTTTTCTGCTAGGGCGTCTCGCTCTAACACCGCAGCATCTCGCTCTACCACCGCAGCATCTCGCTCTCCCACTGCGGTATCTCGCTCAACTACTGCAGTATCTCGCTCAACTACTGCAGCATCTCTCTCTGCCTCAGCATTCTTCCGCCTACGAATCAGCTGACGTTGTTGCTGCATGTAGAAAAGCCTCTTCTCCAGAGCCTCTGCTTCCTCTGTAGTCAGATTGATTCGTTTCGCTTTGTCCAAAGCCTCAGCAATCAAGGGTTCTTGACTCAGTGCAGCAGGTGGTGAGCTCATATTGCCCACTTCACGTAGAAAATAGAGCCATTTCTCCGTCATATTAGATAGCTCGCTTTCCTCCATGGAAAATTTAGGCAATTCGGCAAAGACCAATTCGATATCTCCATCAGGATAGAAGACTAAAGAATCTTTCTCCAGTAGCCGAAAACAGGAAATAACTTGGTTTTCAAGAGCACCTTCATGAAAGATCACAAAATCGGTGATTGTCAGAGCTATAACCGATTCGTTTTCTGTGTAGTCCTTGCCTGCATCGAGTTGACTCACATATTCTTTCGCAGCATTGTAGAGCACACGTTTTTCAAAGCCTTCAGTATCGATCGTTTGCATTTCGATGACGACCGTCTCTCCGGAGGCTAGCTTAGCTTTCACATCCAAACAGCTAGTCTTTAGACCAACCTGCCCCGGCAACATAAAAGGGTTCAAGATTTCTAAATCGACGACCACCTCTTGGCACTCAAAGAGGATGGAATTCAGAAAAGAAATCAAGACATCCTTACTGTCCTCTGATCCAAAAATCTTTCGGAAAGCAAAATCAGTCTTTGGGTCTATGAACGGGCTTTGACTCATACCACACCCACCAGTATCAACACAGCACTAGCTGCAGTCAACCTCCGAATACTGCACATAAACTCAGTTGGTGAGCTGCTTACTCACCGATCTATGATGAATCACACCTGCAGATCGCGGAGCACGCGTAGCTCACCCCAATCAGCACCACGCATCTTCCTTGCCCCTGTTTTTCGCGTATCGCTAAAGCGCTGTAGCTTCCGGTTGGCATTAGCTTCGCGTTCTCGTTCGAAGACTTCATTGACGAATTCTGCAGTTCCAAGGACGGCACCGGCACAGAAATATCTCACTTTGTGGCGTAGTAGGTCACGCACAGGTAACGCGCCATCATTCTGCTCGACGGTCTCGACCTCTTCTCGTGAGAACCCTTTTCGTCCGCGATCACCCTTAGCCATATCGGCTTCCATTTCCTCTCCCTCGGAATAGACGAACAATCGGTATCGATTGCGAGTCCTGCGCCAGTCGGTCTTCATATCAGGGTCCATTAGTGCTTCGCTGAGGATAGTGCCTAGCCCTTTTCTGGCCAGCTTGCCACCGGCTAGCGCCTCGGCATAGCCGCACCATCTGTAGTCCTCGGGGCGCTCCACCATACCGGCGCGTACGGGATTGAGATCGATGTAGGCGGCCATGGTTAGCAGCGCGCCTTCATTGCCCTGCACGAGTACACTCTTAAAGCGGCCCTCCCAGAGGGTTCCCACTCGGTCATGCTCTTTGTTGATGTATTTGGTTACCCGGTGTTTGAACTCTTTCATAAACACGGAGAGATCGGCTCTACGGGCTTCGTAGCGCCCTAGGATAGCGGCTACAGCCTCGTTTCGGAGCTCTTCATTGGAGATCGCGTGGGCGCGCTCCAGTTCTTGTTTCACAGTCAGACAATACGTGTCGTCATACAGAGTAGGGAGAATCTTGAGGAGCTCCGCCTCAGTGAGAGGAGTGAGATCCGCTTTGTCAGGCACTTCTAGGAGGAGATGTATGTGGTTGTCCATGTAACAGTAGGTGACAACCCTGACAGCAAGAAGCTTTTCCAGTTTGCGCATAATTTTGCGGCAGATCTCCTTATCTTTAGCTGATCGGAAGATGAAAATGCGGCCTGCGGTACGGGTAACGCAGTGATAAAAGGATCTGCCCGACCCTAGAATTCTGTTTGTGTTCATGATTGAAGATTAATGGGTTAAGAAGGATTTGGCAAGGTCGGTCTGATTAAAAGCCTGCCTTTTAAAATTTCTACAGCCGGTCTTTTATCCGGTAGCTCTGGCCTGTGATCTGGATGATCTCGGCATGGTGCATAAAGCGATCCAAGATCGCCGTAGCCGCTGGAACGTCGCCAATGACTTTGCCCCACTCTTCCAGAGGTCGATTACTCGTCATGATCGTGGAGCGCAGCTGATGACGACGCATCACGATCTCA
>JAHDID010000034.1:0-22547 GCA_020630975.1 Verrucomicrobiota bacterium
AATAAGGGGTCAAATAAGGGGTCAAATAAGGGGTCAAATAAGGGGTCAAATAAGGGGTCAGGTCTAATTTTATGACATTTGGTAATGTTAGGGTCGCGTCTTGGCCGTAACTGTAATAAGGGGTCAAATAAGGGGTCAGGTGAATAAGGGGTCAGGTGTAATAAATTGACATTTGGTAATGTTAGCGTCTATGTGAACGGTGAAAAGCGGGCTTAGGATTTAATATCAGGAAAATCAGGAAATATTAAAGATCGGAGCTTGGCAGAATCCGGCGTATATCGTAGAAACTAGGTGTGGTCAAGAGTTGTTCAGCTTGCGTCTGTTTCTGCAAGGTTATGCTGGTGAGTGCTTTCAGTTGCACCATCACCCACGCGGCCGCTGGTACCAATCGCCTAGTCGATACCCGAACCTACGACAATCTCAATCGCCTGCACTCCATCGTCGGCACCGATCCAGCAGCGGCCAATGCGGTGATCAAATCTTTCACCTATGGGTACAATGCCGCCAACCAGCGCACCCGCATCGATCGCGAAGATGGCACCCACTGGCACTACGGCTACGATACCCTCGGGCACCTGGATATAGCCGAGCGCAGGCTGGCCGATGCCACTCCGCTAGCTGGTCACCAGTTCGACTACAGCTACGATGCCCTCGGCAATCGCCAGACAGCTAGCCACGGCGGCGATCCCTCTGGCGGCAGCCTACAGACCACCAGCTACACACCGCAGACCAGTGGCGATCGCAATCAATACGCCACCATCGGCTACCCTGGAGCGGTCATCACCACCGGTCGGGCCGATGCAGCCGCAGCAGTTACGATCAATGGTCAGCCTGCAGCCCATCGCCAGGGCGAGTATTTCTCGCACCAAGATGCGGTCGACAACAGCACTGGCCCAGCCAGCCTAGAGCTAGAGGTCACCGCCACCCTCGGCGATGCTAGCGATACCATCACTCGCAGCGAGCTAGTAGTGATGCCTGCCAGCACCACTCGCACGCACGACCTCGATGGTAACCTGACCTTCGATGGCTACCACGACTACACCTGGGATGCCGAAAATCGCCTACTCTCGGTGCAGACTCGCGCTGGCCTAGCGCCACGCGGCTCACCCGAGTATCGAGTCGAGTACACCTACGACTACATCGGTCGCCGCATCCATCGCAAGGCCACTCGCAAGCTAGGCAACGAGTGGTACCGCTCAGACGAGCGCCGCTACGTCTACGATGGCTGGAATATCGTGCTAGAGCTAGGCGGCCAAGAAGGAGCGCTCACCCAGCCCTGGCAGAGCTGCCTATGGGGCACTGACGTCAGCGGCAGCTCCCAAGGAGCGGGCGGAGTCGGAGGCCTACTATCGATCCACAAATACAACGGTGACCGGCCTGGTAGTCACTGTGTGAGCTACGATGGCAGTGGTAACGTGACTGCCCTTATTGATTTAGCCGATGGCAGCTTATCAGCCAGTTACGAGTATGCGCCCTTCGGCCGCACCATCGACATAAACGGCCCGTTTGCTGCCAACAATCCCTACCGTTTCAGCACTAAGGCAGTGGACCGGGATACTGGTTACTATGACTACGGCTATCGTCATTACGATCCGGTAAATGGGCGTTGGCTGAGTCGTGATCCATTAGGAGAAGCCGGAGGATTGAATTTGTATGGGTTTATTGGGAATGACCCGATCAATGCAATCGACTACCTAGGTCTAAATAACATAGAGCTAATCAAGAGCAATCCGGCTAAATTCCTTTGGGATGTTAATGCTGGAGCGTTTACCTCAACAGCTCGAATCAATGGGGTAGGTTCAGGCTTGGGTGGAGGATTCACTGGGTTGCTGGATACCGTGGGGATGATCGGGGCGAATAGCCTCTACTATAGCAGTTCTGGATTAATTGCTGGAGCATTTGGATATGATCTAAATGATACGTTTATGGGCGGGCATATAATGACGCCTGAAGAAGTGTGCAATGCGATCAATGGTCTAAACCAGTTAGTGGCCATTGCTGAGCAGGAGGGTGGAATGGCTCTTATAAAGCAAATGCACCCAGACTTGTATCTGATAGTCGCATGCGATCCATCAACTTATGGATTTCAACATTCTCTTGGGAGAATGCAGGGAGGGTTGCTATTCGAAGCAATTATAGCTGTAGGGACAGCAGGAAGTGGGACACTTGTAAAGGCAGGCGCGACGCTCACAGGAAAATCTGTTAAGCTTTTAGATAATTTGCCAGGCAGGCGAAGGTTGAGCAGTTTTGAAAGCGATGCAATATCAGACGAGCTTGCAGCTCAGATCTATGGAAGAGGACCTGCCCCAAATGGGGCAGGGCGAATTGATGATGACTCGTTTTTCGAGAATTACCCAGACTTTGACAACCCGGATGTTCATCAAGGTCTGGTACCCGATAATTCATGGACTGGCGATTCGCGTGAAATGCGCTTTCTGAATCGGGCAAGGGATCGGTGGGGAGCAAATAACGTTGTAACACAACAAGCGTTAAGGGATTCGTCAGGAAATGTAGTCAGGCACAATGGTAGCCACCGGGTTCTTGATTTTATAATTTTTGATCAAAACGGAAATCCAAAATACATCGTAGAGACTACTAGCCCAACGAATTTGGCTAATGGTCGAAAGCAAGGCCAAGCGGCAACGGAATCTGCTATTATGGGGCAAGGTGGAACATTTATATAAAATCCTGTAACAGGAGCGCTGGTTGATATTTCAACTGCTGAGCGCCGTTATATTGGAATAAATCCTGAATTAATTGATCAACGCTAATCGTATAGAATGGCAAATTTGGAAGAAAAGGGTATTTGCTCAAATTGCGGAGTTGATGTGCTCAAAACAACCTTCGAATCAACAGGTGGTTACTGTATGCCTTGTAGCCGCGCCGCATTTAAAAAGCGAATTGAAAGCAAAAAACCTGAAGGTCGATTTTTATTTTCAGCGCCCCATTTGATTTTATACTCGAAAAATAAAGGTTGGCAGAAAAGCATTAAGGTGAGTGCTGAAATAATAGCCAAAGTGTTCGATGAGATGGGACTATCTATTGACTCTTTAACAAAAAGGTTACGTGAAGACCCTGAAGGATTTTTCGTTAAACCAGAAGATATAAATGATCCCAAAGTGGAAGAAACATTTATCGAGTGGTTAAACGAGCCTATAATCAATCAATCGAGTGCAGAAGCGGACTTAAGAAAGCGCTTAAGGAAAACTTGCTAGACCACTGAACGCAAGCGCGTAGTCACCTTGGGTTTAACGGTTAAGGTTGCAAGTGGCCGCTGCGGCACGCTGCCTGCTTCTTTGGTGTGTGCCGGGAGTAAGGGATTAGCGGCTAAAAGCCGGAATGGATAAACTCCGGCACTTCCCAAGCAGGCATCGCGCCTTCGCTCTGGCGTCGTAAGGGCCGGGGCGGTCGCTGGGCTGCCATAGGCTGGCCCTCGCTAAAGGCTCGGCCCACCTAAAAATAAGGGGTCGGGACATCTTATTTGACATTTGGTAATGTTAGGGCCACTTCTTGGCCGTAACTGGACTACCCGAGTCACGTTCCCTACCGGTCACCATGCAACGCAAGCGCTGGGGCCGAGTCGTTAGGGTAAGGTCCGGGTGTTGGCGTGCTCTCTCTGGGCTAACGCCCAGCCGCCCGCCGAACCGCCAGCCTGGTCCGGCTTATCAGCTCGGAACCAGTCTGGCTCACCCTCTAACTGCTCCGGCATGGCGAGTGGGCGTTTGGCGCGCCAAACTAGCACCCTTCGGGTGGTTGGGTTTGGGTACCCACTCTCCAGCCTGCGCGCCCAGCAGCTTTGCTGGGCTATCGCCCGCTGATAGGCTTCGTAGACAACGGCCTGCCTCCCTCCTTCGCTAGCTACGGCGGACAGGCCCTAACGGTCGGGAATGGATCGGCTACGGCCTACGCTGCGGTACCGTGCACTGGCGGTGCCTATTGAAGTTTATAATCTCTGCTTAGCTTGATTGGCTACCGCACCTGCAAGAGATGTGTAAAATCGAATCAGCTTTACCTGATCATTCATTTTAGCTTTGTGAGCGGCCATGTGATCTTCCCAAAGTTGCCGCGTCTTGGGTGAGTAGCGATTGTCCTCATAGGCCACCTTTAGCTCACGGTAGAGGTTATATTCATTCCCCTCGGAAGCGGAAAATTTCCTTTTGTGCTCTTTTTGGTGCTCGTAGTGCGTTGGGCCGAAAGCTGGTCCATTTACCCTCTTGCCGAATGCAATTCCATCATTGAAGAGGGTTTCGGCTTCCTTTCTTAGGTTTTTTGCTAATTCGTTAACGTGCCAGGTACTCCTACGAGGTTCCTCCATCGTGTCCGTGATCCTACCGTCCAACCATGTCTGAAGTTCGCGAATGTGCTGTTGTTCCAAAATTTCGATCTCGCGTACTCGATCATTGATGTCCTGAGCTCTCGCTTTGAGATTATCAATTTCTTGCTTTGTGATTGGTTTATCTGGAGGATTCCCACCAGGAGGAGGATTCCCACCAGGAGGATTTCCATTACCACCTTGAATCAATCCTTGCGGTATCTGTGAGGCGAAGACTCGCTCGAGTTGTTCTGGAGAAAGAGTTTGCAATGTCTTTGCCAGTTTTCGCGAGTAGCGAGCATAGCGCTGCTGAGGCACCCCACCGGCATCTTTCGCAATAGCCGCTGCTATCGCGTTGGCATTGATCGTCTGACTGCTACCGACTTGGCAGCAGACGATGATTGGCAAAATTGCCACGAGGATTTTGGGGAGAAGTATTACAATAATATAATTTCCATAATTCAGATCCTCAAACAGTTATTCCGATTACGGCCCCCAATATGATCGCGTCACCACACCACGGTCCTAAACCCTCCAATCTCGGCGATAATGCCTGATGAAACCACTGTTTGCTGCTGCTCTGTCGGCACTTTTATTCCTATCGCTAAGTGCTGCTGAAGACAGGCCCAATGTGCTCTTTCTAGCCGTCGACGATATGAATGACTGGATCGGCTGCCTGGGCACCACGCCGCGCGCGATCACCCCGAGTGGATGGGTAAAAAGAAATACGCCTACAGCGTCGGCACTCGCGGCCCCAAAAACCTAGGCTACGCCATCCGCAATCAACGCTGGCGCTATGCCAAAGTCATTTCTGAAGTCTCTGACGGGCTCAACCCCTATGTGCACAAACTGTCCACACCATCCCGCTATCAATCAATCTAGCCCACTCGTGACTCGCGGGGTTGATTTTTCCGTCTACCGTGGCGATTGGGTCGGCAGACCATTTTAATTTTTTTCAGGAACTATGAACAAGAAGATACTCATCCGCGTCGGGATCATGCTGTTAGTGCTGGTCTATGGCTACTTCAATAAGGACAAGTTTGCCAAAGGTGACTCCAATGGCAGTGGCGCAGCTCAGCCACAGCAGGTAGAGAGCCAGCCAGCCGCCAAGCCGCTGGAGCTGAAAGAAGATCCTCTCGGGACTGAAAAGAGTTCATCTCCTCCGGCGGTAGCAGATAAGCCCGCACCCGCTCCGATCAAAGAAGCGGAGAAACCAGCCTCCAAGCTGGTGATGAAAGGCATGCAGATCCGCGACATGGATGGCTCGATCGCCTATCGCGGAGATGTCGATCTAGCTCCGACTCTAGCTCGTATCGAGGCTGGCAGGAGCGACTCGCACCGCAACGATGGCTCTACCTTTGGCAATCGTGAGGGGCTACTGCCCCGAAAAGATCGCGGCTACTACAAGGAGTATGTGGTGCGGACACCCAATATCCGCCACGCAGGCCCTCAGCGCCTAGTGATCGGCCGCGGTGGTGAGGTCTACTACACTCACGACCACTACAAGTCTTTCAAGCGCGTGCAGTAACCTCGGATAGGAAGGGAATAGATCGATGACGATTGATCAAGCAATCACTCATATCGGCGAAAGCTTTGATACCCTAGTCCCCGTCGACTCCGATGGCTTTTCTGCCAGCGCACTGGTCGACCGGCTCAATGATAGCGGCTACCACGCGATCGTCATCGATCGCGCGCCTGTGGTCGATAAGGACACGCTGATGCACGCCTTTTACCAGAATGTCGGTTTCCCGGGGTACTTTGGGTTTACCTGGGATGCTCTGGTCGATATGCTGGCCGGTATCGATGGCAGACGCGAGGGCGGCTTCGCCTTCACCTTCTCAGACTTCAGCCTGATCGACGAGGACACTCGCGAGCAGTTGATCGACGTGATCGAGGAGGCCAATGAACTCCGCCAGGGGAAAGATGAATTGGCCAAGCTGCGAATCGTGGCCCTGAAGGTTTGATGCAAGTCTGACGCCTAAAGACTCTTAATCCTAATCTTACTCTTAATCATAATCTCTGCTCAGGCAGTGCGAGATTAAGATTAAGAACTCAGGTACCAACGCTGAAAGTTGGCAGCTACTGTCTCAGCGGCGTAGTCGGTCCTCTCGTATACCACGGCTAGGTTCGCGGGGTGATTGTACTCCTCCGCACTATACCGATCCAGCTCACTCGGCAGCGGCATGGCTGGTGCGTCGGTCTCCAGCAGGATCCGCTCCTCTGGGATGTGGCTAAAGGTCGCCAGCTTGGCGGCTTTCTCGGGCTTTAGAAAATAGCCTGAGATCGAAAAGTAAGCACCACTCTGCACCCAGCGATCGATCATCTCCACAGGCCCAGAATACGAGTGCAGCAGATAGGCGCTGGCTGGCAAATCAGACAGCGCCTGATCGAGATGCCCCCAAGCTTTTAGACAATGCACGGTGATCGGTCGCTGCCACTCTACGGCTAGCCGCCACTGCTGCTGAAAGAGCGGCAACTGCTCGGCGATATCGTGCCCACGCACCCAGCGATCGAGACCGATCTCGCCGACTCCAGCAGCGGGGTAGCGATCGAGATAGTCTATCAGACTATCTTGCCACTCGCTGGTGCGCTCGCTGACATACCACGGGTGTAGCCCAAAGCTGGGTAGAATGTGCTCGGGGTAGCGATCGGCCAGCTCTGCCACTCGGGGCCAATCCGACTCGCGGGTGCCATTGACCACCCAGGTCTGGATACCGGCTGCGATGCCCTCGGCGATGATCTCTGCGATCCTAGTCTGAGGTATCTGAGGATCCTGCAGATGGCAGTGGGCATCGATCATGTATCCACACTCAAGCGCATGGGGATCATGCTCGAGTAATCGAATCCCATATTCTCGAAGAAATGCTGGCTCTCTTCACTGATCTTATCGGTCAGTAGAGTGATCCGTTTGAAATCCTTTTTCTTGGCGTAGCTGATCACATAATCGATCAGATGGGTACCCACCCCCTGTCGGCGGAAGTCGGGGTGCACGATGACATCCTCCAGCAGCACGACGAATCCACCCATAGCGGTCGAGATGGTGAACAGACAGTTCACCATGCCCAGGATCTCGTAGTCGGTACGCGCCACGAAGATACGACCACGACTAGGCTGCTCCACGATCAGGCGCAGACCCTTTTCCTGCAGCGCACGATTGGGCTGAAAATCCTCCTCAATGCTGAACAACTCCATCACCAGATCGACCATCATCGGCAGATCATCCAAGGTCGCAGGCTCGATCCGCGTCTGCGGGATTGTGGTCTTGATAGGTGCGGTGGCGTCTGTGTTCATGGGTTAGAATCACCTAGAATAATAGAAAGCAAGGTTTGTGCCAGCTTGGAATCACGTAGGGTAGAAAACCTGAGCCTACCCCGCCATCTTCGCCTGCTCGATCTTCTCGCGCACGTAGTTACTGATCTCTTCGTAGAGCCAGATACCTAGGCGCTCTTTCTCGGCATTGGAGAGGCGCACATAGCCCCATTCGCCCTCCATGAGCTCGCTTTCGCCATCGCCCGAGATCGAGGCACGGGCGGCCAGTCGTGGTTTGGCCAGCTCCATCTGGCTCTGTTGCTCATCGAGCGAGTTGAAGTGGTCGAGATCGGAGCCGCCTCTAGCCAGATCATCCTGCTGGGCCATGGAGTCCATTGATGAGCGCACACCCAGAGGGCCGCCATTGGTAGAGACGAGCACATCGTGTGGCACAGCACGTGTCGCACGGCTCTCGATCCGCTCTAGCTTGCCGACGAGATCTTCATCGCGACCGACTAGGCGGCAGCGAATCTCATCGTCCAGACGGCTATTGATCGACTCGATATCGCGCTGGCGGATAGAGATGAGCAGCTCGCGATCCTCATTCGGTGTGATGGATAGCAGCTCCTCGCCCAGCTGCATCCAGCGCCCAGGGAGCGAACTCAGATTGCGGGCGATGACTTTCCCCGCGATCGGAGCTGTCACCGTCAGGTTGGCGAGGTAGCTTTTATTTTCCGACAGCTTTTTGCGCAGCCCTTCGATGGTCTCTTGCTCAGCCTGAAAGGCAGACAGCTCGTCCTGCTGGTAGAAAAGGCGCGCCCGGATCTTGGCCTGGTTCAGTTCTAACTCTAGCTGGGCGTACTCAGTCTCCAGATCAGGATTGCGCAGGCGGATCAGCACGTCCCCTTGCTCGACTCGCTCGCCCTCTTTCACAGCGACTTCTACCACTTGGCCCGAGCAACCTGCGCGAAGTACTTCCTTGTCCATATACTCGACCACTGCCACGGCACGACCGGTCGGATTGACACGCACGAAGTAACCGACCGCCACTAGCACAGCCAGTAGTATAGCGATACGCGGGATCGCTCCACCAAAGGTCGGCCCTTTGCCCTTCTCGCCGAGCATTTTGAAAAACGAGTAGAACCAGCCGATCACCATCATCGCGATCATACAGCAGGCGATAGCGAAGCCGGCTCCTTTGAAAAGCAAACTCAGCGTGACCATGATACCGATCCAGATCACGACTTTCCACAGACCTGCGAGGATACCGTAGGTGGGCACCCAAAATGGGTGTTTCTTCACATCGTGTGGCAAAGGAAGATCTTTCTCGCCCAGCACCGCTCGCTTGCCAAACCACTTGAGAAATTGCTGCCCCTTGCTCGCCAGATTCGGGATGCCTAGCAGATCGACTAGCACATAGTAGCCATCGAAGCGCATCAGTGGATTGGCATTGAACACCACGGTGATGAATGACGCCGCGATGATCGCGCTGTGTAGGCTGGTATTCAGCACTCCAGGCTCGGTATGGATCCAGCCGAGTATACAGAGACAAGCCAGAGCTAGCTCTACATACATACCTGCTACCGATACGAGGATGCGGTGCCAGCGATTCGGGAAACGCCAACTCGCCGTCGCATCGACAAAGGCCATCGGCGTGACGATCAGCAGCAGCTGCGCTCCCCACTCGGGTATTTCTCCGCGATACTTTTTGGTAGCGATACCATGACCAAACTCGTGCAGGATCTTTAGCCCCCCATAGATCAGCACCATGCGCAGCCAATTCTCCGGCGCGATGATCTGGCCACTACCTTTGACAAATCGACTAAACTCTGGCGCAAACTGGAGCGCCGTGTAGACGATCAGAGCCAGCCAGAGCATGACACCCAGACTACTGAAAATCCAACCGGTGAAGGGAGTGATGCGAGTGAACATCGCATCTGGACAGCCCAGCGGTATGCGAAAGAAGAGCAGCTTCTGCAGCAGTTTTTTCGGCTTCTTGCGATCGCGCTTTACCGCTTGGGCGCGCCGGCGCTCCGATTGGCTCGAGCTCTCGGTATCGAGCAGATCATTATCCACCAGCCAGCGTACTAGCTGGCCAGCCTGCGCTTCCGTCAGCGCATTCTCCCCCTGAGTCGCCGCATTTCGCGCCAGCGCCTGTGCGATCGTGGTGCGACCATCGAGACACTGGATAAACTGATGCTCAGGGAAACCGATGTGATAATATTTACCCCGCGCCGTATCCTCGACCACATAGCTCGGCTTTTTTTGGTACTCCTGGTAGTGAGTACGGATATCTCGCCGCAGCATGGGACATGCTACTGAGACTTCCTTTACTTTATGGTCGATAGCAGACATGGTATTTGACTGTTGCTCTACCCATTCAGTTTAAATATTTCGTTTACGCCTACAATTTTGGCAACTTTGACTCCATTCTTAATAAATTCAGTAAATGCATTTATTTTATTGAGACCATCAAAGATAATTTTAAATGAGTTATTGATTTTTTTATCTTCTGGATTTGCCCCAAGTTCAATAGCCAGCCTTCCAATCAATTCAGCAACTGAACTCCTGATTCCATCAGCGCCAAAAAGACGATAATTTTTTACAGCATGTTGAATCGAGAGTAATCTATGTAATAAAGCTTTCGATAATTCTGGAGGAAGATCCATTGCGCCGATCTTAGATAGTAATAAATCGACCTCTGCTTCAATCTGAGTAAGCTGATCTACAGAAAGAGCTGATTCGGATTCGATAGAATTAAACTCATTGCTTATAAAATTTAACCCTCGAATATCAGCTTTATCCAACCTGGTATTAAACGACGAAAAACCGTCTTTAATCGTATAAGCAGATAAATGGGATGAGATATTATTTATTGATTCAAGAAAGAGATCCTGATCGAGTTCAGGTATTGAAACAATCCTATCTTCCACTTCGAAAGCTAACTTAGCAATATTGAAGTAAGTCTTGGCAACTTCTTGAGTATCACCCTTATCAAGTTCGAAAACGTTAGCGACTGCCTCCCCGACACTGTTAACGTAAGTCTGTTTTTTTAGATCACTTAGGATCTCATGTAATCGTGAAGCAGGGTTCATGCAGAAATAAACGATTCAATAGGGTACAATTTTTATTCAATAGGGTACAATCGCCCCATTCCGTTACCACAGCTTCAGCCGCAGATAATCCCACAGTCTGTGGAACAATATCCAGCCGATGCTGCGCTGCTCGGTGAGGATGCGGACGCTACCACCCATGCCTGGGCGTAGAGCGGAGTCGTCGTTGGCGATATTGGCCTCGGCGATGAAGACATTTTTCCCATCCTGGATCTCGGATACCGGATGGATGCGATCGATCACGCTCTCCCACACGCGGGTGGCATCGGACTCGAGGCGGAGCTTCACTCTAGCGCCCTCCTCGACATAGCGGATCTCGCCTTCGGGGATAGCGACCTCAATTAACATCTCTTTGAGTGGGGCGACTTCGAATAGCTTTTGCCCCATCGATACCGGCACACCCTCGGAGCGCTCCAGACTACCCGTGAGTACCACGCCATCGAGAGGGCTGCGTATCTTCAGCTTGCTGTTTTTGTCGCTGAGCCGCTTCACCTCTAGGTCGAGCTTGTCGGCCTCGAGCTGTGCCATCTGAAAGGATGAGGGATCTTCCATGACCATGGCGCTGTCGCGCTTCTTCATGGCGGCTCCTCGGGCAGCGATCGCTTCGGATAGCTGCACTCGGATCTCGCGGCCCTCTAGCTCAGCGAGCACCTCGCCCGCCTTTACCACTTGGCCAGGCTTGAAATTGCCACGGTCTAAAGTGGCATCGAATGGTGCCGCTACACTGCGGCGCAGCACAGGCTGCAGTCGACACTCTGCCGGTAGACGGTAGGTGATCGGCAAAAACATGATACCGAGCGCAACCACCAGCCCTACCAAGGTGGCTACCTTGCGGATGGTGCTGCCAGACCACAGCTTACCCACGGCTCCGGCCATGCGGCCAGGCTTGGATTTTTTCAGAAAGCCGATCAAAGAAGCCAGATGCGGCTGACAGGCGGTCAGCAGACGGTAGTCGTGCGCCTCGGGCGGAGCCCCCATCGGCCATAGCAGGGCGATTGCTCCGATCGACTCCTCCTCATGATCGTAGAGAGGAGCGACCATCATCGCCCCAGACTTAAAAGTGTGCAGCAGGTCGTCGTGATTGGCCGAGACCACGGTATCCTCAGGCAGAGTGGGCATGGCTGGCCAGACCATCACTTTCTCCAGAGAGATCGCCTCGCGCATGACTTCGGAGAGCTGCGTCATACCGATGCCTTTGCGATCGTCGCTACTCAGGCCGGAGATCGCCTGCATTTTGCAGGTCTTTTTGTTACCGACACCGATCGCCACCCGATTGCAGTCGAAGAATTTTTCCAGCTCATTGGTCAGCGTGAATAGTGCCCGTGGAAAGTTCGGAGCCTCGCTGGTGCGAGAAAACATCTCGACCAACAAAGTCGCCTGGATAAAGGCGCTGGAATTTTCTTCCGCATCGGAGAGCAACTCGCGCTGCACGAGAAACTGGGTGACCAAATGCAAGATCACAAAGCACGGCTCCGAGTAGGCGATCCGCTCTGGTGGCAGCACTGCGGCTAGGCAGATCTTTTTGCCATCCTTCAGCGCGAATGGCGTGAGCATCATCATATTCTGACGCCGCTCGATCGCTGCCTCGTAGCGCAGGCTGGTCAGTGATTTTAGACACCCGGATAGTTTCCCCTGTTCCGGCAGGTACTCGCGCTGCCGTGCTCGATCATCGACCACGCACGAGAGCCCCACTAGGACTGGGGTCACGTCGCCCTGCTGCTCGTAGATTGTGACAGCCACCGCTCCGAGCAGACCGCGCGTGTATTGGGCCAGCCCCTCGTAGAATTTTGGCGTATTGCCATGGGCAGACCACAGAGCACGCAGCGGGGCCAGAGTCTCCTCCGGACGTATCGCTGCTATCTGCATAGCCATGCTACGCGGATTTGCAGCCGACTTCGCAGCTGCCGACACCGTAGTCGACGGCTGCGGGCCGGAGTTGGTTACCTCTTTGGCCATCGCAGTTCGATCAGGGAGAAAAAATGTAAGGAAGGAGAGGGTGGAAATGAATCAAGTTAACCCGGGATGTTCAGGGCTTTGCCGAGCAGGCTGTGCAGGCGCTTAGCACCGCTGGCAGACATCGCTATACGGGTGTGGATGGGGACACACGGCTCTCCCGAATCGGCATCGGGGATGACGCCGGAAGAAAAATCGAGCAGAAACTCTTCTTGTGTCGTGTTTAGAATGACCTGGCTAGCATACTGGGCAGCGGTGTCGTCATAGCGGACCTTTAGCTTTGTGGTATCGATATCGCTCATCTTTGTTAGTTAGGGTAGAAATAGTAACGGCTCTGTGAACCTTGTTAGTAGCATAGAATTAGTGACACAGTAAACCTCTCATAAATATAGCGTCTGCAGGGCGAATTGTCGCCCCCATTAAGCCACCACAGAGGGTTGACTTTATGATTATTATATAAATCATGAAAAAATACGCGTTCGCGGGGTATTTTCTGACCGTGACAGCTTTACTTCGTCGAGATCTGATGCTTAGTGTTTTGTAGAGCCCAAAGCCAGTCAAACCTAACTGTATCTCTGTAGTCTACAGAGAATAAATCCCGCCAAAAAATTTTCACTTTCATCATAAAGTGACTAAATTGAGGCACGTTTAATCAAAAACCCCCGGAAGTTATGCCTAGATCACCTAGATTAGAATACCCCGGCGCCACCTATCACGTGATGGCCCGCGGCAACAGAAGGGAACCAATCGTCTTTGGCGATGACGACCGTCAATTATTTGCTGACACCTTCGCAGAGGCCTGCGAACGGACTGGATGGCAAGTATATGCATGGGTCCTCGCAGACGATCATTACCAGGCCGTATTTCGCACCCCTAATGCGAATCTGGTCGACGGAATGAAGTGGCTCCAAAACTCATACACACGACGCCTAAACAGCCGCCACGAATTGTGGGGTCACCTTTTTGGCGGGCGATACCGGTCTATCCTCGTAGAGGATGGAGAAATAAGCGGAAAAGACACCAGATCTGACTACGTACAGGCCATCGTAGACTATGTCCACCTCAGCCCAGGTAGACTCGGCATAGTCGATGGCAAAAAGACAAGCGTAGGCGACTACCAGTGGAGTAGCCTAGGAGACTACAGTCTGGCTCAGTCAAAGCGCCCCAAATGGATGGCAGCTGCTGATGGCCTAGATATGGTCGGCCTGAAAGACACTCCGAAAGGACGTACCGGCTATATCGAGCGTCTAGACGAATGGATAGCCGACTCTGGAGATGATCCTGTAGTCGATGGCGTGAGCGTAGCAGACCGCGTGAGACGCGGCTGGTACTGGGGCAGTCAGGACTTCAAGAAAGCCATGCTCGACCGTGTTAGCGACACAATGGGCGAGTACTCCCAGCGCGGCGGCAAAAACCGCAACTATCGCTCAAGCCCGCTCGGCAAAGATCACGCTGAGCAAAGTGCCAACACCATCCTAGAGACAGCAGTCGATCACTTCGGCTTCGATGAAATGGATGATATGAAGATCCCCGCCCGCGGAGATCTCACTCGCGTGGCTATCGCCTGTCGCGTCTTCCACGAGACCACTATGAGTCTCGGTTGGATCGCAGAGCAACTGAACCTCAAGTCCGCAGCTAACGTCGGACAGCAGGTCAGAAAGTTCCGCGCTATGGAGACCAAAGAATGGCCAGTATCCATCCGCAAATGGATGAAACTGGAGATTTAACTTCGAGGAAGCTAAGAATGCTAAAGACATCTTAGTTTTTATAGAAAGTTAATCTTTTTTGGGTTATAGGACAGCGAGTTGTCTCCTGTCCTATGCACCCAAGCATTCTGTGCTACTCCGTCTTTTTTGTTTCACTCTTTGCCTGGGCTAGCGCCCAGGTAGCTAGTGAGCCCGCCTCAAACCACAAGCATCTCTGGCTGGAGGGCGAGGCCTTTTTCATCGAGCAAGTCGATCACCAAACTTGGTACCACTCCGCTGATAAGCAGCTGCTATCGGGAGGCGACTTCATCAGCCACATGGGTGAAAAACCTGGTCTGGTATCCTACCAGTTCCAAAACACCACCGCCGGTGAGTATTTTTTCTGGCTCAGGCTCAACCCTTTCGAAACTCTAGCTCGATACCGTCTAAATGGGACTGGCGACTGGCGTGTCATCGATCTCAACCAGGCTTTTGATAAAGTACACATCGGCTCTGAGAAGGAGACAGACATGCGCGGCATGGCATGGGTAGGCCTAGGTGCGCACGCGCTGAAAGAAGGAACCAATCGCCTGCTGATAGAGCTCAGAGGTGTCGGCGAAAAGCAGCACGGCGCGATCGACTGCTACTGCTTCACGACTGATCCCTTTTACCGCCCGGAGAAACTGCTAAAACCGGGCGACCCTCGCCCCGTCTACTCTGTCCCCACGATCGAGGCGAACAACTTCGACCAGTGGATGACCTTTGTGGAGCCCTCTCCTCTCGAGCTGAAGTGGGCGCAAGTCCGCTGGCACGATTCGCTCTCGGGGGCTGCAGCTGAGGCCGCTAGCCTAAACCGCCCTATCCTGCTCTGGACGATGAATGGCCATCCCTGCGGCGAGACCTGAAACAACGGCATCACCGGCAGGCGCGGGATCTGGTCAGATCCTGAAGTCCTCAGCGCTACCAAGAATTTCGTCTGCGCTCTGTCAGATTGCTTTTTTCTGAACCCTCCGCCGGAGATCACTCAAGTGCCCGACCCCAAGGGGATGGATATTTTCCAGCGATTCATCCGCACAGCTCCACCGGATCTCTGGCCATCGGCTACAGGTAGCCACCAGGGACTCTATGTGATGACTCCAGATGGTGACTATCTCTATGGCAAATTCGCCAGCCCGACCAATGAGAATGCCAGAGACATCATCATCCAAGGCTGGAATGCCTGGCAGGAGCGAGCCGTCGGGTCTCAGTCGAAGCCCGTGCCCACCGCGCGCATCCCTATCGTAGGTGGCATGCCGCTGCGCCCCGACTACCTAAAACTTCGAGTCTCCTACCGAGATCTACCCAGAGGCAATGTAGAGCGCCCAGGCGATGCCCAGTTTCCTAATCCGTACAATCTCGGCTGGTTCGACATACGCAAAGACGAAGCCTATCGGATGATCTACCACAAAGACGCATCCGTGTGGCGCCGCATCATACTGAAATGCATGAAGGATGCCGTGCGCGGCCAGATGACTAGTTGGCGCGCTGAGCATTGGCGGGGAGGGCAGTTCGATGTCGAGTTCAAAGGAGCCAATGGCCCCTACGCTATCTACCGCATCCACTCTACCGCCGAGCTGGGCGACCCTGAGAAAGGCACATTCTACTCGGCTACCATCTTTGGGCATGTGGTCTACCACACGACTCTAAAGGACTTTGCCGATTTCCAGGTATTGGCGGTGGGACAGAGGCAAGGCGCAGGCGCCTCCAATGGACGAGCTTCTGATCTGGGTCCAGCTCCCATGGCCGTAGCGTTGAGGATGTTTCGCTAAACAGCGGTATTAAGGTTCTCTAACTATCGGCAGGCCTAGATAGCTATTTCGAGTATATGCTCTAGATCTCAAGATAGTCTAAATATGTTTAGTTTTGATAAAATTATCAAATTGTAGTTTTACATTATAATATTCATAATTTACAATATTAACCATCAAGGGGTCATCGCTATGGCGACTTACGATAAAACCAAAACAAAAACCGAAACCAATCATATATGACATTAGACCAATTCAGACAGGATGAGATCGCCTACACCGCAGAGGTCACTGGAGGCCGAGGGCGCAGGCGGGGCAACAAAGGCAAAAAAGGTGGTCGCTTGAAGAAGCTTGGCTACACTAAGGAACAGCTCAAATCTCTTCGCGGTCTAGTGAGAGAAAATGGATTCTCCCGCAAGGACATAAAAGCTGCTGATGAGGATGATAGAGCAGGTCTAAAATCAGATAAAAAGGCGTTCATCAGCCAGTGGCTAGAGGATAACCCGCCCGCTGGCGAGGCTATCGCCTAAGCAAGTCTGACATCGAAAATTTAAAATACCTGCGGCCTGAGATAGACACATCTCAGGCCGTATTTTTTTCGCTAATCATACCCGGCTCAATTGTCGTTTGAGACTGATATAGAGCAACACAAAGGCGATCGCGACAAAGGTCAGCATCGCCAACGAATTCATCAGGAGTGTGGGGAGAGAGAGCTGAAACCAAGGTTTATCCACACCTAATGGTAGGCGGAAGTATTTCTTCTCACCAAAGAACACATTCGGCGGAGCCTCGCTACGACGCACGTCCAGTCGCTCCACCTCTGCCGCTGTGAAGAGATTGTACACATCGCGATTTCGATACAGCATCTCTGGCGTGTATCGCTTCTCATCTTTCTCCAGACGCTTGCGGTAGTCAGCCGGATCAAAGCTGCCGTCTTTCAAAGCGGTGGCGATAGCATCGATACTTTGTTTCACCTCCTGGGGAGAACCTTTCTCCAGCCCCCACACAATCGGCTTGGCATCCTTTAGCTGGCGAAACGCACGATCCTGCGACGGAGTCAGCTCCTGATCGAGCGGGATCTTCGCATACTTGCGCACCCCTTTTTCGATCTGCCGAGTGAGCTTGGCAGGCGGGCTATTGACCTGGTGGGTCACGATCATGCTCTCGTAGCTCCAGCGCAGCGGCATGAGATGACAGATACCTGGTACCTTTAGGCTACTCGGCTCTACAGCTCGCTCGCCTCCAAACCAATTGGCGATCTGGTCGACCACACGCAGATCGCGATTCATCTCCTCGTATTTGATCAGCGCTCCGCCGAGGATGATATTCGGGATCATGATCATGGGGATCAGATTCGATGCGGTCTTGGGATTATTCACCACACTGGAGACAAAAAGCCCCGCAGCGATGCCCACCATCGAGGTGGCAAACATCCAAAACAGATGCTGCCCAAACATACCTCGGATACCGAGTATCGGATCGGCTATCAGGAGGAAAATGACATTCTGAATAAGGGCAAAAAAGCCGAGAGACAGATATTTCGCCACGATGTAGCCGCTGGTACGAAAGCCGTAGTGACGCTCTCGGATCAAAAGATTTCGCTCGCGAATGATCTCTTCGGCGGAATTCGACAGGCCAAGAAAAAGCGCCACTACTAGAGTGAGGAATAGGTAGGTAGCGATGTGTTGGCCATTGTTGAAGGTGTATTCTGCCTCGCTGGTATAGCGCAGCACCAACCCCATCAGCAAAGCTAGCGCGGGCGAAATCAATAGAGTAGCCGCTAGGTTGGTGTGGTTGCGCATTTTGCTCAAGAAGGCGCGCTTGAATTGATTCACAAAACGCACCCAATCCTGCTCAGCACTCCACTTGGGTCGCTCAGGAGTTTTTTGCAGAGAGACGGTCTGCGAGGTGTCGGCCTCGACTTCGCGCAGATTCACTTCCTCCAGCAGACGATAGGTCTGAAAGTGCTCCGACCAAAACTCTGGGCTGAAACGGCGCGCGGGCACCAGATTGCCGCGATCGTCATCCTCGTAGATCACATCGCCACTCAGGTCGCGCAGCGGCGTCTCGAGGATGTCGAAGATAAAGTCTGGCGGCAGTGTACCAGCCTGTGCTCGATCGACCACAGGATAGGCCGCTGTATCGACTGTCTCTCGCTCGCGAGCATCATTGAAATACTCGAGCATCTGAGTGGGTGTACCGAAAAAGACCAGGCTACCGCCTTTGTCCAACAGGATCGCTTTGTCGAACGTATGGAACAAGCGACTGCTAGGCTGGTGGATCGAGACGAGGGTGATCTTGTTGTGAGTCAGATCACGGATCGTCGTGAGCACATGCTCAGAGTCTTTTGAAGAAAGGCCCGATGTCGGCTCATCGAAGAGAAACACATCGGCCATACCGATCATGTCCATGCCGGCATTCAGCCTGCGCCGCTGCCCTCCACTCAGGCTTTTGGTCTGTGCATCGCCAGCTAGCCGGTGGCGGATCTCATTCAGCCCCAGCTCGACCATCCGCGAGTCGGCTCGGCGTCTGCGCTCTTTGCTGGTGAAGTGGGGTGCTCGGATCGCAGCGGCCGTATCGAGATTTTCCTCCACCGTCAGCAGCGGGTCGAATGTCTCATCCTGAGGGATCAGAGCGATGTAGGCACTGAGATCCTCCAGCTCAGAGTAGAGATCGACCCCATTGTACTCCACACGACCGTCGCCGGGCTTCAGCTGCCCCGCCAGAGTGCGCAGCATGGTGCTCTTTCCACAGCCGCTGGGCCCTAGCACACACACCATCTCGCCGCGCTGCACAGATAGAGAGACTCCATCGAGTGCCTTGGTCCGCTTGTCGTAGGAGTGGCTCACCTCGCGCAGCCGGAGATTGTTGATGACGTTTCTCTCCTCCTCGATGATGCCCTCTGAGAAATGGCAGCGCAGGTACTGGCCCTCTCCGAGATAGACCACATCGCCATCGTGGATCGGAGCCTCCTGGCGCACCGCCTCGCCCTCTACCGAGATCACCCGGTCCGACTCGAGCACCTCGATATGCCCCAGCTTCGATCCGGCATCGCAGCGGATGCGCAACAGCGTATCGCCTGTCGATCCCGGGCTGAGCAAGATGTCACCCGCCGATAGGTGATCTGGATTATTCGAGATCAGATACTCGGTCCGGTTGGGCGATAGTGGGTAGCGCCCACCCATCTCGCGAGCTTTCTGGCGTAGCTCAGAAAACGAGATCGAGGAGTGATCCTCGAAATCGATCCGATCGACTGCCGATACTTTAAACCCATCGCCACGCATCAGAGGGCGCCTACTGATCTGCGCATTCGATGTATTCAGCACCTCCACCAGGATATCGAGACCGAAGCTGACTTTCAGATAGCTCTGTTTGGAGCGGCTCTTCTCGATCAAGTGGTTGCCATTGTTATCCCGAGCTAGGTAGACTCGGATGCTCGAGACATTCTTTTTGGCATTAAAGAAAAACGTGATGTCCTCGAAGGTAAAGACATCCTCGCCCATCACGATGCGCTGCCCCTCGTAGACTCGGCGAAACTCGCCTTTCTTGATCCGGCGGCCTCTGGCCAGTATCGACTCATCGCCTTGGTTTTTGATGAGCACCAGATTCTGAAATCGAAAGGCAACGACTCTCACATTCTGACCAGGTGCCGCAGAGATCGCCACATCCCCACCTGCGTAAGCATCGCTATGGAATACGAGCGACTCCAGATGTTGATCTTTAGACTCGGTGACAGGGGCTTCTACCGGTAGAGCATCCTCCTCATTGGTATTCAGCTGGTAGACGATATTTACCGCCTCTGATGCGACGCCCATCGACGTCATGAACTGATAGAAGGTGATCAGATTGTCCTTTTCGATACCCGCACGACTGATCAGTACATACAGCTGCACGCCGAGCAGCACCTTTTCATCGACTGGTAGATCCTCACCCAGATCGTGCGCGATCGCATCGAGATCTTGCTGATTGACCAGCGCATCGATGAAAAGCTCTCTCAACTCGGCATAGACCGTCTCGGGGTAATCATAGCGGAGGAAGCCGAGGATAGAATCGACCTCGGCAGGCTCGACGACTCCATCCAGCTTGGTAAAGCCGGCAAACACCTGAATGAGCATCGGCAGCATGCTCTGGCTGGTGCGCCCTGTGTCGCGTAGAGCCAGACGCCTGCGCAGCCGTCTCCAGACAGTAGATCCGGGTAGGATGACCCTACGTCGACCCGACCGATCACGCAGCGATCGCTTGCCAGACTTGGTCGGTCGGGGAGCTTTGGCGTCCCATGAGTTTTGTTTGGTCATTCCGTGGAGGCAGAGTAGACGGATAAACCGCCGTCTCCGCTTCCACCTGTACTAGAATGAACATACGGTTTCAACTCGGATAATAGGCTATCGCACAGATAGATCCGTAGGGCCAGCATCGGGATCAGGCTTGGGCTTCAGCTTGCCATAGTAGTAGCCTTTGTATTCGGCATACTTGGGATTGGTTTGCACTCGATTGCGAGCAAAGTCCATCTCCAGCTGGAGAAACTCAGCGGTGTCACCATCGTCGTAGTTCCAGACATCCTCATAGCCAGGAGAGCCACGCTGCGCGTCATCCACCTCCACGTGGTGACCGGCATTGTTGCCACGTCCCCAGCCGATACCATTGGCCCCAGCGACGATCGCGGCTGCGAGTATATCATAGCTATCCAGTCGCCCATCCCGAGTGCTCGGTAGTCGAGCCCCTGCCCCGCCGGGCTTTGTGGTGATGATGAAGTCGATACTATCGCCGATCAGGCCATTCTGCGCGTGGTTAGGGCTAGAGCTGACCGCCCAGCGGTTGCCCGATGTCACATAGAGGTGATAGCCCAGCGCCTCCGCTTTGTGCGCGGAGGCACTAGCAGCATAGAGCACGCCGCAGCGGATCTTGCGATAGTGTAGACCTGAGCGGCTCAGACCGAGGATGCGATCTTTGCGCGCCACGATACTCGGATGGATCTCGCCACTCTCCCAGATCGGGTGATCCTTGGACACGACATCCTGCCGACCCCAGGTGCGACCATCGCCCACTGGCTGATCGTCTGCCGCATACTGAGCCGGAGGCCAGTTTTCCTCCATCGCATTCAGACCAGCCTGGAAGAGGTCAGCCTCCTCCGAGCGACGCGTCTGCAGGCCATTTGTGCCGCCAGAGCCTGGCCAGTGTTTGCGCTGATCGCGGAACAGCTGAGGCACTGCTTTGTAGTTGCCCTTTTTGATAGCTTCACGGATCAGCCACTTCTCACGTTTCTTGCCTTCGCTAGAGAAACCCACTCCCCGATTGAAAGTATTGCCGATCAGAGCGCCATTGCAGTCGGGATGCAGCTCGCCGCGACTGACGCGGTAGGCATCTGCTGTATCGCGCGACCAGCGGGGGATGGTGACACCATCAAACACCTCACCTGCCTCATCCCAATTGATGTGAACCTGATTGCGGATTTGTGATGCTCTATACTTTGCAGAGCTACCAGTGACCCCCTGGACCTGAAGCATCGCATGGATCTCCTTGGAGCTTGCCACCCCTTCCCAGTCTTCACGAATTTGCTCCTTAGTATGATATCCTAAATCGTACCCCATCCCGATAGTGACACCAGAAGCATAGCCTGGCCACTGGGGGCGCAGGTACATCTTCTCAAAATAAGCCCGGCCACCCGTTTCGAATTTAATGATATGATCCCGTGCCACTTTAGAAATCCTCAGAGGGATAGAATTGATATACTCAATTGGTGTTGGTGGCGGCGGTGGCGGCATCGATGCTAGTCGTTCTTCTAAATCTTGAAGATGGATCAAACGCTGCTGATTAAGAGCTACTTTTTCACGATAATAGAGGAGGAGCTGCAAAGTCGAATCTTCCGAAAAACTCTGAACAAACGAGATATCTAAATCTCGATAGGCCAACCAATCACTGTGGCTTTTCCGCACCTTATTCTTGATACCGTAGGTGCTCATATTTTGCACCGTTTTGTACAAATGCTCCACATCGGCGTCGAGCTGCTCAGCTAGCGCTTTTGCATCGTCCACAGAGACACCAGTGAGACTAGATTGATTCCCGTCTTCGATATAGCCATAGAGCAGAATCAAGTCTCTAGTCCGACTATTCGTCATCAGAGCATTCATTTCGTCAATATCCGATGGCGGGAAGTCTGATTTAAAAGACTTTGTCTGATCGCGATAGGCAATCCATTTTCGCTGAATAGCCAACAAATTACTCTGTGAAAACCGGTCGATTTTCTCTCTCAGTTTTTTGTACCAAACATTCAACTCGCGGTCTGCTTCTTCGTACTCCAAAGGCAGAACATCGATTTTCTGTAATTCAGGAAAAAGAGGACTAGGCTTAGGCTCCTCTGGCTTGGGTTCCTCTGGCTTAGGTTCCTCGGGCTTGGGTTCCTCGGGCTTGGGTTCCTCGGGCTTGGGTTCCTCGGGCTTGGGTTCCTCGG
>JAHDID010000034.1:22647-64658 GCA_020630975.1 Verrucomicrobiota bacterium
TAGGTTCCTCAGGCTTAGGTTCCTCAGGCTTAGGTTCCTCAGGCTTAGGTTCCTCTGGCTTAGGTTCCTCGGGCTTAGGTTCCTCGGGCTTGGGTTCCTCGGGCTTGGGTTCCTCAGGCTTAGGCTCCTCAGGCTTAGGCTCCTCAGGCTTAGGCTCCTCAGGCTTGGGTTCCTCGGGCATTGGCTCCTCAGGCTTAGGCTCCTCAGGCTTAGGCTCCTCTGGCTTAGGCTCCTCAGGCTTAGGCTCCTCGGGCTTAGGCTCCTCGGGCTTAGGCTCCTCGGGTTCTTGCTCCTCAACAAATGGTTCTTCGTCGCCCTCTTCTGATGGCTGAGGATCTAGCGGCTCAGGTATAGTAGGCTCAGGAGTCGGAGCGACTGGTTTCTCTTCAGTCGGCTTACCTAAGCGCGTCCCCGGTTCGGGGCGATCACTGATAGGAACAGGATCTTTAGCGACTTTTTCGTTATTAAAGGGTCTTTTTACAACGAAAACAGCAATGATCGCTATCAAGAGTGCAATCCCCCCTGATGCGACCAAATAATCTACACGACTGTCCTTCACCTTAACCAGGATCTATAGTTTTGGGTTAGTTTATGACTAGGAAAATACTCTCCTAGGC
Source organism: Verrucomicrobiota bacterium (assembly GCA_020630975.1). Taxonomy (GTDB): domain Bacteria; phylum Verrucomicrobiota; class Verrucomicrobiia; order Verrucomicrobiales; family DEV007; genus Arctic95D-9. The sequence continues at coordinate 23,265 of JAHDID010000034.1, forward strand.
CAACATCAGTAGTGCGCCCCCAATAAACAAACCCAAGAAGACTATGATCATCCACTTAGCTGCTTCCTCATCGCTCATCTCACGCCACCCACGATTGAACCTACTTTTAAAGTCGGGACCGATCGTGCGAGGAAACCCGATACCCTTATATATCCATACAGTAAAAAGAACCAAGCTGATGCGAGATAAATAGGTGGCAAACTCTTTCAGGATAAATGCCATATCACCAGAAAGAATATTCCCTTCTTCCAACTTATCGGCGATAAAGATTGAAACCAGCATTATCACAAAAGTGACAACAGCAAAGCCGAACTCACGAATGGAAGTCCCACTTCCTCTGGATGTCTCGTTTTCGTTTGTTTCCATAGTCTGTTATTGATTAGATATTGATTGAATAAAATTATCGACATTCACGGCTGCGCAGCCGCAGATTCTACTGCTCGATTCGGTGCTATTTCGGGCGCACGTTCCGCTCGCTCCCCATCAGACGATTTTTGTTCGGATGTATGGGAAGAAAATCTCGACCAATCAGGTTTGGCAAACACCCCATGGCCAGCTTCGCGCCTAGCCTGCAGATCTTGCTGAAAAGTCGCATCCTTAAACCAGATGATACTGACCAAAGCGATAAGGATCGCGTAGGTGAGCACATTTGGCCAAACACGGTTTCGAGTGAAAAACTTGAAAGCTGTGCCAGCAGATCGTTTCATACGAAACCAACCAAGGCTGTAGATCTCATCTAAAATCAGGTGCGACAGAAAACCCAATGTGATCGCCGACGCCTTGAAAACGCGCGCACCCAGATCCTGATAGGAACACACCAAGAAACAAATCAGCCCGACATTGATCGCTGCCGGAATACTGTGCCACATGCCGCGGTGCCGGGTGAGCCGCTTGAATGGCTCACCTATGCCAAAGCGAATCGCAAAATAGAGGCCGATGATCGCTAGAAACATCATCTCTCGGTCAAACCCCCAGGTCTTGAAGATATCCATCATCATGATGGGCACCGCTGCGGCTACGAGCGGCACGATCTCGCGTACGGCGATACCAGTATCGCCATCTAGGTCTGGCAGCATCCCTCCCAACGTACAGGCACAAGCGCCCACAGCGGCTGTGGTAGGCGGCAAGCCGCAAGCATAACCAAACACACCAAAAGCCGCACCAGTTGCGCCGCTGACCGACACATGAGAAACAAATCCTGCCATAATTGAGAGGACTCTTTAAAGAACCCAGTATTCAGTTAATCTAATTTATCAAAAGTGACAAGCAGAAATGAAAACCGCCACCAGATCTGGGCTGATCGCGCAGAATGCCCTTTTTTGCCTGTGCGGCAGCGGCTTATCTTGGCAGAATCTGGCTTCAGTCATCTCTTGGCATCATGAGACTAGAAGGGAAATCGATCATCATCACCGGTAGTTGCACGGGTATCGGCAGAGCAATCGCGAAACGCTGCGTCGCCGAAGGGGCCAAGGTCGTCATCCATGGGCTGGAGTCCGACTGGGCCGATGCTGCCGTGGCCGAGTTGGGCACTGATCACGCCGTATCACTTGTAGAAGATCTCACATCCCGAGACTGCCCCGAGAGGCTTGTCGATCTGGCTGTACGATCCTTTGGCCGACTGGATGCCGTGGTCAACAATGCCGCCGCAGTGACGTCCTCGAACCTACACGACACGGATCTAACGCGTTTCCGAGAGATCCTCGAGATCAATACACTCGCTCCGTACGCCCTGATCAGAGCCGCCCTTCCCGAACTGAGCCAGCAGAAGGGTTGCGCGCTAAACATCGGTAGTGTCAACGCCTATTGCGGGGAACCCAATCTGCTAGCCTATTCCACCTCCAAAGGCGCGCTCATGACGCTGACCCGCAATCTGGGAGACAGCCTGTTTCGGGAAAATGGCGTGCGTGTGAACCAAATCAACCCCGGCTGGGTGCTCACCGAAAATGAAGCCGCTCGCAAACGCGATCAAGGTCTAAAATACGATTGGCCCTCGGACCTACCAGATGTCTATGCCCCCGCAGGCCGCATCATCCGACCCGAGGAAATCGCAGCCGCCTCCGTCTACTGGCTAGGCGACGAGAGCGGCCCGATCAGCGGCCAAGTCGTAGATCTCGAGCAGTATCCGATGGTCGGTCGAAACCCTCCCAAAGATAGCAACACCATATAGGTCAAAGTGCCATTCGATTCGTTTCGCGGTAGTTGGCGTGGCATGCAGCTACCCAACGCAATTTTCAATCCCGCCAAGATCCAACGCATCGGCATCATCCTAGCCGACAAGAAGGCTGGCCCCTTTGAGCTGCATCTAGACTATATCCGTACTTATGGCAAAGGGCAGGGTCAGGGCTCTAAAGCAGAACCAGCGCCCACACCAACTCCCTCGACTGCTACGGATGCTCAAGCTACGAAACTCAATCTCATCGCCACTCTCGAAGCTGACGGTCGCTTCACCACTTTCAAAAAAGCACTCGATACGGCCCACTTGACGGTATTTTTCCAATGGGACAATCCCCTCACCCTATTCGTCCCTACCGATGCGGCTTTTGCCAAATTACCCAAAGAATCCCTCACCGATCTGATGCTACCGGAAAATAAAGACCAGCTGGTCGCTCTACTATCTCAACATGTAGCCCCGGGAAACTATAATGTATCCACTGCTCTGGCAGCCCCTCAGATCAAACCCGTGAAAGGCGAAAAACTACAGGTGCAAATCGATCAAGGAATGCTTCAAGCCAATCACTCAACCATTCTAGAAGCAGACATCCTCTGCTCCGATGGCATCATCCATGCCATCGATTCAGTGATCGTGGCCGAGCCCACCTCCTAATCAACCAAGACCTGGTCTCACCTACAGCTCTATAAAGCCCTTCAAAGCCTCCATGTTTTTTTTCCTATCAAAAAACGCCACGACATCCACAGAAAAACTAGCGACCGCCGAGCTACACAAAACGCCCGAGGCAGACTTCATTTGCAATTGATACCGACCATCTTTTAGGATGTATTGCTCAACTACAGGCTCATCAGCATCTACTATCCAATACTCTTCGACACCATTGGCCTGGAAATCTTCAAATTTCACTCCTCTGTCACGACTTTCTGTAGATTTAGACAAAACCTCTACGATCAAATCAGGCACTGGAAACTGCATTGTCCCACCATCCAAAGACATCGCTTTTTCCTGAGAAAAGAAAACCACATCAGGCTCATAGTCATTGCGCGGAAAAACTACCAAGCATTTCTCGACAGCTACCAAACCTAGGTTTTTGATTTCCACATAAGTATCGAGCAGTTTTGCAATTCGCTTGGTCACTTCCAAGTGAGAAAGTCGTGCGGGAGAATGCATAACCACTTCACCATCGATAAACTCCACTTTCTGCTCCGGAGTCATATCTCGATAAAATTGCTGCCTTCTGACAGCTTCTTGCTCAAGCTCAGCACCCAGGGTATCTAAAATTTCAGGGAGCCTTGGAGAGTGGCGCAATTCTTCGAGCATCTGTTCGTGAGTACTCATATCCAACCCAACTTGCCATCTTATCGATGTTTTTCACCCCTCTAATTCTCAGCCTTCCAGGCATCCCACGTCTGCTTGATCGCCTCGAGCTCTTCCCACCGCTCATACATCGCCTGCACGTCCTGTTTCTTGCCCTCTAGACCATTGGCCATCTCGGCAGCAGCTTCTGGCTCGTCGACGAAAAACTGTGGATCAGCGATTTTCTCTTCGACAGCAGCTACGGCTTCCTCCGCATCGAGTATAGCTTCCTCCATACCTTCCAGCTCGCGCTCCTCTTTCCATTTCAGCTTAGGTGGAGCGTCCGCTTTTGATGGCGAGGTAGATGCCTTTTTCTTGACCGGCTTGTAGCTAGCTGCATGAGCGCGACTAGCAGCTTCGCGAGCACGGCGCTTCTCCCGGTAGTAGCTGTAGTTACCTTCATTCACGGTGACGACACCAGGCTGTTCGAATACGATAACCCGATCGCAAACTCGATCGAGAAAGTACCGATCGTGACTGACGACGATACTGGTGCCGGTGAAATTGATCAGCGCTTCTTCGAGCACCCGCAGGCTCTGCAGATCCAGGTCATTGGTGGGCTCGTCGAGGATCAAAAAATTGCCGCCGCGCTTGAGGATTTTGGCTAGGAGTACACGGTTTTTCTCGCCACCTGATAGGTGAGCGATCTTGCCCTTTATCTTATCGTCCTCAAAGAGGAAGCGCTTCAGATAGCCGCGCACAGATATATTTTCTGGGCCGTAGCGCATCATCTCTTTGCCCTCGGCGACTTCTTCGAAGATGCTTTTCTCCTCGTCCAGCTCGAGACGTGTCTGGTCGGCATAGTTAAACTCAGTGCGCTGACCGACCTTCACTTTGCCCTCAGTCGGCTCCAGTAGCCCCTGGATGATGCGCAGCAGTGTGGTCTTGCCGGCACCATTGGGGCCGACCACACCGACACACTCACCTGCCGTGAACTCCAGGTCCAGCCCTAGGAATAATGCTCTGTCCTCGATGAAGTGCGAAACCTCGGTGAGATTGACCACGATATTGCTTAGCTCGGGAGCAGGCGGCGTGATCAGCTCCATGTTCAGCTCCTGGTTGGGAGCTTTTTGCGCCTTGATCGCATAGTAGTTGTCGAGACGGCTCTGTTGTTTGGTCCGACGAGCCTGCACCCCAGCGCGCACCCAGTCGATCTCGCGTTTGAGGAAGCGCTGGCGCTTTTCCTCGGCAGCCATCGCAGCGGCTTGGCGCTCTTCCTTGGTGATCAGGTAGTCGCTGTAGTTGCCCTCGTGCGAGTAAAACTGACCATCGCTGAGTTCGATCATGCGATTGGCGATACGATCGAGAAAGTAGCGGTCGTGCGTGACGAATAGGCAGGCCCCCGGTAGCGAGGCTAGGTAGCCCTCGAGCCACTCGATAGCCTCTGCATCGAGATGGTTGGTCGGCTCGTCGAGGATCAGCAGATCGGGCTGAGCGACTAGGGCTCGGGCGAGACCGATGCGGCGTTTCTCACCGCCTGATAGATGCGTGATCGGCAGGTGTCCAGGCGGGCAGCCGAGTTTGCGCATGAGTGTCTCGATACGGGTGCCGAGATTCCACCCATCGGCCTGATCGATCTGGCGCTGCAGTCTATCCTGCTCAGCTGGGGTCATCTCGCGCCCTGTCTCAAATGCCTCCAGCGCATCCAGTAGCTCGGCAGCACCAGCGCGCACGTTGGCCTCGACATCGATCGTCTCATCTAGCTGAAACTCCTGTGGCAGGTAGCCCACTACCAGTCCCTGCCGCCGCGCGATATGTCCGCCATCGGGCTGCTCAGCTCCGGCCAGGATGCGGAGAAAGGAGGACTTACCACAGCCATTGCGCCCGACGAGGCCAGCTTTGTCCCCCTCGTGCACAGCTAGGCTCGCGCTATCGAGTAATGGATCGAGTCCATAGGCGAGGGATAGGTCGGTAGCGGATAGGATAGGATCGGCCATGAGACGGAGAGGAAACTTCACAATGAGGAAAGGATCAATGGAGAATCCAACTGAACGTGAATGGGGAAAGGACGCCGCTTGTAAATGCTAACTGACTTTGGTAAGCACCTGACTATGCGAATCCTGATAGCCTCTATTTTAGCCTCTTTCCTCACAGCCATGTCGTTTGCTAGCGACCATGGAGAACTGATTTTCTTGGATGACTTCGAGCGCAATGAATCTCAAGAAGCCAAAGAAGAGCTGACCAATGGCTGGGGTAGCAACAGCGAGAAACGAGCCAATGGCAACAAGCAGGTCGATCTGAAAGAGGGTGCGATGCACATCACCTTTCACCCCTCGGCTGATCATGCCGTATCAGTCACTCATGAGGCTGAATTTCGCGATGGGGCGGTGCAGCTTAGATTTATGCTCCCCAACAAAGGGGATAACCTCGGTCTGAATTTTGCCGATCTGAAGTGCAAAGAGGTGCATGCCGGGCACCTCTTCCTCGTGCGCATCTATGGCCACCGTATCGTGCTGCAGGACCTCAAGACTGGGAATATGGATCTGGAGACCCGCAAGGCTCGCCAAGCCAAGACTCTGACCAAAGAACAGAAGAAAGTTCTCGAAGCCAAACAAACCTCCCTGCCTCACAAGCTAGAGCCTGGCCAGTGGTACGAGGCGCTGGCGCAGGTGCAGGACGATAGTCTCACCATCTCTATCGACGGGCAGAAAGTCGGTTCCTTCACTTCCCCAGGCATCGCGCACCCTACCAAGCGGATGCTGCGTCTCTCGGTGCCCAGCCAGGCCGTGGTAGACGATGTAAAGATCTGGCGGGCAAAGTGACACGCCTAATTATCAGCTTTCTCAGATGCTTCGATTTTGGCGAAAAATCAAAAAGTTGGAGTATTTCACCTCCTTAAACCCCATTATTTTTAGAAAAATCAGCGTGAGCGACAATTAAGGTCAAATAAACCATTGATATATTATAGTAATTATGGATATTATAAAATGGTTGCTGAGAAAGCTCTTATTCCCACCATTCGAGAATCCTTCGAGAGTAAGGGTTTCGAGGTGCGTGATTCGTTGGCCGCTAATCGCGGGTACTCCGACATCTACTGTCGGTCGAAAAATGATCCTAGTTTGATCATGAGGGTGATCGGGGTCGATGAACAATCGACTATGCCCTCGGCGGCAGAAGCCCAATCACTGGTGGATGCCTGTAAGACTGAGAATGTGAATCTACTACAGATCATCTCAGTAAAACCTTTCAGCCCAGAGCTGACGACGCTAGCGCAGCAGGAGAGCACGCTCTCTCTGATCGATCAGGCAGGTATCGCTCAGGCACTGGGAGGAGATGCTGGCGCTCAGGCGCAGCAGCCTGCAGACGATAAGTCGGCTCACCATGAGACACCGAACCAATTTGCCCAGAGTGCAGAGGGCGCACCCGGTGGTAGCTCACTTTTTGCCGAGCTAGGCAAGCCGCCCTCTAATACAGGCCTAGGAGGTGGCGCGGCAGCCGCTAGCCCGGATACCAATTCTCTATTTGGCGCTAAGCCTGCTCCTCCTGCAGCAGAAGAGGCTAAGCCCGCAGCCCCAGCAGCGGGTGGCGGACTCTTTGGTGGTGGCACAGCCACTCCAGCTCCTGCAGCAGAAGAGGCTAAGCCCGCAGCCCCAGCAGCGGGTGGCGGACTCTTTGGTGGTGGCACAGCCACTCCAGCTCCTGCAGCAGAAGAAGCTAAGCCCGCAGCCCCAGCAGCGGGTGGTGGACTCTTTGGTGGTGGCACAGCCACTCCAGCTCCTGCAGCGGAAGAAGCTAAACCCGCAGCCCCAGCAGCGGGTGGTGGACTCTTTGGTGGTGGCACAGCCACTCCAGCTCCTGCAGCAGAAGAAACTAAACCCGCAGCGGGTGGCGATGGAAGCTCGCTCTTTGGGGCAAGCCCAGCAGCTACAGCTAATAACGATGCAGGTGGCAACAGCTCCGATGAGCCGCTTTTCACACCCAAGCCTCTAGTAGAAGCACCTGCAGAAGGTGATAACACCGATGCAGCGGCTGCACCGACTACTGATCTAGCAGCTCCCGCACCTCCAGATCTAGGAGCTGCACCTATGATGGGCGGAACAAAAGCCCCTCATCGCGGGCAGACTGTACTGATTTTAGGTATCGTCGGTATCTTCGTTTGGTTTATCCCTCCGATCATCGCTTGGATTATGGGAGCAAAAGATCTCAAGAAGATGGACAATGGCCAAATGGATCCCGAAGGAAGGAAGAAAACCAAAATAGGCAAAACGCTTGGTATGATTTTCGCCATTCTTCAGATACTAGCAGTCGTCGGCGGTATTGCCTCGATGGCCTTTGGCTTGGTAGGTGCTGCCAATGCACTACAGGGAGCCGGTTTTGAGATTCAAACCGGCCCGTCTGCTTCAGGCTTTTAATTTAAAAGCCTGGTAACCATTTAGGCTAGAGCTGGCTCCAATGGTTTGTCAGCCTCAGCCGACGGAGAGCACTGAGAGGGATTGGGCTGTTGAGGGCTCAATCCTAGTTTCTCCATCAGGGCCAAATCGGCCTCAGACTGTGGGTTCGATGTGGTGAGCAGCTTGTCTCCGTAGAAAATCGAATTCGCTCCAGCGAAAAAGCACAGCGCCTGCATCTCGTCGCTCATGCGAGTACGACCAGCCGATAGGCGCACTTTCGCTTTTGGCACAGCGATACGAGCCAGAGCAATAGTACGCACCACGTCGAAATTATCGACACCAGAATTTTCGGCCATAGGCGTGCCTGGGATCGGCACGAGAGAGTTGATCGGTACACTCTCAGGCTGCGGATTAAACTCACTGATCACCTCGAGCATCTTCAGGCGATCGTCGACAGTCTCGCCTAGCCCTAAGATACCACCACAGCATACCGACATACCAGCATTCTGAGCGTGGCGGATGGTATTCAGACGATCTTGGAAAGTGTGGGTGGAGACGATGTTGGTGTAGTGCTCCGGACTGGTATCGACATTGTGATTGTAGGCGGTCACTCCTGCTTCCTTCAGTTTGATCGCTTCTTCCTCGCCGAGCTCTCCGAGAGTCGTGCAGACCTCCATACCGAGCTCGCTGACACTGCGGACGATGTCCAGCACCTGATCAAATCTCTTGGTGCCATCGCGCACACCTTTCCACGCAGCTCCCATGCAGAATCGGGTCGAGCCATTCTCACGAGCCGCCTTAGCGCGCTCCATGATCTCGCATTTCTCCATCAGCCGCTCGGCGTCCACACCAGTGGAATAGCGCGCCGATTGGGCACAGTAGGAGCAGTCCTCCGAGCAGCCGCCAGTCTTGATGCTGAGCAGGGTGCAAAGTTGCACTTCATTCTCGGGCCAGTTCTCCTCATGCACAGCACGCGAGCGCTGGATCAGGTCGAAGAAAGGCAGGTCGTGTAGTTCTTTGAGTTCGGCAAACTGCATATTTGGCTGTCGTTTTGTTTTATCGGTCGAGGTGAGAACCCACAAAATGGGGATTGTACCCTATTAAGCAAAAACTGTACCCTATTGAATTTGGGCAAAATTCTAGCTTACGCGCGCGCAACGTACGCGGTGCCAAAAGCTCCGTCAACCGCGCACTTTCCTAGTCCTCCACCACTTGGGCGAGGCGGCGCACCTCTATCAGATCGATACCAGTCTGGTCAGCGATATCAGTCACATCGCAACCCCGGTCGAGCATAAACTGAACCACAGCCCTTCTTTCTCGCTCGATACCACGCTCCATTCCGCGTTCTATTCCGCGCTCTATTCCGCGCTCTATTCCGCGCTCGATCAATTGCTCTGCTGCTGACATGGCTGTTGTTGCTACTGGATTACTAGTTTGCTGTATGTCTGGATAACTTTATCTGCATCTTCATCGGTGACTAGGATGTATCTAATCAGCATAGTCAGGATAGACTCACCGCCAGATTCTTTCAAGAGCTGGGCCACACTCTCCTCTTCTTCGATCAACCACTCACACTGCCTCTTCAAGGTAACGGCTCTCATCAGCCCTAGTCCCGCCCGCAGGGAGATGTCATCGGGCCAGCCTAGTTCAGGCAGCGCCACGACGGGCAAAACATCATATGCAGAGCGCAGGCTCTGCTCGCCCAGGCTTGGCTGTAGCTCAGCTACAGCCAGAGGAGCCGTCCAGGCACCCTTGCCCTGATAGAGGACTACCGCATGCAGATACGGCAGATAGTTTGTCTTCGGATTATCAGCGATCCAACGCTTTAGGACCTCAGTTCGATACTCCAGCATTCGCCACGCCATGAATGGCTCCACTCTGCTCTGATGCTCCCAGAGGAAGAAAACCAGAAACGGTTCGTCACTGATCGTTCGTAGCTCAATCAACAGATCCGACTCTCTCAAACGGAGTTTTTCATCAACATAAGTCGAACTACGCACCTCCAAAGTAGACCAATCCAATTGCGACTGTAGGGCAGCTGGCAACTGCCAGCGGAGCAACTGCTCGGCATGCCTAGGCAGACCCAAGTAACCGCGAAAAAATCGGTCGTGTGGATTCTCTGGAGGCTTTTCATCCATGAAAAATCAGCCCTTCCGCCTCCACAGACTGGTCTGAGAGGTGCTCAACTGACATTTACGCTGGTGCTCGCGGATGAAGAAGGGAATCTCTTGTACACTTTGTCGCTCAAATGTCTGGCCTAGATGCTCATCGAGGTAGTCTAGGGTCAGACCGGAGGGCTGATTCTCCTGCGGTGTGTATTCGGTCATCCAGGTAGCAGGTGTCGCCATCACCAGATGTCCGCCAGGACGCACTAGATCGGGTAGGCGATCTAGGAATTTTTTTGGCTCGGTGAGCCGGCACAGCAGATTGGCCGCGTGGACTAGGTCAAAAGAACCCAGATCATCTCGCAGATTCATCGCATCACCACGCTCGAAACTGACTCGCTCGGGCGAGACGCCTGCCGGTAGCTCTGCCGCAGCCTCAGCTCTCAAATGCCCTTCATAGTAGATGTGATAGGGTAGCGGCTCGCCAGTCCCGATAGCCGCAGCCGCATCGACGAAAGCCTGCGAGTAATCGATGCCTGTCACTTCGCCGGCGATTTTCGATAGCTCATAGCTGGAGCGACCGACCGCGCAGCCCAGATCCAGAGCTCGCTCAACCATGCCTACCTCGCCAAATGCTCCTACCGTGGCCGTGGGGAAGTCCAGACACCCACTCGGAAGCTGATCGATGGAAAAAGCTGTCCCATCTAGAATCTCCTCCCCTGTCCCGTAGTGAAACAGGATATACCAGTCGCGCAGTTGCTCGCTCTCGTAGCTCATATCACCTAGTAGTTCAGTAGGGATTCTACGCGCACATCAGTCGGTAAGTTTTTACGACCTTCGAGAAAATCTAATTCCACCAAAAAAGTCGCACAGACGACCTCGCTACCGAGTTTATTGAGTAGCTCCAGGGCAGCTCCAGCGGTGCCGCCCGTAGCCAACAGATCGTCCACCAGCATCACTTTCTCCCCAGGGGCGACCGCATCGCGATGGATCTCGATCTCTGCCTCCCCATACTCCAGCGAGTAGGCGATCCCCTCGGTCTCCCAGGGGAGCTTACCTTTCTTGCGGATCGGCACGAAGCCAATACCTAAACGGTCTGCCATCGCCGCACCGAAGATGAAACCGCGCGCATCGATACCGACCACCTGAGTCACCTCTGCACCCCGAGCCGTCTCGATAAAAGCATCTATCGCCAGTCGGAATAGCTCACCATCGCCCAGCACAGGCGTGATGTCTTTGAAGAGGATGCCCGGCTTGGGGAAGTCAGGCACATCACGGATCGCTTCGTCGAGGCGTTTCAGATCGGAGTCGGTCATGGTCCTGTGAGCTTGGGGTGAGTATCATGGCTGGTCAACATGACAGTTGAGGACCGACCTAGACGCCGTAGACAGGCGAGTCATTCACGCCTTCATCTCCGAGCACAGCTCGCTCAGGCGCTGAAGCTGACTGGTAGGGATGCTGGGCAGGTGGACTCGGCGGGCGTCGTTCACCTCAAAGCTGAACATGCCCATACCTTTGCCATCGTCTTCGCCGACTTCCCAGTGGCTCACTGTGGCCCATGGGTGACTGTCGGAGGTGAAGCCAGAGCCTCCCTCGGTGAGATGAAACAAATTCTCGTTGGTGATGACCACGCATTGGCGGGTCTTGGTGAGGATGCCGACTTTGGCTTGAATGGCGATGTAATAAATTTCTTCGTCGTCTTTGATCCGCTGGCTGACTAGCTCAAAAGCTTGATTCAGCTTCTCTTGATCCTGGCCATCGTCCACGACATGGCTGATTTCTTCCTCCACATCAAAGACCTCACTGATCGGTCGCCAGTCGCGCATGCCCTCGTAGTAGACGTAGTCCTGTGTGGTAATCTCGCCCTCTCTGAGGAGATCTAAAAGCTGCGATTCGCTGAAGGGTCCACTCGGGTCGCTAGCCCCGACCTTCAGCACCATGAAGTCTACGGTTGTCGTCATGATTGTTTGTAGTTTTCGGGTTTTTTATAAAGAACACTGTAAATTTCCTTCGAATTAGCTATTCAATCAAGGAGAAAGGTAACCAGACCTACTCACGTAGTCCAGTCTTTGGGCGGCCGTATCGGCTTACCCTCAGGTAGTTTTACCAGAATCACAGTCTGCTTCGCAATAGCAAAGGGTTGATCCGGGGCATCGACCGGGCCGATGCGAAACTCGCAATGGAGCCTTAGCTTTTCGATGGAGGCGATTTTTGCTGTGATCTGCAGCTGGTCCCCGAGCTGGGCAGGGCGCAGGTAGTCGATCTCTGTCCGGTAGACAGTCGGGTAGATCTGAGTCTCGCTCATCTCTGCCAGCGGCATACCGAGCTGGGTGAAAAGCTGGCAGCGAGCCCGCTCGACATAGCGGAGGTAAGCGATATTCGACACGACGCCACCGGCATCGGTATCGTAGAAAATCACTTCCTCTTCGGTGGTCGTGCAGTTGCTGTTGTCCATGAGATGGTCTCTCCCAAGTGATAGCGGCTGTCAAGCCATCGCGGCATGGACTTCTTTGGTTCAGTCTGCTAGGATCGCGATTAGACCCTATTCAGTAAAAACTGTACCCTATTGAATTTTGGATTTTCGATCTAGGATGAACCGCTTTTCTCTGTTGCTCGCTAGCCTCGCTCTGACTGCCTCGGTAGCCTTGGCCTATGACTCGCCGAATCTCGATCTGCCGCTTTTCGACCGAGATGCCTTGCAGCTCACAGCCAATGATCGCGATACCATCGTAGAGGCGCTAAATGCGATTGGGGGGAACTTTCCCGACAGCGAGCGTATCGATGATGATCTGCGTGAAAAATCGCTACTGGTGGCGCTGAATCTCGACCCTCTGAATGTGAATGCTCGTGGCACACACCGATCTCTGGTGAGAGGCCGGCCGACACTTTCGTCCTCGTACTTCACCAGTAGCGTCAGCGAGGTGGCTGAGCAGTTGTGGTCTTCAGCTGACAAGCTAGCCGGCAAAAAAATGGAGGCCGAGGCCAATCGCCTGTCCCTCTACCTACGCGAGCTGTCGCTCGTGCTGCACCCTAGTCCACCAGTCGAGCGGGTACGAGCTTATGCGAAGATGGCCGACGGTCAGCCGCAAAACTGGAAGAAACACCTAGAGCTGCAGCCCGGAGTCCACCCCAGCGGCAATCGACTGAAACGCTTGATCGACGAAGCATCGGAAAAGCAAGCTAGCGCACCGAAGCCACCCACCCCGCCTGCAGCACCAAAACGCCCTGCGACAGCACCCGACCCAGCTCAGGAGCTGAAAGCGCGCGCCATGGCTGATGCGGGTAAAGGCAAAGCCAAGGGGCCTGGTGCCAAGGGCAAAGGAGGCCGACTAGCCGAGCGTATGGAGATACCAGATGCAGCGCCGATCAAGCTGCGCGAGATCGAGATACCCTATATCGCTCGTACCCGAGGACTGGCCAGAGAGCGAGCTCACGCAGGGGTAGCCTCGCTATCGATACGCGATGCCGATCTCGAGCAAGATATGGAGCTATTTCGCCCACGCGAGGGAGTCGCTCTGATGCGAGCGCTGCAGATGAAGATCGTGGAGGCAGAGGATAGTATGAATCTACAGGGCACTCGTGCCGCCGAGAAGCTGGTGCGCGATTTTTTCCCTGTGTGGCCAGGTGGGTTAGTCGCCGAGGCCAGCTTTACCTCCAAATTCCCGCTGCGCAGCCCGCCCAAACTCACCGAGGTGGACAATCTCGTGCCGACCACCCTACTGCTCGCCAGCGCTTTCAAAGGCGAAAAGCCGCACTCAGGGATCATGTATTCCGGCTATGTCGAGTACCAGGACGGGCAGCCCGAGTTTTCTTTTGGCGAGGGGCTAGCAGCCGCCCTGGAGCAGCTCGGCTACATCGAGGATATCGATTACCTAGTGATGCCGGAGTCGGCGTATCAGGAGGTACTGGCGATCGCTACGGAGACTGGCGAGCTGGACTATCTTTTCTCCCCACAGATGATCAGCTACTCCAGCTGGGAGCAGCTACAGGAGCTGGCCTTTGGCGATGTATCGCCTAGAGATCAGGCCGCAGCTGCGCTGAAAGAGATCTACGCTGTGCAGGGGCAGATGACTCTGCCTGAATTGGCGAAAAATGCCAAAGTGCAAGAAAGATTGATTAAGCTTTTGCAGAGCTATCCGCAGCACCTATCGGCGCGTGTCATGCTCGAGCACGGTGGTGGTAAGCTGCCGGAATAATCGTTTTTTAAAAAGTTTGCTTGCGGCGGTGAGCATCCTCTCTAGTTATGCATCAACACATCTTGATAGGTTGATATGAAAAAGAGAATAGGAATGGCCCTTGTGGCATTAATGGTGGGAGGGGTGTTTATGGCTCAAGCCCAGGAGTCGACGCTAGACACAACCGTCGTAGAGAGCGCCCCAGCGCCAGCGCCAGTCGCGGTATCGCCAGCACCAGCTGTGCCGGTACCGACTGTGGAGCAGCGGCCTGCGGCTCCGACGCCACCTGTGGTTGTGGCTGAACAGAGTCCTCAGGCTACAAATCCAGTAAAGCCAGAAACGCCTGTCACAGTTGCCACGAAAACGCCGAAATTTGACCCTCCATCCGCCGAGATCATTACAACTGAGGAGTTGCAGACTTTCCAGTATAATTCGCTGAACGATGCTCTGCGTCGGGTGCCAGGAACAACATTGGTGCAGAACGGCGGAGCTGGGTCGCTAACTGGTTTTTCTATTCGCGGTTTAAACTCGGATCACAATTTAATCTCCATCAATGGGCGCAGGCTGCCTCCTGGTTTAGCGGGACAATACCAGCTAGAATTTATTGATCTCGCGGGTCTGCAGTCGGCTCAGTTGTTAAAAGGGTCCGCCAGCTCAGTATATGGAGCAGATGCGATCGGAGGAGTTCTCGATCTAAACACCACAGACGCTCGGTATGTCGAGACCGATGGAGTTTCAGTTTTTACTGAAGGAGGGACGTTTAATACTTGGAAGTCTGGTGGTTCGGCTACTCTGCGTCAAGGGCGGTTAGGTGTTGCTGTTGATGGTTTCAGGAGTGAAACCGACGGGCATCGTCCAAATTCTCGCTTCGAGAATGAAACGATTAGAGCAAACGTTGCTTTGGATATTGCTGATGGGGTTTGGTTCGATGTGTTCGGCTACTACCAGAGTGGTGAAGCGGGGGTTGCTGGAGACGAAAGGGAGCCATTTGCGAATTTTGGAGTCTTCTTTCCGGGTAGCGAAATAAACTCGAATGACTCACGACTTATATCTCCTCGCTTAACCATAGAAAAGGAAGATTGGAATGCATCAGCTCTATATAGCTACAATGAAAATCGTTTGGATGCGGTGAATAATGGGTTTGATAACCGACTTGATCAGGAGGCACGTGAGACAGAGGTCGTTTGGAATTATACAGGTTTGGATAATGCGGTCATGACTCTAGGAGGCGGCAGTTATACTTACTCTTTCGATAGATCTCCTTTGAGCCCTAGCACCTTTACTGCTGAGGCATTTGAAAATACTCAATCGAGCATTTTTGGTCAAGTTGACTGGGATCTTTTTAGTAATGTAAATTTTATCGGTTCAATTCGTGGTGATGCTCATGATGAGTTTGCCGGTGCTACGACTCATTCCGTAGCATTAACTAATACGATTCCTGAAATTGGAGTACAGCTGCATGCAAAACATTCAACAGGATATCACGTGCCAACGGGGCAGGATATCCTGTTTACGATAGGAAATACGAGTCCTGCTGATTTGAAACCTGAGGAAAGTGAAAGTTGGGAAATAGGCTTCCGCCATTCCCTTCTCGATGAGAAGTTGAACTGGGGTGTTACCTATTTCTCCTCGAGGTTTAGTAATTCAATCGATAGTGTTTTTGATTTTGCTACATTCAGTTCCAATCTATCCCTAGTCGATGGTGAAGCTAAAGGTTTTGAAGTTGATGGCTATTTTCAAGCAACAGATCAATTGGGCTTCTATACGAATTACACTTATTTAGACACTTTGGTCACTGGCGGGGCTGGAAGTGCAGGAGTCCCTGGTGACCGCCTTAATCGCCGCCCTCGTCACACCTTGAATGCAGGAGTTGTTTTAGATAATGATGATTGGGATTTAGGTTTAGAACTTCATGGTGCTTTTGATCGTTTTGATAGGAATTCACCTACAAGCCTAATTGAAGATTATGCTGCTGTAAGGCTCTTTGGAAGTTACGATTTAACAGACAGTGTCCAGATTTATGGGCGCCTTGAAAATATGTTCGACGAAAAGTATGTCTACACACCAGGCTTTAGCGCAGAGCCCTTCGCTGCCTACGGCGGCGTCCGAGTGACTTTCGGCAAGTAAAGTTCACTAAAATCATTGCTATAGGACCTATCCGACTGATAGGTCCTGTTATTTCACTTCGCTACCCCAGCTGCTAACCGCTGGGGTTGTTTTTTACTCAGCCTCGGTCACCTCTTCGACCGAGCCTTCGTTGGTCAGTCGCTCGATGATGATGGCTATGTTTTTCTCGCGACGTTGTACGAGGTAAGTATGCTCGAGATCTTGGATTTGCTCCATCGGGATTGGCTCGGGCTCTTTACGGCCGGTCACTTGAAACAGGTGAAAGCCAAAGGGAGTCGCTAGGATCGGACTGACCTCGCCGGGTCGCATCGAGAAGACCACAGACTCGATTTCGGGCATGTTTTCGCCTTGGCGGATGTAGCCCATCTGTACTTCTTCTTTTTCCAAACCTGAGTGCTGAGCAGCCAGCTCGATAAAGTCGGCACCGTCTAGTATCTCGCCACGGGCGCGGCAGAGAGTCTCGTAGGTGTCCTTAGCCGCTTCGTGGCTGGTGGGTTCGA
The DNA here is from genome assembly GCA_020630975.1 of Verrucomicrobiota bacterium. Classification (GTDB taxonomy): domain Bacteria; phylum Verrucomicrobiota; class Verrucomicrobiia; order Verrucomicrobiales; family DEV007; genus Arctic95D-9. The sequence continues at coordinate 40,029 of JAHDID010000034.1, forward strand.
TGAAAAGTTGGTTAGTCTGGACTTGGACATCGGTTTTGTATTGGTCGATATGCTCCTCGTAAAAGGCTTTCAGTTCGTCGTCAGTCGGGTCAGACTCGTCACCGAGCTCAGCCTCCAGGAAGCGATCGACCATCAGGCTGCTCTTCACTTTGCGGCGTAGCATTAGCTCGTCGCCTCGGTTGAAGCCAGTGTTTTCGTAAAATGCCGTCTCGCCACCGTGCTCGGACACGATCTGATTGAACTTGGCATCCACAGCCGCATCGGCCACTTCACCAAACTTAGCGACAGAGGCTTGTTCCATCAGCACGCGGTTCACCACATTCTCTCGAGCATAGGCCATAAACTCCTCATCGCGGTCGCAGCAGACTGCTTCTCCTGCATTCAGGTAGTGTTCTTTGATCGACTCAAATTCGTCCTCGATCACTTGATCGCTGATCGTCTCTCCATTGATGATGTAAGCCATGCGCTACCTTTGACCTGATTGCCCAGAGCGCTAGTTGATTTTCGCGTGCCACCGAGGCCGTAGCGGCATTTCTATAAATGCCGACCGGAACCAGAAGTGAAAGTTTTGCTCGTATTTCTCAGCATTTCTTTCAACATGAGGGGCGTGATGAAATTTTTGTGGTTGGTTTTGATTGCTTTAATCCTCGGGATTTTGACGTTAGCGGATGCCCTGAGCCAAAGACCCGCAATGCACTCGGAATCTTGGGCGAAAGTGCCGAACTTGATTCAATCCTTGGATGGTCCGGCATATCTAACAAATCTTGAGGCATTAGCAGGGATTACTCATGTTCAGCTAGGGGCTCCACTCTACCGAGAGTTTAGTGAAGCTGATCAGGACGCGCAAAAGAAGGTGTTGATTCTACGTTGGAATGATTGGTGGGAGAAATCCGGAAAGTGGATTGAACAGCAGACCGCCAGCAGCGCCATGGTCGATGAAAAGGCTTTTGGTGCTGCATGGGAATTTTTGGCTTCAGAAAAACCAATACTCAAAAAGGTTGCCCCAGTGTGGATCCCAGGAGAATGGACATTGTTTATCACTTATACCAATGGCGATTACTTCGGTAGGGAAAAGGAATTATGGGTAATTGAACGTCGTAAGGATATCGTGAATTTCAGTAAGTTACGCGGAGAATACCGAGTAAACTCTTGGCGGCTAGATGAGTCTCCGTGGGGTGTTTCGCTAAAATCAATTGCAACGATATCGGTCGATCAAGCGGATCGGTTGCTGCGGACATTGATATACATCCATCATTATTCTTACTGCGCGGACCAGGATTCAGAGTTCGATGATATGCCTGGTACTTACTATCCTAGAGCAACTTGCAGGCTCGAGGATGGGAGCGGAAAGCTGATCTGGAACAAGCAAGGATATACATTTCAAAAATCACCGACTCGATACAGTAGTGCTTTTGCTGGTAGGGCCTGCTATTATTTAAGGACTGCTTTTGCTGATGAAAAATTGTGGGTCGACTTAGATGAGCCAACATCTGATCAACTCGCTCCCTACAGGCGGTATCTTCTGAATGGCAAACCTTATTTTTCATCTTTGGCCGCTGAAGTAATGCTAGCATTTGCTTACTGCGGTAGAGAGGTCGAGCGGGACACGGTGTGGCAGTGGATCGAGCAACAGAAGCTAGCAACGAATCGTGACCTTTCATGGCAGGTTTGTTGGCATGATTTCGATTCTGGCATGGCAGTGAATGTCCGCAATCGCACACGTCTAGACCTAAAAATGAGCCGTAGAGTTTTTGAGCGAATTAACCAACGAATCACTGATAACGATCCAGAAAAGAGACTATTCTACTCGACTCGGTTAGAAGAACTGAATGCCTTTGTTGATGCTTTGAAGAATACAGAAGCGACCGAGAAAGAGGATAAACTCAGCAGATTTCCTCAGCCATTGCAGAAGCTGATGCGCATAAAAGCTAAATCCGATCCAGACCTGAAACTACTCTCAACGCATGTTCAGGCTATTCGCTTCGATCCCGACCCCAATCTATTTCGTCAAATAGTCAAAGAATTAGACGACGGTACGATGGTCATGAAAGGATTGCTGGAACGTATTTTGATCAATGATCTGGGATTATTGAAAATTGAGCCTTGGGATAAGAAACAACAAGATGTAGCAGTTGAAGCTTGTATTGATGCTATGAGCATCGTCGAAGATAGCGCAATGGATGATCTTTTGGTGATTCTGCTTCGGGTGTGTGGAGGTGGTAAAATCGAAATTGTTCATGGAACGGTCAATACCTCTGTAACCGTGGAATTAAGGAGCAATGGCTACTTTACGACACTTGGAGGCGCGCAAAGAGACTGCTCCTTGGTCGAAGCACAGGCGAATTTACGGAAGCTATATCGAGAAAGCTTCTTTTAAAAACTCTCAAGGACTAGCTACTTCCCTTTACCAATCCGCCAGTCCTCTTCGGCGACGTAATCAGCATTGGGCTCGGCTCTACGTGATCCGGATTCCTCTAGCCAGGCGTGCAGTCTGGCTTGCATGTTTTTAGCCATTTCGGGCTGCTTATCCGCGAGATTATCTGTTTCGCCTGGATCGGCTACCACATTATACAGTTCGATCTCGCCAGTCTCGTAGGGCTCGATCAGCTTCCAGTGGCCTTCGCGGATGGCGCCAGCAGGGCCTTGGGTATTGATGTGGTGATAGTGCGGGTAGTGAATGTAGATCGACTTTCTATCCAGCTTATCTTCGGCACCCGTCAGGATCGGAGTGAGCGCCACGCCATCGAGATGCTGGTCGGGTAGTAGCGGTAGACCTGCCAGATCGAGGATGGTCGGGAAAAGATCGGTGGACACCGCAGGCTGCTCAGAGGCGATGCCGGGCTTCACTTTCTTTGGGTATTTCACGATGATCGGCGAGCGGATGCCGCCCTCGTATACCCAGGCTTTGCCCGCGCGCAGCGGATCGCAGGAGGTGGGTGCGCCTAGGCCGACACCAGTCGACAGTCCGCCATTGTCAGAGAGAAAGATGACGATGGTGTCTTCCTCTAAGCCCTCTGCCTTCAGCGTATCGAGCAGGCGACCGATATTCACATCCATGCTCTCAACCATGGTGGCGTAGCGTGCATTATCTTGGCGAGTACGAGATAGGCTCTGGTGCTCGACTCGACCTGGGTCTTTGTCTTTGTGGTAGCCTAGCTCGCGGGCTTTCTGCTCGTATTTCTCGAGCTTACTCCTGTCGGGGATGATCGGGGTGTGCACGGTGTAGTACCAAAAGTTGAGAAAGAAGGGCTGCTCTCTGGAGGCATTCTTCACAAAGTCGATCGCCTTGTCGGTGAGGGCGTCGGTCAGGTAGTCGCCTGGGTTGCCATCCTCCATGTCGGGCACATTGGTGGAGGGGTGTTGCTCGCTTTTGTAGGGGTAGTAGTAGTCACCTGGTTGGCCCATGCGATGGCCGGCGATATTGATATCGAAGCCATTGGCCTCGGGGAAGTAGTCTTTTCCTTTGTAGTGGTGAGCGGTGAGGTGCCACTTGCCGATATGAGCGGTCTGGTAGCCGTGCGCCTTCAGCGCCTCGGCCAGTGTCGTCTGCTCGAGCGGTATGTGGCCAGCTACCTTAGGTGGAGTCAGCTTGTGGCCTTTGCCCTTCGGTCCCTCGGAGCCGCTATGGTTGGTCATATGGATGCGGCTCGGGTATTGGCCTGTGAGTATGCTGGCGCGGGTCGGCGAGCAGACTGGATTCGCCGCGTAGCCGTGGGAGAAAAAAGCGCCCTCGGCAGCGAGCTGGTCGATACGCGGTGTCTCGTAGTACTCGCTACCGGTGATGCCTAGATCTGCCCACCCGAGATCGTCGATCAGAAAAAGGACCACGTTAGGCTTTCGCTCGGCCTGACTACAGGCTGTAGTGGCGAGGAGGAGTAGCAGTGGGATGAAATGTTTCATGACTATTGCTTTAACGGGAGTGGCGGCGGATAGGCTTCGGGCCACTCGCTGACGCTCGCCGCCACTTTCTGGGGATGGTGATTACTCAGCTAGTCCTAGTGTGACCTGCTGGGCTTTGCCCCACTGGCGACCAGCAAGCTTCACAGCCCAGAGGTTTTCGCCTAGGGACTCGACTGCAGTGATTTTGCAGCCTTCTGCCTCGCCGGCGGATAGGGCTTTCTCGCTGTAGAATGTCAGGCTGCCCTCCTGGGCGCCAGCATCGCTGAGCACGATGGTGACCTGGCTGGGTGTCACGCGGATGTCGTCGATCTCGGTGGCACCTATGGATAGGTGCAGATCGGACCCGACTAGAGTCGGGCCAGCGCCATCGATAGGCGTGAAACGCAGCAGAGCCGAGGCGTGCTGATCGAGTGGCTTGGTATTGTAGGAGCCAGTGGTGTAGTCGATCACTTTGTTTTCCCAATAGTCGAATACCGCACACTTCTTCTCCGTAGGTAGGCCTGCATCTGAAAAGACTAGATTAAGGTGCTTGGTCTCTTCGCTGGAGTTGTAGAGATTGTACACAGCGAAGTCGCCGTAGCTGCGCGAGGCGGCAAAGCCTAGGGTAGTATTTTCAGTCGACTTGCCCAGAGTCAGCAGGCGAGCTGGCTCGCGGCTACCGGGGCGCATGATCTCGTAGTTTCTCCACACCTCTTGCACGTCGGGCTTATTGATCGGCTCGCTGATCATGGCGGTGCCACCGACTAGGGTGTTGATGTTGTGCCAAGTCTTCCACATCTCTGCGCCCTGTGGCGTGTAGCCGACCACGCGGCTCTCTAGTTTGGTCTCTAGGTAGGACACGTCGGGATCATTCTGCCACCAGACATTGTCGTAGATCTGAAAGCGCAGCACCGAGTCTAGGCAGTGGTCGAAGTGAGCCGGGTGCGAGTCGGGGCCGACGCGAGCCGAGTCGATGTAGCCGATCACGCCACGAGTCGGCTGGCCTAGGCAGGACAGCATATACATATCCTCGCCAGCGGCCTCGCGGTAGAGGGTGTAGAGCTCGCGAAAGATCTGCAGACGCGTCTTGGTAGGATCGAGGAAGCGGCTGCCGATACCATTGAAGTCTATCTTGATGTAGCCAAAGCCACGGTCGCGCGCGTCTTTGATGATGTTGTAGAGGTATTTCTTGGTCTCAGGGTGATCGGGATTCACCCACTTTGCACCGGCTGGGTGGAATGGGTTGGGATTCATGAAACTCTCGATGCCCTTGGCATTGCGCTGGATGGCATCGGGATGCTCCGCTACCCAGGGGTGGTCGGGGTGGATCATCAGCGGGGCGAACCACACACCTGGTGTACAGCCAGCCTCGCGGATGGTTTTTGCCACGCTGGCCATGCCCATGGGAAATTTGTCGTTGGCGCTCCAGTCGCCATCCATCTTTTGGTAGCCATCGTCGATCTGCACGATGCCTTTGCCAAAGGTGTTGGGATTTTCCTTGATGGTCTTGGTCACATCTAGCACGTGAGCGGCATCGATCTTGGTGGTGCGATCGTACCAGCTGCACCAGCCGTAGATAGCGCCTTTGTTGGTGCGGGCATTGTGGGTCTCGGCCACCCAGCGGGTCCACACATCGGTAGCGGTAGCGATCGGCTCAAAGCAAAAGATCATCTCCTCGCCACGGCGGCTCTGGCCAGCGCGGACCAGCACATCGTCCATAGCGACAGCGGCGATCACGCGCTCCTCGCGAGCCTGCACGCGGCAGTGTGCCTCGGCTGGGCCGACTGGACCTGCTAGGAAACCCTTACCATTTTTGTGATAGATCAGAGCGGCTTCGTTCAGGCTTTTCTCCGCCTCGGCCAGGCTCATCGCAGGCGTCGCCTCCATCAGCGGTGTCACTAGCCAGTCGGCGGTGTTCTCCACGGTGAATTTACCACCGGGACCCTCACGGGTGTCGAATAAGTCGATCGCACGGAACTTCACATCATCGTCGGTGCGATTGTGAAACACCGCCTGCAGGGTGAAGGCGCGCAGGTTTTTCAGGCGCTTGAGGCGCAGGGTGTATTGAAATTCGTCATTCCCATAGGTCGCTTCGCTTAGCTCAGCCTCGCCGTAGGGCGTGGTGCACGTGCGAGTGCTCACCGGCTCCAGCACCGTGTAGCCCTTGGTGCCGACACGATGGTTTTTGCCAGCACGCTCATAGACAGCAGAGGATACACCGCTGAACTCCGTGATTTCATCGGCCTTCACCACGATGCGGCTCGAGTCTTCTGAGAAACTCACCCACGCGTCAGCAGCTGTCGCGGCGGTTTTGAGAGAACAGATCAAGCCGACCATGGCACAGATCCCGAGGATTGAGGTGTTTCTACGATTTATCATAAAATTTGAGTGGTGATATTACTGTTATAACGACGCTCGTCATCACTCTAGCATTGTTTTTTTGAGCTTTTTTGATGTGTTAGGGTTGTGACCAGGGGATTTGCGTGGTGATGCTTCTTGGTCAGAACTCATACCTCTTGCAGGGCTGTTCACTTTGATATGAGGTAGAGGACGTCTTCCTGCATGTGGTATAGTTCGTCCGCCAAATTGCTATTGTGTGAAACCACCTTCCGTTCGAATTTCTTAAAATTTTCGGAATCTAGCCCCCTTGCATACCAATGTAGAAGTAAACCACAGTATTGTATCTTAGCTTCATCGAAAGTTTTACGAGTTATGGCACACCATCCATCTGGGTCGCCACCTCGTTCTAGACTTCGTAGGTTTCGGATTCGCTTTTCACGCTCATCGACAGCTTTCTTTTGTTCAAGCCACCTGTTGATTTTCGAATCCCCCCAACCTTTTCTTCGGAGATTATCGAGTTCTTTTTTGTCCACTCGACCTAAATCTCTCTGATGATTGGCTGATCCCAGAGCTGTGCCACAATCACATATTTTCTTTTGAGCTTGGAAGTATTGTTCCCCATCGCCTAAGCGATCGATAATACTAGGATTGGATAGCGGAATAAGCTTCCTGTCATACGATTGAAAAACCTCACGAATAGCATCTAAATCTGATTTGGGCGGTATAACGATGGTTATGAAGTGGCACATGACTTCGGCAGTACAGCTATCTCTCTATAGGAGCAGGACGGTTTCGAAATCGACTTGCCAGCCATATACCCGCCGGCCATAGGGCCGTAGATATACCGATCGCAGCCATCACCTTCGATGGAGCGTACTCGCTGACCAGTAGCGGCCAACTAAAGATGACCACATCAGCCATGAAGTGGCAGATGACGACGGTGAGGAAGTCGAAGCGGAAAAAGGCCCAGCCCCAGATGATGCCGACTACGGTCATGACTAAGGCACGGCCCCACCAGGGATTCTCCGGTGGTAGAAAGCCGAGCGAGGTGTGGATGAGACCAAAGATGATGGCGGGGATGAGGATCGCTAGCCACTTCGATTTTGTCAGCTTGCGGATCCACATAGCGGCAAACAGGCGATAGCCCGCCTCCTCGCACACGGCGATAGGGAAAAAGAATAGCACAATAGCCAGTGCAGGGATCTGCCGATCGAGCATGGAGAGAAAAAAGGCGCGCGGCTGCAGGCCGACCTCACCGCCCAGCAGGTGCTCAAAGCCGAGCACCATGAGGATGACCACCCCACCGCAGAAAAAGCCCAACGCCCCTCCGCGCAAGGAAGCCATACCGACCTCAGGCAGGTGCCAGCGAAAGCGGGTGTACTCCCAAAAGCTGGCCGTCTTTTCCAAACCGCCGCCAGGAGCCCGAGTGCCGCCCGCCAGTAGCGCCCAGCCAAAGACAAAGGCCCACATGGCCAGTAGCATCTGGGTACTGATCAGCTTTACCCAGGCATTGAAGCGCGGCCACACGGGGTCCCAGGCATCGTAGCGGGTATTGGCATCGAGCATGGCCGAGCCGAACACCATGGCAAACATGACAGCCGCTACTTTCAGCGCAGGGATCAGCTCGATCTCGCCGCCGCGCAGCTGAAAGAGAAACAGAATGTAGGCCGCCACTAGACCCAAGCCCATACACAGGTAGCCAAACTGCGACATACCCTGCTCGGGGCCACGCAGCCGCTTCGATTCGCGGGTAGCGGCTTCGGTATGGGCGATGCGGCGGCCGATGGCGGTGATGGTGTCGCCGCCGGTAGCCACGGCGAATTTCTCGTTCAGCGAGGGGCTGCCCTCAAATGAGCGCTGCAGATCCAGCCGATGGTGCACCACGCCATCGCGAGTCGAGCTATCCGACTGCACTACGGTGAGCTGCTCGGAATCGATGTGAAAGGTCTGCTCGATCTGCTGGTGCGCGAGATCGCGAAAAGCCTCGGCGCTCAGCCCGCCTTTATCCAGATCGGGATCCTGTGCCTGACTCACGCCGATCAGCCGCCCATCAGGATGCATCACCACTGTCAGTGTTTTTGGGGTGCCGGCTTTTTTGAAATGCACATAGTAGCGCACTAACCCATTGGCCTCGCCGGTGAGCCGCTTGGTTTCCTCCAGGCCTTTTTCTCGCTGCAGGGTATCGAGCACCTCATCTCGCACCGCTAGGCTGACAAATGGCACGTAGCCCTGGTGATCGATATCTCGCTCAGTCAGCACCTCGCGGGCTCGCTCGATGTAGCCGCTCTTGGGCTGGCCCACATCCACACCTGCCAGTGGCCAGATGCTGGGAAAGCAGCACAGCACGGCGATGAAGCCAGCGAGACAGAGACCCCAGGCGATGATGGCTTTTAGCGACATGCTAGAGTGTAGCGGTCATCTGGCGATTGCGCTAGCGCAGGCAGCTACCAAGCCGTAGGATGTTGGCATGATCGAGGGCTCCTTAACGGTAAATTCTCAGCAGCCTACTCCAGACCTAGCCTATGAAATCCATGGCGAGGTCGAGTTTCCGGAATTGCAGTTTCGGTTTAGGAAAACGCCTAAAGAAACTCGTGTCTATCAAGTCGGCCCCGATGGCGAAGAGCTGCTGATCGGAAAGACCAAGCTGAGCCGCGGAGGTCCGCTGGGGTTATATCGTAGAGAGAGGCTCGACTTCGAAGTCGGCAAACAATCGATCATGATGGAGGATCGGATTCTGTCGAAATGGATCTACTATCGCGGAAAAAAGCAGCGGCTTTTGATGAATGTCTCGTCGACTGCACCCGAAGAACCAGCTGATCTCGATGATTCCGGCGAGGGCGATGATATAGAAGAAGAGGAGACCAATACGGCTGTAGAAATCTCTGAATGGCGAACTGTCGAGCTAGCCAATAGCCGTCTCGAGCAACACGACTACGAGACAAAGTTTCGTATCTACTCGCCCAATGAGGAGGAGGGGCTGATCATCGCATTCGTTGGATTTCACTACTGGGCAGGGCAATACCAACCATCGGACGCATAATTTCGATCAACTTCGGCTTTGTGGTCTCCGCGTCTTTGGGTGAAGGGCCTGAGAAGGGTGGTATAGGTGACGAAACCAATGGCTCTAGAGCATTGATGGAGGCCTCGCGCAAAGACGCAAAGACCGCAAAGCTTGGGCATTGCCCCCGATTCAATAGGGTGCAATCGGAGGAGCTGGAGGAAAGCGACGTTCTAGGTCGAGTAGTCCCAGAGGGACGAAAGAAAATAGCCGGTGGTGCAGCGTAGCGAAACCACCAGATTTCTAGTGTCTCATCAGGCAAGTCCCGGCAAGGACCACAGAAGGTGCCCGTAGAACTTTTTGGAGAACCGATTACTCGAAAGACTCCATCGGTGGTGCGCCCATGGTGGAGTAGCCATTGTCGACGTGGATGACCTCGCCGGTGACACCGCTGGACAGATCGCTGAGCAGGTAGACGGAGCTACCACCGACATCTTGACCTACGATGTTGCGTTTCATTGGCGCGACCTTGGCGGTGTAGTCGATCATCTTGTCGATATCGCCGACCACGGATGCAGCTAGGGTCTTTTGAGGGCCGGCCGAGATGGCATTCACACGGATATTTTCTCCACCCAGATCGTGTGCCAGGTAGCGGACCGATGCCTCGAGCGCGGCTTTGGCTACGCCCATCACATTGTAGTGGGGGATGACCTTTTCGGCACCTAGGTAACTGAGCGTGACGATGGAGCCGCCGTCGGGCATGAGCTTGGCAGCCTCCCGAGCCATCGGCACCAGGCTGTAGGCGCTCACATCCAGAGCCAGAGCAAAGCCCTCTCGAGAGGTATCGACGAAGCGCCCCTCAAGGTCGGCAGAATTAGCAAACGCTATGCTGTGCACAAAGAAATCGATATCGCCAAAGCCCTCTTTAATCGCCTGAAATCCGTCGACGATCGACTCATCGCTCTGCGCATCCATGGGGCAGGTGAAAGAGACGCCCTCTTTCTCGGCGATCTTGGTGATACGGCGCTCCACGGCCTTGCCGGGCAGATGGGCCAACCCTACCTCGGCCCCCTGTGCCTGGAGGCTCTTCATGATATGGTAGGCAAACGAGTACTCATTCACGAGCCCCGTCACGATTCCCTTCTTTCCTTCTAGCAGCGACATCCTGCCACTTATTGTGTGGGAGCCGCTTTTTCAAGGGATTTTCTCGCTCGCGGGGCGCTAGCCAGCTCGCTATAGCTGGCCTGTGATGCGGCTCAGAGTAGGAGAATGAGCGATCCTATCGCCATCACAATAGAGTGTCAGCCCGGCACCTCGGCCATACCTCTCCCCCGTGCGATCCCAGACGATGGTCAGCTGGCGGCCGTGGTAGTGGACATCGTCTAGGCAGAAGTAGTCCCAGGTATCGGTGGGTAATAGTGGATTTACCACCACCTGGTCGCCTGCCTGCGGACGCAGCCCGACTAGGCCGGTGATGATCAGGTCATTGTAGGTAGAGTGGTTGTAGTCTTTGCCTCGGTGTTTGCCACCCTTGCGTTTTTCCAGCTCGGGATCGGTCTCGGCCCAATCGTGCAGTCGGGTGCGGGCGATCCAGTCGCCCGTGTGGGGGTGGATATTTTCATCGATCCATGGCACCACGGTGCCGTCCTCTCGAGTGAGCTGATGCGAGCGGGTGTAGCACTGCAGGGTCTGGTAGTAGGCATCTCGATCGATCACGTCTTGCTCGTAGTTGTTCAGCAGATTGGCCAGAGCCGTCAGTACACTACAGGTCGCTAGCGGCCAGCTAGGGCCATTCCACTGGCACTCGTGGCCCTCATACGATAGACGAAACGCGGGGTGACGCTGCTCGGCGAAGGTCGGGCCGTATGGGGCGTAAAAGCCCTCGGGATCCATGAGCTGGTTCCAGCCTGCCTCGTAGCCAGGGTCGGGTAGATTGAAATACCACGGGGTGTAGCCATATAGCTCGCGCACATCTTTGAGCGGCTCATCCGGCTTTGCGGGTTGGGATTTCAGATCGGGTGCCGGTAGTATCTTAAAAAATTCCGCCTCAGGGTCCCAGAGTTTTTCCTGAATCAGTTTTTTCAGGGTAGCGGCTTTATCATTGTAGGTAGCAGCTAGCTCACTATCGCCAGCCATATCGGCGATCGCTGCGATCGCCCGTGCATCGCCATACATGAAGCTATTCAAAGTAGGGCGAAAGCCATGCTTGCCGATCGATGCCTCGCCACCGTCGCGATCGTCGATGGTATAGAAAAGCCCACTCTCTCTCTGCCCGATATCGTTTCTCCCCCGCCACGACCAGCCCTTCTCCCAGGCCTGATAGTTGCCAACTAGATCGGGGAGTAGATCGATGAGCAGCTCGGGATCGGGAGTCACGAGGTCTCGCTGGTAATAGGCATCGGCTATCCAAAAGCTGTAGCTACGCGGGCTGCCGCCTTTGCGTAGCCAAAAGATCGCATAGTCATCCATATACTGTGGATCGTGCAGCCAGCGGCCCTCGTAGAAGTGATGCGCCGCCGGGCAGCTGATGGTGTTGTGTTTGCCCGCCCAGCCGACCTTCGGCAGAAACTCGGTGATCACATAGCCATCAGGCGTGTCCTTCACATGCTTGCGATAGGTCCACCAGCGGAAGTAATAGGTGCGCTGCATGTCTTCATCCGGACACTCAAAGAGCGGGATATTTTGTTTCAGAAAGTCGTAGGCCTCGCTATTCGGTATATTGGCGAAAAGCTCCTCATCCTCGGCATTGAACCGATCGACATAAGTCTTGAGATTGTCATAGCTCAGGACCATCGGCTCGGTGTCGAGCGGCTCTTTCGACTGATGAGCAGTGCGCAGCCCGGTGATCGATAGATCGGTAAAGTCCACAGTCGTATCGTCTGGGGTATTGCCATTGCGAATCACCACCGAGGTGAAGCTGAAGTCTCCCCTCAATACCATCGACTCTGCAGCACCGGTCATCGTGATGGTGGCGACATCTGGTTGGTCGGTGTGATAGTCGATAGCGATCAGAAAGCGGCGCGGCTCGTCGACCACCACAGGGATATCCCCTGGCATCGAGATGTCCTGATTTTTCTGTCCATCAAAGACAGTCCAGACCGTAGGCCCCCAGCCATTACCAATCGCTAGTACTGGCCTCGCCCCTCTGCCTAGCTGTAGAAAGGAAAAGGATGGGTTATTCGAGAATTTCCTAAAACACAAAGTCGCAGAAATTTCGACCCTGCCTAAAAATTGATCGGAAGGTCCCTCTATCGCCTCCCAATCAAACACCGTCATTTCGCCACCGCCGGAGATGCCGCTTCGATTCAGGATATCTGGATGATCGGCGGCCTGAATGGCTGATGAGGTCAGACTTAGGCAGGTAAACGCCACCAGAAGTGGAGTAGTGTGAGATATCATGGGTTGGCTATTTCGGACTCAAGGATGGGCTGCCTTCAGCTGCCCTGCTTGGCAGAGATCTATTGACCAATTACAGTTCGCCATCAAGCATCCACATATTCGACTTTAATATGCAAATTATGCAAATTAATACACTCGAGGTCTCCTGTGATTGAGTTCCTTATTCCATTGTCGGGTCTAAAACTAACGTCGAATAGAATAATCTGGCTATGCACTTGGGTTCAACGATTACAATTTAGGTGTTAATTGCCATGATTTACGTATTCAGCCCCTTCTATCAGATTATTTCTAACAGGTGAAGCTTTAATAGCACTTCCACCAACCGCTGGAAAAGCAGCCCGCGATGTTTTGAATATCGGCGGTTAAACCGAAAAGTGAACTCGTCTAAATAATACCCGAGATGAGACTTCGCAATCGCTTCTTGGTGAGTGCCTAGGAGCCATCTCTTCATGAGGGAAACGGTCAGATTTACCAGGGGCAATAGATTCTCCCCTGTCTCAACGGTTTTGGGACCAACTGTTTCGATAGTTTGGTAGGAACGCCAACAGTCACTTCGAATGGTTGCCCCAGGCTCAATCGCTTGACTAATCGCTGCGAAAAGTGTTTCGCGGCTGGCATTTTAAATCTGGATCAGTCGAACTCTGCCTGGCTTTCCGTCATGGTCTTCGACCGCGACAAAAATCAGAACCTTTCCAGCGGCACCGCGCCCACGTTTGCCGGTCTTTACCCCACCATAAAAGGCTTCGTCGACTTCAACAGTTCCCATTAAACGGTCCCGGTCAGAGTTTACCATCGCCGATCTCAGCTTGTGAAGCCAGGTCCAGGCCGTGTGATAACTGCCCAATCCTAGAGCTCTTTGAAGCCCTAATGCACTCACTCCATTTTTCTGGTTGGTCACATAACCACATCGCTCTAAACCAAAACAATAATGGCTTGCGAGTCTGATGAAATATCGTGCCTGAAGTCAGTGATGTTCGGAAACTACATTCCTGACATATGATAAGCAAATCTGCCGTTTCCCAAACCTTTGCACGCCCACATTTTGAACACATGAGTCCATTAGACCACCGCAATGTCTTGAGGTAGTCACGACAATCGACAATCAGACTCGACACGGAATTGAGATTCAAAATCTGCCATCTTTGAAGGCAATTGAGGGCGTATTTCCATCCGCGAAAGACGAAAATCACTTCACTTATATGCATAGACTCACTCCCTTTGTGTGCATAGACTTTGTAACGGGTGAACCCAAGTGCATAGCCAGATAGAATAAATTCACAATGGATCACTATGTTTATCGCGGTTAGCCAATTCGTTTAAAATTATATCTGCAGCGTCACCATTTCCAAACAGTCGAAAAAAATCTTCATCCATTCCTAACATCCGTTCCACTAAACTTATACCCTGAAATTCTTTCAAAAAGCTGGGGAATTCGGTGTTATCAAGCTGAACTGGAACGATATCGATCTGATTCTCACATGCTAATTCACACTCATATCTCACCCAATCGGATTCCCTTGCATTTCCAGACCAAAAAACTATAACCCGGCTTGAACTCAGTAGAGCTTTCTCTAACTCTGGTCGCCATTTCTTTCCTTTTGGGATGCTGTCCGAATCGCGAAAAACAAATGCATAAGATGCCCGCATGAGTTCGACTAATGGAATGATAAGCGCCTCATCTTTACGTGAGTAAGATACAAATACTTTCTTTTTTATAATATTCATAGCTACAAATTCCAGGTGAAGCAAAAAATGATATAGCCCAAGTAAATTAAATTTGCTCTTGATTGTTATACTCGCATTATAATAAATTTATCAAGACTAAGTTTTTAGTGGGATACAAACATGAACCACTCTGATCGACCATGACGCCGACTTTTGAAGCACCCCAATCAGAAATGGATTCTCTTTCTGATACTGAAAAGAACTTTAATGAGTTTTTCTCTAGAAAACAAGGAGGGATTCATTACAGCGGGCTCTACCTCCCTTCGAGCTTTGACCAAGATGACGGGCCCTATGCCCTGAGGTGCAGAGAAGCAATCAACAGTTTCTGTGCTAATTTTTTGGATCGACAAGAGTTTAAGAAACCTTTTTCAGTTCATACGAATTTTGTTAACCACCATATTGTGAACGCTTACGCGGCTTATGATCGCGCAAATTGCAGTCACTATATTGGCATCACTGCTGGCGCATACCTTAAGTTAGATTTGGTTTTTAGTGTTATTCTAGCCTGCGTACCTGTATGCGAACGAATTGCACCGTTGAAGAGTCCGATTACCCCTAGAGGATTATTGCATAATATAAATTCACTGGACTTGATAGAAAGTTCCAACTTGATGATCTATCCTGTCGAGCCCGAACGGCAGCTTCTGTCGATTATTTGTAGTAAGCTAGCCCTTGAGTATATGGTGCTTCACGAAATAGGCCACCTCGCAAATGGTCACGCCAACCGTTTGTGTTCTACAACAGGTCTAGATTGCGCTCTGGGAGAAAATGGAGGTATCCATGATTCGGAACTCAGCCCTGATGAACGCATTGCAATGGAAATATTCGCAGATCAGTCAGCAACAGATTGGCATTTGTGGGGGCATGATAACAAGTGCACCCCAATTTTTTTTAATGAATGTCCATATCCATATCAGCCAGATTTTGACGCAGAAGGTTTTCTATATCTATACTCTTTTGTTACTGGGGTGGTGCTTCACTTATTTAAGGGTTCGGGTGAGTGTTTGAATTTCCTCAGTGATCACGGTATTTCATACCCTCACCCTGAAGTTAGGTTTAATACTATGTATTCAACAATAATCAATGCGACAGGTGTTGATGGAAGGGATATGAATGATGAAAAAACGGAAGCGATAGCCCGGGGTATTGCTGACTGTGTTTCTGCAGTATCAGTTATTTTGGGAGGGAAGCCGTTCGCGAATTGTTTTTCACCGACTAACAAAGGGCATGACGTGCTTGAGGTTCAGAAAAAAGTTTATCGAAAATCATCAGAGTATTTATCCGTCTGGAAGGATTATAGTTATTTTAGGTAAATGAGAATAAGGGACAGGTGGTGCTGGCTTATGATGTAGAATATTATTGCAAAAGCACCATCAATGCTTCGATTGTGAGAGAAATTTTCGGCAGCTCCCGCGATCCCTATCAGGCCTTCCTTTCGCACCGAAGTTAGGCGGGCAGGTTATTTTGACGACCTTTTCCTGAGTCTCATCATAGTACACCACATGCTCATTGCCCATTGCCCTCTCCTAGTTCCTCAAAGTGATGAAGGAAGTCCTCTAGTTGTCTGCTAGAATAGAGGCATTGGTGCGTGGTTGCCCAGTGTAGTAAGGATTTTTTCTCACGATCGAGCTGTTCTCCAAGATCTGCGCAATGGCAGCACTCTCTGAGACTGGTGTAGGGTCCTTCGAGCGTCTTTCCATAATCTGCCGAGTTCTCTCCTTTAGGAGCTCCGCACTGTTCTTTTTTTATCCACCATTCAAAATTACACATTTGTGCCTAAGAAGCAAGAAAATGCTTGTCGGCCTATGGGGAGGGAGAGTGTGCATTAGTAATCTTGCCCCATCAAGCTCTGCAAAACTTCACCTTGCCACGCTCGCAGCTCTTTGCTCATGCGTTCGACTAGTTCTGGGTGATGAGTTGCTAGGTTTTGCGTCTCTCCGGGATCCTCTGCCAGATCGAATAACTCCACGCCTGAATGCTTCTCACCATCGATCACTAGTTTGTAGTCGCCAGCTAGCCATGCGCGTGGGCCCTGGTAGTCATTTTCGGTGATGGCGGGGTGGTGGTAGTTCACAAAGTTTCGGGTGTAGATGCCTTTCATTTGTTTGACCAGTGGCGTGGTGCCTTTCTGTAGTTCGGGATCGATGTAGGGTTTGGCATTTTGGTAGGCTTTTGCGTCTTTTTTGAAGTTCCAAAAGCCTATCGGCTCGCTGCGTTGTGCGCTTTGCCCTGAGAATATCGGTAGTAGATCCACTCCATCGAGTGGGCGCTGTGGGGTGTCAATACCAGCGAGAGAGCATACCGTGGGTAGCATGTCGCTGGTGATGGCATTGGCCGATATTGTTTTGGCCTGCGCCGCTCCGCCGGGCCATTCGATGACTCCGGGTACGCGGATACCATTTTCATACACGTAGCCTTTCATCTTGCGTAGAGCGGACTCGCGCATACCGCTGGGTGGGGTGCCATTGTCACCGCAGTACCAGAGTAGTGTGTTGTCTCTGAGTCCCAATGTTTTCAAAGCATTACGCAGCTTGCCGATGGATCGATCCATAGCGGTGATCTCTGCGTAGCGCTCGACCAGTACATCGCGCAGTGGGCGCTTGGTCTTAGTGCCGGTTTCATTGGATGTGAGGCTGACGGTCTGGTCTGAGTAGCGCTCGGGTAGGATGTCTCGGTATAGCGCCAGATCTGTCTCCAGGGCGCTGTATGGCTCGTGGGGCGACCCGTACCAGATCATGGTAAAGAATGGTTGGTCGGGATTCTCTCGTTGTTGTCTTTTGATGTAGTCGATGGCCTCATCGATCAGGATCTCCGAGCTCTCTCCATAGTAGGTTTTTGGTGGTCCACCATTCCGAGACATCACTGGGTTGAGCTCGAAGAAATTGTCGTGGGCAAACCACTCATCAAACCCCATCGCCCCAGGGCTGGTAGGCGAGCTAGCTTTGACCGGACCGACATGCCATTTACCGAAGTGCGCAGTACCATAACCAGCTTGCTGTAGCAGATGGGCCAGAGTGATCTCCTCTGGTCTCAGTGAGTGCCCAGGGGTGAAGGTGCCATATCGATTCGGGTGTCGCCCCGTCAAGAAACTACCGCGTGTGGGAGAGCACGTAGGATGCGCGTAGAAGCGATCGAGCCTCAGCCCTGTCTCAGCCATCTCATCGAGGAATGGTGTCTTCACGAAGGGGTGCCCATTGTAGCCTACCTCCTCCCATCCGTGATCATCGCCCATCAGTAGGATGATGTTGGGCCGAGGCGAGCTATCCTGAGACTGCAGGTAGACCCAAGGTAAAAGAAGGAAGCAGCACAGAGATAGAGTCCGAATCATTTCGGTCTACCGTCATGCGTATCGAATGATTTTTCGAGAAGCGAACGCAACGTGATCACGCGGCACGTACGGCAGCGCGATTTTACTCCACTGGTTCGACGGTGTTTTCTTCATTTGCCATGCCGCCAGGTAGCTCCATGAGGCGGATCTTCCGATAATGTATCTCCGCACCCTCCGACTCTAGGCACAGGTAGCCTTTGCGAAAGCCGGACTCGCGGATGCTGTTTACGAATTTACCATTCACCGATAGTTTCACCGTGCCATCGACAGCGACTACGACATATCGATTCCACTGGCCTTTGGGCAGGCAGCGGTGCTCCAGTGATTTGCTGCGACTTCCTCGTGGATTGTCAGGGATTGCTTTCATACCTCCTGCCCCGAATAACTCACCGTGAACATAGGCCAGCGGCAGTGGCTTGCCATTGCGTGCGTGGATAAAAGGGTACTCCAGTTCCAGCATTTGTACTTCCATCCCTTTTGGGAGTCGATTGCCCTCTGGGCGGGCGTCGCTCCACAGGAAGATGCCTGAGTTGCCACCGGCCTCCATGTGGCGCCATTCGATGATCAGGATGAAGTTTTCATACATCCGATCCGAGCGCATCACTCCGATCGGCTTGCCTTTGCACACCAAGTGTCCCTTTTCATTTACCGACCAGGTGTCTTCGGAGGTATTCACATCGATCCACCCGCTTAGGTCTTTGCCATTGAATAGATCGACAAAGGCAGGATCGGGCCGCGTTTCTTCGAAGCTCGGTATCGGTACGGTAGGCAGAGCATTTTGCGGGTACTCAGGCGTTTCGCCCTGTTGAGCTTTTAAGGAGCTGGCTCCCCAGATCAAGCAGTAGAATAAAGCTAGGGTCAGAAACGCATTTTTCATCGGCGGTATCATAACCAGAGGAAACCACCGAGCACAACCTCACAATCGGTCAGAGTGTTTCTCCCGAAATGCTTGCAACTTTAGCTTTGCCGAGTCGGATAGGGTTTGTTTCGACAAGTAGTCGTAGGCTCGACGCGCGATGAAAAAGTCTTTCGATTGCAGCAGTTTCATTACATTGGATTCCACTGTGTCGGAAAAGGCATCGCGGCTTTCGATCAAACGTAGGGCGAGATGGATCGGGTAATAGTCTTGCTGATCCAGATGCGATGTCAGCTCCTCAAGGATGGTTTCGTCCAATTGATCATCGGCCTCGAGCAGCTCGATGATTAGTGAGGCACTGTATTCCTCTAGATTGGGCAGAGTGCTGATGAGTTTTCGGTATCCGCTAGTTTTGTCGGGGCTGGCTTGCTGGAGGTACGCGATGGCTAGCTCGACATGGTCGATATCAGCGCTGGGTAGTAGCTGTGCAACTCGGTCGAGGTAGGTAGCGGGGACAGGCATTTGTTTGAGCAGGTAGTCGAGAGCGAACTTGATCTTCCGCCAGTCTTTGGAGGCTAGTAGGTGCTCGAGGTAGGCTGGGGAGCATTCAGACTCTGTGGTCGACTGCAGGATGGAGACGATCTCGGTATTGGCGTACTTCCATAGGACCCAGGTCGTCCAGGCAGCATCCTTGACGACCGCTTCTTTTACCGCTCCTGGCGTGGCTTTGGTAGTGCCATCGATTGAGTCAGCATTATATGATGTGGGTTCGTCGTCTGTATCAGTCGCTAGAAATCCTAGCTCGTGATCTCTCAGTATCGATTTTCGATCTTTTAGGATCGTGTCGAGTTTCTGATAGTCTGCCTCAGTAAATGGCTCGTGCTCCACTTTAGTCAAAGGCTGCCCTTCCGGATAGGTCAGACGCTGGTAGTATCCCATCGCATCCCAATACAGAGTCACCTCTACGAGTTTACAAACATCGTCGAGGCAGACTTTGTTGGTAAGATACATGCTGTAGCCCGTCGGAAAGCCTAGATCATCAAAGTGACGAGTCAGACTGTGTTGTTTCTTCGGCTCCTCGGGATAGACGGGATCTGTCAGTTCGATGGTGATTGCCTCATTAGGGCGTGCCAGCGAGAGACAGCTAAAAATGAAGCAAAGTGAAAAAATAAAAACGCGCTTCATACTAAATCAGATCAAACCCTTCTGTTGTGACTGCCTCCCCCGTTTTAGTAACAAACAGGGCGTCGACTTGATCGATTGATTCTACTAACTCTTTCGCATCCTCCAAGCCGAGTATAAGTAGCGCGGTAGAAAAAGCATCGGCCTCCAGTGCGGTGGGGGCCGCTACCGATACGCTGGCCAATTCACTGGGAGAGAGTCCAACCCTAGGATCCAGTATATGATGATGCTGGTAGTCATCTGAGAACCGAGTCGCGTAGTCGCCGGAAGTCGAGAGGCATCGGTTTCGCAGTCCAGTCTTGGCGATGCGACCTGACTGCCTAGGATGTTGCACGCCGATATGCCAGTGATCTTTGTCTTCGGGAGAACCTACTGCATTGAGCTCTCCCGCATCGATGAGCGCGTGCTCGATGCCATATTGCCCGAGCGCCTGTCTGGCGAGATCCGCAGCCATGCCCTGAGCGACACCGTTTAAGGTGACCTGCATACCCGGTCGGTCGAAATAGATCAGGTCAGACTCGATGCGCAGATGCTGCCAACCCATCCGTTTCCGCACCTTCTGGATCTCCGCAGTTGTCGGTAATGCACCCGTAGCAGTACGACTGCTATAGAGTTCCCAGAGCGGTTGCACTGTTACATCAAAGGCGCCCTGTGTGAGCCGCGACAGATCCTCCGAATACCTAAGAATAGCTACTAGGTCCGGATGCGGATGGCGCAGGACACCCTTTCTGTTGAGGGTGCTCAGTTGACTATCAGGCCGATAGAGGCTCATCACTTGCTCCACCTGCTCGATCTTTTCTAGTGCTGCGGAGATCGCTTGCTCAGCTACCTCCTGCTCAGCATGAAAAACTGTGATCGCCACCTGTGTGCCCAATGCGTGTGATTGCCTGGTGTGCCGCGATAGAGTATTGCCTCTGCCCAGAGCTTCAGCCGAGATCAAAGCGGCTGCCGTGCCGGTGCTTAGACTTAGGAATTGTCGTCGGTTTGCCATTTGGTTGTTCGTGGTCTTGGTTTCACTGGCACAGCCATTTTCCAGGTTCAAGGAGGGGCTGCCTTTAGCTGCCCGGCAGGCTGAGCCATATCCTTCGGCAGGGGTTGCCGGGCAGCTAAAGGCAGCCCCTCCTTGAGGAAAGAGAAAGGTATAGATACTTATTTCAAAGCCCCTTTGCGCACGTCTGTCTGCCAATTGTTACTCTGTTTTTTGAAGTTTTGAAAATGCGTGTACTCCTTCTGCGTCACCTTGCCATCGCTATTGGTATCGATGAATGGGAATAACCATTCGTAGCCTGCTTTCTGCTTATTCCAATCAGCCTGAGTGGCCCAGCGTATGTCAGTCGGTTCTGGAACGGCAGCAGGTCTAGTTATCATAATAGTGGCGGACTCGCTGATTGCTTCGCTGCCGTCTGGCCCTGTCACGACCACATCGAATGTGGAGTTACTGTCTTTTACCGTTAGGTCGGGCAGTCTCAGTCGAGACGTTGTCGCACCGGCGATATCTTGTCCATCGCGACGCCACTGGTAGGTGGCCTCAGGTTTTGGTGAGACCACGATTAAGCTGAGCGTTTCACCCTGTGTGATGGTTTGGCCCGCCGGCTGTACCCAGATGAGTTCATCGCCTACTGCTGTCGAAAAGGTGGGCTGTGTGTTTAGTATATGATGAGCATAGGCTGCAAAGTGGCCATTCACATCCCTAGTGTAGTTTTCTAAGATCTCGCGCCCTAGATTCTGATGATCGCCGCATTCGTAGAGCAGGGCGGCTACCAGCACTTCTTTGAACTTAGCATTGAGATCTGGGCCTCCCTGGGCGTTTACGCGGTGGCGCTTCGGCTCGGCCCCGCCACTAGCGGCGTAGTAGCTGAGTGGCTGCGAGTGGCCTTTTACTCCTTTTTTATTGAGTAGGTGAGCAAGTGGCTCGGCCAGTAGACTGTGTTTATTTAGTCGTAGTGCTAGACACACCGCTTTGTAGTGAGAGAGAGGGCTGCCTGCGTCTAATAGCTCTAGTTTCTGCACCAGTGCGGGTACCACTTCTGGTGTTTGCAGAAATCCCAAAGCGATGACCAGGCGATCGACTTGGCCAAAGGAATTGGCTTTTTCGCGTTGACTACTGAAATCCCAACCCTTACCCCATCCAGAGGTTTCGCTCACGGCAGTCTGTAACACTTCTTTACCCGATGCATCGCCTAACACGGCTAGGATTCGGGCGAAATTGATTTTAGTATCGATATCGTCCGTGTGTTGAAAAGCGTGTTTGAGATGGGGTATCGCTTGTGCCGCGTTACCCATCACCATGGCAAGTGCAGGTAGCGTCTCGTCGTGCTCGCGCTTTTGGTGAACGTCGATCGTCAGCGAGTGGAGTGTCTGCACGGCGGCCTGGATCGCCTCGTCATCTAGGGGGAAAGAATCGGTGTCGGTGAGCACGCGCTCTTGTAGGGTACCATTGCGCACCAGATCGCGCTGCAGTCGCTTTAGATCGATCTCGCGCACCAGTCCGCCGGTGGTCCGGACAGCTAGAGCTGCGGCCATACCGGCAGCGTAGCCCTGATTTTGTAGATCCGGCTGCATGCGAGTGAGAGTCATGGCATCGCGATGAGCGCTAGCACTCAGCCCGGTGACCAGTAACCCCTCGAGACCCTGCGGGGTCAGGCAGCGGTAGGGCATGTCGGATACATAGACGGGGCCCTTCATATCTTTGACCAAAAACATCAGGTCGTCCGGCAGGGCACCGGCATCGAAATTACTGCGGTGATGAGAAATGGTATCTGGAAAGGTGCGACCGGTCACGATATCCCAGGTGCCGAGATTGTAGTCACCTACGATACGCCTGCGATCTCGGGTATCGATGAGCTGGCCCATGTCGTGTGGCTCCTTGTTTTTCACTCCACCGCGCTGGCGGGCGGTCAGCAGCAGATGGGTGCGGTCGAGCACGTCGGCGTCATTGGTCATGGCGTAGGCCGTGTTATTGTGGCGCACGCCCAGATCTCGATCGGGGTAGCCAGCTACCTGCACGGTCAGATCACCCGAGGCGGATATGCTGTACTGGGTAGCAGCTCCGGCAGCAGCCGGTATATCGGCATTGCCTGTGCCATCTACCACCACATCGGCTAGCACTACGCCTCGGCCAAAGGGAGTTGCCACGACCACTCCGCAGACTTTCTGATCTTTCATCACGGCTCCGCAGCCAAAGCTACCAAACCACACCTCGGCATTTGCCTTCATCAGCTCAGTGCGCAGCCACTCGGCTTTTTTGATCGGCCACCATTGGTTGTCTATATTTAGAGCTTTGTTCATCTCGCTGGTGAAGCCGGCGTTCAGGCCATACCAATAGTTGGTCACCAGACCTGCGGTGCCGACTCCGCCGAGTTCATCCATGTACTCGATCAAAAGCGTTCTAGCACCCGACCGAGAGGCTCCTATCGCTGCCGGTGCGCCCGAAGTGCCGCCCCCGACGACTACCACATCCCAGCGGCCAAGCACCGGCAGATCGTGAGCGGGTAGCTCGACCTGAGGGCAATCGCGAAATCGAAAGCTCGAGGCGACTTCCGAGATGGTGGCATCTTGTTTTCCTGAAGGCGACGTGGGAAATCGAAGTCCCTCAGGTGTCGCCAGTTTTGCGGCGCTCTCGGCGGCTTCAGTGCCGATGCGCTGTCCGGCTGCAGCCAAGTGAGTGATATTTTGAAATCTGGCCTGTCGATCAGATTCGCTACCTCCCGCATAGGCGCTCAAGACATAGAGATTGGCAACGCCTTTGGGGCAAAATTCATTCGTCTCGGCAGGTATGATTGGATTGTCGGGAAAGTAGAGTGGTCGCTCGGAGTGATCGACCATCGCCGAATCATAGATGATCGATCTCATGCGATTGAGATCCTGACTGCGTGACCGGAAGGTGTCGGCCTGATTGGCGATCGACAGGGTGTACTCATAGAGCGGAAACTCGCGCCCACCTTTGGCCTCTGAGATAAAGTGGATGTCAGGCACTTTGAGCGGGGCTGCATCGCCAGTCGGCTCGCCACCGACTACGATGAATTTAGCCTCTTTCTCACCCGGCTCGAAGGGGCGAAACTCCGCCTGGCTCTGGCGTGCCAGCGTGGCATCTGGCGTGGCATCGATCACGATCTTTGCCCGCACTGCCTGACGGCCGCTGCGGTTGACTGTGGTCAGACCTGCGGGATTACCATCCTGATCGACCAGCAGTTCCGCAGGGAAGCTACCGGTCAGAAACTGCACTTCGTGATCGAGGAGCGCTGCATCCAGGGCTCGCTTTACCTCGAGAGGCGATACCAGTCGTTTCTCACCAAATAAGGAGCGTGAGAGCGGTGTGGCCAGTGTCTCACTAGGCTCGAGCCAGAGCTTCTGAGTTGCGCATAGGTCGTAGCCGATGTACGGGCGGGAATCGATCAGCAGCACGCTAGCGCCTGCATCGGCAGCGGCTATGGCAGCCTCCACGCCAGCCAGCGATCCGCCAGCCACCACGACATCCACATCGTAGGCGAGTGGCAGGGTGCGCTCGCTTTCGACTAGGGCTGATTGAGGCTGTGCGAGCAGGCCGCTCTGCGAGATCAGTAGACAGCTTAGGACGATGGCGAGTGCAGAGAGAGGCTTCATGCTTAGTTTTAAAAGAGAAGTGTCGCCCCAATTGGCAACAACCACATATCCGAAAGAATATCCAAACCTGCCTTTAGGGTTGAGAAAAGATATTAACGCGAGGCCGCATGAAGTTTTGGTTGGCATGTCACGCGGTGAAGCGCGGAATTGAATCACCACCTCAACACCTACTACTAAATTTCCCTCTACTTGCCAGATCGATGCACCACATCATTTGCCACCGCCCAGTCCTGCCAGAGTGCTTTCAATGCAGCGACTTGGTCGGGATACTCAGCGTTGACTGGCATTTGTTCAGTCGGATCTGTTCCCAGTTGGAATAAT
>JAHDID010000035.1 GCA_020630975.1 Verrucomicrobiota bacterium
CTGAATTTTCCCATGACTAAGCTGCTATTGTTTCGCTTCAAAAGCCTCATTCAGCCACCCTACTAGCCTATTATTAGCTGGGCCGTAGAGGCCGTGGGGATGGTGGTCACAGGCGGCTTTGACGATGGCTTTGATGGGGCCACCTAGAGCGGTGTAGCGCTTTTCCAGAATGCCGGTGTTTTCACTGTAGGGGACGACTCTGTCTGAGCCACCGGCGACGATCCAGATGGGGACCTCGGCTTGGGCGAGGGGTTTTAGGTTGTCGAGAGGGCCTTGCCAGAGGTTTTCGTCAGATAGGTCGTAGGCAGTGAGGGCGGTTTGAAAGAGTTTGGCTGACTTGTTCTTTGGCCAGGAGCGGATGTCGGCTACGGCGGCATCTAGGTAGACGCCGGTCACTTTCTCTGGATTGGCTATGGCCCAGTTGAGCGCAGGTAGCCCGCCACGGCTGAAGCCTTCCATCACGGGTTTTTCGGCCAAGTCGTATCTGTCGCGGACTTCGCTATAGAATCGATCGAACCGCTGCATGGCTTCTGGCGCGCCGAAGAGATTCGCCACATCGGTCCAGCAGACATGCCAGCCATCGGCGAGCAGTGCCTCGTCTAGACCAGGAAAGGCTCCCCAGAAGCGACAGCGCCAGATCCAGGGCTTCCCTGCGCGAGCCTGCTCAGGGCGAGCGACGCGACACTTGATACCCTCGATCTGAAAGTCGTCGGTGGCGTAGGACTGCAGTGCGCGCCACTCGATGCTGCCGGGTAGCCGGGTGACCTTGCGGATTTTATCGGTCTCGGAGTCGCCGATGTAGAGGTCGGCCGTGATCGGGTCGGTGCCGATGCCGTGGAGCCGTGCCATGCGGCAGGCCGCAGGATCGCCCTGGTCTGGGCCGTCGCCACGCTGGCCATCGCCGACTATCGAGTGGAGCATGTGAGGCTCTGTACTCAGGTCGACCGCGCGCACGGTGTGCGACTCGGTGTCGGCTAGGTAGACCCGCTGGCCATCGGGTGAGAGGGCGACTCCTTTGGGCCCAGAGAGCTTGGACTCGAGAGCGGGGGTAGGTGCCGAGTGGTAGCCTCTTTTGCCGGTGCCAGCTATGTGCTGGAGATTGCCCGCTGGCATGCTGATGCGATAGAGGGCATTGCCCTCGCGCAGGGCGAGCCAGAGATCGCCATCTGGTGCGAGATCGAGAGCCCTAGGGCCCTTTAGCGGGGTGTCTGGGCTGGCGACACTACCTGCAGGGGTAGGGTGTGCTTTGCCATTGCCACACCAGGTGGAGATGATGCCGGTGCTGAGTTCGACTCTGCGGATGCGGTGGTTTTTGATATCGCAGATGTAGAGGTACTCTCCCGTGCTATCGAATGAGATGGAGTGCGGACGATGTAGCTGCGCCGCAGTGGCAGGACCGCCATCGCCAGAAACCCCGGGCTCTCCCGTGCCTGCCACAGTCGCGATCGTCTGGCTGCGAGCATCTAGCTTGCGGACGATGTGATTCTGCATCTCCACCCAGTAGAGATCGCCATCGGGATGAAAGCGGATCTCGTACGGCTCATTGAGATCGGCGGCTAGAGGTGCTCCGCCATCGCCTGAATAGCCTTTCTTTCCGGTGCCGACGATGGTCGAGACCTTGCCTGAGCGGCGATGGATGCGCTTGATCTGGTGGTGACTGGTATCGCAGAAATAGACATCGCCATCCAGCCCTACGATGACTCCGAAAGGATTGTCGACGCCTTCGGGGCCGGCGATGGTGGTTATCTCGGCAGCTGGGGAGGAGAGCCAGCAGAGCAAAAGGGTGGCGGATAACAGCTTGGTCATGAAGCCAGCAGTAGACAAAGTGCCAACTTTCTGCAAGGAAAAGGAGACATGCGTATCGTCTGTATCAGCGACACACATGGTATGGAGCACAGGCTGGCTCACGACATACCAGATGGTGATATCCTGCTCCACGCCGGGGATATCACTCGTAATGGCTTGCCCAGAGATCTAGAGGCGCTGGATCGATTCTTTGAGTCGCTGCCCCACAAGCACAAGATTTTCACCCCGGGGAACCACGATTGGTGCTTTGAAAAGAATCCTGAGCGAGCTGCGGCTATGGTGCCGCACGCCACGTGCCTGATCGATCAATCGGTGAAAGTGGCTGGGATCCGCATCTGGGGCAGCCCGTGGCAGCCGGAGTATCACGACTGGGCCTTCAATCTGCCTCGTGGCCAAGCGCTGGCCGAGAAGTGGGCGCTGATTCCGGAGCACACCGATATCGTCATCACTCATGGACCTGTCAGAGGGATCAGAGATCTCTGCTCGCATGGTGGTCACGAGGGCTGTGATGATCTGCGCGATCGCCTGCAGGAGGTGAAACCTAGGCTGCATGTCTGTGGACATATCCACGAGGCTTATGGGGTGGAAAAGGTCGGAGAGACCACTTACATCAATGCTTCGATCTGCGATCAGGGCTACAAGCCGAGCCGTGCGCCATTGGTTTTCGACTGGTGACGTGAGCGGATGCTCATCTGGTGCTTGACAGCGTGGCCTATGGTCCGTAAATTCCGCGCTCTTTGTTTTGTAGAAACAAAGTGGAAATAGGAGACAACACCAAATTAGGAAAGAACTAAGCATATGATGCCGGAAGTCGATGTAAAAAAAGGAGAGTCCGTAGACAGGGCCCTCAAGCGCCTCAAGGGCAAAATGGAGAGCGAAGGAATCATGGAGGAGGTACGTCGTCTCCGTGCATTCGAGACTCCTACCCAAAAAGCTAAGCGTAAGGCTCGCTCAAACGCTAAGCGCAATAAGAATAGGCCTCGCTTCACACTGGCCGATCCTAAGCCACCCAGAGATGAAGAGGGTGCAGCACCAGCAGCAGCTCCTGCATCTGAGTAATTTTCCACTCACCTGATCTCCTACTTTCCAAAACTCTGAAAAAAGCGATGGTCACCATCGCTTTTTTTGTGCCCAGCCACCAGGAAATGGGGTGGGATGCTTATTTTTCAAACTCAGCTATCTTCATTCGCTATGTACTACATCGTATCCCGAGAGCAACACGAGGCCCTAGTCGTCGCTGCCTACGAGCACCGCGGCTACCACAC
The DNA here is from genome assembly GCA_020630975.1 of Verrucomicrobiota bacterium. Classification (GTDB taxonomy): domain Bacteria; phylum Verrucomicrobiota; class Verrucomicrobiia; order Verrucomicrobiales; family DEV007; genus Arctic95D-9. Next base: position 3,072 of record JAHDID010000035.1, read on the forward strand.
AGACGAAGCCCAGGCAGCGGCACGCATGTGCTCGGAGGCGAGCTGGCATGGCATCCGCACGCACAATGCGCTGAAGGCCCTGCATCTCGATGAGCTATTCGGCAGTGCTGTCGGCGGCTGCGCACCAGGTGCCCAGATCGAAAAGATCGACTCGCCGTTCGCCGCCACGGAGTCATGGAATGCCAATCTCAAGCTCGGTCAGGCAGTCGCCTGCGAGGCGATGGAGACCTGTATCCAGCTGGCCGACAAATACGGCACAGGCACTGTAGCTGTGGACAACGCCTTTCACTACCTGTGGGGTGGTGGCTACGTGATGGATGCCGCCAGGCGCGGCTACATCGCCTACACGAATTGTACCTCCACGCTGGCTGAGGTGGTGCCCTTTGGTGGAAAATTTCCGACGCTAGGCACGAATCCGCATAGCTGGGGTTTTCCCACCACTGATGCTATCGGCTACCCAGTGGTGATCGATTGGGCGACCTCTGAGGTGGCCATGGGCAAGGTGCAGCAGTACAAGCGTGAGGGCAAAAAGCTGGAGGCACCATTTGGCGTGGATGCCGATGGCCAACCGACTGACGATCCCGAGGCGATCCAGGCATTGCTGCCCTTCGGCCGGCACAAAGGCTATGGCCTAGGTCTGCTAAATGAGCTGTATGGTGGCGCTATCGGCGGCTCACTACCGACGCTACGCGGCCGTCCCGACGCTGCTGATGGGACTGGTGAAAAGACCACCTCGGTCTTTTACTTTCAGGTGACTCACCCCGAGGCGATCTCTGGTGGGGCTTTCTCCAATGGCCGCTCTCAGTCGGATAATATCTCAGCCATCGTGCAGGACGTGCTCGGCCATGGCAATCAGACTTGTATGCTGCCAGGGACGATCGAGGCAAACAATGCTGCCGAGAGTGAGAAGGCTGGCGGTCTGCTTTTCACCGAAGTCGAGATCAAAGGCTTCATCGCACTAGCCGAAGAGTGTGGCGTCGATGCTGCGGCTTGGGATATGGGCCAACTGCCGACTTATGGTTAGCAAATGCCTCAAATTCAATAGGGTACAATTTTCACTCAATAGGGTACAGTCTTTGAAAAACTAAAAAGCTGACGGTGGCGCGGATGCCACCGTCAGCTTTTTACCATGAAAGAAAGATGTGACTCGAGTGGAGTCGGTATCCTATGGATCGGATACGAATACTAATTTGTAGTTTCTACCGGCTTGCTCGATTCTTAAGTACTTTTCGGCCTCGAGAGCGGCTTGGACAGAGATGGGTACTTTGAAAGTGGCTTCAATGTGTTTGCCTTGTACACCCACAGAAAGATTGTCGATGCTAGCTTGTATTCCACCTCCAGGTGCGGCGGCTGGAACGACATGTATAGCACCAGCTTCGGTAGCCGCAGCGGATACTTGGGCTATCTGTTGAGCATTGCGCTTAGCTGCTGCGACTTTGGCTTTTTCTCTGATACCGGTCACCGAAGCGATGCCAATGGCAGATATGATGCCGATGACTGCTACTGTGACGAGAATCTCGACCAAGCTAAAACCTCTGTGGCGAGAGAGTTTGGAATGACCTTTTTTGATAATCATTTGCTGTTGTGTTAACGGATTCTTCTATTTTAAGCAAATTTATTATAATATCAATAATTTTTATAACTTAAGTGAATTTAGAACCAGATCCGTTGTCGTCTCGATTGAGAGTCGGGCAGAGCTGTGGCGGTGTGTTGGGCGATGCGGTCGGCGCTCCAGGCTACAGCACAGGCATCTAGCAGGTCGTCGGGAGGTATCTTGCCTAGGGTGCCGCCTAGAGTTTTGGGCAGGCAGATGCCCTGTTTCTCCAGCAAGCTGACTCGGGCCGACTGGCCATCCCAGGTTTTCTTGGCGTAGTCGAGTGGGGTGCCATCGTTCATCGCTAGAAAGCTGAGCTCTGGGAGAATCTCGTAGATCCTGTCATCCTGTAGGGAAATCTCCTCTGCCTGACGGATATGGCCCATCAGGGCGAAGCTCTGAGCGGAGATGCCGCGCCCCGACCGGTCTTTAGCTGTAGCATTGGCTGCTCGGTAGCTGTGCCAGCTCGGGTCTAGACAGAAGGCTGGTGGCGGATCGAAGACACTGCTGCGCCGTGGTCCGAGGAGGGATCTGGCTAGTACATCGGCCTCTCGCGGTGGCTGCTCGACTAGCCCGATGGGGACATCTATCCCGATGATAGCGGGCTCCTCGAGCTGGGTCAGCTCGGCCAGGCGATCGTAGATCGCGATCTGATCTAGGGCGCCATTGAGCAGGGATACGGCTACCCATCTGCCTCGCCAGCCATCGACGCCGATCACTTTTCTGCTATCTGCCATGGCTGAATAGTACGTCTGAGTGCATCTAGAAGCCGAATCGGATTTGAAAGCGGCGACTTCTTTTGTAACATCGCGGTGATCAATAGGTGACGAGTGAGAGGAGATGGGAAAAAATCGATGAATAGAGGGCTGGCCAGCCTATTGGCCGCTGCAGTGATCTGTCTGGGGATCTGCAGGGGGCAGGATACCGATGGGCGATATGTGCCTTCGGCTGGCCGCACTCTGGTCTTCGTGGGCGGTTCTGCAGAGTCGATCGGAGGCACTCGTGAGCACCGAGACGGCTATGTGAACAATGTGGATGTGCCAGCCGGTGTCTCAGAGATCATCGAGCTGCAGAGTGATCGAGCTGACCTCGAGCCACTCAGAGACAAGCTGGACTCTCTGCTACTGGATCGGTGCATCTTCCACCTGCGGTTGGATCTGAGTGATTCATTGGTCAGTGCTTTGGTGGATGATCAGCAGCCTCCGGTCTTGGTCGAGTTAGCACAGTGCCTGGCTGACTACCCAGAGCGGGCATTTTATCTGGAGATCCCGTTTCGGATGGTGTGGCGACCGGAGGACTATCAGATAGCGTTTCGTAGGATTTTCACTTTTCTGCGGAGGAACAAACTGGCGAATATCTCGACGATTTACTCCTCGGCAGAGCCAGCAGAGTTGGGGCACTACGATCTCTATCACCCCGGATCGATTTACTACAGCTGGATCGGGTCTCTGTACCATCAGCCGGTAGATGTGGAAGCGGCTCTGGACTTTGCGCAGCGTGCCGAGAAGCCAGTCATGCTGACCCAAGTGGCAGCCGACGAGCTGACTACTGAGTGGCTAGAGGAGTTCTTCCGCTGGATGGGTGAGAATGGGCAGCAGGTCAGGGCATTTTCCTATCGCTACGAGGGTGAGTCGGTCTTTTCTGAAAAGCCAGATCTGGAGACAGTGTGGCAGGCGGCGATACGTGAGCCCAGTATGCTGAGCTCGCGGGCCAAGCCCTATGAGCATATCGGCTTCCCCAAGGAGCTGAGGCCTCCGGCAGCTCCGGTAGCCGTGCAAATGCATCCCTATCGCGATAGCTCGAAGGACCTAACCGAGCGGGTGGAGGACCTGCTAGCTCGGATGACAGTGGAGGAAAAGATCGCTCAGCTGATCTGCCTGCCATCGCCACCATGGCTACTCTCTCGCGAAGTCCTAGAGGCGAGGTATCCCCACGGGATCGGGGTGATCGACTCCGGCCACCTCAGTGTCGAAGCGGATGCCAAACAATACCTCGCCCTGCAGGACTATCTGACCCAGCACACGAGGCTGGGAGTGCCAGCTATCCGCCAGTGCGAGGCGGCACATGGGTTGCTGAAAGATGGTGCGGTATCTTTTCCCACGCCGCTGGCACTATCCTGCTCTTGGGATGTGGAGCTGGTCGAGCAGATCTACGCGCATATCGCTGCCGAGGCGCGCGCACGAGGTATCCAGCAGGTCGTGGCGCCGAGCATGGACTTGAGCCGAGAGCTACGCTGGGGGCAGCTGGATCACACACTGGGAGAGGATGTGTATCTGGCCAGTCAACTAGCGACTGCGATGATCCGCGGCCTGCAGGGCGGTGGCGAGAGCGAGGGCTTTGCCCGAGATCGTGTGGCTGCAGTAGCGCGGCATCTGGGTGGTAGGAGTGATCCCGAGGGCGGTATCTATGGTGATCCTTATCAGCGTGAGCGAAGCGATTATTTCCATACCGAGATCTCAGGGTACCGGCAAATTTTTGACAAGACACAACCGGCAGCCCTCATCGTAGGGAGCAATGATCTGCTGGGCATGGCAGCAATGACGAGTGATTGGCTACTGCGAGATGTGCTGCGCAAACAGCTGGCCTATGGAGGGCTGATCTATTCTCAGCGCGGGTCCCTAGAGTCTTTGGGTGCGGAGATGGTGACGACCGCGATTGCCGCAGGGGTGCAGATCGAGTTCAGCCGGTCGAAGCAGCCTGCCTTTGCGGACCTCAAGGAGCAGCTCGATACGGGGCAGCTGTCTCAATCATCGCTGGATACCGCTGTGCGAGCTATGCTCGAGCACAAGTTTCGCCTGCGTCTTTTCGATAGCACATTACCGAGTGTACCACTGGCTCGTGTGCTAGCTAATAACGAGGGGCTGGCACATCAGGCTGCGCGGCAGTCGCTGGTATTATTGGAGAATCGCGAGGCCTTTCTCCCTCTGCAGTCTGATCAATTTAAAAAGATAGCCGTGATCGGCCCCAATTCAGATACTTGTCGATTGGGCTCATTTTCCGGCACACCGGTGAAGACGAGTTCACTGCTAGAGGCTGTCACACAGATCGCCGATTCATCGGTAGAGATATTGCATGCTCCGGGCAGCATCTTTGCGCTGAATGATACGAACCAGAGCTACAAAAACCTCTATCTCGTGAAGAATGCGAATCTCGCTCCGATCTCGCTGAATGAACCACTCATCGCAGAGGCGGTGTCTCTAGCTGAAAGAGCAGATGTGGTGATCCTGGCCCTAGGCGAGAGCGAATTCAGCTCGCGCAACAGTCGAGGCCCAGCGCAGCCAGATCAGCCGATACGTCTCGATCTGAGCGAGTCGCAGAAAAAGCTAGCAGAAGCGATACTGGCTACAGGCAAGCCAGTGGTGCTTTATTTAGCTCACGGTCGCCCCATCACTCTAGGGCACATGCGGAAGCGATTTCGCGCGATCCTGACAGGGCACTTCAATGGGCAAGCCACTGGGCGGGCTGCTGCGGAGGCGATCTTTGGTAAGTACAACCCATCTGGCAAATTAACCGTGAGCTGGCCTACCTGGACAGATCTGCTGCCGGTGTACTACAACAAACCGGTGAGCTTGAGCTTTGAGGCTGAGGAGGGCATCGGTAAAAATCAGAGCGTGGCCTACCCATTCGGACATGGGCTCAGCTACACGCAGTATCGCTATGGTCAGCCCAGTGTGAGTAGCGATACGCTGGCTCGGGAGGGGGACTTCGTGCGGGTGGCTTTCGAGCTAGAGAATGTGGGCGAACGTGAGGGCACGGAGATCGCACAGCTGTATGTGACGCCGCTAGATGATCAGGGTAGGCGATTAACCACTGAGCTAAAGGCCTTTAGCCGAGTGACGCTGCAGCCGGGGGCGTCTCTACCCGTGAGTCTAAAGCTGCGCTCGGAGGATCTGCTGAGCTATGGGGCTGGCGATATACCAAAGGTGCCGATCGGCTCTTTTCACCTGCAAGTCGGGCCCTCTTCGGCAGAGCTGAGTGAGCCCCTGCTTCTGAAGACGACGAAGGCTGCGGCTAAGGAGAAAGTACGGCTGCCATTCCCAGAAGTAAGCTCTGCATCGAGTAAGGGCGATGCCGGACTAGGGGTGCCTGCCATGGAGCTGTCTCTGCTGCCGGTAGACACACTGGAGTCGGCAGAAAGTCTGATGACGGAAATCGCATCGCTGCGTAGGCCGACTCTGACCAAGCTGTCGCTACAGATCGATACCAGTGCCGAAAAGCTGCGTCAGACGATCGATGGGTTTGGCGGGGGGCTAGTCGATAGCGGGATGCTGGCCAGCGAGGATGCTCTCCATGCTGCGATCAAGGGCCTGAATACCAACATCATCCGAGTCCGAGGTGAAGTGAGTGCCACTGGCGATGCCGAGCACAATCGCACAGTCCTCACTCGGGCCATGGCGATCAAACCCGATCTCGAGGTGTTGCTCTCCTTTTGGCAACCTCGATCTGCAGAACACAGTGCTAATAACTACTGGCTGGAACCGGTGTCGGATGAGTCGCCATCGTACCAGCTGAAGCCCGAGCGAGAAGATGCATGGGCCGACGAGATCTTAGCACGGACCGAGGCCTATCTGGACTGGGGTGTGAATGTGAAGGTGCTCAGTCTCGAGTGCGGCATCAATACTGCGAAGTCCAGTCCGCAAAGCTGCTCGTGGGAGAGTGAGCGATTGGCCGTATTCATCGAGGAAAAACTACGCCCTAGACTGTTGGAGGCCGGGCTGGAGGCTATCCGGATAGCGGCACCTGATCTCACACACATCGGGCCCAATGCGGATCAGATCGATCGTTTTATCCCGACACTGACGAGCCCTGGTGTGGATATCGCGACTTATCAAATGTACGATAGCTACGCTAGTGTCGCGCCGGACTACATGGTCAATACGCTGCGCTACAAGACCATAGGGCTCGATGCGATGCGAGCTAGGCACTTCCCCGAGAAGCGGCTATGGATGACGGATACATCTGGCGCACACTGGTACACGGCCGATAGACACACCCATGGCTGGTCTCCAGATCTCGATGCCCACGGCAAAGCGATAAAAGCGGCTAGATACCTACACATCTGTCTGACCGATGCCCAAGCCAACGCTTTTCTCTGGAAGGGACTGGTCGCTAGTGAGGCTCCCCCAAGTGTCGAGGAGTCGCTACTGAGAGATGGCTATCTGGATAAAGGCCTAGTGCTAGTCGCTGCAGAGGCCGGTGATGGGGAGGTGCAGGAGCTGGTGGAGCGGACCAAAAAGTTCTACACCTTTCGCCAGTATTCAGGCTTTGTGAAGCCGGGCTACCGCCGCATCCATATCAATTACCCAGAGTCTTTGCCAGTGGCGGCTTTTCTCAGTCCGGAGTCTGATACCGTGGTGGCGATCGTCATCAATGATCACCCTGAGGCGAGAGATATCGAGATGACAGCTCCAGGTGCTATGCGGCTTATCGGCTCATTCCAGACGGATCGAAAGCGGAACTGTAGCCCCGTAGATGCCACGGCTGCGATGCCGCCTGAATCGGTGCGGACGTTTATTTTTACCAAGTAATCGGCTCTCTTGGCTTGATTTAAGCTGGCATACCCACGAAGAGCGTAGGATATGAAGACATCCCTTCTGTCTAATACTCTCACGCACACACATTCAGTATGGAATCCGCTACCCCTGATGAACTGCCGACAAGCTTTGCGACGATACGTGAAGCGATCGATGCTTTGGGACCAAAGACAGCCTTTGATCGGCTGATAGCAGAGAATGATAAGACCATCCTCTCATCGAACCTGAGCAATGGTCGCATCATCACCCGCGCGCGTAGCGCGATCTACCATGGGCTCATGCTGCACTGGGCCGAGCGCCGGCATCGTGAGCTAGGCTACGACCGGCCTTTCGCCGTGGTGGCTTTGGGAGGGACCGGGCGAGATGAGATCACGCCCTGCTCGGATACCGATTACGCGTTTTTGTTTGATGACTCGATCGAGGACAACAGCTTTCTCCGAGAGCTGCAGCGGGAGACGATCCACACCCGAGAGTTTCGAGAGGAGTATGGATTTGACGGGGAGATTTTGCCATTCAACTTCGATGACATCGCGGATCTGGATGATAAGCAGCTGAATTCATTTGGCGATATGAAGCCGATCTACGATCCCTCGGGTCTGGCTCCGAGATTTCGCAATCGGATCCAGGAGTCTTATGATCCGTTCGAGCATTTTCTATTCGTGAGCCGGGCCTGGCGCGATAGCTGGGGCGAGCTGGGCTCGAAAGCCGAGCAGGTAGATAGCTACAATATCAAGAGCGATGGACTGCGAGTCTTTTTAGCGGCGATCTGGACTCTGGCTGGGGAGACCTTTTGCCACAGCCACGAGATCTACGAGCAGCTGGAGGATGCTCGAGTGCTTGATGCCTATCACTTTCTGCTCAGGCTCCGTGCTTTTGTGCATCTGAATAAGGGCACCCACACAGCACCGCGGGCGGATGGTTCTCACCTCGAGGATGAGCTGAGTTTCGAGGATTTTTTGAGCCTCGAAAAGCTGGCCGGCGAGGAGTCCAGTGAGAAAGCGCGCTTCGAGTTTGCTAATGATGTGCGCGCACGTCTGATGACGCACCGGAAGCGGATCGATCAGTTCACCTGGGGAGTCATCGGTGGTCAGTTGCAACGGGGGCGTGCCATACGTCCAGGCAGCGGTATCGTCCTAGGGACAGGCGGTCTGCGGGATACGGCAGAGGATCGGGTGACAGCCTGGGATAGGAGCCGCGCAGCACTGATGCTGCTGGTCGCGTCGCAGCGATATGGCACGCCTATCGATCCCTACAGTATGCGCACATCCTTCCGCCAAGCGGGCGACTGGCTGGTGCAGGTGCCTGAGCTGTCGACTCTATTCTATGAGCCTAGTGGCAGTCTCGCCGATTCATTGAAATTCCTTTCTCAGATCCCTGGAGCGATGGCTCGACTTTTCCCGGGGTATGATCACTTTGAGTGCTCGATCGATGAGCGGGTGCTGACTGAGCAGAAGTGCCTGCGTGGAGCGATGGTGCGTGAAAAGCTGCGTGCTCTCGAGTCTATGATCGAGGAGGGGCAAGCGATCGTGAATGCTGCCATCAACCCCAATGCACTGGAGAATCCTGGCGCAGAGACATCCACTTCAGTCGAGGCTGCACTTCTCGACGATAGCCAGTTGGCAGCGATTCGCCTGGCTCTCACCACCAAGCGACTGCCTTTGACGCCCGACGATCTTCAGGACCGGACGGACACCTCGCTGCCACTGTACGATCGATACTCTAGCGGATTTTCGGGATTGCCCCTAGGTGAGTACTATCGTGATTCTTTCAGAGATTGTGGATTTGATGGTGAGACGCTCAGTATGGTTGAGTTTTTGGTGCACCAGAGGGCGGCATTTAAAGTCTGCTCAGCGAGTGATCTGACTAGTGAAGAGCAAGTCGCAAAACTGCTGCAGTGCTGTGAGGGCGATGAGGGGCTATTGCGAACTCTATACGTGTTCACTATCTGCGATCGTTCGGGATGGAAATCCGAGGCTTCTTCACCCGCGCGCTGGTTTAATATCCATCAGCTATACGACAAGGTCCGTATGGCTTTGAGACCTCAGTACGATCCGACAGAGCCTTTGTCCCGATCGGGATTCGATGCGGAGCAGATGGAGCTTTTCCATGACTTTGGCACGGACTTTCTACAGGGACGCTACCGCCTGCAGGTGATGAAATTCGCGAGCTATCTTTTCCGTCTCAAAGAGGATGAGGAGTTTGCACTACCGCCTCGTGTCTTGCCGCTCCGTATCGGCACCTCCGAGATCATTGGTATCGCCTGCCACGACTACCCAGGCATCGCAGCGACGATCAGTGGAGCTCTTAGCGAGAGTGGAATCCAGCTGAGCCAGGCGCGTCTGTTTTCGGCGAATAACCATGGTTTAGCCCTCAATCTCTACCATGTCTTGCCCGGTCAGGATATCTCCGAGGTAGCTCCCGTCATCACTGAGGCGATCCAGAAGCGCGATTTCATCTCGCCCGAGCACGAAGACAGTGTGCCCAAGGTGGCCGACAAAGTATCGATCGAGCCAATCTCCGAGCAGCTCTACCGGATACGGGCGGCGACTCAGGTCGGGCAGGTCAGCCAGTTGCTGTACTTTCTCACCTATCAAGCCTACCGAAGCCTAGGAGCAAACCTGCGAACCCTAGGGGCGAATACCACCAACCAGCAGGCACACGTGACAGTGACGATCGTACTGCCCACAGGTATCACCGCCGAGCATGCTGAGGAAGTGGTGAGTGGCTGGGGAGTGGGAGCTGGCTAGGCTACTACTCGCTGACTACCGTCTTTGGGAGATCGAGATTTTGGTGAGGCACTTCTTCTAGGAGTGCTGCTACCAGATTGGCATTGGTCTGGCCATCGATACGGGCACTATACTCCAGCACGATACGGTGCTGCAGCACTGGTGTGGCTATGGCATCGACATCGTCGAAGCTGGCATTGATGCGGCCATTCATAAGAGCGCGTGCTTTCGCCGCAGAGGCGAGGCTGAGTGCCGCACGAGGGCTGGCGCCAAATTTCACCTGATCGGCTATCTTTGACTGGCCGGGGTGAGTAGCATCTACCAGGCGCGCGATGTAGTTGGCCACGACATCGGGTAGATAGATCTCGCGCACGGCGTCGGTGAGCTGCTTCAGGCCGGCTGCGTCGAGCACCACATCGGCGCTGGGCTCCACGCCTAATTCCCTTTGATTGACGATGCGCTCTAGGGTCGATACATCGTTTCGGGTGACTTCTAGCTTAAACAAAAAGCGATCCAGCTGAGCTTCAGGTAGAGGGTAGGTGCCCTCCAGCTCGATTGGGTTTTGAGTCGCCAGAACGAAAAACGGGTTGGGTAAGATGTGGCTATCGCCCAGCACGGTCACACGGCGCTCCTGCATAGCCTCGAGTAGAGCCGACTGGGTTTTGGGAGAGGCTCGGTTGATCTCATCGGCTAGGACGAGGTTGGCAAAAAGCGGGCCCTCCTGAAAGACGAAGCTGCGGCCACTCTCGGTCTCCTGCAGCACAGGGTTTCCAGTGATGTCCCCTGGGAGCAGGTCTGGGGTGAACTGGACACGCTTAGTCTCCAGCTGCAGTGTTTTTGCCAATCCTTTTACGAGCTCAGTCTTTCCCAATCCCGGTAGACCCTCTAGGAGGATGTGACCGCGAGCCAGCAGTCCGGTAACTACGAGATCGATCAGCTCTTCCTGGCCAAAAAGGATTTGGTTGAGAGAATCGGTGAGACGGGACACACTGTCCGCTAAAGAGGATACATCGCGGTCTTCGAGCGCCATATCGCTATACAACACGTCTCAGCAACGGTTGCAAAGCGAAAACCGCGAAATCATTGCAGAAATAGGGTTGATTTTTTTTAAAAATCATCAACTATTCCTGCTCGCCGATTCAGCCCTGTTTCGGCCATCCTAAATAGATTGTTATCATGGTAAAGATCAGACTCAGACGCGAAGGCTCAAAGGACCGTCCCTACTACAAAATCGTAGTGTGTGACCAGCGTGCTCGTCGCGAGGGCCCCTACATCGAGCAGATCGGCACTTACAATCCAATGACTAAGTCAGACGACAATGCTGTCATCGACTTGGAGAAAGCCGATAAGTGGATTGGTAACGGTGCTCAGCCATCGGACACGGTGCGCAGCATCATCAAGAAAGCTCGCCAAGCTGCTTCAGCTTAAGCACGGGCTTTTTTGAGTTGCAAAATCAGTCCAGTCCTGCTTGTCTACAAGCATGGAAGCAGCAGTGGCAGTACAGGAGTACCTCGAGTACGTGGTAGCGCAGCTAATCAAGCATCCCGAGGATGCTGGTGTGCTACACGGGAAAAAAGGTAGTCGTCACGTCTACCGCATTCGCCTCAATCCCGAGGACACAGGTCGTGTCATCGGGCGTAGTGGTAAGACCATAGGGGCAATCCGCAGTCTAGCGATCGCAGCTGCACAGAAAAACGATCTCAAAATCGAGGTCGAGCTCGAAGAGCGCGAGTGATCAGTGTAGGGCTGCTACGCTTCCCTACGCCAATTTTTTCCTATCAGGGCCTAGGTATCGGCGCCTTTTAGATCAGCCGTACTCCGCCCCAATCACTGCTCGCGAGCGGTGCCGAAAGTGGGGATTCAATAGGGTACAGTTTTCACTGAATAGGGTACAATTCGTTAAGGTTCGATTCCTCTTGGTGGAGAGGGTTTTATCTGAGGAGAAACTGTCGCTTTTTATTTTTCTTAAGTTTGACAATCTCTGAGTGTTTTCTATAAATATCGCTAACCCTCGGATGAAGTTCCGTAGTTTCCCGTCCCTCATAAGAACCTTAACCCTGCGTCCATCTGTCTTCTGTGCATTCTTTATCAGAATGCACCGCGCGCATGTGGACACTCGATTCACGGAATGCGGACACAGCAAAAGATCTTTCGATGGCTCCTCTCTTTGAGGGAGCTGATTATCCCTACCTTAGGAGTGGCGATTTTGGCCTCTATCTTGGTGTCATTTAAAAGTCGCTCGAGTGAGATCTCGGCCGAGGTGGTGGTCGCCGAAGTCCAGAGCTCTGTGTATGAAGGTGGAGGTTTGCGGCAGGTGCCGGCGCCTCCCAGTGTTGCTGATATTCTAGTGGCAGAGAGTGCTGATGCAGGGGAGGAGCGTTCTTTGGATTTGCTCACTCAGGCGGCATTGGAGTCTAGTATCGCTTTGGTTAGCTCGGTGGCGACTAGTGCCAGTCCTGATGAAGGGGAGGATGGGTCGGACGCTACGTCTGAATCTCAAGGCCAGGCGGACTGGATCGATGAGAGCGAGATGATTTCACGACTGGCTATGGTAGAGGCTGATTTAGTCCGAGATGAAATGGCTAAGCAAGATGAAGCAAGAAGGTTGGCAAAAGATGCTTTGGTAAAGAGCAACCCAAAGAAGCGGGTTAGGGTGATAGAAGAGGCGCCTGTAGAAGTGGTTCAAGGGCCGGATTCGGGATCTTCGATCGCCTCACGAGTTAATCGGATTTCCCCGCGGAGATTGGCTCGGGTCTATTACCCTGCTGAAGCTATGGTATCAGAAGAGAAGGGCGGGCAGGGTCCAGTAGCCCGAGTCTATCCTGTCGAGATTGACGCAGAGCCGACTGTGGAAGATTGGGCAGGGGGAGAGGATCTGGTGAGCTGGGAGGTGCTGGTACATAGTATGCGAGAGAGTGTGGCCACTGGTAGGAGCACTTCTGCACTAGACTTTCTCGCGGTGATCCATCGCAAATCGCTCTCTGCTCAGGCGGATATTTCGGATATGAAAGCGGGGGATTTTCACACTTTTGTGCAGCAGTTGGGAGGTTTGGCTAGCCTCCAGGATGACTCTTTGGCAGTTGAGCTCGCTAGCTCTATCCCTAGTGCGAATCCTGAAAAGTCGAGCGAGCTGCGTATGCTGATGGCTAGGACCGCACTCAACGCTGACCGAGTGGCTGAGGCCGTGGCTTACCTAGGGGATATCGATGTACGATCTGGTGTCAGCTCGGATTTGGCTAGATTCGCCAAGACTGCAGTGGATGGTTATTTCAGCCAAGTGCAATAAGTATTCCTAAAGGTAAAAGAGCTTTTTACTCGATGACTTTGGGCATCTTGATCTGCTCATGGGCAGAGGCGGGGGCATTCTCCAGTACCTGCTCCTGAGTGAGTCTTCGCTCCGGTTGCTCAATGTCTGCGCGAACCACGTCGAATACAGGAGCGGCATGCGCTGTGGGCTCGATACCCTCGATATCGATGCTGTCGAGCTGCTCGATATACTTCAGGATCTGTCCTAGCTGAGAGCCGTACTCGGCTATTTCATCAGCTGAGAGATCTAGACGAGCTAGGTGGGCGACTTTTTCAATATCCATAGCGTGGCAAATTTGGTCTGGATAGATAGCTCAAATCATTCAATTAGCCAATGACTTGACCTGCATCAGCCCATTTTTCGTGAAACTCTCGATAAATCGTAGGGGAGATCTCGGAAGGTTTGATCTCGCTGCGGCCACCCCAAAAGACATTGGTGTAATCGACAGGGATCCCGCAAGTCTCCAAGTGCGCATCGATAGCAGCTTTGTGCTCGAGCACGCGATCTTTCTCTGTGCCATGCACCACTCCCATGATGTTGACATTGCCGAAACGATCGCCACCCTCTCGCCAGTACGCGTGGGTCATGATGTCGTGCCTACCGATCTCGCTGCCTGCCTGTTCCTGCATGCCTTCTGGAACTTTCCAGTGGAACAGTGCGTTGAACCGGGTGACGCGCTTCTTACCAGTTTGGGAAGGTTTGACGTGCTCAAGGAAGGTCGAGAAACGGCCGATGACCTTCTTTTTATCCAATGTCTCTGCCACCTGGAAAAATGTCTCAAGATCGACGCCGGCTTCCTCTGCGCGCCCTATCCAAGGATTTTCGCAGACCTCCGCTACTGAAAGTTCGCCTTTCATTGCTAGCAGGACTTTCCACTCGAGGTCGTCTAATTCGACTGTACGAGTCGTCGTCATCACTGCGGGTGAATCAGCCTTGGCTCCGATCTCCATCGATTTGCGGCGTACATGGCCGACACCTAGGGCGAAAATGCCGTTTGCGGGCATCAAGACATATTCATGCGCTCCTGTGAGGCGTTTGAGCACGTCTGCATGATCTTCGAGGCGTTCGCCCTGTGGGACTTTGAGAGTGGTCCAGAGTTTGTAGTTAGAGCCTGAAATCTCGCGATCGGTCGTGCGAGTCACGACATGGCCTGAGAAGGGGTCTTCGCGAAACATCCATTCGAAAGTGGCATCGAGTTTGTGAGGATCGACATGCCAAGCGCACAGGGCTCCATGAGCCAGCTTGGTCGCCAGCAGGGTCTGCCTGACTCGGCGGATCACTCCGGCCTCGAGCATGGCTTGGATGCGCTCCAGCACGGTAGGCAGCTCTACGCCAGATTTCTCCGAAATATGCTGGAACGGGTAACGCTGGAAGCCTTGGACCAAGTCTTCGGAGATGGATAAGATCTTGGAGTTGATCTCATCGTCATGCTCGACGGGAACGCCTGGGAAAGAATCTGAAACGGTAGAGCTAGTCATCGTAGAAAGCTACGATTGTGGCCCCAGATTGACAGGAAAGAAAGTGAAAGAGACCAAAGATAATACCAGCGGCGGGAATCGAACCCGCACTCCCGAAGGAACCGGATTTTGAATCCGGCGTGTCTACCAATTCCACCACACTGGCGGCTAATCAAAGCGCGAGCTGACGATAAAGTCAGCTCGCGATTAATTCAACTCCAGAGAACAGGAAAAAGTCGAGGGTTGTGTGGTCAATAGTATTTCGAAGCCTGTCGTAGGCAATCAACTCTACTTCCGTAGAGCAGCCTCCATTAGCTCATAGTTGCGGGTGACTAGATCTTTTCTGTCGTCTAGGAGGCCTGCGGTGAGCATGGCTCCGTCGAATAGCTGGTCGGTCACGAGTTTGGCCAATTCTGGGTTTTCGCCTTGTACGTCGTGGAGTTGTTTGATCAGCGCGTGGCGCGGATTGATCTCCAGTTCGACTTCTAGAGGTGGAGCCTCTTCATCTGGGTTCATCGCTTTCATCATCTGGCGCATCTGAGCGCTCATGCCATGCTCTGGAGTGAGCACTGCTACTGGGCTGTCGATTAGGCGCTTGCCGACGGCTACTTTCGTTACCTTGTTGTCTAGGTAGTCGGAGATGAAAGTTGTCAGGGTCTCTACGGCACTTTCCTCTAGTGCTTCGCCCTCTGCTTCTACCGAGTCATCTAGCTCTACATCGGATCGATCGATGGATACGAGATCGTTGTCTTTGTATTTTTTCAGGTTCTGGACCAAGTAATCATCGACCTGATCAAAGAAGTAAATCACTTCAAGACCACGGGCTTTGAAGGCCTCCAGGTAGGGGCCTGCCTCTGCCGTTTTGCGATCGGGGATGATGAGGTAGTAGATTTTGTCTTGGCCTTCTTTGGCGCGCACTAGATAATCCTCAAACCCACACACCTCTCCAGGCTCGGTCATAGAGGTCTCGAAGCGTAGCAGCTTTGCCAAGCTTTCCTGATGATCGTAGTCTGTGACCGTGCCTTCTTTTAGAAAGCGGGAAAAGTTTTCATACCATTTGGCGTACTTCTCAGGATCGTCTTTTGACTCGGAATCCAAGTTTTTGAGGAAGCGTTTGATCACGACCCGATTCAGCTTTTTCACCAACGCGCTATCCTGCATGGATTCGCGGCTGATGTTGAGCGGTAGATCGGCTGAGTCGATGACGCCTCGTAGAAAGCGAGCCCACTCGGGTAGCATGCCTTCGGGTTTGTCGTCGATCAGCACGTTTTTGCAGTAGAGAGAGACCCCTGCCTCCATCTGGCCAAAACCAAACTGCTCGGTATTTTGAGTCGGGGCGAAGAGCAATGAATTCAGCTCGATCGGCGAATCGGCTGAGAAATGCATGCGGTAGCTTGGCTCGTCGAATGCTTTAGAGGTGAATTTGTAGAATTCATTATACTCCTCGTCGGTCACCTCGCTCTTTTGCTTGCGCCAGATCGCTTCGACAGTGTTCACTCTCTCTCCGTTTAGCAGTAGAGGGAAAGCAACGAAGGCCGAATAAGTTTTGAGAATGGTCTCGATGCGATCTTTTTGCGCAAATTCTTCGTATTCTTCGCGGAGTTTGACCACGATTTTGCAGCCGCGGCTCTGGCCGTCTTCCTCTTCGATCTCGTAGCCGGTTTTTCCGTCGGATGTCCACTTGAGGTGCTCTCCATCGGTCTTCCAGCTGTGGGTGTAGACAGTCACTTCATCGGCCACCATGAAGGCTGAGTAAAACCCGACGCCAAACTGACCGATCATAGCGGTCTCTTTCTTGGCGTCTTCTGCCATGGCTTTGACGAATTGCTTGGAGCCAGAGTGAGCTATCGTGCCAATATTCTCGTGCAGTTCATCTCGGGTCATTCCCAGACCGTGGTCTGCGATGGTGAATGTTTTGTTCTCCTCGTCGACATCGATGTGGATCTCGAGTTCCTTTTCGGCGTCGAAGACCTCTTTCTCGGTCAGTTGCAGATGGCGAAGTTTTTCGAGGGCATCTGAAGCATTGGAGACTAGCTCCCGCACGAAAATTTCTTTGTCGGTGTATAAGCTGTTGGTCACGATATCCAGCACTTGGCTGACGTCGGCTTGGAACTCACGCTTCTCGTTGTTTTCAGACATGGGAATTCTAGTAGCCAAGTGGGAGCAGGATGCAAGTAGGAATCTCGGGTTCCTGTAAACTCTGTGCTTCCTTTGTAAATCCGGCTTGTCTCCTAAACTTGTTTGGTTAGGGTGCGTGCTAGTTACTATGAAGCTTTTAAGACACGGAAATATTGGGGAAGAGAAGCCTGGACTCGAGTTGGCGGATGGCAGTCGCGTAGATGTCTCGGGTTTCGGCATGGATTGGGACAGTGCTTTTTTCTCTGATCCGGAGAATCTCACGAGACTGGAGCAGTGGATCAGCGAAAAGTCTGGTGCTCTGCCTGTGCTCGATAGCTCGGTTCGATTGGGGCCGTGTGTGGCGACTCCAGGGAAGTTGATTTGTATTGGTCTGAACTACTCCGACCACGCAGAGGAGGCGGGCATGGATATCCCGGCAGAGCCGATTGTCTTTTTTAAGGCGACGAGTGCGATTTGTGGGCCATTCGATCCAGTGATGATCCCTAAGAATAGCGAGAAGACCGATTGGGAGGTCGAGCTAGCCTTTGTGATCGGCAAGCGAGCTAACTACGTGAGTGAAGAGGATGCCCTCGACCATGTAGCAGGTTATCTGTTGCACAATGACTACAGCGAGAGAGCCTTTCAGCTGGAGCGTGGCGGACAGTGGGTAAAGGGTAAGAGCTGCGATACATTTGCTCCGCTAGGCCCCTATGTGGCGACTCCTGATGAGCTGGGTGACATCAATGATCTGGACATGTGGCTGACGGTGAATGGTGAGACCAAACAGAATGGTAGCTCTAGTAAGATGATTTTCGATATCCCTAAGCTAGTGAGCCATTTGAGCGAGTTCATGAGCTTGATGCCTGGTGATGTGATCTCCACAGGTACCCCTCCCGGAGTCGGCATGGGATTCCAGCCCCCACAGTATCTACAGCCTGGCGATGTCGTGGAGCTGGGTATAGCGGGCTTGGGTCAGTCGAGACAGGAGGTCATAGCTGATGAGCGCTAAAGCTTACCGATCTGGCATACTGGGAGTTTTTTTACTGGGTCTCCTATCTAGTTGTTCGCAGGATGATTCAGAGGCCATCGAGGCGCTGAACCAGAGAATAGACCAGCTCGAGGTGTCTTCCGAGGAAGTTTTGATTCGTGCTAATAGCATGTATGAACTCGAGCTAGTCGTCGCTGCGATGGAGGCTCGGCAGGAGGATCGCCTACGCCAGATCATCAAGAGAGAGACTCGGGCAAAAGCGCGGGTCATCCAGATCGAAGCTGAGATCGCTGAGCTTGAGCAAAAATCTCAGGATTTGCAGGGCGCCGCAGAGGCTTTTGAAAAACAGGCAGAACCGAAGCTTTCAGCAGCGAGAAAGGTCTACACTGAGCTTTTGAAAAGTGCTGAACAAGGAGAAGAAATGCAGGCGATCGTGGCTGCAGTCGAACAGCTCGTGGCTGAGAATAATGAGTTGAACGAGAAGTTGAAGGCGGCAACTACCGCTGCCAAATCGGTCGAGAAGAAAGCTGAAGAGGAGTAGATAGGAGGGGCGAGCTACTACTTACTGTTTGCCCGTTACGGCGATGGCATTGGGTGCCGAACTGGTGCCGTCGTAGCTGAAGCTCATCTGCAGGTTCCAATGCTTTGAGATCTCTTCCAGGAGTTCTCTTCTGGAGATATTTGCCGAGTTCATCGAGAAGCTGCTCACCGATACTAGTTCCGGGAGGCTGGTGGTCTCATAGTGGACGTCATTCAGGGGGGCTTGATCGAAGATGATTTCAGGAGTGAGGTTCAAATATTTCACTTCGAATCTCTGGTCGAGCCACTCGTTGAGAGGATTGTAGTCGGTTGCTAGAAATTGCTTTTCGGGATGCTCTATCGACTCGATTTGATAGATAGATGGTTGTTCACTGGAGTTTTCTGCTCCAGAGGCTAGTGCGTCAGCCGTACCAGTAGTGGGCGCGGAGGATGATTCCTCTGCTTGTTCAGATTTGGGCAGGGGCTTCAGGTAGACGACATCTCTCGATTGAGAGACGTAAAATCGCCATGCGAACAAAATAACTGCTAGGAGGAGTGCAGAGATTATCCATTTTAGCCAATAACGGTTCGAAGAATTTTTGATGTCATCCATGCTCAAATAAGAGAAAGATTGGCAGAAAGTAATTCCCTCCTTACTCTCTGCGGTAGTGGGTGAGATGCTGAGGCAGTGGTATGAGGTCACAGGATTTAGGAAGATTAGAAAGATTTTCAGAAAATGGATGCAGATGACTTGTTTTCAGTGACTCATGACGAGGATGAGATGGCCACAAAGCCTGCTCCAAAGAAACCGAAACCGGGGTTAAACCGAGCGGTGCCCCTCGCTGCGCGTATGCGGCCGACGACCCTAGATGAGTATGTGGGGCAGCGTCATATCTTGGGAGAGGGGAAGCTGCTGCGCCGAGCGGTCGAAGCGGATCGCTTCACGTCCCTGATTTTTTATGGTCCCCCAGGAGTGGGAAAGACGAGCCTGGCTGAACTGATCGCACAGAGGACGGACTCTAGATTTATCAATTTGTCCGGTGTCGAGAGCAACGTCAAAGAAATCCGAAATGCGACGGAGGCAGCCCGCCAGTTTCTGCGTACGCGGGGAGAGATCACGACTTTGTTTGTCGATGAGATTCACCGTTTCAATAAATCTCAGCAGGATGTGCTTCTGCCCCATATCGAGAGGGGGACGGTGAGATTCATCGGAGCGACCACTCACAATCCGTTTTTTTATATCAATAGCCCTTTGGTGTCGCGTAGCCAGGTGTTTCAGCTAGAGCCACTGGACAATACGGATCTCAGGCAACTGATAGAGGCAGCCATCAGCGATCCTGAGCGTGGCTTTGGGAAGAAGGAGCTGAAAGTCGAAGATGCAGCCATAGAGCATTTGGTGACGATGTGTGATGGTGATGCTCGCAAGCTACTGACCTCATTCGAGCTAGCTGTCCTGACGACTGAGGCAGATGACGAGACTGGAGAGATCGCTATCACACTGGAGGTCGCCGAAGACTCCATTCAGAAAAAAACTATCGTTTATGATGCTGATGGAGATGCGCATTACGATACGATTAGTGCCTTCATCAAGTCGATGCGAGGCTGCGATCCAGATGCCACTTTGTATTGGCTGGCGAAAATGCTTCATGCAGGAGAGGATCCGAGATTCATCGCTCGGCGCATCGTCATCGCTGCTAGCGAAGATGTGGGCCTAGCAGACTCGAATGCCCTGCGGGTTGCTGTAGCGGCACATCAGGCTGTTGAATTTATCGGTATGCCAGAGGGGCGCATCACACTGGCTCATGCTGCTGTTTACTTAGCGACCGCGCCCAAAAGCAACCGGGCCTACGCGGGTATCAATGCCGCCTTATCGGATGTGGCCCAAGGACGAACACTGGCGGTGCCACCCCACTTGCGTACGAGATCTCGCAAGAAACTGGGGACTGAGGGCGGAGCGATCGAGCCTGGAGACACGCAGTATTTGTATGGGCATGATTACGAGGAAGGGTTTGTTCCGCAGGCCTATTTACCTGAGGGTAGGGTTTACTACTCGCCCAGCGAGAATGGCCTGGAGGGAAGAATCAAAGAGCGCCTCGATTATTGGCGCAAGCAGTTCGATGAGGGGTAAGTTGTTTATAATGAGTGAATTAGAATTGGGGTTAACTTTAAAGCTGAGTTATGCTAAATATCGATTAATCCATAATAACTTGGTTCATCCTTCCAGTTCTTATTAATTGAAATAATCAAAAATCATATTATTATCATAGGCCGGAATCGGTAGTAGGTGATGAGAGTAAACGCATTTTTTGAGGCTGACACAGTATTTTCCAATCTTGAGTCTGATCAGGCTAAACCTACGGAGAGACCTCCCGGAGCATACGCGCTAATAGCATCTGATGATTTCGATTTGATCGATGTGGCTAGGAATGCGCTGCAGCCCTGTCTAGATTTGGAGGTATTTGACGAAAGATTCGATTCATTGCCTGAGGAGACGGAAGGATTGGGCGTGGTTATTGTCGACGAGCGTTCTTACCAGCGAGGTGGCTTGCGATTACTGGAAGATTTTCGAGAGCATGTGCCCAATGTTCCGGTGCTGTTTGTCACTGGTTTTGGAGATTTAGAGACAGCTCGGCGAGCGATTGTAGCAGGGGCATCTGAATATTTGCCAAAGCCATTAGAGCCTCAGAACTTACAACAGATCGTGGCTAGCCTGATTCCCGGGATTCGGTTTGGTAGTGGAGGGCAAGGTTTAAGCACGAAATTTGCCCGGCCAGTCGTGAGAAAAGAGACGGAAGAGGAAAATTATCTCCGAGCACACATAAGAGGCCAGCAGGAGTTTCTCGCCCGGGTGATACGATATAGTTCTAAAGCTATCGTAGTTGAGGCAGGATTGGACTCAGCTGTAGGAGTCGGCACGATTCTGAAAGGGACAGAGGTGACGCTAGGATTTCGATCTGTGTCTATAGCAGATGCTGTGGTTGCTAAGGTGACCAATCTTGCTGATAGGCGATGGATCGAAGTCGGGCTGGGAGGTGACTGGGAGATCGGCAATAAACCGAGCAGCGATTCGTCTGGCTTGGATCAGGCTCAACCCTTCGTTTTGCCCACAGATATCCGTAGTTCTGTCATCGCGTTCGAAGATTTACTGGACGATTTGCATGATGATCTCGCTCCATTCGAAGACCTGATGCTGGAGATCGGTCCAGATGAGCGTCCGGATATGGAGGCAAAGATATTGAGCTATGCGGAGAGCCGGTTCTTCCCGAATTTGACCGAGGCATTGACCAAGTTTGAGCAAATTGCGGAATCAATCGATTCGATAGAAGGCCGACGTGCTTTGCGCCGGATTGCTCAGCAGCGCCTGTTTCCTATGATTCTGTGCTCACCGTTTGTCTCTAGGATCGTGGCCCAGCCTATAGGGGTGCCGGGAGATTTTGGTATTTTGGGACAATTGCTGGGGGATCCTTACCGAGGGCACTCATTGTATGGTCGTTTGTTGAATGCTTGGCTCATTTCATCCAAGCCATCTGAGGCATATCGGCAGCGTATTTCGATGCTGGAGGGCGAGATCGATCAGGTGGTTAAGTCGGCTAATTCCAAGGGCGAAAGCGCTAATATACTTAGCATGGCCAGCGGGGTTGGTTTTGAGGTGCAGCGTTTTGTTAACAAAGCAAGTCGCGACAGTCGCGCGAGCATTGATCTGGTCGATTTTAATCAGAGAACTCTCATCGAAGCTAAGCGCCAGTTCATCGAGTGCCAGAAGCAGAATCGAGAGTTGGATGTGGATGTGAATCTTCGTCAGGATTCTGTTTTTAATCTAGCCAAGCACCTGAGGAGAGCTGCAGAGGGTGATCAGCGAGAGGAGTATGATCTGGTGTATTGCGTCGGGTTGTTTGACTATTTGTCGGAGAGAATGTGCTCTCAGGTGATTAGCTATCTGTATAAGCGTCTCAAGCCCGGTGGTAAGATAATCGTAAGTAATTATACGCCAGAGAATGAGATGCGCCATTTTATGGGGGTAGTGCTGGATTGGGAGTTGTTGCACCGGACCCCAGATCAATTTTCTAATATGCTAGCTACGACATTGGCTAGCGGTAGATTTGAAATACGCAAAGACGAAACGCATACGGAACTATATGCCGTAGCAGAAAAATAACTCCCTCACTCCGCCGCCTATATGAACCTCGACAACAATATCGGCATCCTGTATGTCGATGACGAGTCAAAAGCCCTAAAATATTTTAAGGACAGCTTCGAAGACCTAGGACCTATCTTCACCGCAGAGAGTGGTGAAGAGGGATTGGTTGTCTTTAGAGAAAATCGAGCAAAGATCGGCATCGTGCTGAGTGATAAAATGATGCCCGGTATGTCGGGTTTGGAGTTTTTGGCGAAAATCAGGCGCATCGACGATCTACCTCTGCGCATGCTGGTGACAGCCAATAACGATCTGGTCGAGGCGGTGGAGGCTCTCAATGAGGGGCTTCTTTACTCCTATATGAATAAGCCCTGGTCTTCCGAGGATCTGGAGACCAAGCTAAAGCGGGCGATGGATCGATACTGGATAAGTCGAGAGAGAAAACGTCTGTTGAAAGATCGGGCTGCGACTTTTCAGGAAATGATGATGGCTGAGCGCGCATCTAGTTTTGAAGCACTTTCGTTGGGGCTCAACCATCACATGCGAAACTCTTTGACGGTGATTCAGTCGTTTTTCGATATGATCCCCCTTCAGCTCGAGCAAGAGGTGGGAGGAGCTCCACGGGATCGATTCTTTTGGGAGGATTACTACAATAATGTGGAAGATCGGCTGTCGAGCCTGATATCGATCCTCACCAATTTGACGGAAGGCACCAATGCGGCTCGCGTGTCCAGTGATGACGCCGGTCTGGAGCCGATTCAATTGCGCGAGGTGATCGAGTCAGTGGTCGAAAAGCACGCTATCGAGGATGCGACTATCAGCTTCAAAGGCCAACCGGAGGTGACTATGGAGGGCGAGGGTGAGCGCATTGTTCATCTGATTGAGACGGTGGTGCTGGAGGCTAGCAAGAATATCAAGAATGGCGGTAGTATCACCTTAGAGGTGGAACCCTGTACCGTAGGTGTCGCTGAGGCGGAAGGCGTGGAGATACGATGCATCGACAATGGTGATTTATTGCCAGAGCCAGTGCGGCGCCATCTGTTTGACCCATTCCATATCCGTTCGGATCGACCTTCAGAGTTGTCTACGGATTTGCTCAGTGCCTACATCACAGTGTACACCCATGGAGGGACGATTCGGGCGGACCGGACTGAGGAGAATTGTAATCTGATCGAGATCACTCTTCCTTTAGAGGCTGGTAGTAAAGCTGGGCTAGGTGATGCTCAGCGGATCATAGGTGGTTTGAAATAAGCCTACTTACTGTTTCAGCGGGCCTTCTTCTAAGGCCAGAGAAACGATTTTCTCTGCTTGGGAAACGAGATTGGGTATTCTCTCTTTTGCCTCTTTGAGTTGGGCGAATTTCAGCTCCTGGCTGATCGACATGAACGATTTCACCTGCTCGAGAAGACCGATTGAAAAAACTGGGGCGCCGGCTTGCTGTTGAGGCATGGCGATACGAGATAGGTATTCCTCGGCGGTCTCGTAGCGGATAGGGTCTCCATATTGGGATGTGAGGAAATCCTTAACGATTTCAGAAGCCTCAAGGCCTGCTTTGTTCGGTGCCATAGTAGCGGCTTCAGATTGTAGCTCTTGTAGGCGTAGTCTGGCGACGACTTCTGGCGGAGGGCCGGTTGGCTTGGGGTTTTTCTTGCGATATGAGAGCACACAATAGATCACAACTGCGGTGATTAGCAGTAGGATCGAAAGAGTGATGAAAATGACAGGCGGCCAATAAAACGGTGGGGGATCGTCTACGATATCCCTGATCTCTGACGCACCTGTAGCGCCACCAGTCTGCCCCATAGCTGGGGAGACTAGAAACTGCAGGAAAAGCATAATGCCTCCTGATAAAAGGAGGCATCTGCAATTAGAGGTCTGAGTCAGAGTTCCACTCACGTCTTATTCGTCGATCGATATTTCTTTCTCGGCTAAATAATCTTTCAGGGCATTGTCTTTTAGGACTTTGCCTCCGGCGATGACGAGTGAGTACTCACCGCCGGTGCCCCGAGCTATGCGGCTAAGTGGGACAGATGCGCCAGGCACCATCAGAGCGATGGTGTTGATGCAGATATCCTCGGCCTTTTCCTTGCTCTTAGCGATCATTTCGACTGCTACTTGCTCTTGTCTGGCTGTCTCGCCATCTGTGAGGAAGTAGATTGTCTTAGGCGCAGGCTCGATGTCCATCGCCATGGTGAGTGGTAGATGCCATGTGGTGCCATACGATTTACCGACAGCTTCGATATCTTCGATGGTGGCAGCGATGTTCTCTTCGGTGACTTCTCTCCAAGAGCCGGTTGGCAGTTGTTCATTGCCTTCCTGATACTCGAATCCACCGAATCCACTCTTCCAATGGTGAGTCGTTCCGTCGGTAGCATCTTCGATCACCACGTCTTCACCGCGAGCCCCGCCTTGGGTCATGCGCTGGTGGGCAAACCAAGTTGGTCCGGAGAAGAAGATCACCTGATAGAGCGATCCTTCAGCTAGACTGTTGATAGCGGAGATCAGCTCATCTTTGCTCAGGCGCAGTTGAGCCGGGGTCAAAGAGCGAGATACGTCCATGATGAATGCTACCCGTTGGTCGCTACCTTCTTGGTTCAGCTTCTCAGCTGTCCCGAAGATACCGCGAGTGGGCTGCTGCTCTTTGCGTGGCTCTGGTGCTGGTGCTGGAGGAGCGGGCTCTTCGATCACAGGAGGTTCCTCTGCGACTACCTGATTGTCATCGGTGGGCGCCACGGCGGCTACGCCCACGACTGCTCCAGCCGCTGCTATGGCGCCGGTGGCGATTGAGTTAGTGGATGAATCATCATCTGTATCGGTGGCGCTCTCTGTGGAGTCCGTGGTGATCAGTGACTGAGCTTGCTCGATCCACTCTTGGCTCTTGATCTGGCCTGGTAGGTTGAGGTCTCTTTCGAAGGCCCAGCGATTGTAGGTATTCCAGTTCGCCACCTGCTTGTAGCGATAGATACCACGTTGGTTCAAACCGCTTTCGATCTCATCGTCGATACCATTGATAGCGGTGAGATCGTCTCGATCTACCTGATCGTGGGTGTAGACGATTCCGTAGCTTTCGTGCAAGTCCGCGTCCTCTCCATCGAACTGGTTGAGAGGCACCAGATAGTCCATGGTGCTGGGCTTGATTGGCTCGGGCTCATGGGCGGTCAGATCCGCCTCTGCAGCAGCAGGTGCTACCTCGTCGGTTGCGATTGTGTCCGTGGTTTCGACAGCAGCTTGTTCATTGATGGTGTAGTCCCAGCCGCGCTTTGTCTCAGCGTTCACATCGATAGGCTGAGTGTGGTCGCCCTCGATGGCTGGCGAGCCGCTTTGGTCTGTGGTTTCCACGGTAGCCACCTCTTCGGCGGTGTCTTCCTCATCGTCTTGGCCCGCGATCGCCGCGCCTGCGACTGCTGCGGTGGATGCTACCGCGCCTGCGGTGCCCCATTTTGCCCAGTCGATGTCGCCCCAGCCGAACTTGGTCTTCACTTCTTCGCGCTGCTCTTCGGGTAGTTCTTCGAGCTGTTTGAAGCTGTAGATGCCTTGGCGATTCAGTTCTGCGGCGTCTTCTGCGGAGACGCCTTCTGCCTGTGTCAGATCATCAGCATCATCGGGTGCCTGTGCCTCGTGGGTGTAAGTCCAGGTCTGGTCAGTTTGTTCGTCTGCCTCAGTCCTTGAGGGTGATTCTTCACCTTCCCATTTGCCCCAGTCGACGTCTCCCCAATTGACGCGAGTTTCGACATTTTCCTCATCGGCGACAGGAGTGACTTGGCTTTCCTCTTCGTGCTCATCATCTCCGCCTAGGAGGGCCGAGCCACCTGCTACGGCGGCAGTGCCGAGTGCCCCTAGTGTGCCCCATTTACCCCAGTCGATGTCACCCCAGCCGAATCTGGAGCGGACTTCTTCGCGCTTCTCTTCTGGTAGTTCTTCGAGCTGTCTGAATGTGTAGACACCTTGGCGATTGAGC
The DNA here is from genome assembly GCA_020630975.1 of Verrucomicrobiota bacterium. Lineage (GTDB taxonomy): Bacteria > Verrucomicrobiota > Verrucomicrobiia > Verrucomicrobiales > DEV007 > Arctic95D-9. The sequence continues at coordinate 29,408 of JAHDID010000035.1, forward strand.
TCTGCGGCATCATCTTCTGAGATGCCCTCCATCTGGGTTAGATCATCTGCATCCTCTGGGCGTTCGCGGAAGCGCCAACCCCATGTGGAGTCAGTTTCGGTATCGCCGCGACTAGCTAGCTCGGATTCCACCACCTCGACACTGGTATCGTCGATGGTTTCCACTTCCTCCTGCTCATCATCATGATCGTCGTCGTCCTCGCCGAGTAGGGCAGAGCCACCTACAGCGGCGGCGGTGCCGATGGCACTGAGAGTGCCCCACTTGCCCCAATCGATGTCGCCCCAGCCGAAGCGAGATTTCACTTCTTCGCGGCGCTCTTCAGGCAGCTCCTCAAGCTGTTGGAAGGTGTAGATGCCTTCCGCTCTGAGCCGCTCTGCATCTTCATCTGAAATACCTTCAAGCGAAGTGAAATCGTCGGCTTGGACACCAGGATTGCCGGTGTAGGTGTAGCCCCATGTCCAGTCAGGTCTTACGGTGGTCTCGGTTTCGTCTTGAGTCACCACTTCGGGTAGCGTCACTGTAGTGGCAGCTTCTTCTGTTTGTTCCTCAGTAGTAGCTACGGTGACTTCCTCTTGCTCGACGTAGTTGGCATTCTCTTCCTCCTCATCTTCATCGCGATTCAGTAGAGCTGCACCACCTGCTACGGCAGCTGTGCCGAGTGCCCCTAGAGTGCCCCATTTGCCCCAATCGATATCTCCCCAGCCGAATCGAGAGCGAACTTCTTCTCTTTTCTCTTCTGGTAGTTCTTCGAGCTGTTTGAAGGTGTAGACGCCTTGGCGGTTGAGCTCTGCTGCGTCGTCTTCTGAGATGCCCTCCATCTGGGTGAGATCATCTGCATCCTCTGGACGCTCGCGGAATCGCCAACCCCATGTCGTATCGGACTCGGTGTCTTCTCGGTCGGCTAAATCGCTGCCTTTTTGGAACTCGAAGTGCTGGGTATCGGTGTCTTCCACGGATTCCTCGTGCTCGACGACGACCGTTTCCTCTTCGATTTCCTCAGCTTCGTCATCATCGTCACCCAGCAGGGCGGCGCTGCTAGCTGCTGCGGCTGCAGTGAGTGCTCCTAGAGTGCCCCATTTGCCCCAACTGAAGTCAGGCCAGCGGAATTTGCGGCCAAAGCGCTCGCGCTGGTCTTCGTCCATCTCGTCGAGCTGAGAAAACTTGTAGATACCTGCGCGATTGAGCTCGGCTGCCCGCTCTTCGTCGACATCTTCGAGTTGAGTCAGGTCGTCTGCATCGTGCGGGACGACTGAGTAGTAGTTGGCCAGCTGGAGATCGACTTCTTCCTCTTCTTCAGCGACGGGTTCTTCAGTGGAGGTGTACTCTTCAGTGATGACCTCTTGCTCGGTGGTGGTCACCTCATATTCCTCCTCCTCATCATCACGGCGCAGAGCATTGGCGCCAGCGATAGCGGCGGTACCTACGGTTCCGGCTATTGCCCACTTGCCCCAGTCGAGATCTGGCCAGCGGAACTTGCGGCCAAAGCGAGAGCGTTGCTCTTCATCTAGCTCGTCGAGCTGGGAGAATTTGTAGATACCTGCCTGGTTTAGCTCGTAGGCGCGATGCTCATCGATGCCCTCGAGCTGGGTGAGATCGTCGGCATCGTGAGGAACGACTGAGTAATAGGTGGTCAGCTCTAGGTCCTCATCTGGGCCGAGCTCTTCGATTTCTTCTTCGTCAGCAGCTGCGAATGTCACAGTCTGTTGTTCGACTTCTTCGATCTCCTCGACTGTTTCTTCTTCGGTGTGATCGGTGATGACGACATTCTCTTCGATCTCTTGGCTGTTGGAGGCTTCCTCTTCGTCTTCATCATCGACTAAGAGAGAGGCGACACCGGCTGCAGAAGCTGCGCCCACGGCACCGATAGTGCCCCATTTCCCCCAATCGATGTCTGGCCAATTGAAGCGATCGCCAAAGCTGCGGCGCTGCTCTTCGTCGAGCTCTTCCAGTTGAGAAAACTTGTACACACCAGCGCGATTCAGCTCAGCTGCTTTTTCATCGTCGATGCCTTCGAGTAGGGTGAGGTCGTCGGCATCTTCGGTCTGCTCTTCGTGGGTGGCTATGAGGGAGGGCGGTGCCTGTCGGGTTTCCTCTTCTAGGACAGGTTGCTCTTCGACGATTTCCTCCTCGTAGGTTTCCTCCTGAGTGACGACTTGCTCTTCTACGACTTCCTCATCGTCGTCTTTGCCGACATTTAGCAATGTGGCCCCAGCGATAGCGGCTCCTGCAGTGGCGATCGTGGTGCCGATAGGGGACTGCTCCTCTTCCTCGGTCTCTTCTTCGACATCGTAGCTCTGTTCTACGACGTTGGTTTCCACAGTCTCGGAGATGGTCTCCGGATTAGGGATCTGTGGTGGTAGTGTGACTGTGCTGGTCTCGTCTTTAGCGAGATCGACATGGGCCTCGGTCTCGTCGATGTCGTCCCACTTCCAGTCTGGCCAGTCAAAATTATCACGCCCTCTGGAGAGTAGAGCTGCACCGCCGACTCCTGCAGCAGCTGCGGTAGCACCCCATGCGCCCCAGTTGATGTCTGGCCAGCCAAATTTGAAGCCAAACTTACGACGGCCCTCTTCATCGAGGTCGGCTAGCTGCGAGTAGCGGTAGATGCCTGCTCGGTTGAGTTCTGTTGCGCGCTCGTGATCGATGCCTTCGAGTAGAGTGAGATCGTCTGGATCGTCTGGGGCCTCTGCGTAGTAGGTTTTCAGGCCTAGGTCATTAGCCGCAGATCTTTCTACTGCCGGGGCTGAGGTGGCGACCTTTGAGGTCTCTGGCACGGCTTTTTCGGTGATCTTTTCGGTGCGTGTGGACGCGGCTGCTGGTGGCGTAATCGCAGCGGTTCTGTCGTCGAGTTTGATATCGCCTTTGCGTAGCTCCTTTTGCTCCTCCTCGAGCTCTTTGATGAGAGATGCTCGCTTGTAGAAGCAGATATACGCGACATGGATGCCTAGTAAGAGACCGATTACTGCTAAAATAGCAGCGTGGATAGGGTACTTCTGGATCAGCAGTAGCGGGTCAGCGAGGTTACGGATCAGGGCGAATAGACTTTCTGAAAGTTCCATCGATGTGATTGGTTAGTTGAGGCTTTCGGTAGTGTCGGTTTGTGGTCGTGATTTCGGGTGCTCAGTTTAGACGGCTCTATTCTTTGCACGGATGCGGGCATTCTCTGCCTCTATTTCAGCGTAGCGGCGCTTGCAGTTGCGCCACATGAGCCAGCCGATGAAGTAGCCGATCAGGCCCATGATGGCCAGGATGGCAAAGGCTGCGATCCACTCGTGAGCATATCCATCATACATGTTGCCCTTGTCGGAGTGGTCTAAAAAGCTAGAGAAGATGTCCATGGTCTTGTTTTGCTAAAGTTTGTGTCGTGTTGCGTTATTTACTTCTCTGACAGGTTAGTCGGCCACGATCCTGACATCGGTTCTACGGAATTTGTCGTATTGGTTGGAGTCTCCAGTGATAGCGCCTCGACCGATGACTGATACGATGCGGTCTTCATCGATACCATTCTCTACGAGGTAGCTGCGGATTCGCTTAGCGCGCGCGTCACTCAGCGTATCATTAAGGGCTGCGGTACCGCGCTCGTCGGCAAACCCATCGATCACGATTTTGCCAGTTGCGGCTTTTGCCTTGGCTAGCAGCATCTTGACGTTGGCTGCTTCCGAAGGCTGGATGTGAGATTCCCCAGTGCCGAAGTAGATCGAGTAGAGGTCGCCCTCATTCGGTTTGATCGGCTCGGGCGCGACTGGTGGAGCTGGTGGCGGCACTGGCGCAGGCTCTGCAGGCTTCACGATGCGTAGCTGGTCAATCACCTTCACGCCCTTAGAGCTGAATGGTGTGGTGAGTGCCAGGGTGTCGGCCTTAGCTTGCTCAGATGGGACCACACCTTTTAGGGTGATCTCCTGCTTCTGGAGCGAGAATTCGCGCTCTGCGACGCTGCCTTTGTAGAATTCGCCGACGAATGTGGGTAGCGCTTCTAGGTAGGCGTCGGATTTCACGCTACTGTTGATCTTGAGTTTGTCCTCTAGCTTGTCGATGCCCTTGATAGCTAGGATCGACCCTACGATGGCATCGTGAGTGGCTTTGTCGGGTACATTGCCTGTGAGAGCGAGTTTATCAGCCTTTCCAGAAAGAGCCACAGCGGGAGGCAGTGTGGGATCTGGCTTAGGTATCTTCAGATCGAAGTCGAGTTTGCCTGGTGGGTTGATACCAGAAAAGGCCACACTGACGTTTTGCATGGTATCTATATCTTTCACGAGTCCTGAGATGGAGGATGCGCGCTCATTGATACTGACTTTGGTCTTCTTGATCAGACCTAGATTGTCGGCAGTGAATTTGGGCAATGCCTTTAGCCAAGCTGCATCGGTGACTTCATCGCTCACCTCGATACGGTCTACGACTTCCACATCATTGCGCAGGCGTCGTTTCGCGGCGTCGACTAGAGAGATTTTGATGGCCTCTGTTGGGACTTTACCGGTCAGAACGGTCTTGGTCGGTGATTGCTCTGTCCAGCTGAATGATGGCTTCGCTTTTGGTGCAGGCTTCACCTCGATCTGATCGACGATACTGTAGCCCTGCCATCCGCCAAAGTTTTTGAGGATCGACTGTTTGGTCGCATTGTCTTTTACCAGACCTGCTACGGTTATCTTTTTGCCCTTCACGATCACTTGCCCGTCATCTGTGGCTGCGAGTAGAGCTGGCACACCGAGAGAAACTGGCTCTGGGGAGGGGAGCTCTTTGTGTTTGGCACTCACTTCCACTTGGTTGTCGAGCTTTAGTCCTTGGACTTTGCCGATGGCGTCGGTCAGGAGTTTGACGGCCTCTGGAGAGGCTAGCTTGCCGGCGGCAGATAGCGCGTTGGCTTTCTTGGTGAGGGTGAAGGTAGGTGCCTGATCGCGCTCGATCGTCATTGGCTTAGGCGCTGGGAGTAGGCCGATTTGATCGACGATGGCGACGTTTGGCCACTGATCCGCAGGGTAACGACCTAGAATGCCATCTTTGGTCGCCTGATCTTTCACCATGCCTTTGAGGACTAGCTTGTCTGAGCCGACTTCTAGACGGCCGGTATCGGTCGCTCCGAATAGGTCTGACACACCTGAGAGTGCGGCTGCTACTTTAGCCGGCTTTTTCACGCGTGGACCCACTTTGAGTTGGTTGACGACATCTAGACCATCCACTGCAGCGAGCTTCGCGATCTGATTTTTGGTAGCTGGAGTATCGACTAGACCGGTGAGGATCAGCTGCTTCTGCGCATTCTTCGAGAGTGAAAACTTTGGCTCGATGGTGCGAGGTGGAGGCAGCACCTTCACTTGGTCGACGATCTCGGTGCCAGGCCATTTATCGGCGGCGAAAAATCCCATCAACTTGGTTTTGGCGGGCTGGTCTTTTACCTCTCCATTTACCACGACTCGCTTGGGCGAGATGTCGAGTTGGCCGTTTTGCGAGGCGCTCATTAGCGCTGGGATAGCGGCCACAGCAGGTGCGAGGTGAGTCGGTGCGAGGTGCGTCTCGCTGACTTCGATGTTATTGACCACGGTCAGACCAGGCGCTTCAGCCGACTTGGCGATCTGGTTTTTCGTAGCTGGAGTATCGACGATACCGGACAGAGTCAGGGTGTCGCCTTTTCTCAAGAGAGACAGGGAGGATGGCTGGTCACGCTTGGGCTTCTCTGGCTCCGGGTCGGGCTCGGGATCTGGCACCGGATCTGGAGTAGGCGCGACTGGCTTGGGTTTGACTGTGAGCTGGTCGACGATCTTTGCCCCCTGCCAGACATCTGGGGTGAATAGACTGAGCAGTCTTTTCTTTGTCCCTGAGTCGTCTACCAGACCTGATATGGTGACCTGTTTGGCAGTAGCTACCAGTCGGGCATCTGATGCGGCATTCATCAAAGCAGGGATAGAGTCGACTGCAGCACCGACGACACTGAGCGCGCGGGTGTCTTCGGAGATCTTCAGCTGATTGTCGACCGTCACGCCAGACACTTTCTCAGCATTGGCGTTGAGGATGTCTTTGGTTTGCTCTGAGTTGACGATGCCATCTAGGAGGAGCTTGTCTCCGCTGCGCTGGATGGTGAGATTCCACGGATCCTTGGGACCATCGGGGAGTAGAGGTCTACCACTGGGATCGGTGACAGCGAAGTGAATGCGGCCATTGTCTCCGGAAAGCTCATCGATGCGGTCGCGGATCTCTCCGACTTGATCAGCAGATGCGACACCAGTGACCACAGCTGTGAAGTGGTCGTATTTTACAGAAATTCCGGGATATTCCTGTTGGATCTGTTCGGCGACTCTCTGATTGAGCGCGGTCTCCACCCCTTCTTGGTGGCAGGATCTACCGATGAATGCAGCGATGATCGCTGCTAAGAACGCTAGTAGCAGTGTGGAAATACAACCTTTCATGTTTCTGTGTCGTCTAGAGGACCTGTGTGGAGGGACAAGGACAGCAAATATTATGCCGATAAGAACCACCACCTCTGTTTAAAGGTCACAAGAGGGGTCTATTTTCAAGGGATTTCGAATCTTTGCTGAGAAAATTTGCAATTATTTCGAGTTGTTCTTGTTTCCAGAGACGCGGGATTTCACTTTGAAGTGAAATGGCAAGCCCTCCATCGGGTGCTCTTTGCGGATCTGATTTTCTAGGAATCGCTCGTAGGTGCGGGTGAGTAGCTCTGTGTAATTCACGAATAGCATGTACTCTGGCACTGGGATCGGTCCAGGATCGTCCTCTCTGCGCTGGGTGGCGTAGAATAGCTTCAAGCGCTTGCCCTTGCGGACAGGAGGAGGATTTCGCTCGATGGCGAAGGAGAGCAGACGGTTGAGCTGGCCTGTAGGCACTGGTGCCGCTGCGGCGTGGATGACATCCTCGATAGCGGTGAAGATTTTGCCCAGATACTGGCGCTCTTTGGCTGAGATGGCGACTTTGGGCGCGTAGGGGAGGAAGAATAGGTCATCGCCCAGCTCCTCGCGGAATTGTTCGATCCGATCTTTGAAATCGGCGCCGGGGTGGTAGAGATCGAATTTATTGAGCAGCACGATGCAGGGCTTCTGCGCCTCGAGCACGAGCTTGGCGATGCGGCGGTCCTGGCTGACGACTCCAGAGGAGGCATCGATGACCAGTAGGCAGAGATCTGCTCGGCGGATCGAGCGCTCGGAGCGCATCACGGAGAATTGCTCCACCGAGGTGTCGCGGCGGCCTCGTTTGCGGATACCGGCGGTATCGATCAGGGTGAAGCGGCGGCCGCTACGCTCGTAGGGCACATCGACGGCGTCGCGAGTGGTGCCGGCTACATCCGATACGATGGAACGCTCGTCCTCTAGGATACCATTGATCAGCGAGCTTTTGCCGACATTGGGGCGACCTACGATCGCGATCTTGATCTCTTTTTTGCGCTTTTTCTTTTCGCCAGAGCTGCGCTGCGCACCCTGATTTTTCAATCCTGAGGTGATGCTTTCGAGGAGCTGAGGAAAGTTGCGGCCATGCTCGGCTGAGGTATTGACCTGGTTGGGGAAACCTAGGGTGGAAAACTCGGCCGCTGCAGGCTCGGTCTTGTCGGTATCGACTTTGTTGGCTACCAGGATCACAGGGGTGGACGAGCGGCGCAGTACGTTGGCCAGCTCAGTATCGATCGGGTGGATCCCAGTGCGGGCATCGACGGCGAATAAGATGAGGTCTGCCGCCTCGATGGCGATATCGGCCTCCATGCGCACCTGGCTGGCAAAGCCGTCATCAAGCGTCGCTCCGATACCACCGGTGTCGGTGAGCTCCACCGGGATACCATCGAGCTCGATCTGGCTGGCGATGCGGTCGCGGGTCACTCCTGGCTTGTCGTGTACGATGGCGATCCGGCGCTGGGCCAGGCGGTTGAATATCGCAGACTTCCCCACATTTGGACGACCGACGATGGCGACTCGCCAGATGTCGCGCTCCGATGCGATCTGTTGCTCCTCTTGCTGCTGCTCACTGCTGCTATCTGCCATGATTTCTCCTGTCCTCTGGCCCTAATGATCGCTGGGGCCTAGTGAGAAAGATTTTTCAATAGGGTACAGTCCAGATTCAATAGGGTACAATTTCCATTCAATAGGGTACAGAGCCCCTTTCCTCAACTGATAGGATGGCTAAGAGAGGAGAAATTAGTTGAAAAGAAGGTGAGGTCAGACAAGTTGTCAAACCTATGAGTGGGATGGCCAGCGACGAGCCGATGAAGCGGGTCTACAACTCGCGGGATTTGAGTCGTCAGACTGCACAGGTGCTAAATGCTGTGGAGGCATTCGGGAAGGTCACCATCCGGAGTCGTACAGGGAAGACCTACGAGATACGTATGATGGGAGTGGAGCAAAAACAGTGTCCCAGCGAGAAGGAGCTGGAGGAGAGGTTTCAGGATTTAGGGGATCGGCTAGCAGCGCTGGGCTATAGTCCGCCGAGTGAGCAGGCTTTTCAGCAGCTAGACGACATCATCGCAGGTGAGGTATGAGTGCTGAGGCGGTCTTTGCCGACACGAATTTTCTGATAGCGGTCTATTTTCAGCGTGGCGGGGGGAGTGCTCGAGCTTGGCTGGTGGAGCACTGTAGCCGAGTCGGACCGCTCTTGGTGTCGCGGCTAGTGGTGCAGGAGACTGTGAATGCGATTGAGCGTTTAGTCTTCGAATCTAGAAATGGGGCAGCCATGAGAGTGACGCCGGAGATAGCAACGGTGGTGCAGAGCAGCCTGCAGGAAGATCTCTCTGCGGGCGCTATCCTACAGGAGATGCCGGTGGAGGCCGGTGAGCTGCAGTTTCGCTATCGGGAGCTGGTGCTCAGGCATACGGCCAAGCATGGCTTTCGCAGCTATGATATGCTGCATGTCGCCTCGGCCAAAGTGCTGGAATGTGAGAGTCTGTGGCCCTACGATCAAAAGGCAGCACAACTGGCCGTGCTGGAGGGATTATTAGTGCTCGATTGAGTGAAAGGGGCGGGAAATCAGTCTTCAGCGATGTAGGCCCAGTTTTCGTTTAACGTAATTTCCGACCAGAGATTGAAGCCGTGTCCCTCAGGATGTCTGACGAAGCCATTGATTTCCCAGCTATCTTTGTTTGTAGCCAGATAGGGTACGCCACTTTTTCGTTGGCCTATCTGATGGATCGTAAAGGGGCCGATTCTCATGGGAGTGATCGAGGGAGTCGAGTGGTCTGATAGACGAGCCACTGCGTTTTCGAATTCTGCCTCATAGACAGAAAAGGCCAATTTTAAAGGTAAGCTGTATAGAGATGAGGTGGCGAAAATGGTTAGTGAGCACAAGTGAACTGTGGCGGTACGCCAATGAAACTTCTTTCTGATACAGGCTAGAATCGAGACACTGAAGATCCAGATTAAAATAATCAGCAAGGTCGCTAAAAGGACTGCGACTCGTTCTCGCACAATCAGGGAAAGAAACACTGATAGGGCTAGCGCGCCTAGGATGATAGCAACGGCTTTCATGCTGAACTGTTATCTAGCGCAGAGCTAGTTGTGCCTCGGTCGTCAGGACCAGAGTATCGAGCAGATCGGCGAGTACTTCGAGATCGCGCTTTTCAGGCTCACCTGTGCCAAAGCCTTTGGCGACTAGGGTGTGGCGCACGCCGGTCTTTTTATCGGGCTTCACATGGTGGATCGAACTACCGAATTTCGTCATCGCTCTCACGATTTGTTTCTGCTCATCTGCATCGAGCTTACGGATCCAGCCGTGCTCACGGCCGACAGAGGAGAGCTGCCAGTGGTCCGATACTTGGATGGTGTCATTGAGCGCGCTCTCGCCACCGATCGAGTGGAGAGATAGTAGGATGCCGCCACTGATGGGCAGATCTGTCAGTGGCGCAGACTGTGGCTCGTTTTCGGATGAGCAACTGACTAGTAGGCAGGCGGTAGCTGCCAGGCAAAAACCGGTAAGGCGAAGATGGTGCATTTTCAGCAGTGTCTGTGTTTGTGTGTGGATGCAGGGCTAGGCGGTTGTTCAGGCCACCTAGCCCATAGCTGAAAGATACACTAAAAAATTGTTAATTTCTATAAATATTAACAATTTTTGTATTTAAAGTGGAAGTTTAGCTTCCGACCGCTGGACCAGGCCTCAGCTCTGGTGTGAGCGGGTGGTGGCGGTTCACCATCGGGAAGTAGATCTTCTTTCCAGTGATGCCTGCCTGAAAGATGGCGTGGCTCATCTCGAGTGCTTCGGTGGCGGACTGTGCTGAGCAAGTCGGGGCGCGATCCTCAGCGATAGCGCTGAGCCAGTCGTCTATGGTCATGCGCAGTGCAGCCTCGCTACCCTGCAGATCGAGGATCTGTGGATGGTAGGGCTGGCGATTGCCAGGCCAAGTAGCCCAGCGCTGCTCGAGATCGGCCTCGCGGCGGCCAGGGTTTTGCAGTAGTGATAACACTGGGCGATCCGCTGCATAGAGGCGCATCACGCTAGAAGATCCGACAAACTCGATACCCCAGCCACCCGACACATGGGCTAGTTTGGGATCGCTGATGAAGCTGACCATGATGCCCTTTTCTGTGCAGATCTGCGCATTGATGGTATCGCCGACTAGTGGCCCGAGCAGATCTGCAGGATCTTCTGCGATGTCGTCGCGAGTGCTGCGACTGCCATTGGTCATGATCGATGAGGTGCACCACACTGGACGCCCTGCGAACATACGCACTAGATCGAAAAGAGGTGTGCCATGCACGAGTAGATCGGCTCCACCACTAGCCTGCTGCATCTCGCCAAAGACGCGGATCTCGACGAGTTCGCCAATGGTGGCCTCTTGGTTTTTGTGGAAAAGCTGCACATTCGGATCGAGGCGCATCGGCATGTTTACCGCTACCTTCAGCCCGCGACGGCTAGCCAGAGCGACTAGCTCGTCTGCCTGCGATAGAGACTGGGTGAAAGGCGCTGAACTGATCACATGAGAGCCTGCGAGCAGAGCGCTTTTCACGGTCTCGTAGCGGTCTTTGGTGCCCTGGTGGGGCACGACGACTAGGTCTGGCTCGATGTCGCTGAGCATACCGCGATAGTCGTCGTAATTGGTCTCTAGCTGGTACTGTTGGTTCAGCTGGGCCTGCTGCTGTGGATCGGGATCGTAGCCACCCTCTACTTTGAGATTAGGCGTGCCCGCTATCACACGGCTCCAGTCTGGGCCGGCGATGCGCGGCATGCCATCGCCGATCATGGTCAGTGTGAGCTCACGATACACGCCCTGAGCGCGGTCATTGATACCGTAGCCGTGCTGTGGCTGTGGCGTAGGCTCGAGGGCCTCTTTGAAAGCATTTCTGGCCGACTCTTTGAGCTCGGGTGCAGGTAGGATCGCCTGTGGCTCGTGGTGGCTCACTGTGTTAGGCGCAGGAGCTGCTACGGGTGCGGGTGTAGGCGTGGCCACTGGTGTGGGCTGGCTCTGCACGGTGGGCACGGTTTGAGGTTGTGGCTGAGTGGTATCCAGTTCGAATACACTGCTCAGTTCCGCTGGAGCAGTCGGAATCGGTGTCTCGCAGGTCACGACCTGAGGTGCCGCAAGTGTGGGCACGGCTGCAGGAGCAGGCTCTGCCACCGCTTCTGCCGTAGGTTGCGGATTTTCGATAAAAGTCGTTACCATCACCTGGGGCTCTGCCTTGGGGGTGACTGGCTTAGACTTTTTCTTGGGCGTAGGTAGCATACCAGAGGCGGCCATACCCGCGCTACCAAACACCAAGTTTGCGTGTTTCAAGTTTTCGTCTGCCATATTATAAGTGTGTCTAAACGATTAGGATAGATTAATCAATGGCGGACATTAACTTTTTTGAGAATTTTCTCATCTGCAAGAAATGGGCTAATCTATGAGATGCTAAATCGAAATCGCTGCGTCCCTGTCCTTTCTCTATTAGTCGCTTTATTCTTTGGGCTGACCGCCTGGTCTCTGCACAGCCAATCTCAAGAGCCGTCCGCCGATGCAGAGGAGAGGCTGCCGGCGCACTACACGCGCAAAAAGCCCTCTCGCGATGGCATAGGCAAGGTCTATATGGGGCGCGAGATCTCGCATTTTGTCAGCGCACACGCTATCCGCTGGCTCGAGCGCCCTGAGCGCGAAGATGAGGAGAGCCCATCGGTGGTGATGGAGCAGATGGGGCTGAAAGGCGATGAAGTGATCGCTGATATCGGTGCAGGCTCCGGCTACTTCACCTTTCTCCTAGCTCCCTATGTACCCGAGGGCAAAGTCGTGGCAGTCGACATCCAGCAGGAGATGCTCGATTTTATCTTGGCCAAGCGCAAGCTGGAGAAAGCGCCCAATGTCGCAACTCAGCTCGGCACGATCGAGGACACCAAGCTACCAGCCTCCTCAGTCGATGTGGTGCTGATGGTCGATGCTTATCACGAGTTTTCTCATCCGCGTGAGATGATGGAGTCCATCGTCCATGGTTTGAAGCCAGGTGGCCGAGTGATCCTACTCGAGTACCGTGGCGAAGACCCGAAGGTAGCCATCAAGCCGCTGCACAAGATGACTGTGAAGCAGGTGAAGGCCGAGATGACGGCCGTTGGGCTGGACTTTGTCGAGGTGAAGGACTTCCTGCCGATCCAGCATTTCCTGGTGTTCCAGAAGCCGGAAGAATAGGAAGAATGGGAAGAATGGGAAGAATGGGAATCTACATTCTTCCTATCATTCTCATTCTTCCCATCAGCTGCTAGCAGCTGGGAAGGAATGCCTCCAGTCTTTGGGCATACTCCACCCAGACTCGCTGGGCCTCGCCGGTGTCGTCCACGTCTTTGCCTGCGTGGATCGCTGCCATGATGTGTGGCTCGATGGAGAACCAGCCGTCGTAGCCGCGAGACTTCAGGTCGGCGAAGATACGCTGCTGCACGGGGTCTTCCTCGGGGTAGCAGGTGGCGTATTGGCCATCGTCGCCAGGCTTGGCGCACTTGATGTGCACGTGGGTGATGTGCTCGCGGCAGGCCTCGTAGTAGCGCCAGGTCGACTCACAGTCGTGGTCGTGCAGAGAGTTATTTCCTGTATCGAAGGTCAACTGTAGGGCGGAGGAGTCGACTGCCTCGGCCAACTCCAGATAGCCCTCGTGAGTCTCACCATAGCCCGAGCAGTTTTCGTGGCCTAGGATCACGCCCTCGCCTTCGGCGATGGTGGCTAGCTCCTTGATGCGGCGGATGGTCTCGGCTTTCCACGCTTCCTTTTCCAGCGGGTTATCGGGATCGTTCGGATAGGACATGATACGTAGGAAGGACACGCCTGCCTCCTGCATACGTGGAGCTACGCGTCGGAGCTCATCCACATCCACTTGAAAGTCATTGGTGATCGGGCGCGCCCAGTTGCCGATCTGGCCACCGAAACCGACGATCTGGATGCCCTCTTCGCCCAGACGATCGCGGGTCGCCTTCCACTCATCGTCGGATAGGTCTACGACATTGGTGCCACTGATCAGGCGTAGTTCCACGGCACTCCAGCCGACTTCTTTGAGGGTTGCGATCTGTCCCTCGAGGGATTTATCAGCTTCGTCTGCGAATCCGGTATACTTGATAGTCATGGTGCAATAGGTAGAGGGAGGAGGTGTGCTGTGCAAAAGGCATTTTCCCGCTGTTTCCCCCTCGATTCTAGATATGAAAGAGCTCCTCATTCAGTTTCTCGACGTTCTTCCAAAGCTTTTGGCAGCATTAGTGATTTCACTGGTGGGGCTATTGCCTTCAGCCTTACTTTTTATCGCCACATGGTGGCTGAGGCGTCGAACAAAGGTTTTAAGTCCCAACCTTGTGGTAAGCAGCTGGGCGTTGGCTATTGCTCTGTGGAGTGTGGCTGGCGGCTTTCTGGTTGTGATGATTCCCAATGTGCTAAGCGCTATGGAGGTGGACATGGACTATCGAGTCTGGATGCGCTGGGCTTTCGGCACGATTTTGGTGTTGTTGTTCATTTTTGCGCCAGCAGTCCTTCTTTTCATAGGGTTTGGCATCGCCTCCATCATCGATCGGTTGAGTTCCTCTCGTTCCCCTTGAGCGCCGTTAGCTCTTTATGGGATTTGATAATTTATTTTATAAATAATTGATAATATTATAAAATTAAGATTTATTAACAAATGTCCATTTTCCCAAAACGTATCATGTCGCCTTCCGCATTGGCGGGAGTGGCTTGTATGGTGGGTGCCGGTCTACTGGCTGCTAGCTGGGGTAAAAAAGGAGAGGCTGAAGCGGTAAAGTCTAGCGACCCTCCTAATCAAACTCCACAGCGTATTTCGGCGGATGAGCTGCGTAGGCTCACTCTAGCTCCAGAGGCCTATCAGCCTCGAGTGAAAGTCCAGGGTAAGGTGATTGCAGATCGCGAGTCGCAACTGTCTGCTAAAGTCTCTGGTCTCATCGAACTGGCAAAACGCGAGAGCAGTCGAGGGGCGTTTGTAAAAAGCGGCGAAGTGCTGTTTCAGCTGGATGATTCTCCTTACAGTACCACGCTCGCCGAACGCGAGAGTGAGTTGGCGGATGCGGAGTACAAGTTGGCAGAAGCGCAGCAAAAGTCTCGCGAGTGGAAGCGGATGTCCCATCAGTCGAGCCAATCTCAGCCCCACCTGATAGCTGCAGTGGCCAGAGTGAAGGCCGCCAAAGCTCAACTGGCACAGGCAAAGCTAGACTTTGAAGCAACCCAAGTGAGAGCGCCATTCGATGCGGTAGTGATAGAAAAGCTGGCAGAACAGGGTGAGTATGTCGCTGCTGGAGAGCCTCTGATCCATTTAGTCGCTATTGATCAGGTGAAGGTGAGAATGCCTGTGGATAGGAATACGGCGACGCAGATCGCACTAGCTGCTGGGGAAAGTTTTGAGCTGACCAGTCCTAATCATGCTCATGTCTGGGTAGCTAAGTTTGAATACATCGAGCCAATCATCGATGAAACTTGTTACCAGCTGTGTCTGGTAGCGTCGGTCAGCGAGCCGAATTTAGATGATGTGCAGCGAGCGCTGGCTCTGGGCTCTATGGTGGAGTCGAGTCTGCCCCTGCATCGTATCGATAAAGCGTACCGAATACCAAGTGCTATGCTGGCTGCGGATCAGTCGGTGCTCAGTCTGAATACGGCAGGTGATCTCGAGAGACTGATCGTGAAGCCCATCTCTCAAGATCAGGCCAAGCGAGAGGTGTGGGTAGAGTTGCCACAGGCTTTGGATAATCTGACTTTAGTCTCAGCAGGCGCACAGCCGGTCAAAACAAAATAGTGTGATGGCTGCTCTCGGAATGTTAGCTAAGAGCCGTGTCGCGGCTAATCTGATCTTTGTCGGGGTGGTGGTGCTCGGTTTTGGGATGGTCAGTCACCTGCGGGAGGAGGTGTTTCCTTCGCTGCCGCCGAATGCGATCACAGTGGACACTCGTGCGCGTGGGATATCAGCACAGGAAGTGGAGAGTATCATCACCGTGAAGATCGAGCAGGCGCTGGAACCAATCGCTGGTATCGACTCTGTGGAGGCTGTGTCGACTAGTGAGGCTAGCAGGATACGGGTGACAGCTAGTCGTGGCACTCAGATCGAGCAGCTGCACCGCGAGCTACAGAGCGCTATCAATGCGATACCGCAGTGGCCGAAGGAGGCCGATCCACCAGTGGTCCAAGTAGAGAGCGATCGCGGGCGTGCGATTTTCGTGGAAGTGCAGAAGACGGAACTGATCACGACTGAACAATGGCACCAGATAGCTAGAGATCTGCGTCAGCAGTTGGTTGTGCATGATGATATCAGTCGCGTCGATATGCATGGTATACCGACTCGCGATTGGCTGGTCGAGATCGATGAGTATGCCCTTGAGCAGCATCAACTGACTATGCCAGTGATCGAGCAGGCGATAAGGCAGGCGCTGCTCAGATCGTCTGGAGGGACGCTGAGGTTGGGAGACTCTATGCTGCAGCTACGCTCGAGTTTTGACCAGCTCGATGTGGGTTTGATCGAGTCGGTTGCTTTGCCGGGCGATACTTATGTGGGGACGCCGCGCCGTATTGGAGATATCGCCAAAGTCCGTCTAGCCTATGGTGCTACAGCGCCGAGTTTGTTGCGGTTTAATGGTAAAGACTCGATCACCATAGAGGTGATGACTCAGGGTGAAGAGCGAATCTCAGACGTGGTCGCAGCGACGCGTGCTGTGGTAGCGGCTAGTGATCTGAGTGGGGCTGCCATCACCCTATGGCACGATGAATCCACGTTGATCACGAGTCGGCTGAGTGCGCTTTTTAAGAGTGGTTTACTCGGCTTCGCCATCGTCTTGATGATGTTAGCTTTACTGCTGAGTCGTAGAGTCGCCTGGACGACGGCTTTGGGTATTCCATTTAGTTTGGGTGGAGCCTTTTTGTGTATGCCATTTTTGGGGATTTCTTTGAATTCCTTGTCGACCTTTGGATTCATCATCGTCATGGGGATACTAGTAGATGATGCTGTGGTAGTCGGAGAGAGTATACAGAGATTTGGTAGGAAGAGCGGTGTCCGGCGGGTGGAGAAGCCTGTCTTGTTTGGTGTGTTGACCACTATTGTAGCCTTTCTGCCATTAGCTTTTATCGACGGTCGCCAAGGGACTATTTTTGCTCACATAGCATGGGTGGTCATCTTATGTTTGGTCTTTTCGTTGATCCATGCGAAATGGATTCTGCCGTTGCAGCTGGAGGATGTGGACTCAGCCTCACAGCGGTGGTGGGATCGTTTGCAAATGAAGCTGAGTGGAGGTGTGGATAAGTGTCTTTTGTCAACCTATCGCGCGATCCTAGGGCCCAGTTTGCGGTACCCGTTTTTGACGGTATCAATAGCTGTTAGTTTGCTGATTTTGACGGTGGGTATACTGCGTGGTGGAGTAGTACGCTCGGTTTTCTTTCCAAAGATAGAATTTGATCAAATCGTTGCCCATATCGAGACCCGTCCTGGGCTAGGATTTGCTGAGCTGGTAGACACAGTGAGCCTGGCGGAGGCCGCGCTGCCTGCGAGTGGGCATACGCGCAGTGAAGTAAAGCCCAATGCAAACAGGATCGAAGTAATCGTAGATAAGGTGAACACAAAGATCCGCAGTAGTGAGGATCTGGTGGCCGAGTGGCGCTCAGAGCTAGAGGCGCTACCCTATATATCGGCTGTGCGTTTTTCTACCAATGGCCGCGAGCCTAGAGGAGAGGGAATACGGCTAGAGATAGCAGGTAGCGAAGATCCCGAGATGCTGCGAGCTGCATCACAGATGGTCTGCGCTGAGTGGGCTAGTTACCCAGAGTTATCAGGCATCGATAGTGGTTTCGTCAATGGCAGGACCGAGTGGCAGTACCAACTCACCGAGCGGGCCCAGTCGGGCGGGATATCTGCACGTATGCTATCAGCTCAGGTGCGCTCGGCTGTGTATGGCGGAGAGGCGATACGAATGCAGGATGCCATAGGTGAGACACGAGTGCTAGTGCGGTATCCCGATGCCCAGCATATGACTACCGATATGCTGGAGCACAAGCTGCGTATCCGCTCAGCCGATGGGCGGACAAGTTATGCGTTTGCCGATGTGGCCAAGGTAGACAAAGCGGTCGTGCCGGATCGACTCGAACGGCAAGATGGCGTATCGATCTACCCTATTTCTGCGGCGGTGGATCAGGGCCAGTCTTCAGCCGAAGAGGTGGTCGCGCGTATGGAGAATGAATTGCTCCCGCAGCTGCGTAGTGCTTTTCCTGAGTTAAGCTTTTCCTTCGGTGGTGAGAATACGGAACGCCGCAAGTCGATGGCTAGCCTGGTGCACGCTTTGGTCATTTCGTTGTTGCTGATTTATCTGCTGATAGCCATAGGACTTAATTCTTACAGTTATCCACTGTTGATTTTGGTTATGGTTCCGTTTGGTCTGACCGGAGCTGTGGTCGGTCACTTACTGCTCGGCGTGCCATTCAGTTTATTATCGTTTTTTGGGATTTTGGCTCTGGGAGGTGTGGTGGTAAATGATGCAATTTTGCTCATCCATACGGTGCAGAGTCTAGTGCAGGAAGAAGGTAAATCATGGCGTCAAGCTATTCGTGAAGCATGCGAAACTCGACTGTGCCCTGTGGTATTGACTTCGATCACCACAGCAGCTGCGCTGGTGCCGATACTTTTTGATCAGAGCATCCAGGGGCAATATCTCGTGCCTATGGCTATCTCGCTGGCTTTCGGTGTATTAGCTGCGACCGTGATTACCCTAGTGGTGATACCTGCGGTGCTGGCTATGAAACCTAGAACTGGTTGATATAAGACTATAAATTAAGGCCGACTGGGGAGCGGTCGCGGGAGTTTGCTCTGTCGGTCGTAGGCTACTATACTGCCGCTTACCGCTACATTTAGACTGTAGCCGCCTGGTAGCGACACTACCGAGTGACACTCCGCTAGGATTTCTGGTGACAGTCCGGAGCTTTCACAGCCCAGCAGGTAGACTGCTCGAGGCGGGTGGGTGAATTCGTTAATTGGAGTGGCGTTTTCAGTCATCTCCAGTGCTACCAGCTTGGTCGCGTGAGGTAAGTTTTCGCGAAAGTCGGCGAAAGTGGCGTAGTGGTAGAGAGGTATTTTTGTCCAGGCATGGGTCACATCGCTACTTTGTTTTTTGTAGCGCCTACCGATGGTGTAGATAAATGAGGCTCCGAGGATGAAAGCGCTGCGCCAGAGTGAACCGATATTGTGCTCGGTCTCCGCGTGTATCACTCCGATACCGTAGTATCCCTCCGCTTCGTATTGTTGTTTGAGTCTGGCCATGAGTAGGGTCCGAAGCTCACCACTAGAGTTTGTCTAGGATTAGTTCTTTCACATCCTGTGGTGGGTCGACACGCTCGATGAGATCTGGCCATAGAGTGATAGGAGGGGCTTTGAGCAGAGTATCGTCTAGAGTGACGATATGTAGGTCGTCGCAGATGTAGGTGCTGGCACCGCAGCTTCTGCCGTTGCATGCAACACGTGGATGGCAATCTTTGTAGGAACACATCCGGCCTAGGTATTTCTGCTGGGTATCGCATACGAATACATCGGCACCACAGGAGTCGCCGGTGGCCATGGTCTTGCCTAGCAGACTGCGTTTGTACTTGGCTAGGGTCTCGATGGGGGCCGAGTCATTGATTGTTACCAACAGGTCGACATCCTTGGGGATGCGCTTGTCCGTGGTCAAAGAGCCGAGTAAGGCGATGGATTCGACGCCGGACAGTTTTTGAGTTTTTTCGACAAACTCTAGGACTGCAGCACACAAGTCAGTCCGCTTGTCAGGTGTGATGTGGCGTTGGTAGAGATTGGTGTCCCACTGTGGCTCGATATCGTGATGAGATAGCCAGGCTTCCATATTTTCCCGCTCTCGGCTATCTTCATACCAGCGCCACAGGTCGCGCAGCTCGACATCGCTATGGACAACATCCTTGAAGCGCCGAAATACGCCGCGACCGCCCTGAAGTGCTTTTGTCAGTCGGGATTTGAAAGAGGGGTCTTCGACTTCATCAATAAAGTCTTCCATGGTTTTGTAACCGTCGACTTTTGGCCATTCCCACTTGTCTGGGAAATGTAGCCTATCAGGATGAGGTGTGGTCATCTTCTCAAACTCTTCTTCGGTCATCTCATCCTCGCTGGCATACTCTACGGCACCGGTTTTTAGATTGAGGTAGGTGTGTATGGCTACCCCGTAGAGGGCTTGTTCATACTCCTGATCGCGAGTATCCCAGGCATTTTCGACATCTGATAGTGTTAGGCGTAACTTTTTCATGCTGTCAGTCAGCTTGGTTAATGAGTTCTTTGGGAAACCAGAATTCGGTTTGGTAAGTTCTAGGGGTAAACCATAAATCAGAGTTCATTCAGCCAGTTCAGCTAGTTCTTCTTTAAACCCACTGCTCAATATAGGGAATCGGCACCAAGTCTTGGGGTCGAGATTCTCGTCGTCTAGATGAAAGCTGGGGGCGTAGCGCTCGCGTTTCCACTGGTTGCGAGTCCAGAGCTGGAAAAAGCGGATTACCCAGGCTTTGAGTTGCTCGGGCTGATAGGTCTCGGACCAGTCTTCGCAGATGCGGTGGTAGACATCGACCGGTAGCTTCTTATCGCGGATGGCGAGCTTTTCGATGGCGTCGAGTAGAGGGTAGGGCATCAGGTCGCCTTCGTCGGTTTGGTTTTGATCGCTGGGGCGCAGTTCGGCGGTAGGGTCCTGATCGTTGATGTATTTTAGGGCTGGGATCGGCTCGATACCCTCGGCACCTTCGGTTTCTAGCCAGCGTAGCCAGTGGCGGAGAAAGGCTTTGTCGATGCCGCAGATAGGGCTCAGCCCACCGCTGGTATCGCCGTCCATGGTGGCATAGCCGACGGCTGCCTCAGAGCGGTTGCTGGTGGCTAGGAGTAGGGCATTCTCGATATTGGCGATCATCCAGATGCCTGGTGCACGCACGCGAGCTTGGATATTCTGCAAGGTGATGTCGTCGGTCTCCCAGGTCAGATCCCGGCCGATGCCGCCCTCGATGGTTTGGCGGTAGCCCTCTACGAGTGAGTCGATATCCCACTGCTGGTAGTTGGCGCCCACCGCCTTGGCGATCTGCTCGGCTGCATTGCGGGTTACTTCGCCACTGTTGCGTGTGGCCTGATAGACACAAGTCAGCAGGCTAGAGACATAGCTCTTCGGCTTTTTGGGAAAGGTGATATGCGGCAGTTTTTCGCGCAGACCTTTGTCGCCGAGATCGGTGAGAGCGCGATCGGCCATGATTTTGACCAGGCAGGCGATCGCTCCCGAGTCGGCACCACCGCTGAGTGATAGCACAAATCCCCGCGACCAGGATTTGCGCATGTAGTCAAACAGGCCCAGTGCCTCGGCGTGGGCAAATTCTTCCTCTTTGCTGAGCACGCGATCTCGCTGGGTAGCGATGCAGGGTGTGAACTCGGGTTGGCAGAGGATGCCGGGTGTGAGCTGGTCGGTAGCCTCGAGATCGTCGCCGATCGATGGGTGATGACTGGCTCGGCGAGCTTGGTGCACGCGGCCGAGGGCGATATCGATGGGACCGCAGGTGATGGTGTGATCTCGAAAAGAGAAGCGATTGCCGGTAGCGACGAGTTCTCCTGCCGAGGCGATAGCTGTGCCGCCATCGAAGATCACACGTCCACTCTCATTGCCTAGAAGATTCGCGTAGACGTAGCCGCAGGTGTAGGCGCGGGAGCCCTCTATCACAAAGCGCTCGCGGACCTGTTGTTTGCCAAAGGCAAAATGGCTGGCGCTGGGATTGAGGATCAGATCGACGCCGCGCTGAGCGAGGCGCACACCAGGGCGGTCGGCTACCCAGGCGTCCTCACAGATCTCGAAGCCGATGCGCACACCGTCCACCTCGAATATGAGATCGCCGATCGGCACCAGATCCTCGGACTCGGGGCAGGATAGCCAGTCGGTAGCACCCACGGGCCAGGGCTTGAACCAGCGGGGCTCGTAGTGCAGCCCATCGCCAGCGAGGTTCTGTTTGCACACACATCCTGCTAGCTCGCCATCGACTAGTACGGCTACGGCATTGTAGACCACATTGTGGCACCATACGGGTAGGCCCACGGCTGCGACTAGGCCCTCTGTGTGCGGCGCTATCTCACCTAGTGCCTGCCAGGCTCGTTCACCCACTTCGGGGGCGAGAAACATATCCTCGCAGCCATAGCCTGTGATGGATAGCTCCGGTAGACACACCACCTGAGCACCAGCCTCGCGGGCCGATGCGATGGCGGCGACGATGCGCCGGGTATTGCCCTGCCAGTCCAGAGGAGTCTGGTTGACTGAGGCGGCTGCTACGTTGATGCGATTGTGGCGACTGTTCATCTACAGAAAAAAGAGCTTTCAGGAGGATCTCTACGCAGGGTCGGCTTGTAGCGGATCGGCTTGCCTCGGGATCGCGAGGCGCCGGGCTCAGCTTGTCGGTCAGCTGCAAGCAGACCCTACATAGGGGCATGTGGCTAAGTTTGACACCATTCGGTCGAAACTCAATTGTCGACAATCTTGCTCCCGTGTCATGGCGCCATCAGGATCATCGTGGTAACTTATTGCATGTCCCCGGCACCGACTTCGTTTTCGATCCATAATCCGGTTATGGATGCATTCTTTTATTCGATTTTTGGAGGAATCGTCCATCTGGCAGGCTGGGGGCTACTTGCCATTTTGGGAGTTCTGCTAGCGTTCTGTTTTTAGCTATCTCTGAAAAGGGTGCTGCTTTGGGTGTGTTGGGGAGTTTTTTCCGTGTTTGTGGCTGGGCTATTGGGGCATTTGTTTTGGTCCGCATTTGTTTGGAATCATGTTTACTATTCACCCGATTACGTCGTCGATTTTTGGATGCTGCGACCCGCTTCAGAGAAACTGCTGCACGTGCATGGCTGGCCTACAGGGCATCTGATCGACTCTCATTCAGCGGAAGATATTTTTCGTAGTTGGCTGCTGCTGGCTTCCGCCTGCTGGGTGGCTGCGGCAGCTCTTTTCTGTTGGCCTTTGTATGGGGGATTTCTCGCTAGTCGGACTTCCGCGATAAAGGCTTAGAAAATCGGCGAATCCTGCTCCATCGTCACGGCCATATTATGATCATGACTCGACTTTACCTCACTGTGTTGGCAGCACTGTTTGTCAGCCCTCTTTTTGCCAATCCTGTCACCTTTCTGCCGCAGACCGAGCCGATCGGCAAGAAGATCGTCTTCATCGCTAGCGATCACGAGTATCGTGCGGAGGAGACCTGCCCAGCTCTGGCCCGTATCTTGGCCAAGCATCACGGCTTCGAGACGGTGGTTTGTTTTGGCGTGGATGAAAATGGTCGCGTGAAAGCTGGCGCTTCGAATGTCCCAGGGTTGGAGGAACTCAACAACGCAGATGGCTGTGTGATCTTCACTCGCTTCCTGGATCTGCCGGACGATCAGATGAAGCACTTTGATGCTTACCTGAACCGTGGTGGCCCTATCGTGGGGCTACGCACATCGACCCACGGATTCAGGATCGCTGATACCAGCAAGACCTATGCGAAGTATGACTTCCGCTACGAGGGCGAGGAGTATCAGAATGGCTTTGGTCATCAGGTGTTGGGTCAGACTTGGGTGGGGCACTATGGCAAAAATCACCAGCAAAGCACTCGGATCACCATCATCCCAGAGGCGAAGGGCCACGTGATCTTGACTGGGGTAAAGGATATCCACGTGCAGTGTGGCGGATACAATGCTGAGCCTGCCGACGACTGGGGCATCCTGACCATGGCCCAGCCTCTGATGACCATGGACTTCGATGGCGAACCAGACACGACTAAGCCGCCCAAAGCATCCGAGTGGACTCGCGAGTATGAGGGCAAAGATGGTAAGAAAGGTCGTGTCTTCACCTCTCTATACGGCGCCTCTGAGGATATCGTGAATCCCGGCTACCGTCGCATGATCATCAATGGCATCTACTGGTCTGTCGGACTGGAGGACAAGATCACTGCTGACTCGAATATCGACTTCGTCGGTAAGTACCAGCCCAATACTTTTCGTAATGGAGGCCATGCTCAGGGTGTCGTGCCAGCCGTGTACAACGGATTTAAGAGCCCGATTCCTGCGAATAACGATGTAGCGCCTCGCAAGCCGAAGGCGAAAAAGAAGTAGTGAGCCGAACGCTCCCGAAATAATCCGTGTCATCCGTGGTGCGCTAGGCGAAGTCTGGCATCTCTGAGGGTGTGAAAGTCCCTCAAAATCCTAAATGAGTATCGGGATAGCACTTTATCAGCCATGATGCTTTGCTGTTTATTCACAGATTTTTAGGGATTGAACACAGATTGCACAGATTTTGCTCGACCAGTTCGCTTGGGCAGAGCATTCGGAAAAATCTGTGTCATCTGTGCTTCATCTGCGTAAATCTGTGAAAGGTATGATTAGTTTTTAGAATTTGAGGGTAAGAATGTTTAAGGGCAAAATTTCGGCCCATAGATTTAGCCGGAAGAGCACATTTTTTATGTAGCGCCTCGCAAGCCGGAGGCGAAAAAGAAGTAGTGAGCAGGTAGCGGAATTCCCCAGAATTCTGAATACGGAGTCAATACTGGGCAGATTGAGATCTGCCTCTACTCACATTAGCCAGCGTATATCTGCGGCTCACCTGTTATGGGCCGGTTTTGTAATCTTCAAAAGTGAATCCCCCTGGGAATTCGTACTGCCAGACGATGTCACCCTTGCGGCGGTCTCGGTAAGGAAAGCCTCGGTCGTCTTTTCGGTTCTGGCCAATCGAGTAAATGACAGGACCTGCCGAACGCGTACCGGCGGGGATGAACTTCAGGTCGGCTCCGGAGAATGGATCTTCCGTGACATCAGTTGGCATTTTTAGTTCGGCGAGGGAGTTGGGGTAGCTTTCGCGGCTGTTCTTGTATTGCTCCATAGCGATAGCGACCTTGGCGAGGCGGATGTGTGCGGCGGCTTCGGTGAATTTGTCGGGTAGATTACCGCCAATCGCGTCTCCCATAAAGTTCCAGCAAATGAAAGGGATGCCAGTGTCGAGGCGAGTGGTGGAAGGTGCTAGGATCCCTCGAACATTCTCCTGACTACGTATCCAAGCGAGCTTATACCAGCCATTCGGGATGATGATGACTAGCAAGTTAGAGGTGTAGTCGGAGAGCGC
Source organism: Verrucomicrobiota bacterium (assembly GCA_020630975.1). GTDB lineage: Bacteria > Verrucomicrobiota > Verrucomicrobiia > Verrucomicrobiales > DEV007 > Arctic95D-9. The sequence continues at coordinate 53,912 of JAHDID010000035.1, forward strand.
ATCTCGCCAATTGTGAGGACTAGGCAATACGGATCTCAAATCGAGTAGTGAATCCTGAATGTCACTATTAGCTTCGATTCTCCCGCTAAGGGTAAATAATTTATAGCGGTTTTCCCAAGCGAATGCTCGTTCTGAGTAAAATGTGGAAACAGGTACGTCTGCTGTATGAGGCAGGCGATCAAGAAGGTCAGTGATCAGGTTCAGTTGTTCAGGAGTCCATACGCGGAGGGAAATTCCTTCCCAAACAAGATTGTTAATCTGTCCGAAAAAGGTTGCTGCTATCAAGCTGTTAATTAGATAATCGTCTGCTATCAAGATATTACAGAGTTTGATCATAGTAGCTATATCTGAAATAGCTTCTTGCCCAGAATGATTCTGTATCTTTGCAGCGGCTCTAAAATACAGAGCGTAATTTGTTCTGCGGACAAGTGTGAGATAATCAAATGTCTGAATGTAGTCAATGTTGCCGCCTAAGCAGTCTGCTTTTGCTATAAGAGGTGTTATTTTGTGAAGGTAAGCCGTCTTCTGCGAGGAAATTTTCAGGTAGGATTCTGCCTCAGAGGCTTTGTCGGAAATCCCATCAAAGTAGAACAGTTCTTTGAAAGGTGTTTTTCGGCAAGCTTGGTAGCCATACCTCACGGTTCGGCCAGTACTGGAAAAGAGATCCCTTGGGTCGTAGGTATCTACAACAGTAAGTTTGTTGCTTTCGAGTAAGTGAGTCAGCCAAGTGTCCTTTTTCTGCGTTGGCCGGACTAGCCATTCACCTGCTTTTTCGCAGCGGTTCTGGTAAAGATGGATGGCGTAGGTGCCTCTGAGATTTTCGAAAGTGTAAAATCCTGTAATGAGGATGATCGCGTAGATGATCCACCGCCATAGCCAATGGACTGTTTCTTTAAAGCTGTTATGTAGCGAGCTCATCTCTGGATCAGTTTGCATTTGAACTGGTGTATCGCCAGGTGATATCGTCTTTTACTCCGAACTCAGAGATCTCTCCGCCGTCATCCGATTTGTTCGGACCTACGGAGTAGATGATAGGGCGTGAAGAGCTGTCTGCGGGTGGAATGTAGCGCAGAGCTGCGGAGGTGAATGGGTCCGTGAAAAACTTTTTGTCGATGTACTCTGGACTGAGTTGATCGAATGCAGCAGGGTAAGAACTGTGGTCAAGGTGGTAGAGCTCGAGTGCGAGAGCGATTCTGCAGAGTCGCAAAGCTGCAGTGGCGGGTGCGCAGGATGCAGCAACTGAAGATAGGTCATATGATTGATAGCGATGCCATATCCTGAAATACCACCCGTGATCTAGGCGCTTTGAGTGACTCCAGTTAAGAGCGCGGAAGTCCTCCTGGCTTTTGATCCACCAAAGCTTATGCCAGCCATTCGGGGTGAATCGCAGGATATACTTTGCGAGGTCTACATAATCTTCTGACCAGCCGGGGATGGTGAGTTGATTATGCAAGTCGTATACAGGTTTCTTGGAGATTCGTCCTCGCAGGGTGAAAAAATCCTGTCGGTTAGTCCAGGTTAAATACCTTTCGGTTGCGTATATCCGCAAAGGTAATGTGGGTGCGGTTTCTATCTTCGAAAAGTCTTCAGATAGGGATTGTATCTGGGCTTGGTTCAAAACATTATTATCTAGCATCTCCCAGATAGAATCTGCAATGCAAATGTTGGCTCTCTGTGCAGCGAGGAATTCTAGCAGGGTGCCGTCGCGATATAAAAGCTGTCGTAATTTGATAGCGCTTTGGATATCTGTGATTGCATGTTGATTTTTGTTTGTCGCAATCTTCGCTGAAGCTGAGAAGTAGAGGTAGGGAGGACCGTCAATAATCGAGGGTGATTTATCTTCCAAGTCGTCTGACCATGTTAGTAGGAAATCTGCTTGATCTATAATCTCTTTGAATTCCTGTATCGGGCCTGAGTGGATTTTCAAATATTCGTGAGCAGCAGATTGGTTGGTCCAATTTCCAGAGCGTTGAATGCTTTGATCAAACGGATAACACTTAACGGCTTGAAATCCGTAGGGGTGTTGGGTTCCGTAAATATCCATATCAAAATGGTCTAGGTTGTTAGCATACAGACCGCGTTCGTTATGTCCTGCTGCCTGAAGCAGAGCCGCTAGATTGAAGCCGTCTCTCTTCGGATGCACTAACCACTCGCCTGCTTCTGCACAGCGTTTCTCATACTGACGTATCGCAAATTCGCCGCGGATATTCTCGATGGTGTAAAACCCTCCTACCACAACGACCGCCCAGATCGCCCATCGCCATCCCCAGGGTACTTTTTCTTTCCAGCGTTGTCGCAGGGTCTTCCTCATCTCTGCGCCTCCGCGTCTCTGCGTGCGGCTTTTAGCTCTACTTCGGGCGCAGCACTACGGTCGACGCAGCCTCCCCCCAGCGCGCGGACTACTGCTACATGATCTCGTAGGGCTGCCTCTTGTAGGATGACTTGGGTGCGGCGGGCTGCTAGGTGGCTGCGCTCGGCCTCGAGGACTTCTACCTGAGAGACCAGTCCGGCTCGGAAATTGGCGATGACATTGCTGCGTGCCTCGGCTAGGGCGGAGACCTCGCGCTGCACGCTAGCTAGCTGGCGCTGGCGGCTGGCCAGACTGGCGTAGGCAGCATCGATATCGCCGACCACGGTCGCTAGTGTCGATCGATAGTGAGCTGCGGCCTCATCCGTCTGGGCGCGGCGCAGGGGGATGGTGGCGAGACGCTGAGGATCGTAGATAGGCAGATCTAGCGATGGGCCTAGCTCGCGGCGCCAAACACCGAAATTGGCCAAAAAGAAGTGGGGCGAAGCGCCCATGAGATTACCGTTCACTTTGAAGCTGGGCAGCAGATCGAGGCGCGCCACCTCCTCGATCCGAAAGGCGGCTCGAACTCGATCTTCGGCAGCGAGTAGCGAAGGGTGAGCGGCGATCAGCTCGCAGAAATCTCGCTCGGGGACCGCTGGAACGTGGGTGAGGAGCCTTTTTGCGGCTGTGTCGCCTCGACGATCGCGGTGTAGGCCGCCCATCAGAGTCGCTAGTTCCACCTCGGCCAGCTGCTGTAGGCGGTAGAGCTCCTCGCGAGCGCGGTCGAGTTTTTCATACTCGGCCTCCATTCGTAGCACTTCCGTCTCGGCGACCAGACCGGCGTCTAGACGGTCGCGGAGGATTTTTAGGATGTCGGCATTGGCATCGACAGCCTCGCCTAGGATACTGCGCTCCGCGCTGAGACGACTGATCCTTAGGCGCGATTCAACCACGCGGCTGGTGAGCATGAGGCGGGCGCCGGCTAGCTCCCAGTAGAGGGCGCGTCGGCTCAGTTGGGCAGATTCTCTGGCGCGCTGGAGTTTATCAAAGAGGTCTAGCTCCCACTGTAGCTGTGCGGAGCCAGTCCACGGCTTCAGCTCGTAGGGCCCAAAGTCGGGCTCGCGTGCCTCGCCGACTCGGTAGCCGTAGCCGAGATTGAGCCTAGGCCAGCTGGCTTTGCGGGCTTTTTCCACCTGAGCATCGGCTCCGGCGAGCCGAGCTGCGATCTGCTGGAGGTCGGCAGACTCAGCTAGAGCAGTGGTCACGTCGCGATCGATCTGGCTATCGCCATAGGCTCGCCACCACTGTGGGGCGATGCGCTGCTGTGCCCATGCCGGAGTGTGGTGCGCAGCTACCGGCCCCCGTAGCGATGCTGCAGCAGGCTCCTCTCGAGGCGTGAGCGCCTGACAACCGACCAGGCCTGCCAAAGACAGGGCCAGTAGAGCGAGTGAGAGAGCTGTGGATACCGTTTTCAATAGGGTACAGTCCAGATTCAATAGGGTACAAAAAAATCTGAATAGGGTACAATCGTGTCATACCCCTGTGTCTCGTGCTCTGGGTCGACGCTAGCACTTTCTATTCTTTGATAAAGATAAAAGTATCGCCATCCATCTCGATACGGCCGCCTTCGACCACGGGGGGCGCATCTTTGTAGGGCGAGGGATCGGTCACGCTGAAGGCACTGGCATTGACGAGTAGATTTTTGTCATTGGAGCCTTCGGCGATGGTGCCCTTTACAGTGAGGTAGCTGAGCTCTGTGATACCGCGATAGCCCTGTAGGCCCGCCTTCAGAGGTCGGCCATCCTCGCCGAGGAGTTGGATGGTGGCGACGGAGGTTTTGATCACGTCTGGATCGTCGCAGCAGACATCCCATGGGGTAGGGCACTCGTCGCCGGGTATGCGATTGCAGGGAGTGATCTTGGTGGGATCGCCGAGCACGACCATGGCGCGCCCATCGATGAAGGGCTGAGTGCGGCCCATCACCTCTCCGGCGAGTACGATCTCTCGGCCGGGAGTGGGGTCTGAGAATACTTCGGAGATCTGGGCGGGATCTGCTGGTGCTTCCTCGGTATAGAAAGCTTCGAGTAGGTCTGCCGAGTTGGTGTCAGTTTGGGTAGTGGTTTCTTTATCGCTCTGGCATGCGCTTAGCAGCAGGGCGAGTGGTAGGATCAGGTAGTGGTGTCTTTTCATAAGTCTAGATTAGTTAGAGCGTAGAGCTTTGGGTAAAGGCGGGGCTAGGGTACGCCAGGCGGGTGGCAGGATGCCGATGGTGCCGAGTAGGATACCGATACTGAGACCGGTGATGATGACTAGTGGTGTCAGTGATAGGCGAAAGGTGCCGATAGAGAAAGGCACGGTGCGGCCATCGAGAAATACCAGTGCGACGATGAGCGCTAGCAGTGTGCCAGTAAGTGTGGCGAGCAGCGACTCCTGTACCAGCGAGATAAAGATAGCTCGCCGTGTGTAGCCGATCGACTGCAGTGTGGCCAGCTCTTTGATGCGCGAGGCAAAGGCGGCGTAGAGAGTATTGAGACCACCAAAGATGGCACCGGCAGCTACGAGCATGGCAGTGAGCCAGGTCATGGTGCGGATCGGAGCGTAGAATCCGCTGAGCTTGGCGAAGTAGTGATCCTCGCGGATAGCGGCTAGCTCCAGATCGTTGCGCTGCAGGGTGAATATCTCGACATCCTCGGCCTCGGCAGTGTCTAGCCGTAGCACGACTGATGATAGGGTATCGCGCTGGGTGAGGGTGGCGAGGTCGTTTCTCTCGAACCAGACCTCCGACTCGAGCACGGTGCCCGGCGCGGTAAAGATGCCTGATATGGTAAACTCGGCGGACCCGAAGTTAAGCACTTTGCCTACTGCCAGGGCTTCCTCGTCGACGCCGAGTTTTCGGTAAACCAGCGAGCCGACCATGACCTCTCCCGGACTGGGGAAGCGTCCTTCGAGGAGTCGTACCGTCTGGTGCACGAGTAGAGATTTCTCGGTGACGCCACGCAGCAGTCCCTGGGCTTTATCTTTACCCGGTATCTGTAGTGGCGCCTGATAGACGATCTCGCCCGATACTGCAGTCTGGCCGAGTGTCTGGTGCAGGCCTCGGATAGCCGTGGCGGCGATGGCTTCGGCCTCTAGGTGCACCTCGGATCTCTCGATTGATTCCTCGGAGCCTTTACCCATCAGGATGACATTCTGCGCAGAGCCAGAGGCCGACAGCACGCCGGACATCCCTTGGTTGAGAGCGGTCGCGGCCATCAGCAGAAACACCACCAAAGCCGATCCGCCCACGGTCTGGAGCAAGCGCCCCGGGTCGCGGAAGAGGTTTCTGACGGCGTAGGTAAAAGGTAGCATGTTTGTTCTTTGTTCTTTGTTCTTTGTGATCGGTCCGATTAGTCGGATCGGTCGGATCTGACCGATCATTTGTTAGTTAGGCATTTAGTGTCTGGATCAGTGGTTTGGAGGTGGCTTTCCAGGCGGGGTAGAGGGAGGCTAGCATGCCTAGGGCTAGGGCGATGCCGATCGCTCGTAGGAGCACCTCTACAGATGGCGCTAGTGCTAGGGTGAGGCCTTCGTTGCCTAGGGTGAATGAGCGGAAATGGAAAAAGGCGAAGGCGCTGGCGATGCCGAGGAGGCCACCGAGTAGGCCGAGTAATAGGCCCTCGATCACGACTAGCCAGCTGATCTGTAGCCTGGAAAAACCGATGGTCTGTAGGATGGCGGTTTCTTTGACTCGGCTCCGCACGATCAGGAGTAGGGCATTGGCGACTAGGCCGAGCACGGCGGTGACTGCGCCGATTCCTAGCCAGCGGGTGAAGGCGATCAGCTCGATCATCTGCTTGGCCGTCTCGGCGAAGAAGGCTTTCTCCGGTCGGGTGTCGGTAGGCTGCTGATCGGAGCTAAAGGTCAGGTCGATCTGAGCGGCTACGGACTCCAGCTGATCGGCGGAGTCGACTTTCACATTGAATTGGGTGACCACTCCCAAGCCGACTCGCGATGCCTGCTGAAGGAAGGGCAGGTGGACGTAGGCGACATTGTTATCCTGAGCCGAGTCGCTCTCGATGATGGCGGCCACGTTTACATTCACTCCCACGGCTTCGAATTTATCGCCAGCCGTCAGTCCGCGGCGCCGGGCAAAATGTTTGCCGACCATGGCCGCATCGGTGCGCTGCGAAAAGGCATCCCAACTACCCTCGACGATGCGGATGTCGGGGTTGTAGTCGCGCAGGTCCTCCGGCGGCACCCCGCGAAAGGTGATGACATCTAGCGATGCCCCGCAATTGTTCACCGTGATCTGGATGGGGATGACTTCGCGCACACCGGGTATAGAGGCGATGGTGGAGTGGTAGTGCTCGGGTAGTCGCGAGGTGGAGGGGCAGTAGCGATTTTCTCGGTAGACGACTAGCGTGGTATCGTCGGCCGTGGCCTGTGTCGCGACTGCTAGTGAGTGCTGCATGGTCTCCACCGCCGCGTAGAGAAACATACCTGCTGCGACTCCTAGTAGAGTCAGGAGTGTGCGCAGTTTGTTGCGGGATAGGCTTTTCAGCGATAGGGCGATGAATTGGCTCATGATCCCGATATCAACTGGCCTTTCTCCAGATGCAAAGTCCGATGCGCTGCCGAGGCTGCCTTCGGATCGTGGGTGACCATGACGATGGTTTTGCCGTGGTCATTGGCCAGTGAATCGAGCAATCCGAGGATGGAATCCGCCGACTCGCGGTCGAGGTCGCCAGTTGGCTCGTCGGCTACCAGTAGCCCAGGATCGTGGACGATGGCTCTGGCTATGGCTACGCGCTGCTCCTGGCCACCGGATAGCTCGGTGGGGCGGTGGGTGGCGCGATCAGCTAGGCCGACTAGGTCGAGGGCGGCTAGTATCCGCTGGCGGCGTTCGCGTTTGGATAGTTTCTGCAGGAGTAGGGGCAGCTCGACATTCTCGTAGGCGGTGAGGATGGGGATCAGGTGGTAGAGCTGAAAGATGTAGCCGACATGATCGGAGCGCCAGCGAGTGAGCTTAGCTCGGCTGAGTCCACCGAGGTCCCGTCCCTGTACCTGTAGTAGTCCTGAAGTGGGGCTATCGATACCGGCGATCAGATTGAGCAGGGTAGTCTTGCCAGAGCCAGATGGCCCCATGAGCGCTAGGAACTCGCCGGATGGTACGTCGAGCGATAAGTCCTGCAGCGGGGTGATCAGGGTCTTACCCTTGTGGTAGGACTTGGTCAGGCTTTGGATGTGGATATAGGCAGAATCACTCATGGCTTTTCATCGACGATTTTGACACGGGTGCCGGGTTTGAGATCGGTGTGGGGTGATAAGATGACTTGCTCGCCCGATAGCACGCCATCGATCGCTAGCTGGTAGCCATCGCGGATATCGGTGGCTAGAGAGAGTGTGCGGCGCTCGGCAGTGGACTGGCTGGAGACGACCCAGATTTGATCGGTGGCGAATATCGCCTCGCTAGGCACGTAGGTAGAGAGGCGGCCTGTGGCAATGCTGGACGGAGGTGCAGTGGAGTCGTCAGCCGTCGGGGCCGGTATCTTGGCTGGGGCGAAAAACTTACCTCGCACCAGCATCTCTGGGCGCAGGCGAGAGTCGGGCTTTTCGATGGCGACTTTGACTTGTAGCGTGTTTCTCTGCAGATCGGCCTCGCCACTGATGCGGGTCACAGTGCCTTTGAGATCGAGGTGGGGGAGGAGATCGCAGACCATCTCCACGCTCTGGCCTACCGAGAGCCCTGCGGCCTCGGCGAGAGGCACATCGATGCGCGCCTGCAGTTGCTCGGGATCATAGAGCTCGACGATGACGGCTGACTTGGGGTGATCCATGTGGACCATGCGTTTTTTGCCCGGACCTGCATGGAGGTGTAGCACGCGACCGGCGATAGGTGATCTGATCGTATGGCGATCGAGAGCCAGCTGAGCACGATCGACGGTGACCTGTGCCTCGCGCAGAGCGGCTTCTTTGGCGAGGATTTCCTTTTTCACCTGATCGATCTCGGAGTCGATGCCAGGTAGATCGCTGGACGATTGGTCGATACGAGCCTGTTGCTGGGTGACTTGTAGACGGGTAGCTGCCAGCTCGACGGTAGGGATGCTACCAGAGGGAAGTGACTCTAGGCGCTGTAGGCGATCCTGTAGTTCGGCTAGTTTCGCCTGCTCGGCTGTCACCTCGCTACTCGAGCCATTGCGACGCGACTGGACGACTGGCACTCTGGATTGCGCAGCGGCGATCTCGGCTTTTAGGCGGACGACTTTTGCCTGGGCACCTTGTAGGTCGAGCAGTGCCTCGTCGTTGATCAGCTTGGCTAGTAGTTGATCTTTTTCGACCAATTCACCCTCTAGCACAAACACCTCGTCGACGATACCTCCGACTAGCGCTGGGACGTCTATCACGAAAGGGTCTGGCTCGATCCAGCCAGATGCCTGAAAGAGCATAGCTCCATTGGCTGTCTGCTGGGACTGAGGGTCTGTGGAGGGGGGGGGCATGGGTACCGCATCGGTATCGCTACGCAGGGTGATGACGGGGAGCACTCGTACTGGCTGAGCAGGCAGCAGGCGCTGGCCAAACAGCAGTGCCAGCACGGCTAGAAAGCCAACCACCAAGGCAAATGGCAGCAGCCAAGTGGGTAGCGAGCGCTGCCTGCTAGGTGCGGCATCGAAAGTAGTGGTTCTAGCTTTCGCTAGAGTGGATAGTTTTTGATCGATATCGGTCATTTGATTTCATTTTGAGGAAAAGTAGGAGCTAGCCAGGGAAGTCCTGGGGCAATGCGATAGGTCGTATAGGGCCTATATGACCTATGGGGATTTTCCTCGTGAAATCAGATGAGGTAGATGCTGAATAGCACCAACCGATCGACCGATGGTGGTGGATCGTGAAGTGAGCTCGGTGCGAGTGAGCGATCTTGCTCGACCGTGTGCACCAGTGGTAGATGGGGCTCAGGTAGAGCTGCCTCGGTAGTGGCTGGCGGTGCCTCTGTAGCCCGAGTGGTGGAAAAGTCGTCTAGCTCTAGGCTGACGAAGTCGCTGTCGCAGGGGAGGTCGTCCCCTCCACAGCAGTGATCATCTGCGAGAGTGGTGCAGCTGCCACACTCTCCGATGAATAGTGAGCCATCGCACAGGCAGTAGCCCAGCAGCACATTTTGACCCAGCAGCAGGATTGCTGCTAGCAGGGCTATGAATGATCTGACTGGGCTTTGGCGCATGGTTGGCGGATGAGGCAGGGCTCACAGCTACTATCGACGTGCTGCGAGGAGCCTCATTACATAATACAGTAGCTGGCCGATGGATGCAATAGCGGCGACCACATAGGTCATGGCAGCCCATTTAAGCGCATCTTTGGCCTGATCGTGCTGCTCGCCTTGGGTGATGCCAGCGCCCTCGAGCCAGACTAGTGCGCGCTTACTGGCGTCGAACTCCACTGGTAGGGTGATCACAGAGAAGAGCGTGGTGGTGGCGAACATGATGACACCGACGAGTAGGATCAGCGGGCTACCCTGCGTGGCCATGGCGAGACCTGCCATGAGCACCCAAGGCATGAACTTTGACGACAGATTGACCAGCGGCACTAGAGCTGAGCGCATCTTCAGAGCGCCGTAGGCTTTGGCATGCTGGATGGCGTGGCCGACCTCGTGAGCGGCTACGGCTGCTGCGGCTACGTTGCGCTGGTGGCAGACGACCTCGGAGAGGTTGACGGTCTTTTTCAGCGGATTGTAGTGGTCGGTGAGCTGACCGCCGACTGAGATGATCTCGACATCGGATATCCCTGCATCGTCGAGCATCTTTTGAGCGACCTCGGCACCGCTGAGATTGATCGGGCTAGCTGAGTATTTGCGGAATCGGTTCTGCAGCATCGATCCGGCGAGCTTGGACAGCAGCATAGCGACGCCGGTGATGATGTAATAAAAAATCATGCTCCCGCCTCCTCCAGTCATCATTCCAGTTGGCATAAGTATCGTTGGGTTGGTTGTTGGTTTTGGTGAAAAATGGATCGAACACAGCGATCTGTCGTGGGATCAGACGCTTGGGGATCATTAAAAAGCCACAATGAGCTTGTGTCTAGTGGGTAAGTTGTCTTGCTGGATGGTTGGAAAACTTCATATTGGCAGTGTGAAACGGTTGGTTTTGATT
>JAHDID010000036.1:0-22578 GCA_020630975.1 Verrucomicrobiota bacterium
ACAGAGCACCCCGCCAATGCCATTAGCTACGGCTCATCACGACGAAACTCCACTCTCTGACGTTCGCTGCCACATACCTTTCACCACCTACTAAAGCCAGGCAAAACGTGGCGGCGAGTGTCAACGAGTGGCCCACAGAGCATCCTGCCATGCCATTACCTACGGCTCATCACGACGAAACTCCACTCATTGACGTTCACTGCCACATACCCTTCACCACCTCCTAAAGCCTGGCAAAACGTGGCGACGAGTGTCAACGAGTGGCCCACAGAGCATCCCGCCAACGCCATTAGCTACGGCTCATCACAACGAAACTCCACTCACTGACGTTCGCTGCCACTTCACTTGCTGCAACACCACACCTCGAACATCAGGCACCTTTGATCCACAAGACAAACTTGCTAACTCCGGCCAATCAACTCATCGAATAACAATCCATATCAAAAGTCACGATGACTTCTTCGGGGAAGGTCATGGTCTTCATGACGGAGCGGACATGTCGACCTATAGCTTTAGACTTCACGGCCTTCATCACCACCTGAAACCTCCACTGATCGTGAGACTTCACTAGCGGCGAGGGTAGCGGCTCGGTCAGGCTGATCTCCTCAGGTAGGTTTTCTTTTAGCTTATGATGCAGATTCTTCAGCGAAAACTCGGCCAGCTCCTGGTTCTTCGATCTCGCAGTCACTACCATCAAGTGCACATACGGAGGATGCCCAAACATCTTGCGCATCTCCATCTCCTGCTCGGCGAAACCGATGAAATCGTGATGACGACCAAACTGAATCGCCGGGTGATGCGGCGTATAAGTCTGCACATACACCTCGCCCTCTAGCTCGCCTCTTCCGGCGCGGCCTGCCACCTGAGTGAGCAGCTGAAAGGTGCGCTCACCGGCTCTAATGTCTGGTATATGCAGTCCGGTGTCTGCATTGAGCATGCCCACTAGCGTCACGTTGGGGAAATGGAGACCTTTTGCGATCATCTGCGTGCCGATGATGATGTCGATCTTCTTGGCTTTGAATGCATCGAGCGTATCGCGCAGGGCATTCTTTTTGCGCATGGTATCGGTGTCGATCCGCGCTATGCGCGCCCCCTGAAACATCTTGCGTAGCTCCTCCTCGACCCGCTCGGTGCCAAAGCCGGAGTTGACGATGGCCTTCGAGCCGCACTCGGGACATTTGCGTGGTGGCAGCTGGGCAAATCCACAGATATGGCAGACCAGTTTATCATCTGCCTGGTGAAAGGTCATCGTGGTCGAGCAGTGCTTGCAGTCTGCCACGTAGCCGCATTCGGGGCAGAGGATAGAGCGGGAGAAGCCGCGGCGATTAAGGAATAGAATCGTCTGCTCGCCTTCGTCGAGCCGCACCTGCATGGCCTCGCGCAGCTTGCTGGAGAGGATGCATAAGCCGCCGCCTTGCTTGCGGGCCTCTAGCTTCATATCGAGTATGCGGATGATAGGTAGCGCCCGGTCATCGACTCGTTGCTCCATCTTGGCCAACTCGTACTTCCCGATATCGACATTTTTCCAGCTCTCCAGACTCGGTGTCGCACTACCTAGCACGACAGGGCACTTCTCTAATACCCCTCGCACCACCGCCAGATCTCTAGCCTGGTAGCGAGGATTGATATCCTGCTTGTAGGAGTTCTCATGCTCCTCATCGACCACAATCAACCCGAGCTTATCGATCGGCGAAAAAATCGCACTCCTGGCACCGATCACGATCCTCGCCTTGCGGTCGAGCACCTTTTTCCACTCATCATGCCGCTCACCTTCGGAGAGGTTTGAGTGGAGGATGGCCACCTCATTCTGAATCTCTGCGAAGCGCTGCTTGAAGCGATTGGCAGTCTGCGGTGTCAGCGCTATCTCTGGGACCAGCACGATCGCCCCCATACCCATCTCGATGACATGCTGGATTGCCTGCATATACACCTCAGTCTTCCCCGAGCCAGTCACCCCGTAGAGCAGAATCGGCTTCGGTGGTTTCTCCAGATCCGGACCCGACACTTCCTTGATCTGATCGAGCACCACCTCCTGCTGCGGATTGAGCTTCAACGGCTGCGAGGCGATAAAAATCTGATCTCCAGTCGGATCTCGGTCCACGATCACATCAACGACTTCGACCAAGCCTTTATCCTCAAGACCCGAGATCGTACTCCTGCCGAATCCTACCGAGCCAGTCATCTCAGACAGCAGCACCCCGATCTCATGATCGTCCCGCTCATACAGGTGCAGATAAGCCTCTACCTGTTTCTTGGCAGTCTTGGGAATTTTATCCACACCATCAGTCTGCTTCCCCGCCTGAGTCAGCCGCACCTCCTTTGCCTTTTTGCTCTTCTCTTCCCGACCCCGAGCTGGCTTAGGCAGCATCGTCCGATACACCGACTCAGTCGACGACATGTAATAGCCTGCAATCCAATCTGCCAGCTTCAGCAATGGCGGTGTCAAAAACGGCTGATCACCGACCACCTTGCTAATCGGCTTTAGATTGTAGCTCAACTGATCGAGATCCACTTCCTCCAGCGCCATCACCGTGCCCAGCGCCTCGCGCCCGCGCAGAGGCACCAAAACTCGCGATCCTGGTGCCACCTCTGTTTTATCCGCCTCCTCAAAGAGATTACCCTCCGGCATGAGGTAGGAGAAAGCGAGATCATTCGACGCACCGTCGATCAGGACTTTTGCACAGGTGGCCATTACCAATTAAAGACGGTCGATATTCAAAGATAATAAGACAATCAACTCAAAGCGTACGAAAAAAGGCCGAGTCGGTCAGACTCGGCCCCTTCGAAAATGTATTAGTCAGTCGACTTAGAAGTCAACGCTAACGCTCACACCACCGTGGAGTGCGTCGTGGTAGTTACGACCTGGGATACGTGTTGAAGGAACACCATCAAGGACGAAACCATCAGGTGTGCCGTTGTAACCGATGTAAGGAGTAATCGCTGAACGACAGTTGAGCGCGATAGGAAGAGCCGCCTGCACGAAATAGTGATTCCAACCAGAAGCACCGCCTGCATTGTAGCCATCGGAGTAACCAACACCAGCAGTGAGGTCAAAAGCAAGAGCATCGGAAAGATCGAATGCCTTTCCAAGAGCTGCCTCGTGATACCATCCCTCAATCTGACCGAAGTCATAAGCGTGGAGAGTGCTTAACCCAATACCAGCGAAGAGTTCGCGACTGAGTGCGAGAGAAACCTCATGAGAAGTTCCACGATTCTGGCTACCGCGTGGAGCAGCAGCAGTAACGCCAGGGAAAAACTGATAATTTGTGTATCCAAGAACTGCATCGAAACCAAGAATACTAGGAAGAGCAGCGTTGGCATAAAAATTTGCCTCATCACCATACACACCAGCCTCATCGAGCTCAGAGATAGCCCAAACACCCAAAGTAGGTGAGAAAGGAAGATTCTCAAAAGTGTAGTTCACATCACCCCAAACAGAGTTGCGAGCAAGACGAACACCACGGAAGATGTAGTCAGTCTCATAACCAACAGAAATATTGCCACCGATGTCTGGGCAATCATCTACTGGGCACTTGGCAGGGGCGGCGGGCACCCACTGGGTTCCTGCTACTGCGCCTTGGATCGCAACAGCACCGATAAGGGTAGCTAGGATAGCTTTGATCTTCATAGATTAACTCCTTGGTATTTTATCTTATTGTTAAGTGGTCTTCGGCACCGCTGCAAAAACAGACGGAACGTCAACGTGTCTATCTTTGCAAAAATGATAGAGTGATCAAGGAGAAATGTGGTAATTTTCATCTAAGACGCTCCAACCCGCTTCGTTGGCTGGCTGGAGCGGCTCATTTTTTTCTAATTTTTGCTATCAACCCGCTTTAGTTGAGGGAATAACACCACATCACGAATGGTTTCCGCCCCGGTGAGCATCATGATCAAGCGGTCGATACCGATGCCTATACCACCCGCAGGAGGCATGCCATACTCGAGGGCCAGCAAAAAGTCTTCGTCGACTTTCTGAGTCTCCTCGCCAGCCTGATCCTCCAGTCGCGCGCGCTGCACATCGGGGTCGTTCAGCTCGGAGTAGCCCGGTGAGATCTCGGCACCATTGATGATCAGCTCATAGACATCGACCACCGAGTCATCATCGGTATTCTGCTTGGCCAGAGGCACCAGCTCCTTGGGCACGTGAGTGACAAAGATCGGGTCGACGCACTTCTCCTCGACCAGCTTCTCAAACACCTGCTGGCTGACCTCGTAGTCCTCCATATCTGGCGAGATCTGCACTTCCAGCTCGTCGCATCGCTCGCGGCGCTGCTCCGGCGTGATGTCGAACCAATCATCTCCAGCCACCTCACTGACCAGATCGTGGAAACTCGCTCTGCGCCACGGACGGCTCAGATTGATCGTCTTGGTCACTTCGCCCTCGCTATTGTAATGATCGATCTCAAGCCCGCCACAGTAGGTCTCGGCCAGATGACAGACCATGCCCTCGACCAGATCTGCCATCTGCTCGAAGTCTGAGTACGCCCAATAAGCCTCGAGCATGGTGAACTCTGGGTTGTGTTTGCGGCTGATACCCTCGTTGCGGAAGTTTCGATTCAGCTCAAAGACTTTGTCAAAACCACCCACGAGCAGACGCTTCAGGTAAAGCTCGGGCGCGATACGCATGTACATGTCCATGCTCAGCGCATTGTGTCTGGTCTGAAATGGCTGGGCAGCCGCTCCACCTGGGACATCCTGCAGCATCGGTGTCTCCACCTCGAGGAAGCCGCGCTCCTGCAGATAAGTTCGGATCGCCGCCATCATCTGGCATCGCTTTAAAAAGACTTCGCGCGAACGCTCATTGGCGATCAGATCCAGATAGCGCTGACGGTATTTGATCTGCGGATCGACCACGCCGTGGAATTTATCCGGCAGCGGGCGCAAGCTCTTCGATAGCACCGTGAGCTGCAGCACCTTGACACTCGGCTCACCGACCTTGGTGGTAAAAGTCTCGCCCTCGATACCGATCCAGTCACCGATGTCGAGACACTGGTAGATCTCCCATTGCTGATCGCCGATGGCCTTCTGATTGATAAAAAGCTGGATCTTGCCGTGGATGTCCGAGATATCCAAGAAGTTGCTCTTACCCATGCTATTGATCCGCGTGATCCGGCCTGCTAGGCGGACTGTCTTTTCTTCTTCGAAGTTTGCGCGCAGTTCGGCGGGGCTGTCCGTAGTGTCGAATTTTCCGCCAAAAGGATCCACGCCTAGCTCACGCAGGCGGTCTAGTTTCTCCCTGCGGAAACTCAAAAGGTCGCCGGTTTCTTCGCTGGTGGTATTGGATTCTTCTGGCATGGCTCAGGTAGTTGGTATTTTGTGATAAAAAATCTCCGCGAAGCATGGCCGAGACCGCCGAAAAATCAACCACCGCTGCCCCATCTGCGGCGACTGCTGAAATCGTCTCCGAAACGAGCAACGAACGCATCAGGCTGGATAGCCGCCTAGCCATCTACGACGAAGTCGGCAAATGGCTAGCCGTGAGCGATCTACACTACGGCTACGAGACTTCGCGTCGAGCCCAGGGCGGCCTGTGGCCCATGTGGGGAAAACAAGAAATCGAGACACGGCTCGACAGTCTACTACAGGACTACCAGCCCGAGTACCTACTGATGAATGGCGATGTGGTAGACAGCCGGATCAGTGGCGATAGCGATGCCGCCGAGTGGCTAGCACAACTAACCAAACAGGTCGACCAGCTCGTGCTCATCCGGGGCAATCACGATAAAGGCCCCATCCTGCGCGAGCGAGAGTGGTACTCCTCCTACACCCTCGGTAGATTCGTCTTTCACCACGGCCACAAGCCCTTGGCCACATCGCTAACCGAAAACCAAATCGAAGTCATCGGCCATATCCACCCCGCCTATCGCCTCGGCGATGGCGCAGGTCTCTCAAAAAAGCTACCTACCCTCGTTCAGGAAAACCGCCGCTGGATCCTGCCCGCCTTCTCACCCTGGGCAGGCGGCGTGGCTCACAAGAGTGAGGGCGACGGCCGCCAGTGGGTCTGCAGTGACAAGCGCGTATTCGAGGTGATCTAGAGTGTGTGATCCCGGTAGAGGTAGAGATGCCAGTCCATACACCAGTCGAGGTAAAACGAAGCCGCTGCGCTTCACAAGCAGGGATAGCCATGTCTTGACACTGATGCTCGTTTTCCGTCTCAGTATTCAAGAATATCCGATCTATCTCGTATGATATACAGGTAATTACCTATCCATCCCCCTTTGCTCGCCAGAGCTTTGCTAGCTCTGGGTCATCACTCGTATGAGGGCTCCGACTTCTCAGAGTGGAGCGCTGAGTGCCTGCTCTTGGCCTCATATCAGTTAGCTGTTTAATCCACCACCGAGATCTCCCCAGGTTATTCGTGTCACTCTTCGAACCATTCAGCCTCCAACCATCACATAACTCCCTGCTCAATGCTCCACTGTATCGCGCAGAGGCAGGTCCCGACCCGTCTTTCCCCCCCGAGAGTGCACAACTGCTGCCAGCAGCTCGACTCCAGAGAGAGGACCATTTGAGAGGCTTCGCCAGTAGTCCGTAGGCTCGCCAAGTTATATAACCGAATCAAGCTCATCATCTTACAGATTGGTTATTCCCTCAGGCGCCCCCCCACCCCGCCTCACGGCGACACAGTAACCTTCGGTTTTACATGCAGCCAGTGTCATACATGGTGAGGACTTTCAGCTCACAAAGTGTCACACGCCCCTAGGCGCGCGGACCGCCGACGTCCTCGTCGGCTCGCTTGCTTAGGGAAGGGAAAGCCGACGGAGACGTCGGCGCTCCCGGCTAGAAAAACATGAAATAGCTCCTAACATGAAGTCGGACGCCCCATAATAAATCGATGAAGATAATTTCCACCACCGAAGCCGAAACTGATCTCCAAAACTGTCTCGCCAAAATCAAAAAAGGTGAAGAGTTCGTCATTTCTCACAATGAAATACCCATCGCTAGATTGATTCTAGCTTCGCATGGAGCCGAGAGTTTATCCCAACCTATGCAAAAGAGGTATGGGACCTTTTGGTTGGTGCTCCTAATAGCTACCATTGTGCATTCATTCAATCTTTTCAGCATCGTTCCAAGATTCGAAAGCATCTTTTCGGATATGCTCGATGGAGTACAGCTCCCTCTAATAACCATGAAAGTGATCGAGCTATCGCGCTGGTTCCGTCATTGGTGGTGGGCTATTTTTCCAATGTTGTTTCTGATCGCAGTAATCGACTACATAGCATTACCCAAGTTAGGCAAAAGACTCTCTCACTTTATTCCAATTTGGTCCATCATTGTAGCTACTGTTGTGTGCATCGCCGTCATGATTCTAGCGCTGTATTTACCAGTACTAGATATTATTCAAGCACTGAACCCTTAATTCGCTAAAGCAGCCACTAATCCCTAGAAGCAGGAGTGATTTTCAGCTCCACTTTCTCCTCACCCCGCAGCACAGTGATGTCAGTCTCCTTACCGATCTTCACATCCGCAATTGCATCGGTGTAGTCATAGATATTGAGAATTTCTTTGCCGCCCAGCCCGATAATAACGTCGCCACCCTTCAAGCCCGCTTTATCAGCCGGGCCTTTCTCAGCCACCCCGCTGATCTTCACGCCTTCCACATCGGTCTGACTGTAGTCGGGTATCGTGCCCAGATAGGCGCGCATGCCGCGGGCACCGCGATTTTTCGGAGGGTCGACTTTCTTAAAGGCGGGCGCGTTATTGCTGATCGATAGACCGCGCGCAATCAGGGCGAATAGCTTGGAGATATCCTGCGCGCCCTCGTAGTTGACCTTGTCCGGGGTATCGCGCGGGGTGTGGTAGTCGCTATGGCTACCGGTGAAGGCATTGAGGATCGGCACATTGCGCATGTAGAAATTGATCGCATCGGTGGGTAGGTAGACATCATTCTGCACATTGATGGATAGGCCGATGGGCGCATTGCGCTGCTCGATGGCACCGCGCCAGTAGTCGGAGGAGCCTGCGCCCTGTAGGACCACTGAGCCTTCCATACGACCGATCATGTCCATATTCAGGTAGGAGGAGATCAGTAGATTGAGCGGTGCATTGGCATCGCCCAGATTGTCCTTAGCCGTCTTGCGGATGAAGTGACCAGAGCCGAGTAGACCGATCTCCTCGCCCGACCAGCAGCCAAATACCACATCGCGAGTCAGCGGCAGTCTGCCCTGGCGCCGCTGGTCGGCCAAGTACTCGGCGATCTCGAAGATACCGGCCGTGCCGCTGGCATTGTCGTCGGCACCGTAGTGGATCTGGTCTAGTTCGCCTTTGGCAGCTAGCGAGCCACGGCCAGCCCGTCGACCTAGGTGATCGATGTGGGCACCGATCATCACCGCAGGATTTGGGTGATAACCCTCTTGCTCGGCATCTAGTATGGCGATGACATTGCGCCCTGTCTGCTTTTCCTGATCGACATCCAGCTCGCCCTGCACCGTAGCATCGGGCAGATGGGTGCCCTGCACCATCTCACCAGTATCGAGCTTCTTCTGGATCGCAGCCAGGTCCTGGCCCGCAGAGGCGAGCAGCTGAGTGGCCAGATCGGTGGAGATGGTGATGGCAGGTATGCCGCTATTGGCCAGCGAGGCGTCGAACTCCATCGGCACCAATTCGTCATTCACCTCGGTATTCGGCCCAGTCACGTAGATGATGCCGGCAGCGAACTTGCGGCGAGCGATGTTGGCCTTATTGCGCTTGCCGGAAAAGCGGCGCAGCTTTTGGCGTAGCTCCTCGGGAGCATCCTCGGGGTAGTAGCGTAGCACCATCACCCATTTGCCCTTCACATCGAGATGGAAGTAGGAGCTGTATTCATCCTTGGGCAGCTCGATGCCGTAGCCGGCAAAGGCGATCGGTGCCTCGGCAAATTCGCCTGTCTTGGAGAACGAGATTGGCCGCCAGTCTTTGTCCAGCTCGGGCTGCTGGGTCTGGTCGCCGATCTTCAGCGACAGCGCATTGTCCTCGCCCACGGCGACCCCAGCGGTGAACTCGAAATTCTGAAAGTAAGTGCCGTCGTCGCCCGCGGGCTTCAGGCCCAAGCTTTGGAAAAAATCAGCCGCATACTGGGTGGCTAGCCGCTCGCCCGGAGTGCCAGTGAGACGTCCGCCCAGCTCAGGAGAGGCGAGATACTCGACGTGTTTTTTTATATCCGCTGCCGAGACTTCGGCAGAGGTCTCGGGCAATGGCGAGGCAGGCACGACTGGGTTCTGCTTTATCTTCGCCTCGATTTTCAGCCCTAGAGCCGTCATCGCAGCCGCGTGGTCCCACTTCGACAGAAAGATCTGGCTATCCTTGCCGCCGCGCTTGCTGGTCCAGGAGAGCTGCTTGCCATCTGGCGAGAAAACTGGCAGCCCATCGAAGCCATCGGTGTGGGTCACCCGCACCGGCTCGCCCTGGCCATCGGCGCGGACCAAGTACAGCTCGAAGTTGGCGAAGCCATGCTTATTGGTGGTGAAGATCAGGTACTCGCCGCTGGGGTGAAAAAAGGGCGCCCATGACATCGCCCCGATCGAGGTCAGCTGTCGCTCGTCGGTGCCGTCGACATTCATGGTGTGGATCTCGGCGGTCATCCCCTTGCGGTCGAATCGACGCCAGCAGATTTTTTTGCCATCGGCAGAAAAAAAGGGCCCACCATCGTAGCCATCGACATCGGTCATCCGGCGCACCTCTGTGCCGTCTGCTTTGGAGATGTAGATCTCCATGGGAAATTTCTTGTCGAGCTTAAAGGCCTTTTGATCATCCGCGCTCATCGAGCCATCGTAGGCCTGCCGATTCGAGGCAAAGACGATGTGCTCGCCATCGGGCGAGTAGGCCCCCTCGGCATCGTAGCCCTCGGTATCAGTCAGGCGGGTGTATTCCTGGGTCTTGAGGTTGTATTCATACAGCTCAAACTCCGCATCGTAGTCCCACGAGTAGCGCCGCGTCTGGCCCGACTCGCGAAAGTCGATCTCGGCCTGCTGCTTCTCCTTGGCCTCGGGATCGTCCTGAGTCGAGGCATACATCACCCGGTCGCCATCGGGGTGGATCCAGGCGCAAGTGGTCTTACCATGGCCGGGCGACACTTTCTCGATATCGCCCGTCTCTAGGTCCATCAGGTAGATCTGGTAAAACGGATTGTCCGCCTCCCTCTCGCTCTGAAAGATCATCTTCTTCCCATCCGCCGAGAAATAGCCCTCCCCCGCCCGCTTACCCTGAAAAGTCAGCTGCCGCGTGCCATCGAGAAAGCGAGATTCATCGCCGAGCACAGAGGTGCCAGCCAAGCCGAGAGACAGCAAAAGAGAGAACAGACGAGAGTAGGTCATGATGAGGTACGAAAGTCGTGACGTGATCAATTTTCAAGAGGCTTACGAGGCGTGACAAGGGGACGGATTTCTCAAAGATTTAAGCCCCTGCATATTTTCGACCTGCTTAAGCTTGAAGGCAGGCATGCCATCACCCACTCTTGTTCAGCTAAAAATGCAGCCTCCGAGCCCACAGCACCCAAGAACAGAAGCCGTTAAGCCCAAAACCGTGATATCTATCGCAATCATAATCGCGATCTTGATTGCAGGCCGACAGTTTTTTGAATTCCCCTCTCAACCATTCGGATCAGAAGAAAATTCGATGGAGAATCTAGCAAATCGGAAAGCAATAAAGTTTGAAGACCGGCTAATGTCCGAAACAGAAAAACAGGCATTAAGAAGCCTGCTAAAACGACTCGACTTAGCTATTCAACAAAAAGTGCCAGAAGTCCATGCAACGCTATCTGAACCTGCCACCGACTCTGAGATTCAACAATTAAGGAAAGCTCTCGGAGGCGCTCAAATCGATTGCTTAGAGGAACTATTCAAATGGCATGCGCGATCCAAAGTACCCTCGGGCACTCAAATAGGTTTTTACGAATTCTATGCTGGTATGGAATTTTCGTTACTAAGGCTTCAACAGGAATCTACCGCTCCCCTTAGTTTTCTTTCAAAGCGAAGGCAGAATTCGATGCTATTATTTCACGACCATGCTGGCGATGGCATGTTTCTCGATTTGTCTGCCGAACCACCCGTGATGTTCTACGATATGCTGGAATCGCCTGACTCCCCCATTGACATTGGTCTCATTAAATACTTCACATTTCTGGCAGAATTATGGGAAACCCCAAATATAGAATTCGATCCAGAAACTAATACTGTGAACTTTGATTCTAAATCCTACGATGAACTACATAAAGCCCTCTACAAAAACAACTGAAAAGATCATTTTAAATACCGTTACGCTTCATGGCGCCACATAAAACCTATGTCCCATCCCATCATCACCCGCTTTGCCCCCAGCCCCTCAGGACGCCTGCACCTAGGGCATGCCTATTCCGCAATGCAGGCTTGGGACTTTGCGCAGTCGGTGGGTGGCGAGTTTATCCTACGGATCGAGGATATCGATCACAACCGGTGCAAACGGGAGTATGAGGATCTGCTGAAGGAAGATCTCGCCTGGCTGGGCCTGGAGTGGCAGGAGCCGACTCGACGCCAGAGCGAGCATCTGGACGACTACCGAGCTATCGCCGATCGGCTCACGGAGATGGGAGTGCTGTACCCCTGCTTTTGTACCCGGAAGGAAATCCAAGCCGAGATCGCCAGAGCTGGCGCAGCTCCTCATGGCAGCGAAGGACCGATCTACCCCGGAACCTGCCGAGGCCTGACCGCTGCGGAGCGAGGCGAAAAACTCGAAGCAGGTAAGAGCCATGCTCTACGCCTAGATTTGCAGAAAGCTCTGGGCAGTCTTGCCGAGCCTCCGAGCTGGCGAGATCATGATAATGACTCCCAGATCATACCCAGCCAAGACGACTGGGCAGCTCTGGGAGATGTGGTGCTGGTGAGAAAAGATATCCATACCAGCTACCATATAGCTGTGGTAGCAGACGATGCGCTACAAGGTGTGACCCATATCGTGCGCGGGCTAGATCTCTACGAGTCGACCCATATCCACGCTCTACTACAGGCCCTGCTCGAACTCCCAGCGCCGAGCTACACCCACCATCAGCTGGTGAAAGACGAGTCTGGTCAGCGTCTGGCTAAACGAGATGAAAGTGAAACTCTCGCCTCGCTGCGAGAGAGCGGCGTCAGCCCCGAAGAGATTCGTGAACGATTGCAGCGACTAAGCAGCAACTCGTGATACCTTGTGCCGAACGAACGATCATGATCGAAGTGCCAGAAATCATCACCTGCGTGGACTGCGGCCAAAATGCCCATCGCCTGAGCTACTCTCCCGAGGAGGGCTGGCAGGTCGGTGATATCGTCGCCTATCGCTGCCGTGGCTGCA
The DNA here is from genome assembly GCA_020630975.1 of Verrucomicrobiota bacterium. GTDB lineage: Bacteria > Verrucomicrobiota > Verrucomicrobiia > Verrucomicrobiales > DEV007 > Arctic95D-9. Next base: position 12,280 of record JAHDID010000036.1, read on the forward strand.
ACGATCGCTGGGATCTCGTGGTAGCCGATCCGAACGACGAGCGCGGGGGGAGCGATAGCTTCGACTTCCGCCAGTGGCTGGCTGACCGGGAAGCATAAGACCTAGTAACTATCCAACACCACACGCTCGGCCTCGATGGTGCGAACCTGTAGAGAGTCGATTATTTCATTGTACCTAGTCAGCACATTGGTGATCACAACTAGAGTCGAACCTTCCTTCACCCAATTTTTATCCCGTAGCACGGCCATGGCATCCTGAATGGTTTTTTCTGGCGCTTCCTCATGAAATGGCATGAGAAATGGCTCCACTCCCCATGGAAAAGTGAGCTGGCGGAATAGCACCTCATCATCTGTGAAGGCAAAGATACGTACACCTCGTGCCCGTAGTGCCGCCAACACATACCCGAGGAACCCAGACTTGGTAAAAACTAGGATACCCGACTCCTCGCCCAACTCCTGCGCCAGATAGGTAGCCGAGCGGAGCATCTTGGACTTCGGTGTGTCGAGCACGATGTCTTTATTGATCTTGGTCGGCACTGTCGGCTCGATGGTATTGATGATATTATTCATCACCTCGATCGACTCCAGTGGGTATTTGCCAGTGGTCGTCTCGCCAGAAAGCATGATGGCATCGGCCTGCTCGCGGATCGCATTCGATACATCAGAGATCTCTGCCCGAGTCGGGATAGGCGACTCGATCATGCTCTCGAGTAAGTGGGTCGCGATGATCACTGGCTTGCCCTCGACACGACAGCGGTCGACGATCTCTCGCTGCACGATCGGCAACTCCGCGTATGGGATCTCGATACCCAGATCACCACGAGCGACCATGACACCATCAGTCGCCCTCACGATATCGTTGATATTTCTGACACCAGCCTGATCCTCGATTTTAGCAATAATCTTGGCACGAGAGCCGATCGAGTCGAGATACACTCGCAGATCCGCGATATCTGCGCCCTGGCGGACGAAAGATAGTGCGACAAAGTCGATGCCGCATTCGGCTCCGGCAGCGAGATCTTTCTTATCCTTCTCTGTCAAAGCAGGCAGCTTCACCAGCACACCGGGTAGATTGATGTGGCGACGCGAACCCAGCTCGCCACCGATAACCACCTCGCAGGTGACCTTATCCGGTGCGATATCAGTGACCTTCAGGCGTATCAGACCGCTATCGACGAGGATCTCCTTGCCGATTTCGACGTCCTCCGGTAGACACGGGTAATTCACAGCGACACCCTCAGCACTCGGCTTTGTCTCTGGGTCGGTAAAAAACGCAAAACTCGCCCCGGGCACCAGCTCGATATCCTCATCCACTTTGCCCGTGCGGATCTCAGGCCCTTTCACATCCATCATCACCGACACATGGCGATCGACCTCGGCAGAGGCGGTGCGGATACGCTCCATGCGCTCGGCGACCCACTCAGGAGTCGCGTGCGCCATATTGATGCGCACGATGTCGACTCCGGCGTTGATCATGGCCTTGATGTTCTCCGGGCTATCGGTAGCAGGACCTAGAGTGGCGACGATTTTCGTGTGTTGGAAGCGGTCTTGTTGTGGATGGTGCATAGCAAAGTCCTGTTTATCTAAGCTACCCTAAGGAAATGGCAAATGCCTTCGAAGATACATTTATAGCTGAAATCGGCATCTATCTAAGTGAGTAATTTACAGATTTCCCACCAAAGCACCTCCCGTCGCCAACTCCATGATCGCCTCTTCGCTCAGTTCAGAGCGCTGCAACTCGCCTGTGATACGTCCCTCGTGCATGACCAGAGTCCGGTCGCTCATACCGATGATTTCATCCATCTCGCTGGAGACAAATAGGATCGCTATGCCGCGTTCAGATAGCTCCTCCATGAGGGCATAGATCTCCTGCTTAGCGCCGATATCTACCCCTCGAGTCGGCTCGTCTAGGAGGAGGATCGGTGGATCCAGCGCCATCCACTTACCCAGTACCACTTTCTGCTGATTCCCTCCTGAGAGATAGCGCACCACCTGTTGCTTGGATGGGGTCTTGATGCGCATCCGCTCGATCATGGTGCTAGCCACTGCGTCTTCTTTTTGCGGAGAGCGAAAACCACTGCGCTGATCGCGATCCAGAGTCGCCAGAGCGAGATTTTCATCCACCGCCATCTCCAGCACCAATCCCTGTGCCTTTCGATCCTCAGGGACCAAAGCCAGCCCTGCAGAGATGGCATCGCGTGCACACTGTATCTGGCAGACCTGCCCGTCTACTCGGATCTCTCCACTCAGCGCTGGCGATATACCAAACAAGGTCTCCAGTAGCTCAGTACGCCCTGCGCCTACCAGTCCAGCCATGCCTACGATCTCCCCTGCACGCAGCTGAAAGGATACCTTTTCCTCGGGAAATCGAGACGACACCACATCACGCACCTCCAGGCGGAGGTCACCGGCATCATTGGGAGAGTGATCGTAGTACTGCGATAGCTCACGACCGACCATGAGAGGCACCATTTTATCGTGGGTGATGTTGGCCTTCTCGAGTTCACCAGCATTCTCCCCATCGCGCAGTACCACCACACGATCGCATAGCCGCACCACCTCGCTCAGACGGTGGGAGATGTAGATCACGCTCACACCTCGGGCCTTCAGATCGTCGACTACCTCGAATAAACACTCCGTCTCACGCTGTGAGAGACTAGAGGTCGGCTCATCCATGATCAGCACCTTGGCATCGATAGACAGGGCTTTGGCGATCTCGACGAGCTGTTGCTTGCCTATAGTCAGACTGCCGACCTCGGTGCGCGGATCGATATCCAGTCCCACCATTTCGAGGTATTTTTTCGCCTCCTGCTCGATCGCAGCCTCATCGATCAGCCCCAGTTTTTTCGGCTCCCGCCCGAGGAAAAGATTAGCCCCGGCACTGAGATTGGTGGCCAGATTCAGCTCCTGATGGATCAGGGCAATACCTAGCTGCAGCGCATCCTCCACCCCACGGATCTGCACCGCCTGCCCTTGCCATTCGATCGTGCCTTCGCTAGGCGGCTGCACGCCAGCTAGGATCTTCATGAGCGTGCTTTTGCCCGCTCCATTCTCCCCCAGCAGCGCGACCACCTCCCCGGGCTCGATAGAAAAATCAACCCGATGTAGAGCTCGCACCCCAGGGAAAGTCTTGCCGATGCCAGATACTGATAGCAGTGCCATGACTAAGTAGTAGATCAGGCCAACGCATCCAACACCCGGCGGATCTGCGGCTCGCGAGCCTCGATACTCTCGCACAAGGCTAGTTGTACTCGGGCGCGATTGAGATTTTGGCCCTCATAGTGAGTTTTGAAGTACACATCACCCGCTAGGTAATCGGTGAAAAAGCGCAACCCCAGCTCGAAACTGATCAGGCGCATCGAATCGAACAAGTAGTGGCGATCGGCGTCTGTGAGGAATTCTCCTGCCTCGCGCATGTAGCCTTTTACCAGAGCCTCGAAAAGATCCGTATCGAAGAATACCTCACTGAGATCAGAGGTTTCTTCACCAGCCGGATTGCAGCTACTGCGCACCGCATCGCCAAAGTCATAGTGTACGAGGCCTGGCTTCACGGTATCCAGATCGATGATACAAGTGCCCTTGCCCGTGTATTGGTCGATCATGATGTTGGTGATCTTGGGGTCACCATGGATCGGTCGAGCGGTCAGCTCTCCTTTCTCGCGCGCATCCTCGAGCACCGGCACCCAGTCGCGCCGGGTCTCGACAAAGCGGCCCAGCCGCATCGCCTCCATCGATACCTCCAGCCTGCGCTGCCCGGCCTCAGTCGCGAGAGCGGCGTCATATTGGGTCAGATAGTTTGGCGCGATGTGAAAGCCTGGCAGGGTATCCTGCAACTGATCGACCGGACAGTCCGAGATGATCCGCTGGAAATGCCCTAGCACGCGCCCAGCCTGAGTCGCCACCTCGGGAGAATCGACTTTTTCATAGCTCTTGGTGCTAGCGATCATACTCAGCGCTCGCCAGTACTCGCCATCTTCATCCACCGCATAATCCGCACCACCTTTGGTAGGGATCACCCGTGGCAGCTGCCAGATCCGATCCGCCGTATCAGCCTCTTCCTCGATCCGCCGGTGCGCGTGATCGGTGACGATCTTCATATTCGCCATGACCGCAGCCGGGTCTGGAAAGACTGCCCGATTGATCTTTTGCAGCACAAACTGCTCCTCCGAAAAGGTTGTCCGCAGGATGACTCGGTAGGTGTCATTCACATTCCCCGCGCCGAGAGGCTGCAGGGTCACCAGACGTCCTGGCGCTTCGAATTGTGTGGCTATCTGGCTGGCGGACATGGCTATTTACTTTCCTCCCATCCTGCTCCGCTAGTCAGTGTCTGTATCCGGCATAGATACATATCGGCCGTGATGTAGAGCACCGAGCCATCCTTGCCGCCCCAGCCGCAGTTAGCGGTCTTCTCACCGGTCGAGATGCGGCCTAGCACCTTTCCCTCTGGCGAAAACACATAGACTCCACCAGGCCCTGTGGCCCAGATATTGCCTTGTTTATCGACTTTCAGCCCATCAGGTAGACCGGGCAGACCATCTTTGAAGGCTTGAGTGGCATCGTGGAAGATTTTGCCCTCGCCTAGGGTGCCATCTTCTTTGACTGGAAACGACTTCCAGATCGCAGCCTTGGGATCGGACTGGGCGACGTAGAGGGTTTTGTAATCCGGCGAAAAAGCAATGCCATTGGGACGAGTCATCTCAGTGGTGAGCAGCTCTGCCTCCCCCTCTTTGTCGACGCGGTAGACCCCACAGTAATCCAGCTCACGACGGGGATCGTCAAAGCGCTTGGGCAGGCCATAAGGAGGATCGGTGAAGTAGATGGTCTCGCCACCCGGGCCAAAGCAGGCATCATTGGGGCTGTTCAGTCTTTTACCCTGATAGTTATCGACGATAGTTCGCTTACCGCCATTTTTAGTCATCACTGATAGCCGACGATCGCCATGCTCACAGGAGATCAGCTGCCCCTGACTATCGAGCAAAAGCCCATTGCAGCCGGGCTCACCACCATAAGGCGTGGCCCCCGTATATCCCGAGGGCTGCAGCCAAGTACTCCCCCCCTCGCCCTCTACCCATTGAACGACTCGGTTGTTCGGGATGTCGGAGAAAAGCACATAGCCACCGCCTAGCTTTTTCTCATCCGGCACCCAGACAGGCCCCTCTGCCCACGCAAAACCAGAGGTCAGGACCTCGATCTGGGCATCTTGGGATAGCAAATTATCAAGACTTTTGTCATAACGAATCACTTCTCCAATCGTAGGGAAGTTGGTCGAGTCTTGCGTCCATCCTAAAGCCTGCCAGAAAATCCCAGCGATTATAGTCGTTAGGAGCACTTTAGTTGAAGGTATTAGGTTGGGTTTGTGCATAGCGAAAATCTGATGTTAAGGTTCGACCGAAACACTTTTTATTAACAGACGACACATGGACAACGCAAGTGGGAACGACCCTAATGTCCCTCCTGGAGACGAGGAGATGGAGGCAGGCCTAGGCGAAATGATCGGGCAGACTGTCATGCCCAATCAAGAGCTATTAGCTCCGCCTCAGGATAACGAGGAGATCGTCGACCAGCCCGGTATGATGGAGGCTCTTATGCCTCAGCAGACTACCGACTCTACAGCTGAGTCATTCGAGGGTGTAGAAACACTCAGTAACGATACTATCCTCGCATCGCCGACGCCCGTAGACCGCGACCCACCGCCGCTAGTCGATGTCGCCCCTCTGTCGCAGAGCCTCGATGAGCAGGTCAATGATACGGTGCCCCCCCCGAGACCTGAAAGCACACCTGTGGAGCCAGAGCCCATCGATCTTGCCGCATTGCTCCCAGACCCTGTGCCGGCCACAGCCGCCGCGGTGACCCCGCCGCCACTACCGGAGACAGCGCCAGAGCCAGAGCTCGTGGAACCCGTCGCTGAACAGCTAGAGGAAGAGCTAATCCCAGAGCCAATCCCGGCTCCTGAGAAAGATATCGTAGAGCCCCTACCGGCTGAGCTGCCAGTCGCAGAAGAGCCTGCGATCGATCCTCTCGAGGATGTGGAAGCCATATTACCACCGCCATTGCCTATCATCCCTGGCGATGACGATTCAGCTGCTCTTTTCGAAGAGCCCACTGAGACACCAGCTGCCGACGTCGTCGAGGACTTGCCTCTGCAGACCGACGAAATCCTAGCGCCTTTGGAGCCTGAGGATCCAGAAGACACACCTCCTCTGCCACTGGCAGAAGAGCCTGCTGCCATCGATCTACCTCCCGCTCTCCCCGCAGATGAGCCTATCGAGGATATCGCTCCACTACTGGAGCCAGAGCCCATCTCAGAAATCGAAGACCTCGCTCCTATCAGCGATGCAGAGCTCTCCAATGCAGCTGACGATGAGCTACCTCCTCTTCTGGATGCGCCGGATCTGGAAGAAGAAGTCGTGCCAGAGCCGATCGAAGAACCAGCCGAAGCTGAACTCGAGCCAATCGAAGATGTGGCCGAAAGCGCCGACGACGAGCTACCCGCTCTATTCCTCACCCCAGAGCCACCTGTGGAAGAAACGGTGGACGAGGTAGAGGAGACACCTATCGCAGAGGAGCCCCCAGTGGAAGACACCTCTCCCGACGAGGAAGCCATTTCATCCGAAACAGCAGTAACAGCCGATCCCGATCCTGCTGAGACCGAAGAAGTATCCGCCGAAGACAGCGCAGAGGTCGAAACCAACGCCAGTGATGCTGATGACAGTGATGCTGATGACAGTGATGCTGATGACAGCGAAGCTGACACAGAAGACCCTCTGGCAAAGGGCTATGTGAAGAATGAATTCTTCGTCAGCGAGGGTGCTGAGGATCCGTGGATCCTACCCGGCATGGCTCGCGCCAAGTCATCCAACCAGCCCAAATCTCGCCAGGCTGCTGCCAGCCGAAAGGTGAAAATCTGGAATATACTCACCTCCATATTCTTTTTCGGAGGCATCTTGCTACTAGTATTCTGCCTGATCGCTTGGCTAGCCAGAGGCGCTATCGCCAAAAACGTCGAGAACAGGATAGCTGCCAAGGTAGAGGAGGCAGGACTGTTCATCGACTACGACAGCTGGAAATACGATCCCGTCCGCGGCATCGTATTGCAGGACCTGACCGTGTTTGAAAACTCGGAAAAAGTCATCCCCTACGCCAAAGTCGACAATATCGGTCTAAACACCGACTTCATGTCCCTGTGGAAGACACGCGATATCGCCGGTGCTCGAAACACTGTCTCATTTAAAGACTCAGCGCTCCAGCTCTACGATCAGGGCGAGACCGTTGCTCAATTTCAGGCTCTACGAGGCGCGATAGAGCTCGAGATGAGCGAAAACCAGATCGACGTGAATGACCTAGAGGGCCAATTGGAAGGACTGCGCTTCGAACTCGATGGCGGCCTAGTCCTACCAGCACCTGCCGCCGAGGGCGAGACCACTGCCAGCATCTATGATGCCGCATCGGCATCCAGCTCGCCATCGTCTAGCTCTCTAGCCGAGTTAGCTCAGAGCCTCTCTGTTCAGACTGCTGAAAAGGCCCAAGTCATCCTAAACGACGCAGCCCCTAAAGTGCGCGAAGTCGATCCTAGCGAGGGACGCATCCTAGAAGAATCGGCAGATATCCTACCTGGCGACGAGCCCGACACAGGCGCACCAGACGAGCCATTTGTGCCGATGTTTGCCCCGCGCAAAGACATCGTCATCCCCGGACTCGAGGAGATAAAGCAAAAAGCCGAAGAGAAAGCCCAGGATATCCAAGACGAAGTGGACGCTGCCAAAGCAAAGGTAGAGGAAACTGTCGATCAGATCTCATCCGAGGTGCCATCTGCGGTGAAAGATATGATCTCTCAGCCCGCTGCTGAGCAACCTGTCGCACCGACCATCGGTGAGACGGCTCCTGGCACAGAGGTCGAGCCGACTCCGATCGAGCCTGTGGTAGCTCCATCGATCACCTCATCCGAGCCACTCACGCCAGAGGCCGTCGAAGAGCCGAAGAAAGCACCAGCCAAGCCAAAGACCAAAAATCCCGGCGAGCCTATCGAGCTGCCTTCGCTGGCATTTCTTCGCGACATCACTCCATTCCTAAAGATCACCTCATCTGGCGATCTACCGCTACTGACTAGCCAGTTCGATGCCGACCTGAGCGACTCAGCAGACCAAAAGATACAGGCTAGCGGCCGCTTATCGGGGAGCTCAGTCACCATGCAGGAGACGCTCATGCAGGGGATCTCCTTCCACTCGGTGAATGTGCCCTACCGCTACGACCACAATTCGCAGAACCTTTTGCTAAATGGTTTCTCAGCCGGATACGGCACCAGCGGTGCACTAGGCGGTAATGCTCAATACAACCTAGCTCGACAGCTGCTCACAGTGGAAAACCTCCGCTCAGATATCGATCTCATCTCACTGCTCACCGAGTTTGACCCTGAGATGAAAAAGACGCTCAGCTCTCTGACACTCATCGATCGACCAGAGATCCACATCAGCAAAGGGCTATTCCCGATCCAGCAGCCCCTAGCAGGCACGGCTAATTTCACCTACCGTCAGGATGCCGGTATGCTCATCAAGACTGGTGATAAATCGCTGCCGATCAGCTCTATCCGAGGTAACTTCAAGCTGGCCAACTCCGTGCTGCAGGTGCCCAACCTCGTCGCCAAAGTCCTCGATGGCCCGACTGAGGCTAGCGGCGTGCTGAAACTCACCGACCCGACTTTCCCATTCAAAGGCAAAGTCAATGTCAGCAACCTGCCCTTGCCGTCGATCGCCAAATATGCCAACGTGGATAGCAAATACCTGAGCGGCCTACTGAATATCGATTTCGATGGCACCGCCTCCAAAGAGCTATCGCAGCTCAGCGGCAAAGGCAACGTAACCCTGCGCAATAGCCAGCTCTACAAAGTCCCAGTGATCGGCCCGATCCAGCGACTCCTCGGTGCAGCGATCCCCGTCTTCGGTTCCGCGGATCGCGGTAGCGGCGTGGAGGGCACCTACCTCATCGAGAAAGGTGTGCTCATGACGAATGATCTGATGGTCCGCAGCGATGGCACCAAAGTCGCCGTCAAAGGCCAGGCAGATCTGTCTCGCCAGCTCACGGCATTCAGTGCACGCGCCAGCCTAGAGGGCCCACTCGGTATGGCTACTGGACTGGCCTCTGAGATGATCGAAGTGGAGGGCCGCGGCCCATTGCAAAAGCCTCAGATCCGCCTAAAAGGTGGCTCTCTGCCTACAGCTTTTGCCGGCGAGGCCGCCCAAAAGCTACTCGGCATGTCTGATGGCAGCATGGAGGCGATGAAAGCGGTGATGGAAGACGTCGCTAGCGGCGGAGGCGTGAGCGCACTACTAAACAGCGTAGGTGGTCGCAGCAGCGATAGCTCGGGCAGCACTCGCCGCCCAGGCTTCCAGAGCGGCCCACGCCCTGGTTTCCAGCGATCTTTCAATCCGCTTCGCGGAGCACCTGGCCTATTCAACCGATAAAAACGGCTTCGAGGGCAGTTCGACAACTGCCCTCGCTTTCTGCCGCCTTTACCTTTAGTTCACGCTGAGACCGTCAGTGTTCTTTCAGGAGAAATCCACACCCTCCGCCTGCTCCTCCTTGCATTCAGCCTAGTCCTAACCGACTACTTTGCCTTCTTTTGCAGTGCATGGAGATTTTCTACAACGACATCCCCGAGGAAGGTCTACCCGTCACGGGAGAGATAGAGCCCGCCCGCTTTCAGCTAGCAGACGAGGACTGTATCCGCGTGACTAGCCCCATCACTTTCGACCTGACTTTGTACAAATTTGACGAAGCTGTCGTCCTCTCAGGCCGCGTCGGAGGTCGGTTCGATCTCCAGTGCGTCACTTGCCTAGACTACTTTAGCTACCAGGCAGAATTCGACTCCTGGCAGTCCGATGTCGATATCGAGGAAGGCGAGCGCGCCTTTGACCCTAGAGACAGCCTGAGGGATGAGATACTGCTAGCCCTCCCCCACTCTCCACACTGCGATGAGCAGGGGCAAAACTCTACCTGCCCCAAAGCCGAACTCCTCGAGCGATTTGAACACGATGAGATGCCCCTGGAGACCGAGCCTCCATCTGCAGACGAGTCCGGCGATGATGACGATGTCTGGGGCGCACTAGATCAGCTCCAGCCCGAGCAATAGATCGAGGTATAGGCAACACTCCCAGAATTCAGATCGCTGAGCTTACGACCGCTACCCAAGCAAAAGGTGGGCTGAGGTTCTGAAACACGGAAGATTGGGATCTTCCGCTACGCATCGACCAACCCCGTAGCTGAATTCCCCAGAATTCAGATCGCAAAGCTTACAGCCGCTACC
>JAHDID010000036.1:22678-63873 GCA_020630975.1 Verrucomicrobiota bacterium
CAAGCAAAGAGGGCTGAAGCTCTGAAACACGGAAGATTGGGATCTTCCGCTACGCATCGACCAACCCTGTAGCTGAATTCCCCAGAATTCAGATCGCAAAGCTTGCAGCCGCAACCCAAGCAAAGAGGGCTGAAGCTCTGAAACACGGAAGATTGGGATCTTCCGCTACGCGCGCCTAGGACGTGTAGCACTCTGGTCTGAGCAACTTCAAGATTCAGCACAGTTTCCTGCGAGTGTTATGCTCCGCGATAAGGGGGTATGTTGAGTTCTGAGTTTGGCCTATACGAACTTGGAGAAATCAGTCATTATGATCTCCATGAAGACACGACTTCTTTGGTTTTGCATACTCGCCCTCGGCACCAGCCTAGTGATCGCCCAGCAGAAGAAGGGCAAAAAAGGCCGCAAAGGAGGAAAAGGCGGGGCCTCCAAGTTTGTCGAAATGGAGCGCCAAGCTCTGGCCGAGCCGTTTCGCGGGGTCACCACGGATGGCCAAGTCCAGAAAGACCTATTCGACATCGCTTCCACAGGAGTCAGCACCGAGCCCGTCAGGCAGGCCACTCAAGCCTTCCTCGCAGCCCTCAGCGACACGCAACGAGCCAAGTCCACCTTCCCTATCGAAGACGACGAGTGGCGCAAATGGGCAAACATGCACAGCTACCCTAGGCAGGGTGTCAGCTTTGAGGAAATGACCGATGCCCAGCGCCAGCTCGCCTTTGATATGATCGGCGCCGGCCTCAGCGCCAAAGGCCTGCGGACCACGCAAGACATCATGAAGCTAAATCTCACCATAGCCGAGATGTCCGACAGGATCGGCGAGGCAGGCTATGGCCAGTGGGCCTACTACCTCACCATCATGGGCACGCCATCTACCACCGAGCCATGGGGCTGGCAGTTCGACGGCCACCACTGCGTGATTAACTACTTCGTGCTGGGCGACCAAGTGGTAATGACTCCGCTATTCCTCGGCTCTGAGCCAGTCTGGGCCGAGGCCGGAAAGTTCAAAGGCACCATCGTCCTGCAAGAAGAGCAAAATATGGGCCTAGCGCTAGCTCAGAGCCTATCAGCCAAGCAGCGCGATACAGCTGTGATTACCTCGGAAAAAGCTGGCACCAATGCCAATACCGAAGCCTTTCGGGACAATGTCGTCATACCCACAGCAGGTATCCCCTACACCGCTCTCGACACCTCCCAACAGCAAGCTCTCCTCGACCTCACTAGCGAGTGGATCGGCCATCTCCGCGAAGGACACGCCCAGGTGAAGATGGCAGAAATCCGCAAACACCTAGATCAGACCCACTTTGCCTGGATCGGAGCTATGGAGGACGACTCAGTATTCTACTACCGCATCCAGAGCCCAGTCGTATTGATCGAATTCGACCACCAGCGCCCCATCGCCCTAGCTCGCGACGGCATACCCACCCGCCAACACATCCACGCCACCATCCGCACCCCCAATGGCAACGACTACGGCAAAGACCTACTACGCCAGCATTTGCAGCGCCATCATTGAGCCCTACTCGAAATGACAAAGAAAGACCCTGAGAGAAAAAGCTGTATCATCCCGCTAGAAAATATCCTCGCGACAATCCTCTCAGTCCTTACTGTCTCCACCCTAGGCGCCCTCATCCTTTACCTGCTGAAGAACCTATCTAGGTAAGCCCCCTGTAGGCTATAACTGACTGCCCCCCTAGATTACTTCAAGCTGGCGAATTGTACCCTGTTGAATGAAAACTGTACCCTATTGAATCGGGTCATGGGGTCCGCACTTTTACCTGGTAGAAACGCTTTTCCGCGCTGGCTGGAGCCACTCCAGTGATAGAGCCGTCATCGGTCCAAGTGGCTTCCGCGCCTTCGAAGGAAATGCTAGGACTATCGATGGCAGTCCAATTGGTCTGATCTGCCGACCAGTAGATATCGAAAATATCTCGCGACTGCAGTGTCTCTAGGACATCCCACTTGATGCTCACATTGCCATCGCCGAGCATCTCGATCGACGTCTGCGAGGCTGCTAAAGATAGGGTGTGATAGACCTGCAACTTCCCCCAACCATAGTATTCATCGTATCCAGCCGTATCATTGGCATCACCGGCCTGATCGGTAGCCCCGGCGCGGATCAGGTGTTTGATATCCTCACTGGAGTAATTCGCCCCGACCGCCTTGATCAGAGCTGCAGCCCCTGATACTTGGGGGGCAGCCACCGAGGTCCCCCACTGGGCTACGACCTGAGCTTCATCATTGATGCCGACCATCTGCCTGCCTGGTGCGACCAAATCCAACTCTGGGCCCCAGTTGCTAAAAGCACTCTTGGTCCCATCCTGCTCAGTCGCTCCGACTGTCAGTACACCGGGTAGATTCCCCGGCATAGCGATGGAGTTGATCCCATCGTTGTGACTGATCGATACGACCAAGATATCGGCAGCGACTGCTCGTGCGACCGCTGCAGCTAGTCCGGTATTTTCGATCTGAGCGCCCAGCGAAAGATTGATGATATCGACACCAGCATCGACCGCGTAGTCGACACCGAGAGTGATATTGGAGATGAAACCGGTATTATTTTCGTTCAAAGCCTTAATCGGCATGATCTGACAATTCCAATCAATCCCAGTCACCCCGATCGAGTTATTAGCATTCGCCGCTAGGATCGTCGCTACGATAGTCCCATGCCCGTGGTCATCGATAGGATCGCTGTCGTCATTGGCGAAATCATACCCAGCTACATGACGACCTGTGAAATCATTGAGACTCGTCCTCACGCCGGTATCGATCACAGCCACAGTGACACCGGCAGAGCCCTGAGAGATCTCCCAGGCATCTGGCATGCCGATCTCAGGATGATGCCATTGATTGGCGTAGTAGGGATCATTGGGATCTGGCACAGCTCCTCCCATCGCCAGGCCATCGAGCTCCACTGTCGCATAGCTGCCGACCAGCTCCTGAGAGGCCGTGAGCTCGCCAATGATCCCCTGAAAATCTCTCGCACCTAGCTCGACACGGATGAGACGACTACCAGCAGGCATCGGAGTCAGTACCGCACCAGTACGCCGCAGCAGACTCTTTGCCATCTCTAGCCCGCCCGGAGCAGCACTGCTCACGGTGAAATGGTCTGCACTGTATCGCAGTGCAGTGGCCGCATCGTCCGCCAATGTGATTTCGAGTAGCTCTCGGCCATCACTACCCTCGTGTGGGACGATCTTGGAGGAAATGATCTGGCTCCCCTCAGGCAATCCACAGAAACTTTGCCACGAGCGCTCTGGCGAATCTAGGCGAAGGGAATATGCCGCAGCAGATTCTGCATCTGAGGATTCATCACCCTCAGATGCCTTGTCCGGCTTCATTAGATACCAGCAGCAGCCTATCAGCAATGCTGCCGAACCAATGAGAATCTTGATTTTACTTGTGGGGGCCATCTGATAAAAGAGGCGAGGGGGCAATAAGAATTTACACCTGATTATAATCACAATAAATACAATAATTAAAAACTTTCCCTGTCTCGATTGATTAAAGCCAGCCAAGCCCGTAGTCTCAGTTCATTATGAGTCTCGACCCAGGAGGACGCCCCGGCGGGGAATTGAAGTTTTTTATCGGTCTCGCACTGGCAGCAGTGGGGATCTGGCTATTTTTTGATTCGGTGCGTTTCACCTCTGGGCATCACGGACTGCTCTCTGGAGCGATCGGAGGACACGGTAAAGGCGGCGGCAGAGGCCATGGCGGAGGCGGCATGGGCCAGACCACATCGATGGGACTGCTCCTCGTCCCACTTTTCACAGGCGTTGTAGCCTTGTTTTTTAATGTCCGCCAGAAATGGGCCTGGGGGCTGACAGGACTGGGGCTCATCATCCTAGCTGTCGAGATCGTCAGCCGATTGCGCCCACATTTCGATGTGAAGTCCTCGCACGCCATCCTCATGATCCTACTCATCGCTGGTGGATTTGGCCTGATGCTGCGCGGCTATCTCGACGACCGCCGCAAGGGCACTGGAGATCCCCCTAGCCAAGCACGAAAAAGCGGTTGAAGCCGCAGTCTTTCGTTACTACTTTTGCGGCCCTCTCGCTTTTGGGCTTGGCCTTTCAGATGAGGGCACGACTCACATTTTATTCATAGCTACCACGTATCATGCTCACACTTTTTCGGAAGTTTCAAAAAGAGGCGCTCATCCTACTGGCCGTCATCATCATCATCGCGTTCGCCTTGCTACCCAACGTCGACCTGAACGACGAGCTGCTGGGCACGGAAAACTGCGTCATCAAAGTGGGCGATCGCTGCTACCGCAGAGACGAGGCACTCAAGCTCGCCAGCTACATGAATCTCGCATATGGCCTGCAGATGACTGACTTTGTCGAGACACTTACCGATCCAGGCAGAGGCGACGGCGACCCATCCACAGAGTTCGTCATGAATCTCTTGGTCCTGCGCAAGCAAGCTGAGAAGATGGGTATCGAGCCAAGTGCAGAGGAGATCAAGGCGGCCATCCCAGAGCTACCAGCCCTGAAAGGATCCAGCTACATGGATGGCGATGTGGTCCGCTCTTTTCTGACCCGCCAAGGACTGACCGAGGGCGATCTCGCACAACTGGTAAAAGACTATCTCTCATTCAGGCAAATGAAGGAACTGGTAGGAGCAGGCATCCAGGCCGTGCCCACAGCATCGGAAAAGAGCTACATCCAGGCTAACCAGCGCTACACGGCCTCGCTCATCAATTTCGACCGCTCCAGCTACATCGACCAAGCTGATGTCAGCGAAGAAGAGGTCAAAAAATACTTCGACGATCGCCAGCCAAAGGCTCCAGAGATCCCACAAGCCACACCTGACTTCGCAGAGACCTCTAGCGCAGGAGAAGAGTCCACCGAGGAAGCCCAGCCAGAGCAGCCGCAACCAACATCTGGCGAGCTGATGACCGCCCAGAAGCGTGGCTTTGATTACGTAAAATTCACCCCTGAAAAGTTGGCCGAGGACGCCACTCAGGAACAAAAGGCCAAGAGCCGAGTGACCTTCGCCAAGGGCGTAAACCAGATCTACGCTCAACTCGCCGAGCCCGATGCAGACTTTGCCGCGATCGCAGCAGGCCTGTCTGACAAAGGCAGCCAACCTTTCAGCATCGCTGTCGAAAAACTCGAGCCATTCTCAGAGGACGAAGCACCAAAAGAGGTCAATCAAGACCCTGCCCTACTTCGCTCTCTGTTCAGCGACACACTCAACATGGGCCAAGTCAGCGTCCCCGCCTCTGGCCCTGAAGGCGCCTACTACATCTTCCGCTACAGCGATACCGTAGAGCCGCGCCCGATGACTCTCGAGGAAGCCAAGCCCCTCATCAAGGAAGTCCTGAAAGTGAAGAAGTCTGACCAGCTGGCCAGCGATGCCGCCAATGCAGGCCTAGCCAAGCTCCAAGCCGCTCTCGATGCAGGCGACTCAATCCTCGATGCCGCTAGTGCCAACAACTTTGACCTAGTCGAACTGCCAAACTTCTCAGCCTCTGAGCCACCAGCAGACCGCACAGATAGCGGTCTGATCATCGGAGCTGTCACAGGCGTCGAGGCAGGCAAGCTCTCCGCTGTGAAGCAACAATTCGGCGGCCGCGGTTACTTCATCGCCCATGTGGATAAAATCGAGATCTACAAGGACAATGAAAAAGCTATCGCCCTAGTCGCTCTCGAAGAAGAAGCCAAAAAAGAAGAGAAGCACAATCTCTTCCTCGCCTGGCTCACCCAGCGTGCTGCAGAGATCGGCGGCGAGCGCAACAATAGTCTGCAAAACTACCGATAACGAAAATGTCCGTCGACCCTGCCAAAGCCGATCAGGAGCGCGACGAGCTTTTCGATGATGCCAATGGCGACTTGGCCATTGGCGATCTCGAGTCGGCGGTCGAAAAATACCGTCGCTGTGTCGAGATAGATCCCGATTTTTTCGATGGCTGGCATGCCCTCGGCATGGCTCTCATGAAGACTGGCCAGATCAAAGAAGCCATCGGCGCGGGGCTACAGGCCACCACCCTACAGCCCAACGATCTGCTAGCCTGGACTGGCCTCTCACAGATGTATGTGCAGGATGGCCAGATAGGCGAAGCCGAAGATGCCAAAAGCAACGCCCGCATCCTCTCGCTGGGTGGCAAAGTGGTTAAGGAATCGTGATTCGATTTGGATTATCGGGTTGAAATTCTGGCCACTGCCCTGAATAAGAGATTCTTCTCGATTCGTACTATTACCGATGTCGTCTCGCTCACTCTTTCTTCTACTTCTAGGCTGCCTAGCCTGCTCACCAGTCAGCTCGGCTCTCGACAATACTACCGGTCTCTGGCAGACCGTCGTACGAGCTAGCGATGGCCTACTGCTATCACCTCTCGATGATGTGACCGCCGATTTCCCCAAGCCGGTATCGCACTTTCTACTGAGATTTCGCGGCTGGCGGGGCAACTCCTTCACTCTGGAGTATGAAGACTCCAAAAGTAATCAAGGCAGATACTCCTCACATACCGGCACTGGTGGCGGTAGCTTGGCCACTCTCGCATCTAGCCGTGCTGATACTCCTTCCAGTGGTTTCGATCATCAGGCTTTCATCCTATTCTCGGATGGCAAAGTCAAAGCCTGGCAAAGATCGAGCCAGATCGATACCAGAGCCCAACTCCTGAAACGGCCTTTTTCCGGCAGTGATATTAAAAAGTTACACCTTAAGACTTGGAATCCCCATGCTCTCCCCTACTTCTTTCCCGCCCACATTCGCCAAATAGAGATCCTACTCCCCACCCCCGAACAGCTCGAAGAACTCCAACAAACGCGACGTACATCCGATCTCCTAGAGATACCTGGCATTGCCTTTCCCGAGGATCCCCAGTTCGATACGTTTTCACTCGAATTCGACTCCACCTGCAGATACTTCGCTAAAGGAAATTTCGCAAAAGCCGCAGAGCGAGCAGACCAGATGCTGGCTGATCACTCGCTAGCCGATAGCGATCCCTACCGTGAGGTGCTGACCAGTATCAGCCAATGCGGCAGCGCTATCACCGCTCTAAAATCAAATATCGATGCGAATGGAACGACATGGCCAGAGCTCGCGGATAATCCCCACTATCGCCTCAATCCAGAAACCGGTCATGCCTACCTCTACCTACCCATCCTCGCCGCTCGGGTACATGCAGAGCGACTAGCCGCAGCAGCAGGTGGCCACTTGGCTACGATCGGACCACCAGAGTCTGTAGAAGCCCAAACCCTCTACGGCTGGCTGGCCGAACAAGTGCCGATGCCCATCGCTCTATCTCACCGCACACGCAAACGCAACGGCTACCACCTAGGCGCCGACTGGGGTGGCAAGTTCCGCTCCAGATGGAGCTGGCAGACTCTGGAGCCAGACCATTTCGACGAGCAGCCTTGGCGAGAAGCCTCCGTGCGCAACTACTCCACCTTTTCCGGCCATGCGCTACTCGGCTGGAGCCTCCCCCCCGCCGAGAAGGACGACCCCACAAAACGCATACCTAAACTCGATTGGCAGATCATCACAGACCAGGCCAGCGCCTTCCCGCTCATCGAATTTCCCAGCCCAGCGACTCGATACCCCGTGCCGATGCTGAATCACCCCAACGCCCGCGATGCCGAACCCGGCCCCACAGGTGACCCCCTACAGGATTTCGAGATCAGCTTTATTCACAACTGGCAAAACGAAATCATCGAACCTCACAACAGCGCCGAGCAGCTACTACGTGAAAGATATGCCGGTGCCCTAGAGAGGCAGGCACGTACCATCGCTCAAACAGGCGAACTCGATACCGTACTACCATGGTATAACGAACTGCAAAACACGAAAGAAGGCGCCGAACTGATCCCTCACTCAGAAGACACCCCCGCCGGTCTCGTCGAGCTTCGCGAAATCTGGAATACAGAGTATGACAAACTCGTAGCCCTAGATCAAACGCGCCGCTCTGCCGCTATCACCCAAGCGACAGATCAACTCACCACGATCGCAGAGGCATACACGGCAGACGATAAAAAGAAACGAGCTAACGCCGCCCAAAAGCGAATCAAACAACTACAAAAAGGCGAGGGACTACCTGAAGAATAACTAAAGCTATGCGATACCGTCTGCTACCCATCGCCTGCATCCTGTTCACCCTTTCTATCGGCTACTGCCAAGAAGAGGCGGAGGAGGGAATCGAACCTCTTTCACCCATCGATAGTATTGGTGCAGGTCAATTCCGCTCGGTCTTGGCCACCAAAATCTCTATCGGCAAAAGCCGTAGAATCGATCCCGACAAACTATTCCTAAGAGATCTAGCCACCGATCTGAGCCGAATCGCTAGAGCTGATGCAGCAGGAGCTGCTGAGCGCCCCGATGGCATAAGACTCCGATCTCTCGGAGCCACCAGCTACGTGATATGGGAAAAGGATATCGACTACACTCAGGCCCGCATGCTCGCCAATCGCCTCGGCGGTAGATTAGTCGAGATCAGATCTCAAGATACCCAAAACCTACTAGCTGATGAACTCGAGCGCATCGCTGAAAAGCAAACCGACAGAGAAATCATCGCATGGACAGGCATCATCAATCCCGACCCAGAACAAGCCGACAGCTGGCAGTACACTAGCGATGGCGAATCAATAGCCTACACCGCATGGAATCAGGGAGAGCCCGATGGCGATCCCGATGACGCCGATGTCGCAGTCCTCACCACACGTACCAATGGCGACTGGATAGACGTACCATCCACAGTCGAGAAAGCCGGAGTGGTACGTTTCCCCATTATCGAATTTCCCCAGATCCCTCGCTCCGCGCAGTCCGACTCTCTCGCTACTATCGCCACTGCGACACTCGTGCCGCTAGAGGAATTTGAGCCATTCGATTCGCTACAAGGCCATGCTGTCGCCGCTATCGAAAGACAAGTCATCGCTCCCAGCCAGACAGCACTGCTCAATCTGAGAGTCGACTACAACAATCAACTACTCCAACTCCAAGCTAGTAGTGATCGCTCTATATCATCTGCCGCTCAGTCTGAGATAAGACGCCTCAATACTATCGACTCGATCGAGGCTGCCGAGAGCTTTCTATCCAAAAACTCTCGACCACAGATCCGCGATGCCCGAGAACAATTTGCCGACCAGATCGCCACCCTAAAGGCCCAAAGAGCTACAGCGATGCAGCCCATCCTGAGCACCTACCGTGATGCGCTCGCCGATATCGAAAGACAGCTAACCGTCGCCTTTCGCATAGAAGACGCTATCGGCATCCGCCTGCTGCGCAATGACCTAGCCAAGATCATCGGCGAAGAAGAGGAAATCATTTCCACCTCTACGACCGACACCACTCCTGAAAAGCGCGAAATCTATATCGACACTCCACGAACAGAATGGCCCACCGATCTATACACTCCCGGCAAGCCCGGCAGACTCCTAGGCATGGGTAAAACATGGCCAGGCGACCAAGAGCTCGACCTATCTCGCGCCGAACCCTACGATGACTTTGTAAAAGTCGCTCCTCTAGCTAATGGCTGGGTCGCCCTACGAACCAATGGCACGATCGTCTCCACGCGCGACAGCCTAGACGGCACACGCGACATCTGGCGTATGGAGCCACGCGCCGATGGCGGAGCCCTACTCTTTCATCAGGACAACTACATCACTGTGAATGATAGCCTATCGATCTCGAGCGGAGACTCTGTCATCGCAGCAGATCAGGTGGTGCAAATATCGCAGTGCGCAGATAGTGCCATCGTCACCTATAAAGATGGTAGCGCAGCACTATGCGGCGAGCACTTCACCACCAAAGAGCGCATCGCCATCGAATCCGCCTTTACTGGCGTCGTTCGGCACGCAGCCTACCGCTACGGCGTTTACGGATACCGAGAAGACGGATCAGTAGTCGTGGCCGTACTAGCCACACCCCAGCGAATGCTGAAAGAAGATACCACCAAGAGACTCCCTACGGTGAATCAAGAACCTCATGGCCGTACCGAATGGCTCGATGTACGCCCCGGTGGGATCGGCGAGCCGTTTTTCCTGACCGACCGAGGCGAAGTCTGGTACCCCATGGGCGGCTGGTTTCCCCGCTCGGTCTCTGGACTACAGCCACTGCCTGACGATATCGATCGTGATCTACGCGAAAACGTTTCCCAGATCTGGGGTGGCTCCGGCGTCTTCGTCGCCCTCTCATCTAGAGGCAAGTGGGTAGTCAGCCGCAAGATGGATCGAGATGCCCACGCCTTCGAGATCGCCCTAGAAGAACGCCTACAGCAACTCGAAAAGCCCATATCCGACCTCGCCATCTTCTCCGTCCGAGACGAAGGCGACGATGAGGAAGCCGCCTTTGCCCTGTGGATAGAGCCGTCCGCCACCACTCAAGAGTGACCTATTTTTGATGAAATCTATTTTCACCGCTATCAAAAACTTCCGCGCCGAAAAGTGCTGGGATCAAATCGCAGCCGTACGGTTGCCCAATCTATTGCTGATCTGCCTGCTAGCCTTTGTTTTCACCTTCCCCTTGATTGCCCTGCGCTGCTATCACTACGAGGAAGGCTTGACCGTCGCCTTTGCACGCGAGGCTCTTGATGGAGATGTCTTCTACCCCGAAGTCTATGGCTTCAGGTTCAATGAACGCCCCGTCATGCTATCGTGGCTAGCAGCTGCCATCAGCTATCCTTTTGGCGAGGTAAATCAAATCACTGTCCGACTTCCTGTGGTGATCTTCTACTTCCTCAGCATGTGGATGATTTTTCGCTTGGTATCTCAGCACGCTACTAGACGAGCAGCCCTATTCGCTGCTCTCCTATACGCCGTCAGCCCTCTGGTGATGGTAAAGAATATGGTAGCTGAGTCAGATATCTCGATAGCAGCGACTCAGTTCGCCGCTTTCTTCGTCTGGTGGTCCGGCTACCGAAACGGCAAAGTCGGCCTGGTAAAATGGCTAACAATCGGTGTACTTCTGGCTATAGCAGCCCTGTTCAAAGGCCCGCAACAAGTCGCATTTTTCGCTATAGGCGTGGGTGTCTTTCATCTTTGGCATAAAGACTGGCGAGAACTCCCCGGATTCGCGATGGCAGGCATCATCAGTCTAGGCACCCTCGCGATGTGGTATCGCGGTATGGATGTGGCACAAGATGCCGACACCATGCTAGCCTACATGCGCCTCAAAGAAAGCCCCAGCCCAACTGAGTACCTACTAGACCGCCTAGATCTATTATTAGTAGGCTTCGCTCAATGGCTACCAGCCTCGTTTTTAGCATTTCCTTTATTAACGAAAAAATTTCGGCGCACATCTACATCTGGCACAGATGGCGAAACTCAGAGCAAACTAATCAAAGCCCTGTGTTGCTACGCCTTTATCACTACGATCATTCTTTTCCTTTGGCCGGGTGCCAATGTCCGGTACGCGATGCCCGCGATCGTCGCCACTTCCGCTCTGATCGGTCTTTTCTACGAACGCCTACTGAAATCCCATATCTGGATCACCCGCACAGCGATATGCTTTGTTTTAGGACTAGGCATCGCTCAAATTATCAATGGCTGGGTAGCCGCCCCCCTCCTACCGGAAGAATATCGAAAATTCCACGCTAGTGCCAATGTCATCGATGGCGCCATGCACAATGATAAAGAGGAAACACTGTATGCACAGTTTCGACTGATGGACGCTATCCTCGCATACATCGATCGACCTATTTCTTATCTAAGTATAGGGGATATAGCTAACTTACCCGATGGCTCTGCGGCACTGATCACATCTAGCTCCGCGGAAAGTCTGGAATCCCAAAACCCAGGCTCAGTCAAACACATCGCCTATGTCTCAGATGCCCGAGGTGGCACCGTTTTGGTACGCATCCATCACCCAGATACCAAATCCCCTATCGAGCCATAATCGACATCGAATAAGCGCTTGTAAAAACGCTTCACTCCGCCATCGGTCATCTTTACGATGCTATCGCACACGAGTCGGGCACGCTGCGCACTTGTCAGCCCTTCAGCGAAGATTCGAGATTCCTCGCCGTCGGATAGGATCTGGTAGTGATTGGGGCCAGGCCCAGCTTCGTCTCGGATGTAGAACTGGGCGATCTCCTCGAACAAACGACTCAAAACCACATCCGCTTTGCGGTCTAGCTGACGGAGCTGCTGCGAGCGAAACACGATCTCATACGCCATCCGCTTGTAGAGCTTGCTCTCCTGTAGGATCTCCTCATCCACCTCCAGACGGTAGCGATAGCGATTACTATACTGTGCCATCGGATGATCCCACTCGACCAGCCGTGTGTGGTTGATAAATTGGCCAATTTTATAGCCGATAGTCGACTCCACTCGATCCTTGCGAATCGTTTTTTCGATCAGTAACTCGATGAGCTCAGACTCCCTATCGCTTAGAGACTGCTTCTCCGCCCACTTCTCGATCTTTTCGATATTTAAAAATCCCGCGTGCAGGCCATCGGCTATATCATTCAGAGAGTAGGCTGTATCATCCGCCCAATCCATGATCTGACACTCGATCGACTTCTGCGCATCCCGCTTCTTACCAGGCACTGCATCCGCTGGGAAGCCATGCCCTCCCATCGCAAAGTCGAGCCACTTCGCCTGCTCATCGTAGATGAAGTGGTTTGGCGGATCATCCAGCTCTCCATACAGAGATTTGTATTTCAGCACACTATCGATCATCGCCCGCGTCGGCAGGATGCCCCGAGTCTCACCAAAGGCCGTCTCTGTCAGGATCCTCAGGGTCTGAGCATTTCCCTCAAAACCACCGTAGGGTCGCATCATGCGATGGATCACCCGCTCTCCGGTATGACCAAATGGCGGATGTCCGATGTCGTGTGACAGACAGGCCGCCTCGACTAAGTCCTGATCGATATAATAGTCGTCGCCTAGCAAATCCGACGAGCTATACAGATACTGGCAGATACTCCTACCGATCTGAGCCACCTCGATAGAGTGGGTCAGCCGTGTGCGATAAAAATCATACTCTCCCGAGGCAAAGACCTGAGTCTTATTCTGCAGCCGCCGAAAAGCTCCCGTATGGATGATGCGATCTCGATCCTGCTGAAATGGACTGCGAAAGTCCGGAGCCGCCGGCGATGACTTCGCTGGCGGAGTGCCGCAGCGCTCGTAGTCGAATGAGCTGTAAAATGCATTCTCCATATCGTGTTTCGGATTGCTCCGATCTTCCACCAAAAGCGCCTCAGCGCAATCGATCGTTAGCCCTTTGACGCTAAAACAATTTCAGCAATTTTCGGACGATCACTTCGATCGCCTCATCATTGCCTCCGCTATCAAAGACCGCGACGAGCAGACCATTTTGCTCATTGCGCAGCACGCTAGTCCGCGCACCCAGCCAGCCACCATCATGAGCCATGATCGGCTCATCGACGATCCATCCAAAGCCGTAGTCAGTCGATTTACCATTGCTCAACACTCCCGGAGTGGTCGCCTCCTTCCACGCCTCTCGATCGACCAGCTGGTATTTCCGCAGAGCCACATCCCACTTCAGATAGTCCTCGATACTGCAGAATACACCGCCATCCCCCGCTACCCCGTCCAGCCAGTCCGGACGCAGATTACGCTTACCTCGGTGAGTGACCACCTTGCTGGGAAAAGGCTCTTTGCTCACCAGATTCCACACTCGTGAGTGCTTCATACCCAGTGGACTGAAGATCTGCTGATGCAAAAATGCCTCAAAACTCTGCCCGCTGACCTCCTCGACGATAGCCGCCAGCAGCACATAGCCAGTATTCGAATACTCAAACCGACGCCCAGGGCGAAAATCAGGCTCTGCCACCTTTCTAGAAAAATGCTCGACCACGGCCTGATTCGTCAGCGGTTTTTGCCGCGAAAACCTCCTGCCCGAGATCTCATCCATATAGTCTGGTAGCCCACCTGTGTGGTGCAAAAGGTGCCGCACCGTCACCTCGGTCCACTCCGCTTCGGGAAAGAAATCCGCTACCGGCTGATCGTAGCTCAGCTTGCCCTGCTGCTCTAGGATCATGATCGCCATCGCCGTGAAGCCCTTTGACACCGATGCTAGCCGGAAAGACGATTGCAGAGTGAGAGGAGTGCCTTTCTCGATATCAGCATAGCCATACACTCCTTTAAAAATCACTTTCCCATCCGCCGCCGCTAGGACACCGCCATTGAAATCACGCTCCTCAGCAGCCTCTTTTAGCCACTCATCGAGACGCGCCTCCCATGCCCCAGCCTCAGGAAAATCTGGCATCTGCGCCCACCCCTGCGCTACAAGCCCGACCAGCAGGAGACTCCCAAGCGCAATCTTTGCTCTCATTTTAGCTTTTAGCATTTTGCGTTTTCCCTCCATAATCGACCATCCGTTTGTATTAATCTAATGGCAGAAATTATCCCAGAAGACAAGCCCCCTACTGATGCCTCCATCCCGCTGGAAGCCTACGAATATGGCGACCGAAATTTCTCCAGTCTCGATCCTGAAAAGGTGGCCATGACTATCCATAGCCTAGTCCGCCGCATCGGCGAGCGCTTCCCACACTCAGGTCTCTACGGGGTGTGCCTGGAGCTGGAGAGTATCTGTCGGCGCTCCACGGAGCGGCTCGAGTGGATCAGCCAGCCACTCTGGTGGCTGCGCATCCTGCGCTACTCACTGATCGCCCTCATTGCTCTGGGATTCATCGTCGGTCTCATCAAAATGGACGAGATAGCCCCTGAGCTCGAAAAGCAATCCTTCATCGATATGGTGCAGACCCTCGAGGCAGCCATCAATGACGTGGTCCTCATCTCGCTGGCACTGTTTTTCGTCTGGGGACTAGAGGCTCGCATCAAGCGCGCTCGCGCCATGAAAGCCCTACATGAGATCCGTTCGATCGCCCACGTCATCGACATGCACCAGCTCACCAAAGACCCTGAGCGCCTTTGGGAATCGCACATCCGCACCCGATCCTCCCCTCCCAATCGACTCACCCCTTTCGAGATGCGCCGCTATCTAGACTACTGCGCCGAGATGCTCTCGCTCTCTGGCAAGGTAGCCGCACTCTATCTGCGCACACTGGATGACTCTACCGTGGTCGCCACTGTCAATGAGATCGAAGATCTCACCTCTGGTCTCAGTTCCAAGATCTGGCAGAAAATCGCCTTGATGAGACCAGATCCCGATGCCTGATAAACTTTGTGAAATTTTTCACAAAGTCCTTGTCATGCAGGCTGGGGCCGACGTATCCTCTCGCATGTCGAGTACTACGCAGCACGCCGCCTACGATACCAAAGTGGAGGGAAACATCATCTTCACTCAGGTCGATACAGCTATTAACTGGATGCGGAAAAATTCCCTCTGGCCCATGCCTATGGGACTAGCCTGCTGCGCGATCGAGCTCATGGGATCTGCCTCATCTCGCTTCGATATTTCTCGCTTCGGAGCGGAGGTCATGCGCTTCTCTCCACGCCAGAGCGATGTGATGATCGTCGCTGGCACAGTGACTTACAAGATGGCCCTAGCCGTGAAGCGTGTCTGGGACCAGATGCCCGAGCCCAAGTGGTGCATCGCCATGGGCGCCTGTGCATCCTCTGGTGGCATGTATCGCTCCTACGCCGTGCTCCAGGGTATCGACAATCTGATCCCTGTCGATGTCTACATCTCTGGCTGCCCACCACGCCCAGAGGCAGTGCTCGAGGGCCTGATGAAGCTGCAGAAAAAGATCGAGCTAGAGCAGTCCGCTGTCGCACAGTTCAAAAGAGGCGAAGGCGGGCTCATCGAGGGATAAGCCTCCCGCACTTCTCTTTTCCCATTTTCATTCACCCATCTACTCAGACGCTAAGTTATGGCCACACTAGATAGCCTGAAGAAAGAATTCGGAGATGCCATCTCTGAGACCATCGAGTTTCGCGGAGAGACGACCATCGTGGTCACAGCTGCCAGTGCCAAAGATATCCTCAAGCATTGCCGCGATGAGCTGAAGTTTGATTATCTAGTTGATATCAGCAGCCTCGACAATCTGGGCACCGAACCACGCTGGGAGATGGTCTACGAGCTCTGCCAGCTAGGCAATGGCTCCAATGAACACCTCCGGGTGAAATACTCTCTACGCGAAGACGAAAAAGCCGCCTCGGTGGCCGATCTCTGGGAGACTGCCAACTGGCACGAGCGCGAGGTGTACGACATGATGGGGATCGAGTTTTCCGATCACCCCGACATGCGCCGCATCCTGATGTGGGAGGGCTACCCCTTCTACCCGCTGCGCAAAGATTTCCCACTCGCTGGTCGCCAGAGCGACATGCCAGACGTGGCCTTCACCGACAGAGCACCGCTCGAGGGTGGTCCATTTGTCACCTCACCCACCTCTAGCAGCACCGTCCACCGCGAGCCTCGCTCACGGACATTTGAGTAGGCCCATACATTCATGGACAGCGAGGAAGTCAGTGATCATCACATCGACTATCCTGCTCTCTGGGAGTACGTCATACAGGCACCTCACTGCCGCGAGCAGTACTCCGTGCATGGCCCAGATCACTGGCTACGCGTCGAGCGCAATGGATGCATACTCGCCGCCCGCACCGGCGCCAAGGCTCATATCGTACGCCTATTCGCTCTATTCCACGATAGCAAAAGACTGAACGAAGGCCATGACCCCGGTCACGGCAGTAGAGGCGGCAAGTTTGCCCGCGAGCTGCATGGCCACTTCTTTGAGCTATCCGACGAGGATCTCAGCCTCCTCATATACGCCTGCAATACCCACACCGAAGGCGTTCACCACGACGATCCCACTATAGGCACCTGCTGGGACTCCGACCGGCTCGACATCGGCCGAGTCGGTATGCGACCCAGCTCCGCCTATATGAGTACCGATTTCGCCAAAGAAATAGCGGACTACGGCACCACCCAGCCTTGGCTCCATCTCGCCGAGACATACCTCGACGATCCCATCTCCCACCACCTGAAATACCGCAATTGGGGAGAAAATTAAACAAACTACGGCCCACGTACTCCGAAAAGCCTAGATAGGTATGTGTAGAGACGCCGAGTCGGTGCCTGCCAGACACTACCGTCTAGATGCGTCGGCTCGACTACGGCGCGACCACCGCGAAACGAGATGCGCGGTATCGACTCCTGTACACTGCCACGGCTGAAATGATACGAAGTCGGTGCACTCGAGCTCATCATAGCGCCACCATAGTAGTCTGAGTAGTACAGTAGATTCTCCTCGATGATGTCGATCGCCAGCCGAGGATGTGCTGCCGACTGACTCTCTCCAGCTCGCCGCGTGGCCGCTAGATCGACATTTCCCTTCGTCACAAACGCAAACCGCTCCAGCCCTGGCTCAGCATTTCGCAGCAGCCCCTCGATCCTATCGAGAAACTCGCCAAACGTCTCGCCACTAGGCTGATAATCGATCTTGGTGTTTTTCAGCAGAAACTCGGTAGTCCCAGCCTTTTGCTCCATCACATTCTCGTAGATGCAGACGCCAAAGAGCCATAAGCCCACGACAGGTAGGCCAATCTTCAACACAAACAGCAGGGGTAATCGCTTCACGGACAGCAGACTAGCAATAATGTATGAAAATTACAACTATTTTAATCCTCAGCGATTGAAAATGCCGCCCTAGCCTCGTAAAGTCCGCCCATGTTAAAAGCAGGCATCGTCGGCCTCCCCAATGTGGGCAAGTCCACTCTTTTCAACGCTGTGACCCGTACTCGCAAAGCCGAGGCGGCGAATTATCCATTCTGTACTATCGATCCCAATATCGGCATGGTCTCCGTGCCCGATGAGCGGCTCGATGCGCTCGCCGAGATCTCCGGCTCTGCCAAGATCATCGCCACGGCGATCGAGTTTGTCGATATCGCCGGTCTCGTAGAGGGTGCGGCAGATGGAGCAGGACTGGGCAATAAATTCCTAGCCAATATCCGCGAGACCGATGCCATCGTGCAAGTGGTCCGCTGCTTTGAGAATGATGACATCATCCACGAGCTCGGCTCTGTCGATCCGCTCCGCGATATCGAGGTGATCAACTCCGAGCTGATGCTCGCCGACTACGCCGCTCTCGAGAAGCGCAAAGAAAGCCGCGCCAAAAAAGCCCGCGTGGGTGACAAAGACGCCAAGCGCGAGCTCGATCTGATCGAGCGCCTACTACCACACCTCGACGAGGGCAAGCCAGCGATCACTCTCGAGCTATCGGATGATGAAAAGCAGACCATAAAAGAGTTTTTCCTCCTCACCTCGAAGAAGACCATCTTTGCCTGCAATGTCGCCGAGGACGATCTCGCCTCCGCCATGGACGATCCCGATAGCCACCCGATGGTATCGAAGGTAAAGCAATATGCTGCCGACACACACGGCGCCGAGGCGATCGTGATATCCGCTCGTATCGAGGAGGAAATGATCGATCTCGATGACGACGAGAAGCAGGAATTTCTCACCGACATGGGTGTCAATGACTCTGGGGTATCGACTCTGATCAAAGCCGTCTACCACCTACTCGGCCTACGTACCTACTTGACCACAGGCGAGAAAGAAACACGCGCCTGGACGATACCTGCAGGGGCCAAAGCACCTCAGGCTGCGGGCGTGATCCATGGCGACTTCGAGCGCGGCTTCATCGCTGCCGAGACCATCGCCTACACCGATATGATCGAGCTCCGCTCCACGGCCGCCGCTCGCGACGCGGGCAAACTACGCATCGAGGGCAAGGAATACGAAGTACAGGATGGCGACGTGATCGAGTTTCGATTCAATGTATAGTGATGACTGATGACACCTTCTCTCACAGAGCGCATGGAGCGTCTGCAGATCCACGAGTCGGATCTGGTGGAGAAGTTTGTCCACGGCTCAGGCTCGGGTGGCCAAAAGATCAATAAAACGGCCTCCCGCGTCTACCTGCGCCACATCCCGACCGCCATCGAGATCCAGTGCCAGGAGTCACGATCGAGAGATAAAAATCGTGAGATCGCGCGCGAGCGCCTGTGCGATCGCATCGAGAAAAAGCGCAAAGACGAGTGGCTAAAGAAAGCCCGTACCCGAGCCAAAGCCCGCTACCGAAAGCGTAAGCCATCGGCAGCGACCAAAGCCAAAATGCGCCAGGCAAAAACCTACCGCTCCGACAAAAAGAAAAATAGGCAAAAGGTCAGCGGCTAGAGCTACCGACCTGCTATTTTCGCCAAATTCAATAGGGTACAATTTTGACTCAATAGGGTACAATCCGCCCAGTCGTAGCAAAGCGAAGAGCAACAAAGAAAAGGCTACGATCGTAGATGCGGTTTTCCCACCCCATCATCGATACTTCAGACCGATCAGCACTCCAGCTCTTTTGATCGAATAGCCGAGCTAGGCAGCAATGGCTTTCAGCCATTCATCTGCCATTAGCCCATGCCCAGCCTGCGATGGATGCACTCCATCCGGTGCCCAGTAGGCAGGTCCCACTGCATCATTCAGCGACATATCGAGCCGCTTTTGAAATGGCACCCAGATAGCTCCTGCCTCTCGCGCTACCTGCTCAGCATAGGCGCGGCGTGTCTCAAACTCGGGGAACCACTTGTCCGTCACTGCACCACACCGCATGACGAAAGGCTCACATACTAGTACAGTCGCATCAGGTAGCTCTGTCATCGTCTCCTCGAGCAGCGCGTAGTAGCCATCGCGATACGCCTCAGGCGTGCCATCATAGCGGCCATTCAGCTTGTGCCAGATATCATTCACACCGATCAGGATACTCACCACGTCGGGCTTCAGATCGAGGCAGTCGACCTTCCATCTTTTCGCCAGATCAGGCACCTTATTCCCAGAGATTCCACGGTTATGGATTTTCAGTCCCAGCTCAGCATGCTGAGAGAGCAGCTGAGCTGCCACTATCGCCGGATAGCCACTTCCCAGTCCACGCGGATCATTCGCCCTCTGGTGCTTTCTGTCCCGACGACAATCCGTGATCGAGTCGCCTTGGAAAAGAATCGTCTGCCCCTCCTGTAGAGATACCTTGTAGCCATCTGCGGCACTAGCTTTCGTAGATGATAAAGCCGCAGCAGCAGCTGTAGCAGAGGCAAGTCCTAAGGCAGAGCGACGTGAATATTTTTCTGGCATGCAGTACCGGTAACGAATACCACCCAGATTTCACCTAAAATCCAATAGCGTGTACGCTACCCTATTCGCTAAAAGAAAAACCATCGTCACCCCTCGGCAGCAGCGCATAAGCATGGGTACCGCTACGGTATTTGCCATCCTCATTCTCGATGATCACCTTCGTCCGGACGGTCTCACTGGCCGGATTTGCCTCTGGAGAAATGAACTCGATCGTCCCAGGCACTTCAGATCCCGATTTCCCCCGGTTGGGGTCTAGGCTGTTCTTATCCAAAATCAATACGGGTAGACTATCACCACCCTTCAGCCCACCAGCGTAGCGCAGCGGTATATTGATGACGAGGCGTAGCTTATCCAGACGGGCGATACGCACGATGGCAGCCTCTTTCTCACCAGCCTTTTGTGGCACACTAGCCGACTCGGAGACGCGCCTATTTAGCTCCACCACGACTCCATCCATCGGACTGCGCAGTATGTGCTGATCGATCTGGGTCTGGATTTCGTCGACCTTCAGCAGGTTTATCTTTTTCTCCTGCTGCGCCATGAGCAGCTCGCCCTCGGCACGCATCTCATTGGCACGGGCCTGAGAGATCTCCTGTGGACTCGCCGTTTTCAGGATTCGTGCCTGGTCATGATCCGCACGCGCGCGATTGGCTTCGCGACTAGCGATCTGGATCGCCGTCTCACTTTTCGCCGCCGCCTCTCTGGCCACCAGCAGCTGGGCCTTCAATACTTCATGATTCACCTCTGCTATCGGATCTCCCTGCTTCACCAGCGAGCCTTCTTTCACATGCACGGCCGATATGATGCCATTCTGCGTGGAGTTCATATTCACCCTCTCATAGGCCTCCAGATAGCCGAGCACCCGAAAGTGCTCTCCATACCCATCCTGCCCCGATGAGAGAGAGACTACCCCCAGCCCCACGAAAACCACTAAGATGAAAAAACTGAACCGAAGATAAAATAAGGAGAATGGGCGAATGATCATTTGAGGCGAAGAAGGAGTCCTTCACTGTGCCGGACACCGCCCCATCCTGCAATCACAACACCCACCAAAATCATGAAATGTATTCACTCATTTACGGGTCTAATATTACGAATAATTCGCCACTGAACCAAAATTTTGTAAATTACGAAAATTATCGGCCGATAAAAATCTTACTGAATATCAATGTATTCCTCCTCGATCATAGCTCCACTCGGAGAGCTAGGCGCGTCGACCCTGTCCTCGGCCACTGGAGATGAGGTATCATCATCGATGACCATGGAATCCCCATTTTCTGCCAAGATCTCGATCGGTGCTTCCTCACCGGCGATCAGGTCCTCATACTTAAACTCAGCATCAGCCGCTATACCCGTACTACCATCAGAGTAGTTGACCACAGACTCACCGTGCACCAGCACATCACCATCGCCGGAGTGATAGCTCTCGCCATCGCTCACCAGCCCGATCGACTCGATACCCGCATCCGCCAGGCTGATCATCTCGCCGTCGCCGACTTCACCGTCGCCATCGCTATCCTGCCAGACCTTAAACGAACCAAACTCTGCATCCTCCGCAGATAGGACTCCATCGTTATTGGTATCAAAGCCCTCACGCAGACCTTCCATATCGGTAGCGTTTTTGTTTTCACTGTAGTCAGCAAAGGCGAACTCACTACGTCCATCGACATCGCCATTGTTATTTCCATCGTAGATCAGCACCGCATCATCCTCATCTGCCCACGCGGACTGCTCTTTCACTCCATCACCGTCGACGTCCATAGCGATACCTTCGTCCACAGAGTCAAACTCGGCACCATCACCATCCATATCGATCACGATAGGTGGCGTGCTAGATGGTACATGGACCACTGCGATATCATCCATACCCCAGTCAACCCCCTGTGAATTAGCCAGAGTCGTGGTATCATTGACCACTATCTGAGTCGACGTGCCATCAGCCACGAATGTATAAGTATACACATCTCCATTCACCACACTCACACTCTCTACAGCACCCGATCCAGCCTGGATGGTAAAAGTCTGATCACTCGCCCCATTTTTGGTCAGAGTAAAACTGATCGTGTACTCATCTCCAGCAATCGTAGTAATCTCCTTAGTCGC
Organism: Verrucomicrobiota bacterium; assembly: GCA_020630975.1. Classification (GTDB taxonomy): domain Bacteria; phylum Verrucomicrobiota; class Verrucomicrobiia; order Verrucomicrobiales; family DEV007; genus Arctic95D-9. The sequence goes on from JAHDID010000036.1 coordinate 44,762, forward strand.
TACACCACCGATGGCATTCCCCCCACCGAACTGAATGCGATTAGGCAAAGCCCCCCCCCCAGATCCCGCAGGACCAGAGAATTCCCAGCCTAGTGAGTCCTTATTGTCGAAGTTACTGTAGCTAATCGTCCCGTCAGGCAGAGTATCACCATAATCAATAGCCAAATATGATGGATCTGCGAAACCATTTCCATCATCCACAGAGACTTTCACATTACGAACACCAGTACTACCAGAGTAGGACGAGAACGATACCCCACTCAACACTTCCTGATAAGCATCAACTGAAGCCCTACCCGTGATTGTCAAAACCACATTCGGAGCGCTCACATCCAGACTCGATTCGAGGCCACTAGGCAGTAAACCGCCAATCGCCAGGAGATCCTCAGCTTGAGCATTCGTCAGAGTGATTTTCATCCCCTCTAGGATTCCAGTATTATCGGATATTTCGACACCGTAATCGGATAGATAAATCGGGTTCACACCGCGTAACTCCACAGAATCGAGATAATTCCCAATATTAGAGTGCTCAGTGCCCTGACTCTGGAACGCAACATATGTCACATCCTGCCCTTCTGGGATACTGACCGTCGAGGAATACTCATTCCAGCTCAATACTCCGTCTGTATTAGTCATCACCACCTCCACGAAACCGAGCGCTAGGAGATCCTCGACATCACTTGGGCCCGCCCTGTCCGGCGGTGCGACTGATCCAATCAACACTCGAATCTGCTCCCCCACACTTATCTTCTGGGCATGCTGAAAATTGATCGATATACCCGATGTCCCAGATGTATCAACTGCTTGCCATAAAGTTGCCTCCTCCACATAATTCAGCTCCGCATAATATCCGCCATCATGAGGCGTCAGATCACCATAGCCGTTCTGCAGCTCGATTATGCCAGTGGAGTCCGTAGTATTCCACCCAGCTATCGCATCTTCACTATACCCCTGCCAGTACCCCCCAGATAGAGCAGCCCCTGGCGTCAACCCCTCCTCAAAACTCGCATTCACTGCGCTATTCGACGCAAGCGGAGCCCCGCTCGTAGCCACTGCAGCAGTGGACTCCGGCGAAGGATCGATCGTCACAAAGGCATTGGCAGTCTCGGTATTCACACCATCAGTCACCGTATACTCAAAATGCTGGTTAGCAGCGCTTGAGGCGGCATCCACATCCACAAAGAATCCGAATCCATCGCCCGAGCCATCCACATGCTTGACGATAAAGTTCGTCCCAGTGAAACTCACCGTCTTCATATGCCCCGATGTATCCTGCTCCACCTGATAGGCCACATCCACACCATCCACATTCAGAGTAAACTGCTCGTTATTATGCAAATACTGCATCGAAAACTGCACCGTCACAGGCTGATCAAAATCGAATGAGATCTCGTGACCATACTTGATCCAGTAAGCCTCACTATAGACACTGTTACTATCTCCCGACCACAGCCTGCCGTGATCAAAATTCGTGACGCCTCTCACTTCTGCCGTAATATCAGCCCCACCAGACACACCCGGAATCACAGTGGTAAAGTCGTTAAACATGTTGTCGAACGCATCTAGGCGGGTGAACACTGGATCAGGAGCCACAAAATTCTCGTCCGACACAAAATTGAAGCTACCATCAGCATTCACGGTCAAATCTCCACCAGCCAGCGAGGCAGTCTCGCCGACATTATACAGCGTATCGCCTACCTTGAATCCGGTGACACTGGAGACATCTCGATCTGCACCGGATCCGTTGTCGTCTGTCACCAGATTTCCAGAAGCGGTATCACCTGCATGGATTGAGAAGGTATCATCTGTGGGATCCAAAACATCCAACACATTGATCACCACATCCTCCTCATGAGACAGACCTCCCGAGTCAGTCACCCTCACCCTGAGCGTGTGAGAAGTCGCAGTTTCAAAATCGAGCGACGCATTGGCAAGCAGTCTCACCTCGTTACCTACGATCTCAAACATACCATCATTCGAAATCACGTTACCATTGCTGTCGATCAGCTCATACACTGCAGTATCCCCCACATCGGCATCTGTCCGCGAAAGCTCTGCCACGACAGTTCCGCCGTCTACACTCTCATCCACGCCTGGTTTCCAAGCCACGGAACGGAAAGACTTCGACCCGGCCTCTTCGCTAGCATAATAGAACGTAAAGACAATCGTGCCGTCAGCATTCTGCGCCCCCTGAAGATGAGTACCACGCCCTACCTCTGGGCTGATCATGATTTCATCCCCTACCTCATTACCATACTTATCATACCTCTGCCCCATAGCCTTAAAAGTGTCCCCCCGATCATGCAGAGAATGCCAAAGAACGATAAATCCTCCATCATTGAGCTGGACCACGTCATTAATATACTGATGATAGTTAGTCGACGAATTGACTGTCACTTCCTGGCCAATAGGCGTCCCGTTAGAATCAAACTTCTGCATCACCACACCGTGAGTCCACGAATCATCTCTGCTAAGATAAGCAGCTACAAAACCACCATCGGCTAGCTGAACTAGCTTGACGGTATGCTGATCCCCAGACCAGTTTTCGTTCAAACGCCACTCCTCACCGATAGGTGTTCCATCGGCCGCAAATTTCTGAGCGTGCACACCCCAGCCCCCGTAATGATGCCCATGCCAAGCGATGATATAGGTTCCATCAGCCAACTCCAATGTCTGCGCCCAGTCATTATTATCAGTGATCGTCGTATTCACCTGGGTAGGCTCTCCAACCTTAAGTCCATCCGAATCAAAGCGTTGTTGCACTATCTGTGAGTACCCATTGATTCCCATATCGTGAGACGAGAAGGTCACCACAAAACTACCGTCTGAAAACACCGTCAGTCTAGAAAGGTCCTCGCCACTATCACTGATACCAGAATTGATCCGAACTCTCTCACCGAGCATATTGCTATTCTCATCAAAGCGCTGAACGAAGATACTCCAGCCATCATAATAAGTTAGCACATAGCCTCCATCAGGCAGGGCTGCGCCATTCGGATTATGAGCCGTGTTAGTCACAGGCTGGATCGTTTCCTCGATCAAATTCCCATCACTATCCAGTCTCTGCATGACCAAATTCTTCCCATGACCACGAACAGTGATGAATTCGCCATTATTAAGAGCAATCACATCCGTATAAGCACCACCGTGAGCCGCGAACAGATCTTCCGGGTCAGCTACTAAATTCCCATCAATATCGAAAATCTTATGAAAGGTTCCACCAGCTTCATCATCACGCCCCACTAGGACGAGATTCCCATTTGAAAGCTGAGCCGATGTGTGATGATGAGAATACTGATTCCCTCCTTCTACTGCGATCAAAACTTCAGCGCCCAGCTTATTCCCATCAGCATCAAAACGCTGACCTTTCACATCATTAGACACAGAATAGGAGACAAAGAAGCCGCCATCTTCCAACTCAAAGGTATGGTGATACCTAGTATGAACCGAACCTCCACTCAGCATCAGGTTTTCTGATAGAACAGTCCCGTCCTGATCAAAAATAGTCCCTCGAATATCACCACCTTCATTCCCATCGTAGTAGCTAACCAAAACATTACCATTAGCCAACTTCACGATTTGAGTATCATGCTGCCCTGAGTTGGTATAAGCACTCACCTTAAACTCATCAGTGATCGCATTTCCATCAATATCGAAAATACGGCCGGAAACACCCCACCCACTTGTGTCTAGCACACCGCTCAGAGTGTCAAACGCGACAAAGATATTCCCATTATCCAGCTCCGTCACATTTGCGAAGCTTCGACCTTGATTATTCACAGTATACTGAGCGGCATGGAAAGCAGGGGTTACCAACGTACCATCGTTATTATAAATCGCTATCGCGACATCATTCGACTCACCCCAATCAGCGGATGGCTTATCGTAGATCACGGCAAATTTTCCATTGGACAAAGCTGTCACCTGTGGAGACCCACTGCTGTTATTAGATACATTATCGACCAGATCGACATAAAAACCACTGACCGTTGTGTTCAAATCGCTGTCCAAGACTTCAATATAAGGTGTCGTCCTATGTGAATTCCACCCAGTCCTAGCCACTACAATTTCTCCGTTATCAAGCAAATCAACATCCACCAATCCACGAGTGTGAAATAATTCTTTTCGCTCCGTCAAAGCCGTTCCATCTGCTGCAAACTTCTGCGCTTTCACATAACTGTCGTTAGCATCGCGCATAAAAATGTAATACTCTCCAGAACCATCCCCCAGCTCGAGCACACGCATCGAAGCATCATACCCATTCTGAGCCGCATAAGTCGAAATCACCTGACTATCCTGATTCTGCTCAAAGTTACCAACTGGCGTCGACAGGATCGAGGTGGGTGCCTGATTAATATCCTGCACATCCACATTGATCACTTCAGTGTACTTGAGCCCCTGAGAATCCATCACCTCAATGGTGACTTCATGAGTCTCCCTCTGGCTAAAGTTGATCTGATAACCTGCCTTCACAGCAATCTGATTGCCATTGACAATCTCAAACATCCCAAGCCCACCCTCTGTGGACTTGATGGCGTAAGTGTGAGAATCATCCGTGTCGACATCTTCCACCGACAACGTGCCCACGATCGTGCCTCCTGTAGCTCCATCGAGAACAGTGGCAGTTGTGTCATCATTTGTGGTACCGTCCCCATCATCAACAAACAGATTAGTCGGGAAATCCTGACCACCATTGATGACAATCGTCACATTATCTTCGAGAGTCAGTCCGCCCTGATCTGTGATCCTAACAACAATGTCATACTCCTGGGTAAATTGAGCCAAATTGGTAAAGCTCTCACCAGTCCTCAGAACCACGGTATTACCGACAATCTCAAACTTACCCGTTGGGTCAGAAACCAACTCGTAGGTATGATTATCCCCTTCGTCAATATCATCACTGGATAGCGAAGCTACTACTACCGGCCCAACCACCTCTTCAGCTGGAGCCTGCTCATAGAATCGGAATTTCGCTCCATTCAGACTCGGGTTCGCATTCTCATACGACCAACTAAAAACCACATTACCATTAGCCAACTGAGAGAGCGAAGGATCGTAATGACGCTCAACCTCCGGATTCTCTGGATCGGCAGGTAGAAGGTTCACGAGAAATCTTCCTGCTCGCACCGAGCCATCCTCATTGAAACGCTGCCCGTAGATATAACGCAGAGACTGGTCCAGGTCGACATCCTCCCATGTCACCATATAGCCCCCATCCTGCAGAGCAATCATCGCTGCATTCTCCACCTTATCACCAGACGGCGCGATGCTACTACTACCGAGAGAGGCCCCAGAAGCATCGAATCGCTCAATCACCGTGCCTGAAGGCCCGTCACTAATGGTGACGTAGCCACCATTAACCATCCCGACAAGCCCCTCTAGTTCCTCCTGACCACTAATGACACTAGGCGAACTAGCATTACCAGCATCATCAAAGCGCACCACAGTCGGCGTCTCACCATCGGTCCAGCCCAGCACAAAACCTCCATCACTTGTGCCCGATAGATGCAACTCAGAGTCGGTATCAGGATTTCCACCGACAGTTACCGCCCCACCGACTTCAGATCCATTTGCCGCATACCTCTGGTAATGAATTGACTGCGAATCAGTCTGCCACGCGACCACATATCCGCCATCCTCAAGCCCCGTGATAGCAGGAGTCCCTTGGATGCCAGCTGTCACCGTATTTGCCTGCACATTTCCACCGAGCTGCGCACCACTACCCGCATAACGCTGAACAAAGATATTCCCATCGCTCTCGAAAGCCACGACACCTCCGCCATCGACGAGTCTTGCCGTGCTAGGCTCTCCCTGATCACCCTCTGTCGCTGTGTTCACCGTGAACGCCGAGCCCACTTTCTCACCTTCGACATCATAGAGCTGCCCACGTAGAGCCGTGCCACTACCATCCACACCAGTCGTCTTCCAGTAGCTGTAGTAGCTACCATCAGCTAAACCTAACACAGCTGTCGAGAAATCACCGTCCGTAGCAAACGATTGCGTCGTCGCCAATCCGGAGCGACGTGTGTCCACGCCTTGACTGGCGCTTCCATGTTCTTCCCACGCGTAAGCACCGTGATCATTATCTAGGCGAATAAAGGTTCCATTTGCGTGTTCACCGTTACCACTAGATGGAGTCGATGAAGACCAAGGGATACCTTCGTTATCACTATTTAGGAACCTAATGTTTCCAATACCGTCTTCTCCATAATCAGGAGAATAAACCAATTCAAATCGGCCATCACGATAGGTATTTGTGTCCGTAATAACGGGATCAGAACCCTCTGCAATATCAATCACCTGCGGCCCTGATACTGAAACACCATCAACCCCGTAATTATGGTAGTTAAGCTCCTTATTCGTTCCGTCATCTGAAGTCCAGACAACTGTAAGCTCGCCACCTGCTCGAGTGATAATGAACGCTGAATAGTGATCCCCTCCATTCGCATTGACCTGCTCAGCCGCTCCTAAACTAATCCCAGCGGAATCAAACTTCTCAATGAACACATTGCCATTTAATTCCGTAAGGATAGCAAACCCATCACCGAAGTGAGTCACTTGAGTATTGACATCGGCCTCACCTAGGTCAAGAAGGGCGGATTGCGCAACCATATCCCCGTCAAAGACTTGGCCTTCGACACGCCCCGTATCCTCGTTCAGCCAAGTCATGATGACATTGTCATCAGCTAGCTTAGTGAGCCCAACATTGCTCTTAGCCGCTGCACTCAAAGCTAAGTCGCCGGTATCAGTTAAGCTAGTGCCATACAGGTCCATCTTAACCACGTTCACATCATTAGATGCTGTGATGTAGGCCACAAGTATCTCACCATTAGGCATTTCAACCGTTTCAGGTCTCTCACCACCAGTCTTTGGTTGATCTCCCTCTGGCGCATCCAAAATAACCGGATCGCCAGCCCTGGTGGTTTGATCCGTAAACTTCTGCAGGTGTAACTTAGGCACACCATCGATTCCGACATTTGTACTAAGCTGACCGTAAGTGCCAGCAGGCAGAGCCACCAACGCTGGTGAACCACCAGATGTCAGTCCGGATGCAGCCTCTGTCACGACATCTGCTCCGCCTAACTCACCCTCGCGAGAGATGATAAAGCTCTGAGGCGCCTCATTAAGGTCATTCACCTGCACACGGAAAACCTTATCAAAAGTCCCACCATTCCCATCATCCACGCGAATCTTCACATTGTGAAATTCTCTGATTTCGTGGTTCAGGTCTACCCCATCCTTCACTACCAAAGCTGGATTGCCATCGGCATCGGTGCCAATATCGAACCAATGGAATTCTGAAGGATCATCCTCAACCACGCTAAAGGTGTGGGTATCGCTACCATCCAAATCATCTACACCGGTCAAAGTGCCCACTACTGCACCAGACTGTGCGTTCGTCGTTAGATTTTCATCTACCGATATACTGTGTGCTACGTCAGAACTTAACTGCAGATCATAGTTTCCAGCGCGGTCAATCATCACCCCGCTGCTATCTACGTTACCCTGCCAGTTGATCACCAAACCTGACTCTGCCTCAGGATTGTTCAGCAGAATACCTGCGTTATCCTGAATCTGCTGATCCGTACGAGCATAATCAAAGATCCTCACCTCACTAATCTGACCTTGGAATGCCTGATGAGTTTCAAAACTTCCTCCTACCGAATCCTGCTCCTGACCAAGAACTAGGGCTCCGCCCGCTACAATACTTATATCAGGAACGGATATCGAAGATCGGAAAGCGCCGTTGAGATAGGTGCGGATCTCATCAGTTTCCTTATCCCAGGTAATCGAGATATCCTCTTCAGTACCCGTAAGTATCTCAGACCGATCAATGCCTGTATCATAGTACTGACCCTTTAAATAGATTCGCACAGTATCATAATATACACCAAAAAGTATCTCATTATGTTCGCTAGCAACTGCGTAGGACGCTAATACAGTGAAATCTCCAAGCTGCTCATCAGGCGCGGAAATACGCATCTCAAGAGTCAACGCCGATGTCGGCATGAGATCCACATCTCTAGCGATACCCAGCTGAGTATCCTGCCCATCAAAGCCGATACTCGTTGCCTCGCCCGCAATTGTGAAGCCTGTCGGAGCATCATTGGCGCCTACTACGGTAATGACCACATCTGCAGAGCTCATATTATCATCATTATCGCTTACCTGATAACTAAACGATAAAACATCCGTCTCTCCATCCGCTAATCCTTCAAACTGCCCATCCGGAGTAAATGAATAAGAACCATTGTAATTAACCACGATACTACCACCCTCAGGGAAAACAGCAGTCTGCCCCACACTATAGATAACACCATCGACCGTGAAATTCTCGACATGGATAGCATCCCCCTCGAGATCACGATCAACTCCATTACCGTTATCATCGGTCATTAGGTTTCCACCTATCACAGCTCCTTCCTCACCAGAAAGAGCATCATCGGCTACAGCAGGGCGTGTCAACAAGCTGATCGGATTGATCGAAGTACTCTGTGCAGAGACCGCATCATGAGCGGTAATGATAACACGCTGCCCCGTATAATTGGCATTCAATGAGCCAGTGACCATACCTGTCGCCGCATCAATTGACAGCCCTATCTCCTCAAGGCTTGATGTCCCCCCTGGTCCGACGTATGGAGTCACAGTACCATCACTTAGGACGACCTGAGCGCTGTAAGTCAACGTGTCGCCCTCTGGGTCAACGAAAAGAGTCGAAGCATCGTAGCCACCTTCATAAGCCAGTTTCGTCTCAGAAAAGCCACCTGCAGGCACAAAATTTCCGGCATTAAGCGGCTCAAACTCAGAAAAATTCGTTCCGTCGACGCTAAAACGAGTATTTAAACCAAAATAATCCAGCCCTCCCCTTTCGAAATACCTCACTTCGAACGCATACACTTCGCCAGCCGTGACAAAAATCCTACCGTCAGCATAGTTAGGGTCGGAAGCCCCAGCGGAATAGAAGCTGCTTGTGTCGTGATCTTCGATTGTCATGTCGAAAATAGCAGCCGCACTACTATTGGCCACATCAGTCTTCACTGCAATCACGTCGTCATGGTACTGGGTAGTAGCAACTAACACTCGAGCCGCATCATCGAGCCTCCCCGCGGCATCACGAAGATTGAACTCGACATAGCCAGTCTGATCAGGAATGAAATAACCGCTGTAAACGTCACCATAATTCTCCCCCTCAGCATAGGGTTTAATCGTACCATCGTCACTCGAATAGTCATCGACCTGTATGTCTGGTGTTGTATTCCATCCATCACCAGTCGTGCCAATCGTATCATTTACTCCGCCTCCGCTATTGGGGTCTTCAAGGAAGTCTGCACCATCGGCATCATTAATTCCCTGATATCGCTTAAACTCAATACCACCAAGACTATTCAAATTAAACTGTGGAACAATCTCGGGTGCTTGGTTCGTGAGAATCTCCACCGTCGCCGTATCGAACCCGCCGTTACCATCCGAAATGGTGTAATCAAAAGACTGAGTGTAGTCAGATGATGCCTGATCGACTTCTACCGAGTAGTAGACTCCGCTACCTCCATTGCTAGCGATCGAAAAGTTGGAACCCGTGAAGGTGTATTCGCCTGGCTCAGTAGGCCCATCGATGACTTGGCGACCATCGACTATGAGGACCATTTGGTCGTCATCTGAATCCCCTAGAGTGAATTTCACCGAAACCGTCTGATCGAATGAATAAGTGATTTCATTGCCTGCACTGAGGCGATAGCCACTAGGGATATCAGGATTCCAGCCATCATGAAAGTCTTCATCCATACCGATCACAGTGGCTTGGATATCAGCAAATCCACCGTCCGCTCCAGGGATCGTCACGCTGTAACCAGAGTCTTTCACGACCTGAGAGTTTAGGGTGTAGAAAGACGCCTCTGGACTCCACGACGCAGACTGTATGAAATGGAAGCCACCATCCGCATTCACCGTAATCGCCCCCGCTGCTACTGTAGCAGTCGTGCCAGGAGTGTAGTCCACACCCTCAACCACAAAACCAGAGACAAATAGATTATCGCCATCTAAATCACTATCTACACCCATTCCTGAATCATCAGTAATAAGGTTTGACGAAAGACTACTAGAACCAGATATTCCATAACTAGCCCCAGTAGCTATAGGACCATCATTAACCCCTGTTAATGTGATCGTAACAGTGGCCGTTTCGGTTGAAAGCCCATTATCAAGAATATAGCCAAAAGACTCAATAGCAGTCTCACCAACGGCCAAGGTTTCGTAACTACTCGAAGGGTCAAACGAGAATGAACCATCGGCTGACACACTAAGCGTACCGCCCCCAAGCGCTACATTAGTTTCCGTACTATAGGAAGAATCTAAGACTGTTATCCCAACCACTTCGAAATCACCCGCACTAGAGTCGTATGCAATATCATTAGAGACGACATTCCCTGTCACAACCGCACTTTCATCAGAAACAAAAGAGTCATCTTTAGGGTCATTCTCAGGAAGGACAGTTAAAGTTGCAGTGTCAAATTCAGAACTGAACGCATCAATCTGGTCATTAATATCCACCTTCGTCCCTTCCAATCCAGTCGTGACACCGGTTTGATCCCAACCTCTAAACGACAACACAGGATCTTCAATCGCCACGCCGTAAACAGTCGCCAAATAACCGTTCAACTGAGCGATGTTCACGTCGCTCATCGACTGATCAAAAACAAGAAACTCAGATAGACTGCCCTCGAAAAAGTTATTATCACCATCCCATCCCAAAGCCAAATTACCAATCGCATCAGTTGCATGAGACTGATCAGTGAAAGTCGTCACTATCTCCCCATTAAACCTTACAGTAGAACCATTCTCAGGCCCCACATTGACACCGTACGCATTCACCTCTCCGTCATACGACACGAAGATCAGCTTTGGCACCCCGGCCTCAGCAGCATCTTCAACAACTGCACCAGCTGACGATCCACCAAGTGAGGCAACACCATCATTATCATCTGCATCGAAAAACGGATGATTATCACCAACGGAAGGAGAAAAGAATCGATCCCATGAGCCGTTATCGTTTCCGAAAAGACCTGACATATTCGCTGTATCACGCATTTCATAAACAGCGACAAATGTTGCATCCTCCATTACGGAGGCCCGAACATCGATTGGCAACTGATAGGCATCATCCGTAAACACTAACCCTGCTTCACCATTGATTTCATTGGAACGAAATACCGCACCATCCCCCTGGATTAGGGTCGCATCGTTGCCATTCCCGGTGCGATCGACCCATGTTGTTACTTTGTCTCCATCACTATGTGTTGAGGCCAAATCTTCGGCTTTAAACCATGCCTGCAGCCCCTCTAAAGCCTGAACAGATGACTGATCGACTGCTGCTCCAATAGGTATAAATCTTATAACATCATCTGGTTGCAGCAATAATGCAGCAGTGTCATCCACGTGCCCAATAGAACTAAAGCTAGCCCCGCCATCTGTAGAGTACTCCCAATAACCACTCGATTGAGCAGTCAACCCCGTCACTGCTATGCCTTGAGCAGGATTACCATCAACATCGGATATGATGTCAAAATCCCCTCCATGGCTGCTCAACAGATCCGCAACGGTCGTCCCGCTAGGATTAGTATCATCCATCTCCATTGTATTGAGGCGGAGATCATGAGAACTATCCAAGACAGGCGTATCGTTCGTTCCTGTCACAGTCACAGTCACAACGGTGGTATCCGAAACGCCAAAATCGTCAGTAACGGTAACTGTCATCTGATCAATCAATGTTTGACCAGCATTCAAAGTCTGAACAACAGCATCCCCATTGTTAACACTGTAGCTCCACTCACCTGTGTCAGGATCGATAGACAAGCCCCCGTAGATTCCAGCACTAGGCCCACTCCAAGTCTGGTTATCATTGAAATCCGGATCAGATGCCACCAGAGTCCCTGTAACGGTCAAAGTCACATCCTCCTGAATAACAGCCTGAGGATTGCTCGATGTTACTGTAGGCCCTTCATTCACATTGGACACAGCAATCGTAAAAGTCTGATCAAGGAATAGCCCGCCAGCATCTGTGACGCGCACTACAATTTCATGACTTGCATCCGTCTCATGGTTCAATAGCGAACCATTGGCGACGGTGATCTCACCTGAGTTTGCGTCGATCGCAAAGCGCCCGCCGGCATCATCCACGAATGAATAGGTCAAAACATCCCCATCATCAATATCCGAGCCCTTTACAGACCCAACGACCGTGCCGTTTTCAGAGTTTTCAGCCACGCCTGGAGCCGAAGGTGTCTGATCATAAATCGCACTGTAGTAATTACTAGATTGAGTGACTTCAGACGGAGTGAAAATTTCATTCACAATCTGAATCTCGTTTACGGTCCCTTTGAAGTCCCTACCGTTTCCAGGTATCTGTGCACCCGTGCGAGGGTCTCGCGTTCCATTTATCAATCCACCCACACCGATTTCTCCGGTATGATTATACTGTTTAAGTATCCCGCTACTCGCCCCACTCAACTCACCGTTCAAGTAAGCTGAGAATGTGTTGTTCGCAGGATTCGCATCTCGTGCATCAAACACCATTGCCACCGTATAGTCCGTATCAGTCTGAACAGGCCCCATATTAATCCCATTGTTTCTAATGGTCGTCGCGTTAGGCCACTCAGCGTTATTGTAAACCATTGCGTACAATGTCGGGACATCCCCATTATCAGGATCTGGCAAGATCGATAGCGACCATCCTCTAGTCGTCCCTCCCTCTTCAAAAATAACCTGGTCTCCTGTAATATCGCTTCCAGTATTGAAGCTCAATAGATGAGTTCTCTCAGTCCATGGGCCACCAGTATTTACCCCCTGAATCACTCCATAGTTCACGGGATCAGGTCCAGGATTGATGAAGCCTGCTGCAGCATTCGTCAGATCAGGTGCCTGATCGCTCGCATCAAAGGTGAGACTAAATGGCACTTCGTTCACGTCGTTGATCGCGATATTAAAGGTCTTGTTGAAGCTAGCCCCTTCGCTATCCGTGGCGCGCACTGTGTAAGTGAATAAGTCATTCACCTCATGATCCAATGATGCATCAGATTCAAGACGGATCTCGTTACCCACTATCTTAAACAACGTTGCCCCCGTTCCACCTATCTCCGAGTAAGTAAACCCGCCGTTATCCGCGTCCACATCGATAGCATCCAATGTCGCTACCACAGACTCAGGGGCAGTATTCTCATCCACATCCGTCCGACTGGCGATAATATCTGTCGGTACATCATTCGCACCAGTTATCGTCACCGTGATCTCTGCTGTGTCAGTGCCGCCGTTATCATCAGTGACGGTGACCGTCACTGAGTCGATCAACGTGTCGCCTAGATCGAGTGCCTGGATCGAGCTTAGGCTATTGTTCAAATTGTAGTCCCAATTACCAGACGCATCTAAGCTGAACGCGCCGTAGCCATTATCACCCGCTGCCGAGCTAAGTGCTGTCCACGTTGTATTGTCATCCGCATCGACATCAGTCGAACTGACCGTGCCCGCTGCAGCCACACCACTGTCCTCGGTTATATTATCTGTAGAACCAGTCGCTACCGGTCCATCGTTTGAACCATTGATCGTGATTATCACGGTCTGCGTATCAGTCGCTCCCTGATCATCAGTGACCGTCACGGTAAAAGTTTCTGTCACCACATCGCCTTCATCTAGTATCTGTGCAGCTGAGTTATCTAGCGTATAGGTCCACACACCACTCATCGCATTCACATCTAGCGAACCATAAGTGCTACTCGCATTACCAGACCATGTGTGGCTAGACGTCGTGTCTACATCAGAAACAGATAAGTTACCCTTCGCTACCGAGATCGCATGATCGGTAGCGCCACTAGAGTCGGTTGCCGCCTCAATAACAGCCCCCTCTCCTAGGTAGAGATCGAGATCATCGGTCGCTATCACTGCCAGGTTATCGATGCCGTATGACTCATCATGAGCCGGGCTATTCAAAGTCGTGCCAAAGCCTACCTTGATCGGTCCGCTCGCCTGATCGACCGTCACTCGCACTCGGAAGGTCTGATCCCTGTAGCTGCTACCAGTCTGATTCACTCGATCACTGGTCGGTGTGAATGTCGTGGTGTAAGTCACTCCATCGATCGTGATGGTCTGCTCGTGATAGCCGAGTGTCGTGTTTTTATCATGCACTCTTGAGTAGACTTGCTCATCATCAATGAATACACGGAACTCCTCGTTGTCCCAGCTATCAAGGCGAAGCATATCAAACTCAATCACTGCCGATCCGTGATCAGCACCCAGATCAAAGGTCTTTGACACATTTTGAACCCCTCCAGAGGCGTGACCTCTCAGGTAGTTTCCAAACGCCGCATTCCCCTGGATCAACGTTCCTCCAGTCCAGCCGTCCGCACTTGTCCCGTCAAAAGTCTCATTTGTGATTTGATCAACCACTGCGCTAGTCTTGGCAGCCACGGGTCCATCGTTGGTACCTGTGATGGTCACATCGATCACGGCTGTATCGGTTGCACCATTATCATCTGTCACCGTCACGGTGATCTGATCAGTCAGAGTCTCACCTGCATTCAATGCCTGCACTGATGCATGGCTATTGGTAAGATTGTACGTCCAGGCTCCGCCTGCAGTCAGATCGAAGCTACCATAGCCATTGTCTCCTGACTCCGCATTCAGCACTGTCCACGTCGCCATGGCTGTCGCGTCCGTATCTGTAGAAGTTACCGTACCGCTAGAACTCAATGAAGTCTCTTCTGTGACTCCACCGCTGGATCCGGTAGCCACTGGTGCGTCATTCGTACCAGTGATCGTCACATCGATCAATGCGGTGTCGGTAGCGCCGTTATCATCAGTCACCATTACGGTGATTTGATCAATGAGAGTTTCACCTGCATTCAATGCCTGCACTGAGGCGTGACCATTGGTTAAACTATAGGTCCATGCACCTCCAGATGTGAGGTCAAAGGTACCATAGCCATTATCACCAGATGCTGCGCTCAAAACACTCCATGCGGCTGTCGCTGTCGCATCCACATCTGTCGAGGTGACCGTTCCATTCGCCGTCACCACACTCTCCTCAGTCACAGATCCTGTAGACCCTGTCGCTACTGGGCCATCATTCGTGCCAGTGATCGTTACCTCGATTACTGCTGTATCGGTTGCTCCATTATCATCTGTCACCGTCACTGTGATCTGATCAATCAGTGTCTCACCTGCATTCAGCGCCTGCACGGATGCGTGGCTATTTGCTAGGTTGTAAGTCCACGCTCCTCCCGCTGTCAGATCGAAGCTACCATAGCCATTGTCTCCAGACTCTGCATTCAGCGCTGTCCATGAGGCTGTGGCTGTCGCATCTGTGTCCGTAGAGGTGACCACACCTGTCGAACTCAATGAAGACTCCTCTGTGACATCCCCTACAGAACCTGCTGCCACGGGCACATCATTGGTGCCAGTGACTGTGATGGTCACCACAGTCGTGTCAGTCGCTCCGTTGTCATCAGTCACCGTCATGGTGATCTGGTCCATCAGGGTCTCACCGACGTTCAATGCCTGCACCGATGCATGACTATTGGTCAGATTGTAGGTCCATGCTCCGCCAGTTGTCAGATCGAAGGTGCCGTAACCGCTATCGCTAGCTGCTGTGCTGAGCGCTGTCCATGTGGCCGTTGACCCTGCGTCGACATCGGTCGAGGTCACGTTGCCATTGGCAGTGGTCACTGTTTCTTCGGTCGTACTACTGGTCGCGCCAGTCGCTACAGGACCATCGTTTTCACCGGTGATCGTTACCGTCACGGTGGCGATATCAGTGCTGCCATGGCCGTCGTCGATGGTGTATGAGAAGGTGTCGATCGCAGTGTCGCCGACATTCAGACTCTCGAACTGGCCATTGGTATCATAAGAAATCGTACCATTCCCATTGTTGGTGACGGTTCCGACTGGATCGGTCACCGCGGTGATCGTGAGAGTATCGGTGTCGATCGTTACATCATTAGTCAGCACACCGATTGAGATCGAAGTGTCTTCTGACACGCTGGCCGCATCGTCGATCGCATCGGGATCGGTGATCTGCTCGTATGTCAGTGTCTTGTCGGTAAATGCGAAATCCTCCACACCAGAGATGCGATCGGAGCCATCTGGACTACCAGGGCGATTGTCGGTGATGGTCAATGAGCCATCTGGATGCTCAGTAAAGGTATAGTCAGTCGATAGACCGGTGTAGGTGACTCGGTCTTGGCCAGCTCCACCTTCGATCGTGTCATTACCGCTGCCTGCAGCGATCGTGTCATCTCCGGCTCCGGCATCGACGGAGTCGTCGCCTGCACCAGTGTCGATGGTGTCTGATCCCGATCCTGTGGTGACAGTATCTGTGCCGCTTCCTGAGGTGATGGTATTGTCGCCATCTCCTGTGGTTATGGTGTTATTACCCGCACCTGCATTGACGGTGTTGTTGCCGCTGCCTGCATTGATCGAGTCGTTGCCACTGCCGGAGGTGATGTTGTCGTTGCCTCCACCTGCGCTGACGGTGTTATCGCCATCGCCTACGTTCAGATTGTCGTCGCCGCTACCGCTAGTCACGCTATCGGCACCCGATCCTGAGGTCACAGAGTTGTTGCCATCACCCGTATTGATCGTGTTATCACCGTTGCCAGTCGTGACGGTATCATCGCCACCACCGGATGTGACGGTATTATTGCCGTCACCAGTTGAGACCGTGTTATTGCCCTCTCCGGCGTCTACGGTGTTGTCGCCATCACCAGTAGAGACGCTATCAGCCCCGCTACCTGTGGTGACGGTGTTATTGCCGTCCCCGGTAGAGACTGTGTTGTCGCCTTCACCGGCATCCACGGTGTTATTTCCGCTACCTGCGTCGATCGAGTCATTACCGCTGCCGGAGGTGACATTATCGTCGCCTGCTCCGGCGCTGACGGTGTTGTTACCGTCGCCGACATTGAGATTATCGCTACCAGATCCGCTGGTCACGCTATCAGAGCCTGTGCCGGTGGTCACAGTGTTGTTACCGTCCCCAGCATTGATTGTGTTATCACCGTTACCTGTGGTCACGGTGTCGTCACCGCTGCCGCTAGTCACTGCGTTGTTTCCTTCTCCAGTCGAGACGGAATTATTGCCATCACCAGCATTGACGGTGTTGTTTCCGTCACCAGTCGTCACAGTGTCAGCACCTCCCCCGGAAGTCACCGAATTATCTCCGTCGCCAGTTGATACGGTATTATCACCTTCACCTGCACTTACAGTATTGTTACCACTACCGGCATCGATCGAATCATTGCCGCTGCCTGAAGTCACATTATCGTCGCCAGCTCCTGCGCTGACCGTGTTGTTACCGTCGCCGACGTTGAGGTTATCACTGCCAGAGCCACTGGTCACGCTATCAGAACCTGTGCCGGTGGTGACCGTGTTATTTCCATCGCCGGTGTCGATCGTGTTGTCGCCGTTACCTGTAGTCACGGTGTCATCTCCGCTGCCTGAAGTCACCTGGTTATTGCCGTCGCCGGTATTGATGGTGTTACTACCCTCACCTGCGTCAACCGTGTTATTGCCACTGCCTGCATCGATCGAGTCATTACCACTACCCGAGGTCACATTATCATCGCCAGCCCCTGCGTTGACCGTGTTATTACCGTCGCCGACATTGAGATCATCGCTACCAGATCCACTGGTCACACTATCAGCACCTGTGCCGGTGGTGACGGTGTTGTTTCCATCGCCGGTATTAATCGTGTTATCGCCGTTACCCGTGGTCACGGTGTCGTCGCCTCCGCCTGAGGTGACGGTGTTATTACCATCACCTGTCGAAACAGTGTTATCGCCCTCGCCTGCATTGACAGTGTTGTTGCCGCTGCCTGTATCGATGGCGTCATTGCCGCTGCCTGAGGTAACACTGTCGTCACCTGCTCCCGCGCTGACGGTGTTGTTGCCGTCACCAACATTGAGATCATCACTACCGGAGCCGCTTGTTACACTATCGGATCCTGTGCCGGTAGATACCGTGTTATTTCCATCTCCAGTATCGATCGTGTTGTCGCCGTTACCGGTGGTCACGGTGTCATCTCCGCCGCCTGAGCTTACTTGGTTATTGCCGTCGCCGGTCGATACGGTGTTGTCGCCATCACCGGCATCGACAGTGTTGTTACCACTGCCTGCGTCGATGGCATCATTACCACTGCCAGACGTGACATTATCATCACCTGCTCCGGCGCTTACGGTGTTGTTACCATCTCCGACATTCAGATCGTCGCTGCCCGAACCACTGGTTACATTATCGGAACCTGTACCGGTAGACACCGTGTTATTACCGTCTCCGGTATTGATCGTGTTATCGCCGTTACCGGTGGTAACCGTGTCGTCTCCGCTTCCAGACGTGACACTGTTGTTGCCATCGCCTGTTGATACAGAGTTATTACCCTCACCAGTGTCGACTGTGTTGTCGCCATCCCCGGTGTTGATCGAGTCATTCCCTCCACCAGAAGTTACTTGGTTGTTACCATCACCGGTGGACACGGTGTTGTCGCCCTCACCAGCATCCACAGTATTATTACCACTGCCAGCATCGACTGAGTCGTTGCCGCTACCGGAGGTGACGTTGTCATCACCTGCTCCAGCACTGACGGTGTTATCGCCATCTCCGACATTGAGATTATCGCTACCGGAGCCGCTTGTTACATTATCAGATCCCGTACCTGTAGACACGGTGTTATTGCCGTCGCCAGTATTGATCGTGTTATCACCGTTTCCGGTGGTCACCGTGTCATCGCCGCCGCCAGACGTCACGTTATTGTTGCCATCGCCTGTTGATACCGTGTTGTCGCCGTCGCCGGCATCGACTGTGTTGTTGCCACTGCCTGCATCAACCGAGTCGTTTCCGCTGCCTGAGGTGACATTATCATCACCGGCACCGGCGCTGACCGTGTTGTCACCATCTCCGACATTCAGATCATCACTGCCTGAGCCACTAGTCACATTGTCTGAGCCGGAACCAGATGTCACGGAGTTGTTGCCGTCTCCGGTATTGATCGTGTTATCACCGTTTCCGGTGGTCACCGTGTCATCGCCACCTCCAGAGGTGACATCATTGTTACCATCTCCAGTTGAAACATTGT
>JAHDID010000107.1 GCA_020630975.1 Verrucomicrobiota bacterium
CTGCCATCGCACTGAATCCGGGCGTGATCGATACCGACATGCTGCGCACCTGCTTTGGGGCGGGAGCTGGAGCCAGTATCTCACCCACCGATTGGGCCGAGGCCGCCGTGCCTTTCATCGAGAGCTTCAATGCCTCGATGAATGGCCAATCACTCACGGTACCCGGCCAATAGTGATCAATGTGCTCTGAACTTTTGCAGCCTAAGAAAAAGGATCGCTTTAAGAAACCGGAAATCGCCACCTCGGCTCAAGAGAGCATGGCATCGATCTCATCATCCCCCAGCCCCTTCTCTTTCAATTTTTTCCTCAGCAAATCTCGCTCTTCTGCGCGACCCTCCGCACGGCCTTCGGCCAACCCCTCAGCTCGACCCTCCGCCCGCTCCTGTCGACCGACGTACTCGATGGTTCTCGCCTTCTCATTCTCCTCGATCATCTGGCGGCGCTCAGTGGGTGTCAGACGCTGTTCCTCGATTAAATCCATCGCTCGCTGCACACCTGGATCGGTCTTGTCGAGTGCATCTAGGTCTTGCTCCTCTTTCAGCGACTCACGGATCAGTTCGAACCACTTTGAATGGCTCAGGTAGATCCTGCTCGGGATAGGCCGGATTAAGGAATATCAGTTGATGCCCATAGATAGGTCTCACCTGACCCTGTAGATTCTTCGGGTCCACTGTCGACACCAGCACCGGATCTTTTATCGGCAGCCCACTGCGATCAGTGAGTGAGTAGCCAGACGTCAGCAGTACGATAGTGTGCACCTCGCGCTCTACTTTGTAGAGAGGGCCTTTCTTCACCTGCTCAGCTACCGCCATATTGTGATAGTGAAGAAAGCGGTCGAAGTGCGAGTCATACTCCACCTTTTGCAGTTCGGCTATGATGCGCTGCTCGGTGCTCTCTGCATAGACATCATACGAAAAGTCTACATTGCCGACGGCAGGAGTGAACGACTTCTCTGTCTCGATCTTGTCAAACTCTGCCTCGACACCTGCGATATCCCGCACAAAAGAGCGCAACACCAGAGGATCGGTGAAGGCCTTCTTGAAGATAACTTCGTTGTCCAACGGGGCGAGCATGTGTACAAATTGACATCCCAAAATAATAGAAGCAAGCGGAATATAGAGCGCACCCATCACAAGACCGGTAGGGAAGAGGTGTGATCCCAAGCTTCGATGCCTCGATGAATGGCCAATCACTCACGGTACCCGGCCAGTAGCGATCGATGTGATGTGTGATAGGCTGCTGCGTGCAGTCGAGCCGTTCATCTCCAGCACTCAGCATCATCCCGGGCACCATCTTGCTCGGGCTGAGCCTATGGGAATGCTCCGCACAGAATGTATTTCAACACCGAAATAATCTGCGCCCGCACTTAGCCTTTAAGTCGAGTCAGCTGTCTCGAAACATCGCCGTACGCGACCTGCCTGGCCCAGTCAAACCCACCGCTGGCTCAGTCTCTCTGGTCCCAGACTTCAGCGCTGCAAAGGAGACTCGAGTGCCGGTGTATCTGATCAATGCCAGCGACAAAACTTACCCACTGAAAATCGTGGCTCTGGAGCTACCGATCGTGCTGGAGGCGGATCTCGGCGACGGCCACTGGGAGCGGGCAGAAGTCTCCAACTCATACGCCTACAGCAGCCACGCTCCGCGCAAGACTCAATACGTGAATAGCCAGCACTACCGGGTAAAACACGCCCGCTACTGGGAGGCAGGTCAGCCCGCCCGCCTGCGCTACGCCCTCTATCAGGATGGGGCCGCGCACCTGGTGTCCGAGCCATTCGATGGCTATCTGTCACCTGGCCAGATCGAGGCGGCTCGCCATGATCTGATGTCTGCGGCTATGATCCCTCCCCCACTACAGATCCGCTACGTCCCCGAGCGCACCGACAACAAGGAGGTGCTCTCCCACTGGTATGCCCGGCTGAGCCTACTGCAGTCCTACGGCCCCTGCCATATCGACACACGAGAGGCTCAGGAATGGATCTCCGATGTCTATGCCGACCCGATCTCCTCCGCTATCGAGCGCGAGGTCGCCGTGGACCTACAGCTACTGATGCTACAGCCCTGGCCCCAGACCTACGAGATCGAGCGGCTCCACCAACAGTGCCGGGAAATGGTAAGTGCCCCGAGCAGCGACAAAGTCCTGCGCCAGAGAGAGCTCAGCTGGCAGGTCCTATCCTATGCTGCCAACCAACACGCCACCCTGCACCACCCGGAGCTACTCGACGTGGCCTGGAAAGCCATCCAGCAGCCCGAAATCCGCGTCGCCGAGAAACTCGCAGCCACCGAATTTCTCTGCAGCGTCGGTGCATCCAAAGCGCTCTCGCCAAAACACTCCGAAACCGAGCTGCTGTCCCTCCTCGATCGGGGCAATACCTTTCAACGAATCGTCGCAGCCCATACGCTAATGATCGCAGGAAAACACCGCTTCATCATGCAGCACTATGGCACCATCGCCGATGAGATCTCATCCTACGAGCTGACCAAGATCCTGCACTTCGATCGCCTCTACAAACCCTACAACAAACCAGACTGGCAACTGTGGGAGACGGCTTTGGATAAAGACACGGCTTACACCTTCGCTCAGCTAGCCTATCTCTTCGAGTCCGACGATCGTCCGACCAAACTCAGAAAATTCGCCAACAGCTCAGAGCTGACACTCGCGATCCGCAACAAGCTGGAGGCCTACTACCAGCAGCTCACAACAGGCGACCAACGCGTAGCGGTCCGCCGCCTACTGGACAATATCGAAGCAAGCGATGCTGATCCTTTTCGGTAGCCTCATCACCACAGCGTCACCTCAAACAGCAGCAGCACGTTCACCCCATTAAAGATCGCATGGATCAGGATGGGCACCCAGATACAGCGCGTCAGCTCGTAGCTGAGGGTGAGGATGATGGCAAACAGCCAGAGCGGTAAAAAGGCAGGTAGATTCAGGTGAACCACCGCAAAGAGCCCGCTGGAGATGAGTGCCGCAAACAGTGGGCTCGAAAAGCGCTTTAGCACCCCGTAAAAGTAGCCACGAAACAACAGCTCCTCCACGATCGGGGCGCAAAAGCAGGCCAGCAGCACCGATAGAGCTATGACTGGTGCTGACTCGGCATTCTTCAGATCCTCGACCGGTTTCTGCGCATCGAGTTCGCCAAAAATACTGGTGAGGTACTCGGTGCTCAGATTGCCGACCAGTATGCCACAGAGAGCGATACTGAGAAAAGTGGCACATGCGGACACGATGATAATCCAACCGATCGACATGCGATTGAGGCCGAGCATCTCGGTGAGCGAGCGCATCGTGACCCAGCGCATGATCGCCACTGTCATGATGCCGATGAAGGTGAAATAAACTACCTGCGATAGCCCCCCGAGTAGCTGATCGGCCACGCTGAGCTCTGCAGCAGGCTGCGTGTCGCCACCACTAGAAGTGACAAAAACGAGGACTGGATTGATCAAAAACAGGGCGAGAGGAAACAGCATGAGCAGCAAGTCGATCGGGTGAAAACTGGCACCTATCCCGCCGGCAGGCGCCCGCCTGAACGATCCCGCCATAGCGTGTAGCGCCAATCCGACCACCATGGCGATCAGCAGAATCACCTCGAAGTCGAAAAGGATGCGCTTGGCAGCGAACTCAAACATGACGCAGGCTAGCGGTGCATGGAGCAAATGGCAACGCGATCTAAAAAGCTTTTCACCAACAGATCCTGACTATCGGCGAGGTC
The DNA here is from genome assembly GCA_020630975.1 of Verrucomicrobiota bacterium. Taxonomy (GTDB): domain Bacteria; phylum Verrucomicrobiota; class Verrucomicrobiia; order Verrucomicrobiales; family DEV007; genus Arctic95D-9. The sequence continues at coordinate 3,711 of JAHDID010000107.1, forward strand.
AAAATTGCCGCTTGGCGTACCGCCGGTTGGTGGAATAGTGCCGCTCCGAGCTATGTCCACTTTATCCAAACGATTTCCCACCGTCGTCATCGCCAACCTCAAACCGCAGGTCGAGGGGGGCAAGTACCCCGTGAAGCGCGTCGTAGGTGAACGACTCGAGATCAGTGCCGATGTCTTTAAAGACGGGCACGATGTGAAAACCGTGCTGCTGATGGGCAAAAAAGTCGGCGAAGCCCGCTGGCAGCTGCGCAAAATGAGCGAGCTGGACAATGACCGCTGGTCGACCAGTGTCGGGCTGCGCGAGGAGGGCACCTACCTTTTCCGCGTGCGCGCCTTCTCCGATCCTTTCGAGAGCTGGCTGCACGACTTTGAGCGCCGTCTGACTGGCGACCAAGAGGACTTTTCCACCGAGATCCAGGAGGGCATCATCATCCTGCAGCACGCAGCGGAGCTGGCCGAGAAGCGCAAAAACAACAAAGATGCCCAAGCCCTACAGGACCTAGCCAAAGTGCTGAAAAAGTCCAAGGCTGATAAAGTACCTGCCGTCTTTGAGAAAACAGCTGTGCGCAATCTGATGTCGCGCTACCCCGACATGTCGGAGTCGACCGATTCCGAGGAGTTTGTCGAAGTCACGGTCGAGCACGAGCAGGCTCAATTCTCAGCTTGGTATGAGTTTTTCCCGCGCAGCGCCAAGGGCAGTGCTACCGAGCACTCGACTCTGCGCGACTGTATCCCACGCATCGAGGATGCGGTGAAGATGGGATTCGACGTGGTCTATTTCCCGCCGATCCACCCGATCGGCGTCTCGCACCGCAAAGGCAAAAATAACACCACCACCTGCGAGCCAGACGATGTCGGCTCGCCATGGGCGATCGGCTCTGAGCACGGCGGGCACAAGGCGGTGGAGCCCGCACTCGGCACCGTCGAGGACTTTGCCTGGCTGGTGAAAGAAGCCCGCGAGCGCGGTGTGGAAATCGCCATGGATTTCGCGATCAATTGCTCGCCAGATCACCCCTACGTGAAAGAGCATCCCGATTGGTTTTACCAGCGCCCAGACGGCACCATCAAGTACGCCGAAAATCCGCCCAAGAAGTACCAGGATATCTACCCGCTGAACTTCCACTGCGAGGACTGGAAAAATCTATGGGAGGAGCTCCTCAGCGTGGTGCAGTTTTGGGTCGACCAAGGCGTCACCATCTTCCGCGTGGACAATCCGCACACCAAGCCGGTGGCATTCTGGCAGTGGCTGATCGGCGAGATCCACAAAAATCACCCACGCACTATCTTTCTGGCCGAGGCATTCACCCGCCCTAAGATGATGCAGACACTGGGTAAAGCCGGCTTCGCTCAGAGCTACACCTACTTCACCTGGCGCGAGACCAAGTGGGAGCTCATGGAGTATGTCTACGAGCTGACCAAAGGCGAGATGCGCGACTACTATCGGGCAAATTTCTGGCCCAACACTCCAGACATCCTGCCACACCACCTGCAGAATGCCAAGCCTGCCGCCTTTAAGATGCGCGCCACACTAGCTGCCACCCTCATGCCCAGCTGGGGCATGTACTCGGGCTACGAGTTCTGCGAGGGCGAGCCTCTCCCCGGCCGCGAGGAGTATCTCGACAGCGAGAAGTACCAGCTCAAAGAGCGCGACTGGGATAAGCCGGGCAACATCAAAGCCTTTATCTCGAAGCTCAACCAAATCCGCAAAGATCACGCCTGCTTCAAGTCCTACACGAATATCGAGTTCATCCCATCGGACAATGACCAGCTGCTAGCCTACTACCGCTGGAGCGAAGATCCGGATAGCCTGATCCTGTGCGTGGTGAATCTCGATCCTGAAAAGACTCACAGCAGCAATATCCACCTCGATCTAGAGGCCATGGGCCTAGAGGCTGGAAAGGAGTTTGAGGTGAAAGACCTCATGTATGAGGACAGCTATCAATGGCGCGATTCCACCAACTTCGTGTCTCTTGACCCTACTACGAAGCCAGTCCATCTCTTCGAAGTGATAAAGTCTTCCTAAGTCCTACTTGGACTCGGACGGCTGAGCCACCCTACCGTTTATTTGATGTGATCTGTCGTCCATGAGCCCACGCATATTAGTTTTTCTCCTGCTCGGTCTACTACTCGCCCTGATCGGCGAGTGGGACAATGCCAAGCGCGCCATCGCACCGCTGCGTCAGCTCGATCAGAAGTGGGTCGATTTCTGCCTAGGCAATGCCACCACCTCTATCGGCGCCCCATCGGTCACCATGGTGCGCATCACCGATGAGTATGAGCCGGTGCCTATCGGCCGAACCGATGGCAATAGCGATGAGCTGACTCGTCTCGACTACGCAGCCATCCTCTATGCCATCGGCAAGCTGGGCCCCAAATCGGTCGCCTTCATGCCGACACCGGTTTTCTCCAGCGGCTCAGTGCTGAATGACAATGCAGCCATCAACCCACTGAAGGATGCGGTACTGCAGCTACCACGCCTGACCGTGGCCTCGCAAGGCTCTACAGAAGGTGGCAAAAACACGCCAAAATACCAGATCATATCTGCTACTGGCGATACCTCGACTCTGCCGCAGATCGCTAGCGACTCGATCCCAGCCGACGCAGACTTTCTCTACAATGGCGATCCCGCATTTATCGGTATCGATGGCCTCGATACCCTGCAGTCTGGCGACCCACGTGTACCTCTGGTAGCGCGCGTGGGCGATCAGGTCGTGTCCGGCTTTATCGTGCAGGCTCTAGCTAGGCAGGCCGGTCTCGGAGCCGATGCTATATCGCTCGACCTCGAGGCCGATCAGCCACTGCTCTCGATAGGCGAGCTCTATCAGGTGCCAGTGGCCAGCGATGGCACCATGGCCATCCCATCGCACGCGGGACTCTCGCACTCCATGTATGAGCTCTCGACCAGCGAGGATGGCGAGCAGTCGAAGAACTATCAATTCGCCTCGCTAAAAGTCGAGGACGTCGCCCTAGCTGCTGAGCGTAGCGATAGCTTGGCCAAGACGCTGCTCGAAGAGTTTGGCGATAAGTATCGCTCGATCTCGGAGAATCTCGTGCTGGTCGGCTTTGATCGCAGTGCCGACCGCACCATCGCCACGCTGAATGACGAGTTTCTCACACCGATGACGGCCACCGCCCGTGCGATCGCCACCATCCAGTCTGGACGCCATACAGGCCCTTGGCCCATGTGGGCACGCATCGCCTGCTATGGGGCTATCCTAGTGGTCGGATGTGCCATCATCGCTATGCGCCGCCTACGGATCCCTGCAGTGATCCTAGTGACCATCGCCGTACTAGCAGCTCTGGTGCTCATCTTTCGCTCCACCCTGCTGTGGATCCCACCGTTTGCGATCTTTGCACTGCTGGGCTTGCTCGCTTTTCTTGCTATCACCAAACGCTCAAAAGCGACGACTCAAGTCGCTGAGTAGAACCTTGGCAGGCGTTTTACCACATCTCCGTGTGACCTTCATAGCCCGGGCGTGACTCTTTAGGGCCACACCCTACTCTATGAAAATACGTTCTCTTTTATCCGCATGCCTAGCAGTCACTCTCCTCGGAGCATTCAGCGTGGATCACGCCGCCGCTCAGTCCAAGTCGACTTCGACTTCATCTTCTAGCTCAAAAAAGAAATCGACCTCTCCTACAACATCGAGCAGTAGTAAGAAAAAGCCGACCACCTCGTCTTCTTCATCGAAAAGCAGCAGCAAGTCGAGCACAGGCTCTGGCTCTAGCTCCACATCAAAGAAGACCACTCCAGCTCCAAAGTCATCGTCCACATCGAGCAAGAAGACGACAACGCCATCGTCTTCCAAAACCTCTTCCAGTAGCAGCAAAAAGTCGACTACCTCATCGACCGCTAAAAAGACAACAGGCAGTGGTCAGACCCTAGCCGATAGCAAGACCATGGCCGCCATCAAGACTTCGGCCCGCAGCCTCTCTAGCTCGCAGAAGAGTAAAATGCTCTCCACTCTCAACAAAGGCAGCAAGAGCGACCTGATTAAGATCCCCGGGCTAGGTGACTCCACCATCGCCAATATTCAAAAGGCTCGTCCTTTCAAAGACGTCACTGATCTAGGCAACGTAACTGGCATCGGCGCCAAGAAGTTTGCAGATATCGTGAAGTTCTTTAAATAGGCAGATAACATGGGCTGAGGCTATGAAGGCGGAACTCTGGGGAGTTCCGCTACGCTCCGTAGAGGAAGACCCAGTCTTCCCAGATAAACTAACCGAGAGCACTCACCAAGGAACCAAGGGTTCCGACAACCGGTTGGACTGCCCGAAGCGGGACTTGCGAAAGTTCCGAATCAACAGACAGCAGACCAACCGAAAACAAAAAAGCCACCGAGAAATACCCCTCGGTGGCCTTCGATTTGCCAAAATTGAATTCGACTATCTCTAGTCTGTAGGTCGCTACGACTTCTTCTTGTCGTCGACAGTCGACTTCAGATACAGCTCGCGGAGCTGCTTGAAATCGACCTCGGCTGGACTCGCAGACATCAGGTCGTTGCCCTTGTTGTTCTTCGGGAAGGCGATGACTTCGCGGATGCTTTCCTCGCCAGCTGCTAGCATGACGAGACGGTCGAGGCCCAGTGCGATACCACCATGCGGCGGTGCGCCGTAGGCGAAAGCTCCCAGGATGTGGCCAAAGTTTTCGGCCTGCTCCTCTTCGTCGATACCGAGCACGGAGAACATCTTGCTCTGCAGATCACTCTCATGGATCCGGATCGATCCACCACCTAGCTCGTTACCATTCAGGATCACATCGTATGCCTCGGCGCGGATGTCGGCCCACTGGCTCTCGTCGTCGAGTTTGGCGACATCGTCGGCCTTGGGGCGAGTGAAGGGGTGGTGCACAGCATTCCACTTGCCCTCTTCCTCGTCGTAGCCGAGCAGCGGGAAGTCGACTACCCAGAAGAAATCGAGGATGTCTTCTTTGCCCTCGAGCCAGCCGCACATCTCGGCTACCTCTAGGCGCAGACGACCGAGCACGTCGCACACCGTCTGGCGCTTGTCGCAGCCAAAGAGGATCAGGTCGCCATCCTCGATGTCGAGCTTGTCCTTGATCGCTTCGAGCTCCGTCTCATTGAAAAACTTGATGATCGGGCTACGCCACTTGGACACATCCTCGCCACGCACCTGGATGTAGGCGAGGCCACCGGCTCCAGCCTCCTTGGCGCACTCCTCTAGGCGCTTCACCTGGCCGGTGGAGACACTAGCAAAGCCTTTTGCATTGATGGCGCGGACCACGCCACCGCCTTCGATAGCTTTTTTGAAAACTCCGAACCCAGAGTCAGCAAACACTTCAGTCAGATCGACGATCTCGGAGCCGAAGCGGCGGTCCGGCTTGTCGCTGCCGTAGGTGTCCATGGCGTGCCAGTAGTCGACACGCTCAAATGGAGTCGGTACATCGACGCCGTGGGATACTTTGAAGATATCGACGAGCATCCCCTCGATCAGGGTGAAAATGTCGTCGCTGTTTACAAAGCTAGCCTCGATGTCCACCTGAGTGAACTCTGGCTGACGGTCAGCGCGCAGATCCTCATCGCGGAAACAGCGGGCGATCTGGAAGTAACGCTCCACTCCAGCCACCATGAGCAACTGCTTGTACTGCTGAGGTGCCTGCGGCAGGGCGTAGAATTTGCCTGGGCTGAGACGCGCCGGCACGAGGAAGTCGCGAGCCCCCTCGGGAGTCGACTTCGATAGGATCGGTGTCTCCACCTCGGTGAAGCCCTGCTCGGCCAGATTGTTGCGGATCGAGTTGGTGATATCGCCACGCAGACGGATGTTTTTCGACATGCGTGGACGACGCAGATCGAGGTAGCGGTGCTTCATGCGCAGATCCTCATTGCTCAGCTCTTTGTCGAGCTGGAATGGTAGGACCTCGGCTTTGTTTAGCACAGTCAGCTCAGTGGCGACTAGCTCTACCTCACCAGTATCGATCTTGTCATTGAAAGTGGACTGCCCATCGATCTCGGGGCGCACATCGACGCGACCGGTCACCTGGATCACATCCTCGCCACGCAGAGTGTGGGATAGTTTATTAGCCTCTTCATTCTCCTCGGCGCGAAAGACGCACTGGGTGACGCCCTCGCGATCGCGGATGTCGATAAAGATCACGCCGCCCTGGTCGCGCACGGTATTGACCCAGCCACAGAGGGTCACAGTCTCTCCGGCGTGCGATTGGCGTAGCTCGTTGCAGTGATGGGTGCGATACATGGTGTAGTAGTGGTTGATTAGTGGTTTTCGGGGGGAAATACGAAATGATCGGTCCGATCAGGCATATCTGTCAGATCCAACCGATTGTACCCTATTGAATGAAAATTGTACCCTATTGAATTTCGCCTTTAGACATTGTCGATAGCCGCGATACCCGGCAGATCTTTGCCCTCGAGCAGCTCTAGAGAAGCTCCTCCACCAGTCGACATGTGGTCCATCTTCTCACCGAAGCCAAACTTGTTAGCCGCTGTCACAGAGTCGCCACCACCGACGATGGTGAGTGCCTCAGTATTGTCAGCGATCGCTTTGCCGACACCTTTGGTGCCTAGGTCAAAGCCTTCTTTCTCGAAGACACCCATCGGGCCATTCCAGATGACGGTGCCCGCCTTGGAGATGATCTCGGCAAACTCTTCGATCGCCTGATCGCCGATGTCGATACCCTCGGCATCAGCTGGCACAGCGGCATTGCCCTCGTCCCAAGCAGAGGTGCACTCAGTCTTAGCGTTGTCTTTGAACTCCCAAGTGTAGCGAGTGTCCTTGGCGATGTGGAATGGCACCCCTTTTTCCTCAGCCGTTTTTAGGATACCGCGAGCTAGTTCTAGCTTATCCTCGTCTGTCTCAGCATAGCTCTTGCCCATCTCGTGTCCCTGAGCGAGGCGGAAAGTATTCGCCATCGCACCACCGATAATGAAGCCGTCAGCTTTTTCCATGAGGCGCTCGAGGATGAGGATCTTATCAGAAACTTTTGCTCCCCCCATAATGACAATGAAAGGACCTTTTGGCGACTCCAGCTCATCGACGAGAAATTTTAGCTCCTTCTCGATAAGGAAACCCATGGCGCACTGATCGATGTGGTGAGTCACACCCTCGGTAGAGGCATGCGCGCGGTGAGCGGTGCCGAATGCATCGTTCACGTAGATGTCGCCCAGCTTACCGAGCTGTGCGGCGAAGTCGGCACAGTTGTCAGTCTCGCCAGCGTAGAAACGGACGTTCTCCAGTAGCAGGACTTCACCATCGCCGAGAGAGTTCACCGTCTGCTCGACATCGTCGCCCACACAGTCTTCTACGAAATGAACAGTGGTGCCACTGAGCAGCTCTGCAAGACGCTTAGCCACAGGAGCTAGCGAAAACTCAGCCTTTTTCTCACCCTTAGGTCGACCGAGGTGAGACATCAGGATCACGCGACCACCAGCCTGCAGCAGGTGCTGGATCGATGGCAGGGCTGCCTGGATACGAGTGTCGTCAGTGATGGTGTCGCCATCTAGAGGCACATTGAAGTCGACACGCATGAGCACGCGCTTACCAGCAGGAGACAGATCACGGATAGATAGCTTAGCCATAATAGAAAATAGATGTTCAGTTCTGGTTTCGATTAGATTTTGCGGGCAGTCTTCCGCATAAAACTGGGATTTCCAGCCGTTTTTTAGCCCACTAGCACCGCCGGACAGAGCAAGGGACGAACATTGGTAAAAATTCCCGCCGCTAGAGACAGACATCACGGTTGACACGCGATTTGGCCTCTCTATAGCTAATATGTAAAGCACAGATAATTCCCGACTCCGATGCACCAAAACACGATCAGCGCCTACGCTGTGAAGTATCTCTCTGAATTCGCTGCCAACCTTGGCATCGATTATAGACCAATTCTAGCTGAACTCAAAATCAGTGAAGAATTCTCGGAGTCTGATCACTCGCGTATCGATAGAGACACCCTGCAGAAGCTCTGGGGTGCCCTAGTGGAGAAAACCAATAATCCCCTGATCGGTGTCGAAGTGGGACTCTCGGTCGACCCATCGGATCTCGGCCCTTTAGGCTATGCCATGAAGTACTCGAACACCGTCGGAGAGGCTGTGGACAAGCTCGTGGAGCACAGCGTGGTACTGGGGCACGATATCATCATCACCAAGGAGACTCTGGGCAATGTGGTGGAAATCGAAATGGGCGCTCCCGTATACCTGCGTCCCACCCCATGGGTGGTACACTGCTGGATCAGCATCCTGATGACGGTGATCCACCAGGTCGCTGGGAGAACGGTGAAACCACTCAGTGTCGCCCTACCCTCTCACCCGGACATCTGCATCGATACTCTCAGCACGATGTGGCACACACCAGTGTGCAGCGACGAATCTCGGTTTGTCATGAGCTACTGCAAATCCGACATGGATCTCCACCTCGCCCAGGCAGAGGCCAAACTAGCCAGCGCGCTGACCGCACACACTGAGGCTCTACACGAGAAGGTAGCTCAACAGCTAGACCTCGTAGATCGTATCGAAGAATCCTTCGGTCGGCTCATCGCTAGCGGCCAGCTCGGTATCGGCACAGTCGCTGAGGATCTCGGCATGCCTGAAAGAAAGCTACAAAGGCTGCTACAAAGTGAAGGGCATACCTTTTCCGCGCTTTTGACCGATTATCGCCAAAAGCAAGCAGAAGACCTGCTGAAATCCACTAGCTACGCCGTCGCCGAAATATCTAACTTACTGGGTTACAGCAATGTAAGCAGTTTCACCCGTGCCTTCAGCAAGTGGCACGACGAGTCTCCTATGGGATACCGCGAGATGCACTAGTGTGCGAATTGATAACAGTCTGTCGCCAAAGGTAACGGGACAGGGGTTATTTTGGTTATACAATATATTTAGAATGCAGAGGGGGACTGAGGCTGAGGAATCAGCTTGTCTCCCCCGAGATCTGTCTTTTTACCCAACACCAAAAAGCCCCACTAAAAAATCCCAACAAAAAAAACCCACCACTCCCCCGGGCTTTTACCCAAAAAGACCAGCCTCAGCCCCCCACTCTTTCGACTTGTTACCCATGAAAGCACAGCTTCCTGAAATCGATTCTCCACTCTTCCTAATCGACCGATCAGCACACATCATGAGACGCACGGTCGCCTCACTGAGCAAGAAGCAGTCGATCAACCTCACCCCCGAGGAAAGCGCCATCCTAGTGAATGTCCATGAACTGGGATCGATGCGTATCGGCGATCTAGCAGAAGCACTGCTGCGCGACGCCACCACACTCACCCGACAGGTGGCAGGCCTAGAAAAGAAAGGGCTCCTACGCAGACGTACCAGTCGAGTCGATCGCAGATCCGTGAAAGTAACAATCACCGACGCTGGCAAACTACAAATCGCGCAAATGCAGCCGATGCTATCTGAGTTTCGCGATAATGCTCTGAACGGTTTTACCGAAGAAGAAGTCGCTCAGTTGATTTCTTTCAAAAAGCGCATCCTGAAAAATCTGGGCGCTTCTTAGATTGTCCTCTCTGGGACAAACAATCCATCAAGTACTAGGCCAAACATAAAGTCGCCTACACCTGTGCACGTCGCCTCTAACAGAGAAACCGCTAGGCGAAAATCCCGCTACAGGACAGAGGCACTATGCGCATCCGAAAAACCGCCGTCTCTTACTGAGCCAGCCTAACTCTTCACTCAGGCCGCACACCATGCCTGCAAGAGGCACGAATTGATAACACAATGTCGCCAAAGGTAACGAGACATCACACTTTTTAGATATACACTATTAGTATAGAAAGCAGAGGGTGACTGAGGCTGGCAACCCTACAAATCACCACCCATGATTTGCAGCAAAAAACCCTTTTTTAAAAAACCACCACGCCCCCAATTTAAGTCCAGCCTCAGCCCCACCCCCTCTACCCAAATCGCGACAGAGCCACACATCAATCTGTCACATCAGGAGCCTCACTCAGCGAAGATCGGCTCCGGCACTACCAACCCAACAGGCACACCCCCACCAAGCATGGGAGCACACCTTCATCAAACACGAACCACATGCGCGAATTGGTAACACAATGTCGTCAAAGGTAACGAGACATCACACTTTTTAGATATACACTATTAGTATAGAAAGCAGAGGGTGACTGAGGCTGGCAACCCTACAAATCACCACCCATGATTTGCAGCAAAAAAACCTTTAAAAAAAACCACCACGCCCCCAATTTAAGTCCAGCCTCAGTCCCACCCCTCTACCCAAATGGCGACAGAACCACACTTCAACCTGCCACGCCTAGAACCTCACTCAGCGAAGATCGCCACACCACCCCGCGACTAGCTACCC
>JAHDID010000151.1 GCA_020630975.1 Verrucomicrobiota bacterium
ACATGTATGATTCAGAGGACGGATACGTCCTAGTCGCTCACGTCGAGGATGCCTATACCACTGCAGAGTACAAAGAGATCCTCGCTCAGCGCTTCGCTCAGAATAGCAACTAAGCCGCAAAGCACTCTCAAAGCTTTTATCTAACCAAAGGCTCGGGCCTGTCTCAGGATCGGGCCTTTTTATTGCGCCACATATTAAAAATTTTATAATATTTATAAAATAATTTTGACTTAATTTCGCCTATGTCTTATTTTTATGGAAATTTACCAAAATTTCAAAATATTAAATGAGATTCCACAACACACGAAAAACCTCGGGGTTCTCAATGGTCGAAATAGTGACCATTGTGGCCGTCATCTTGATCATTGCATCAATTGGCGTCATCCAGCTTAGTAATTTCCGCAAATCCGCGGAAGAAGCCAAACTGCAAAACGAGCTGAAAGTACTAAACTCTGCAGTGGCTGCGTTTCGCTCGGTCGGAGGCGATCTCACAGGCCAGACCGATCCTCTAGCCGTCGTCTCACAACTCAAAGCCATGCGCATGGACAACCCGGCGCTGCAGAATCTGGGCATCACCATCGGCTCCAAAGGCATCATCGATGCTCGTATGGAATGCGAGATGCAGACACCTGCGGAGGCAGGCACCGATCAGGCCCGTATCATTTGGAATTCGTCCGAAATGCAGTTTGAACTTGTCAGATCTGGCCCAGCCGGTATCTGCCGCATCAATCTCGGATCTCCTACGGCTATCGCCGATCTCGCCACCGTCACCATCAATAACAGTGGCTCAAAAAACGGATTCTTCCGCGATGATGACGACTACTTCAATGCCGAGCCTCCTAAGCTACCTGGCCCGCCTGCAGGTGGTCCTCCAGTAGGTGGCCCGTACACTCCCCCTGGCACTACGACTCCAGGCGGTCCTGGGGGCAACACGCCACCCAATGTGCCTACTGTGTATCTCTACCCTGAATTTCTACTGGCCAAGTCAAAATCTGCATTCCAACCAGTAGCCGATCCATGCGTGAATGCTCTCGATGGCGTCACAGATCCTGACAACGATCCTCTCTCGCTGACTGATACAAAACTGGATACCAATCCTTTCCCTCTCACCATCACTTCCGATGCCGGTGGTATGATCTGTGTGCAAGCCATCTATCCACTGACAGGCACACCCAATACCCCATCAGCCCAATGGCAGTCATTCTTCGCCAATCCATCGGGATTCACTGGCCAGCAGTGCACCGGGACTATCGCCATACAAGCCGGACCACACACGGTGACATGCAATCTGGTCATCAAACCGACAATCAAAATCGTCGACAATCCAACTAATACGCCACCTACTTGTAATCCACCAGAAAACCCTCCAACTACAGACTTCCTCTGTAAGTGTGTGGGCGAATATGCTTACCCAAGAGGCAACGAGCGGACCTGTATCAATGTCCTAGACTATGCGTCGGATGCTGAGGGCGATTCCATGAAAGTCGTGGCTGCTGAGCTGGTCTCAATCCAATACCCTGTCACCATTTCATTCAAAGAAAGCGGCGAAGTCTGCCTAGTACCTCTACCAAGCGATGGCAAAAGCTTCCCAGCAAACGAGCGCTCGCTAATCGTAGCGATGGTGACGATTTCGGATGGTGTTGATTCTACAGTGGCCCAGTTCGGCTGGAACTGCGATCCGATCTGTGCCAATGACCCACCAAGCTGTAGCCCGCAAGAAGCCTTTATCTCATTTAGACTCGATCAGGGGAGCAGAGAATTCTACCCTGTCGGTAATGCATGCACAAACGTCCTAGCAGATTCCTTTGATCCTGATGGAGATTCCGTGACTCTTGCAAGTGCCACACTGAGCGACTCCTCTCTACCTCTAGAGATTTCGCACACGAGCAACGGCGAAGTGTGTCTGAAGTCACTCTTCCCACAAGGCGGCGGCGTGCAGCCCACTGGCCCTTGGTCGGACTTCTTTAACAATCCTCCCGCCGGAAGCTTCAACGTAACCGTTAACACTACACTTTCTGACGGTTCCGACACCACTCCTTGTTCACTAGTCGTAAAAGGAAGTATCGATGTAATTCCAGGTCCACCATCGAACCCGAGTTCACCGAGCAGCCCAAGTAATCCGACAAACCCGAGTTCACCGAGCAGCCCAAGTAATCCGACAAACCCAAGCTCACCTAGCAGCCCAAGTAATCCGACAAACCCAAGCTC
>JAHDID010000108.1 GCA_020630975.1 Verrucomicrobiota bacterium
CACAGTACTGTTGCGCGGCACTACACGATAAGAGAGATTAAACCGCTTTACCGTTCCCCGCTCAGGCGGCGGGTTGCAGTTGATTTTCGACGACTTTCATACCACCAATCCGCCAATACCTTCCCCTCGCTGTCGGACCGACGAAAGCCACTCGCTTTACGCTCGCCGCCACTACTAGCCACTTACCATGTGGAGGCGAGCCTACCGGCGAGTGCCTAGTTATGCCCCCGCCAATACCATTGCGTCCCTGCTAGACCGCCCCAATCGCTGCGCTAAATAAATGGGGCAGCGGACCACAGCATTTGTCGGCAAAAACCAAATCAACTGCCAAAGACCTCTTCCAATCCGCGGCGCATCACACCAGCATCAGGCGTGCGACCAGTCCAGTACTCGATACCTATCACGCCCTGCGCGACCAGCATGCCCAGCCCATCGATGACCTGGCAACCTTTGGCTGTGGCCTCCTGTACTAGTCGAGTCTGGGGAGGATTCGGGATCACATCGGCCACCACCATGCTGGAGGTGAGCGTATCGGTATCCAGCGGGATACGCGCATCGATATCGGGATACAGTCCGATAGATGTCGCATTCACCACGATATCGGTGCCCTCGGGGATCTGGTAGTCGCCATCCCATGGCACGTAGTTGACCTCCAGACCACCACCGACAGCATCATTCAGCTTTCCAGAAAATAGCGACTCTAGCTCGGCTCCGCGCTCAGCACTGCGGTTGACCATGGTGATCGAGCTCACACCAGCTAGCGCCATCTCCACACCGATCGCACGCGCTGCACCGCCCGCACCAAGTAGCACCATCGATTTCCCCTTGGGATCGGCCAGTTCCTTAAAGCTAGATACAAAGCCTTTGCCATCGGTATTCTCACCGATCAGCTGTCCATCGCGATTGACCACACAGTTCACCGCCCCCATCAGAGCGGCCGATTCACCTAGCCCATCGAGATGCTCGATCACTGCGACCTTGTGAGGGATCGTACAGTTGAATCCCTGAAAGCCAAAAGCTCTGGCACCAGCCACGGCAGCAGGGAGGTCCTCCGGCTTCACTTCGAGCGTGAGATAGCGCCAGTCCAGCGACATATCCCGAAACGCAGGCTCGATCATAGCCTGCGTCGGATTCTCAGATACGGGATAGCCAAAGCACCCGACCAGCTCCTGCTTGAAGTTTAACTCTTTTGCCATGTGTGCGGCATCCTACCAGCACAGGGAAAACCACGACAACGAAAAAATAACATCAGTTGATGGTTAAGATGGCATCAGCTCTTTTTTGATATCGCTCGCCACACGAGTCAAAACCAGATCGGTAGGGCCATCCAGAGCGACATCGCCATCGCGCACGTAGAGCGTCCGCTTCACTAGCCCAGACAGCAGGCTACCATGCGTGCCCCCCACTACCAGTGTCGCTTTGTGATGCGCCAGATAACTCTCCAATATCGTGCGAAATACCGGCTGATGAGCACGATCCGCCGGCATCTCGGCGATGATGATCTCCGGCCGATGCACGAGGGCCCGTGCCATGCGGAGGAGAAACTGATCGTTCAAACTGAGACCCTGACCATTTTCTCGGATCGGGGTATCCAGCCCCAAAGTCTGAAAAAATGGGCGATGATGAAGCCCTGTGAGCTTTAGCACATCGACGATCTGCTCTGAGCTGAGCTGCCGCTTGCCACTGCCGATTTGCAGATTCTCCAATACCGACCCCGTCACAAAGCTCGAGCGATCGCTGTAATAAGCCAGTCGTCGGCCCAACTCTCGATCACTGCGACGTCCATTTATCCTAGCACTCCCAGCATCGCAGGAGCGCAGCCCCACCACCACGCGCAGGATCTGCTCGATATCCCTCGATGAGGTCCCGATCAGGCCCACAGCCTCACCGCAACCGATGGTAAAAGAAACTCTCGACAAAATAGAGCCCAGTCCGCCATTGGCGTCTCGAGCCACCGATAGATCGCTCACCTCGATCGCACTGCTCACTGTCGGCGCTGGCTGGGCAGCAGTCTCATCGCCACCACTCACAAACAACCAAAATGCATCATCGCACACCGATGCCAATGTATTGATACGTGAGAGAAAAACAGCCGACGGTATCGCGCAGCCGAACAACACACTCCATGCTGCGACTGATAGCGGTGCCAGCCACACTAGAGCAGCGCAGCCCAGCAAGACCAAAGGCGCACACACAGCCTCCAGCCACCCCTGTACCACCGGCACAGCCGCTACCTGCCTGACCGCATAAGGGCTATCGGGACTACGCGCACTAGCCGAAAGTATCTCCAGCCTATCGCTAAAGACCTGGCGGACCTGTAGAAAGCCCATACCCATCAGCACTGCAGCCACCAGCCCCATCAGGACTAGGGGCAAAGTCCCGATCTCTGCCGAGCCAAAAGTAGAAGTGAAAATACCGTACACAGCCAGCGATAGCAGCATCAACAGCGCCAGAGACATAAGCCCCCCTGATACCCCTAGCCCCACATGTCGGCGCTCTGCAGAGACAGCTCGGGTCATACTCACTAGCCCTCTGACACGCTCCACGAAAGGTGCCGCCACACGGTCCGCTACCACATGGCACTCCGGCAGTAGCTGTGTGTCCATATACCGCCGGTCCAGCACACACTCCCTTCCATCCCAAAGCTGCACCGAGTAATCAAAACGCCGCCCCCCCTTCACCAATAACGGGCGCTGCCCTTGCTTGGTGAAAAAAACAGCAGGGTGATGCCGGTAAGAAAGCGCGGAAAATGGCACCGATACCCGACGCACCTTGCACGGGCCGCCATGCACCTCATAGAGCAACTCCCGAGCCGCTTTTTTGCGGGCTCGCCCACCTAGGGCATAGTTGATCGCATCCGGCGAACTAGCCTCTACGAAGTCATCTAGCAGGGCTGGTAGCCCATGATGGGATTGAGATTTTGAGCTCATGTCAGATTAATTTTCCATATTTATTATAAATATCATTAAATATTTAAGGTTTTTAACTATTTCACACCCTCCCTCATCCGCGTCCTTGTCGAGTGCACTGATTTATTCCACTCTCAGAGTCATGAGCCGCCTATTTATCGTCATCACCATCCTTCTCTACCTCGCCTCTCACGCCGCTCTATCGGCAGAGCCTCTCGCAGGTAGCCAGCCAAATATCGTGCTCGTCATCACCGATGATCAGGGCTACGGCCCTATCGGCGCTCATGGCCATCCCTGGATCCAGACCCCGCATCTCGACCGCCTGCACGACACCTCGACCCGGTTCGATCGTTTTCTCGTCAGTCCCACCTGCTCCCCCACCCGCGCTGCCATGATGTCTGGCCGCCACCCGATGAAGAATGGCGTCACACACACCATCCTCGAGCGCGAGAGGATGAATCCCGAGTCGATCACCCTGCCGGCTATCCTGCGCGATGCTGGCTACGCCACCGGTATCTTTGGCAAATGGCACCTAGGCGATGAGGATAGTCACCAGCCCCACAATCGGGGTTTCGACGAAGCATTCATCCACGGTGCAGGCGGTATCGGCCAGGCCTACAATTGCTCCTGCGCCGATGCTCCCGGCAACAAGTACTTCGATCCCGTCATCCGCCACAATGGCTCCTTTGTGAAGACGAAAGGTTACTGCACCGATCTATTCTTTCAGGCCGGTCTCGGCTGGATCAAAGCACAGGCGGCAGCCGACAAACCCTTTTTCGCCTACATCACCACCAATGCGCCCCACGGCCCCTTCATCGCCCCGCCGGAGAATGAAAAGCGCTTCACCGATCTGGGCTTCGATGAAAAGACCGCTGGCTTTTACGGCATGATCGAGAATATCGACACCAATATGGGCCGACTACTCGACAAGCTCACCGAGTGGCAGCTCATGGAGGATACGGTGGTCATATTCATGTCCGACAATGGCATGACTGGCGGCGGCTCCGGACGGCCGGGGCAGGATGTCGCTCCAGGCTACCCT
This sequence comes from Verrucomicrobiota bacterium, assembly GCA_020630975.1. Lineage (GTDB taxonomy): Bacteria > Verrucomicrobiota > Verrucomicrobiia > Verrucomicrobiales > DEV007 > Arctic95D-9. The sequence goes on from JAHDID010000108.1 coordinate 3,952, forward strand.
TTCTACAATGCCGGTATGAAAGGCCTAAAAGGCAGCACTGACGAAGGCGGAGTTCGTGTGCCATTTTTCATGCGCTGGGATGGTAAGCTGAAGCCAGATCACGCACTAGACCATGTCTGCGCGCACATAGACATCATGCCCACCCTAGCCGAGCTAGGTGGTGCACAGCTACCCAAAGACCAGGTCGAAGGTCGCTCGATGGTGCCACTACTAAAGAGCGGCGATGATGCGACTTGGGACGATCGCTACCTCTTCACCCACAAAGCCCGCTGGGCCACCGGCACCAATCCCGATGAACACAAATGGCAGAACTTCGCCGTGCGCAATCACCAGTACCGTCTAGTCGGCACATCGAAAGACACACGGCGAAAGAAGAATAAGAAAAACAAAAACACCGAAGACAATCCCCCTGCCGCACCGCAGGAAGCTGTGCCCACTTTCCAACTCTACGATATGCTAGCCGACCCTAGCCAGACCACCGATATCGCAGCCGATCACCCCGCAGTCGTCGCCGACATGAAAGCCGCCTACGAAGTCTTTTGGCAAGAAGCCAAGCCTCTCATGATCAACGAAGACGCTCCCATGTCCCCGACCCGTCCCTTTCACGTCTGGTATGAAGAGCAAATAGCCGCAGGAGGGATACCTGAGTGGCAGGCTCCAGAGTTGTAGGTAAAATGTGGACTGGCGATCAATGTGATACGCAAGGCAGCGTAAGTATGCATAACGAGCTAGGTCGCCAAACTAGAAATTCTTCTCCCTCCTATTTCTGCCTCTAAAAGTCGTAACGTCTATGCGGCAACACAAGGTCTGCTGAAACAGTATGCTGGGGTGGCTGCGAAGTGAATCAGACTTCACTTCGCAAACCACTGATGATGAGACCTGCTACCCGACTGTTTACCCACCTGGCCGCTGCCATCAGTTGCCTAGCCATCGCGACTACGGCTGCTACCTCTGCCGCCGCCGAAGATCAAAAGCCGGATGTGGTGTTTATTATCGTCGATGACCTGAATGACTGGATCGGTGCGATGGGTGGGCACCCGCAGAGCGTGACTCCCCACCTCGACGCACTGGCTGCCGAGGGCACGCTGTTCACCAATGCGCACTGCAATGCCCCACAGTGCGGGCCCTCGCGAGCCAGTTTTCTATCTGGGCTGTACCCGAAGAGCACCGGCAAGTACTTCAATAGCACCAGCCGACCGGACTTTTTCAAAGATCAACCAATGCAGGGAATCACCTCGAAGACACCTCCTGTATCGTCGCACATCTTCCATCGTCAATTCAAGGAGAACGGTTATCGAGTGGTGACTGGAGGAAAAGTCGCCCATGGTGCTGGTATAAAGCCAAAAGACGTGCACGAGAGCTTTAAGCGGCCGGCTGATGTGAAAGGGCAATGGACCGATGACAAAAAGAATCTCTGGGGCGAAGACGGTCCGCACCATCATCCCGACTCCGCCACCGGCGACCACAAAGTCGCTACTTGGGCTATCGAGCAATGGAACGAAGTGACCGATCAACCACTGCTGATGACGGTGGGATTTTATCGTCCCCACCGACCATTCAATGCACCAAAAGCCTATTTCGACAAATTCCCGCTGGAGTCGATTCAGCTCCCAGAGATCCCGGAGTTCGATGATCTCGCTGACCTACCCGAGTATGGTATAGAGTTGGCGCACTCGAATGCTCACAAATACCTATTCACACCGCACACCGTGCACCAGCAGATCCTGCATCTAGGTGGAGAGCAGGAGTGGAAGTATATGATCCAATCCTATCTCGCCTGTATCAACTACGTCGATACCCAGATCGGTCTATTCCTCGAAAGCCTAAAGCAGAACCCACGCGGTCGAGACACGGTGATCGTGCTCACCAGCGATCATGGCTGGAATCTGGGCGAGAAAGAACACTGGTGCAAAGCCGCTATCTGGCGCGACACCACGCGAGTGCCCTTCATCGTCGTCTGCCCTGGAGTGACCACTGCAGGCACGGAGAACTCGCAGCCGATATCTCATGTCGATATCTACCCCAGTCTGTGTGACTTCGCTGGAATACCTAAACCGCAGCATCTCGAAGGCAGATCCATCTTGCCTCTGCTGAAAGATCCTACCGCCAAGCGAGATGCCGCCTATCTCAGCTATGGTCCGGAAAATACAGCCGTCCAGACCGAGCGATATCGCTACATCAACTACGAAGACGGCTCTGGCGAACTGTACGACCACCACAAAGATCCGAACGAGTGGACCAACCTGAGCGAGGATCCAGAATACCAATCCATCAAAAACAAACTGAAGGCTAAGGCATTGGCTTTTCAGAATAACTAAAACACACCCTGCACCTGAGAGATGATACCGATTAAATTGTTTTGGACTATCTTCACCGTAGCGATCGCTATGGTACTACCCACTACCTGGATCGCTGCAGCGGACCAGCCGAATGTGGTATTGATCCTATCGGATGATCAGAGCTACACGGACTATAGTTTTATGGGGCATCCCCATATCGAGACGCCGCATCTGGATCAGCTAGCTTCGGAGAGTGCGCTTTTCCGCCGGGGCTATGTGCCGACTGCCCTGTGCCGTCCCGCGCTGATGACTCTGGCTACCGGACTGTACTCGCATCAGAATAAAACCACTGGCAATAACCCTGCTGCTACACCGGAGAATGCGGCACACGCTAAGCGGACGGGCAAGGCCATCCATGAAATGCTGATCTCACACATCGACGAGACAGGCTCCATCGCCCAATGGCTAGGCGATGCCGGATATGTCAGCCACCAGAGCGGTAAGTGGTGGGAGGGCTCCTACCAGCGTGGTGGCTTCACCGAGGGGATGACCCGTGGCTACCCTGAAAAAGGCGGACGCCATGGCGACGACGGTCTGAAGATCGGCAGAGATGGCATGGAGCCAGTGTTCGATTTCATCGATCGATCCGTCGCCGATGATAAGCCTTTCTTTGTGTGGTATGCACCATTCCTCCCGCACACACCGCACAATCCACCGGCCCGTTTGCTCGATAAATACAAGGCCAAGAACCTACCCGACGCCATCGCCCGCTACTATGCCAACTGCGAATGGCTAGACGAAACTGTCGGCCAACTGATGGGGCACCTCGATGAAAGTGGCATAGACGAAAACACCCTAGTCATCTACGTGACCGACAATGGCTGGATCCAGACCGAGGCAAAAGGCTATGCGCCGCGCTCCAAGCGTAGCCCCAACGAAGGCGGCACGCGCAACCCGATCATGTTTCGCTGGCTAGGCCAGATCCAGCCAGCCGATCGGCCAGAGCTGTGTACTTCGCTCGATATCATCCCGACGATCCTGGCAGCGACAGGTGCCGAGGGGCCTCACGATTTTCCAGGTCTCAATCTGCTACCTGAGCTAAAGAGCAAAACGCCTATCGCTCGCGATACCCTGTATGGAGAGTCGTTTGCCCATGACATAGCCGATATAGAAAATCCTCAAGCCTCGCTGCTGTACCGCTGGGTCATCAAAGGCTACGACAAACTGCTACTCACCTACGATGGCGCCCCCGGTAAGATGAAATACCCACCACAAGGCGGTGAGGCCCAACTCTACGACCTGAGCAAAGATCCCGGCGAAACCAACAACCTCGCCTCTGCTCAGCCCGAAAAAGTCAAAGTTCTGAGTGCTCTACTAGACGAGTGGTATGTGGCAGACCAGAGGCAAGTAGGCAAAGTCGCACCCAGCGCTCCAAAGGCAGGCGCCTCAAAACCCCGCAAACCCAAGAAGGATGAGAAAAATAAGGAGCCTAATCAGGCCACTGCGGCTAGCCCCAACATCCTGCTACTGTATGCCGACGATCAACGCAACCACACCCTAGGCTGCGCCGGGCACCCGATCGTGCAGACGCCAAACATCGACCGACTCGCCAGCGAAGGCGTGCGCTGCGAGAATGCCTTTGTCACTACCTCTACCTGCTGGGTGGGACGAGCCAGCCTCTTCACCGGCTGCTACGAGCGCAAGCACCGCTACCGAGTCCAGTCTGGCACCCTCGACCCAGCGCTATGCGAGACCTCCTACTTTGCCGTATTAAAAGCCGCAGGCTACCGCACCGGGCACCTGGGTAAAGAACACGTCACCCTCGCCTCGGAGTCCGCCAATCTGATGTGGGATGTCCGCGAGAGAATCGGCCGCAAACCTTTCTTCAAGGAAATGCCCGACGGCACAACTCGCCACGAGACCCAAATCCTCGGCGACTGGGGTATCGACTTTATCAAAGAACAACCAGACGACCAGCCCTTCTGCCTACAGATCAGCTTCAATGCCACTCATGCCGAGGATGGCGATCGACGCCCAGGCATCGGTCACTTCCCATGGCCCAAGGTCACTGATGGTATGTATGAAGACCGGGAGATGCCGCTGCCACCACTCAATGACCCTGCCATCTACGAGGCTCAGCCAGACTTTCTCAAAGCATCGATCAACCGGCAGCGTTACTTCTGGCGCTGGGATACCCCAGAGAAATATCAAACCAATATGCGCGCCTACTTCCGCATGCTCAGCGGTATCGATCATGTCGTAGGCCGCCTGGTCGAGCAGCTCGAGGCACAGGGGCTAGCCGACAATACCATCATCGTCTACACCGCCGACAATGGCTACTACCTAGGCGATCGCGGCTTCGCCGGCAAGTGGACCCACTACGACGAATCCCTACGGGTGCCACTAGTCATCTACGATCCCCGCCTACCCGAGGCCAGACGCGGCCATGTCCTAGAGGAGATGGCGCTGAATAGCGATATCGGCTCGACTCTGATCGAGCTAGCAGGTCTCCCCGTCCCCACCACCCACACAGGCCGGAGCCTGGCACCGCTCCTGCGCGGCGAAGAAGTATCCGACTGGCGCCAAGAGTTCCTCTGCGAATTCCTCGCTGTGCCAGGCAGCATTCCCCGCTGGGAAGGGGTACGAGGTACAGACATGACCTACGCCCGCTACTATGTAAACGGCCCCGACCAACCAGCCTACGAATGCCTCTACGATCTGCGCACCGATCCCCAGCAACTCACCAATCTAGCCCTAGCTGAAGAGCCGCACCCACAGCTGAAAGCCATGCGTACCCGCACCGATCAGCTAATCGCCGAGGCTGGCCCACCGATGAAAGATATACCGCCGACGATAAAAAAGCAGCGAGGGAAGAAAGCCAAGGCAGCGCCCTAATGGCAGCAAGGAGGGCTGCCTTTAGCTACTCGGCAGTCTGAGCTGTAGACTCCACCCAAGCGATCCTGACAGCTCGAAACAAAAGCACAATTGCCGCGAGCAAAGTAATCGCCCCACTCAGCCCAAAACTCCATGAATAGGAATTAGGCCAATGCCCCAGAGACATTTCGCCCGAATCATTATAATAAATAGTAGCCTGACCTCCTACAGCATAACGCGCCGCCCAACCCTCGTACTTTTGATCAAAATCTCCCCTAGAAAATCGTTTAAAAACATCGCTACTAGCCTCGCGCAAGACACCATCAATCTCTACCTTATACCCTACCGTGCCACTTCCCGACTTCGTGCGGGATCTCAGTTCACTGGAAGTTATTACCCCTTCAGCAGCGGTCCAAAAGTAGGTCCTAATACCTTTGATAAAACCACCTACTGTGGAGAGATACATCAATGCCAACAACGCAAAAAATGAACTAGAGATAAACAGCTTAGATGACTTACTAAGACTGCCACTCCTTCTTTTGCGCGGCGTCTTCTCACGCTGTGTCATTGGCGGCTCCGGTACTGTCCACTTGAAGGTTTTCATCAAAATCTAATCCACGAGGGAAAGTCAGTTTCGAATAAACTTGCCCAGTTGCCTAGAGGAAAACCAACCGTATCGGACAAAACGAGATCATACAGTCCCTCTCCACCAGACGTTCATAGACACGCAAGCAAGCCCCTTTTTTTGCCTGCATCAGCATCAGGCCCCAGCTAACCTCTGGCATGAGCCATCGTATCGTCATCTCTATGCTTACCTGCCTGTTAACCGCTGCCACGCTCTGTGCTCAGCAGCCAGCCCCTACCGGTAGCCCAGCTCTCTCGGTCGCAAAGATCTTCAGCGATCACATGGTGCTTCAGCAGGGAAAGCCGACCACCATCCATGGCACAGCACCGGCTGGAGCGCAGGTTTCGGTGAGTTTCGCGGGCACCGATTTATCCGCTAAAGCCGATGATACCGGCCGCTGGACTGCCAAGCTACCCGCTCAGGCAGTCAACCAGGATGCCCAGACGATAGCAATCAAATCGGGCGAACAGAGCGTGACGATCGACGATGTGCTCGTCGGCGAGGTCTGGATGTGCTCTGGCCAGTCGAATATGGGCTGGTCCATGCAGAGGTCGGATGGTGGCCCCGAGGCAGCCGCTGCGGCGAACTATCCTCTGCTGCGCCTCTACCGCACTCCACTGAGCACTGCTGCCACTGCACAGAGCGATCTGCAGTCCGGAGAGTGGGAGGTATCTAGCCCCGAGTCGGCCATCGTCTTTTCAGCTGTCGGTTTTTACTTTGGCAAAGAACTCCTGGAGCATCTGAAAGACACGCCCATCGGCCTAATCAACACCGCCTGGGGTGGCAAGCCTTCGGAGGCGTTTACCAGTCGCGAGGCACTGGAAGAAGTCGACTCCGCCAAAGCTCTCCTCGAGGAATGGGATCTCAAACAAAAACTCTACGACCCCACAGCTGCGCAGGCACAGTACGACAAACAAATGGCAGCCTGGCAGAAGCGGTTCGACGCCTTTCGCGAAGCCAAGAAAAACGGCGAAAACCCAGATCCCAAATCCATCGGCAGAAGACCCGCCACGCCTGCCGCACCGAATCTCGAGCCCAACTTCCCCAGCGCTATCTACAACCAAATGATCAAACCATGGACCGGCTACGCGATCGCCGGAGCCATCTGGTACCAGGGCGAATCGAACCAAAAGCGCGCCGAACAGTATCAGACCATGTTTCCCGCTATGATCACCGACTGGCGTGCTCAGTGGGATTGTGGCGAGTTTCCATTCTACCTCGTTCAGCTAGCCAATTTTCGCGGTGCATCAGTCGAGCCAGGCACGCCGAGCGCCTGGGCCGAACTACAAAATGCGCAGACACTCACGCTCAACAAAGTGAACAACACCGGCATCGCCATCATCAACGACATCGGCGAGGCAGACGACATCCATCCGGGCAATAAAGAAGATGTCGGCAAGCGCCTGGCCCGCTGGGCTCGTGCTGAGCACTATGGTCAAAACATCGGCGGCCCCATATCCGGCGCGCTATACGAGAGTCACGAGATCGTCGATGGCGGTATCCGCGTGCACTTCACCCATACCGGCGACGGCCTAAAGTCACGCGACGGTGGCGAACTAAAGCGCTTTGAGATAGCAGGCAAAGACCAGAAATGGGTCTGGGCCGATGCCAAAATCGAAGACGGCGGCAAGAGCGTCTTCATCTCTAGCGCTGCCGTAGCCGAGCCTGCCGCTGCGCGCTATGCCTGGGCCGATAATCCTGAGGGAGCCAATCTGGTCAATTCCGCCGGATTGCCGACATCTCTCTTCCGCACCGATGACTGGCCACTGTCCACCACCGGTATCGAGAGCTTTGAGGACTCCGTAGCACTGCGCGCCGTCGACCGTTTGCCCGAGACTCACGAGCGTCTGCGCAAGCAGGGCTGGGAGATCCTATTCAATGGTAAAGACCTATCAGGCTGGACGAATCCCTACCAGCACGGAACCGCCACAGTCAAAGTCGGCGAGATCCGACTCGAGGCCGACAAGAAATTCTTTCTCGTGACTGAAAAGAAATACTCCGATTTTCACCTGATGGCCGAGATCAAGCTCCCTGCAGGCAAAGCCAACTCTGGTATCATGTTTCGAGCCAATGTGCAGCCGGGCAAAGTCTTTGGCTACCAGGCTGAGTGCGACGGCTCCGATCGCCGCTGGTCCGGCGGACTCTACGACGAAGGTCGCCGCGGCTGGGTATGGCCATCGAAGAGCGGAGACAACAAAGAAGAATCCCAGGCCTACATGGCACAGCCCGACAAAGCAGGCTCACTGAAGCGCCACGACTGGAATCGCTACGACATCATCTGTAGAGGCGATAAGCTACAGATCAAAGTGAACGGCGAACTGATCACTGACATCAAAGACACAATTGATGCCGAAGGCCACATCGGTATCCAGCATCATGGAGAAAAGGGAGCTGTGTATCGCTTTCGTAATATCTATGTGAAAGAGCTGTAGAGAACCAATGTAAATTCAAGCTTTCTCCTCCTTAACATGAAGATTCATGAACTCTCGGTATCGCAGATTAATAAAGAGCTTTCGAGAAGAAAGCAACTGAAAGAAAATAATACCCTCATAGAATTAATGGCACCATTATCCGATGAGGAACTGAAGAACCTCATCAAAGAAAAAGCAATAGCCATAAATAGAGAAAATTTCAAAGCCGAATGGGCTGAGCACCTTCAGTTTGAATACAAATCATTTACAATTTCAGACCATGCAGTTCGGCAGTTTTCAAAGAGGTTCGATTACACAAGAAAATCTGTTAACAGCTGCAGAAAAAGGTTAATGCAACTACTCGACAGCGCCTATCTTGTACAGAAATCCTCCCCTGAGGTTCGACTTCAAAAGCTCATAAAACGACCACTAGCAAACGACCTTTATTTCTTCTCTGAAAATGTTATTTTTGTCGTTAACAAAAAGAAAATAATCACCACAATTTACCCTGGCACCTTAGAATATGGCTGGGAGTTAGCAGGCACCGAAGATCTCTAAGCACCTAAGATCATGAGAATCGCCTCTAGATATCTTGGCTTAGGGTTAGTGCTTGTCTTACTCATTGCTTTTGGCCCTTATATCTGGTCCAGACTTCAGAGCGCGGCACATCGGGTAACCCTCCATCAGTCAGCCAACACCCTACACGCTCCCCTCTCTGATTCCGACAAAGGCCTGCGATTGGCGTGCTTTAACATCGCTCACGGTCGCGGTCTGGTTTTCGATAATTGGAATGGCGAATCAAAAGAGGCCAAACTCAACCGACTAGATCAGATCGCCGATTTGATTGCGCAAATGGATGCTGACTGCGTCGTCCTCAACGAAATCGACTTTAACTGCACCTGGAGCAAAAACATCAATCAAGCAGCCTACCTAGCCAACAAACTCGGCTACCCCTACCGAGCTGAGCAGCGAAACCTGGATTTCCAAATCGCTACGGTGAAGTGGAAGTTTGGAAATGCGATCTTATCCAAACACCCTATCAAGAAAGCTGAAGTAATCGATCTACCTGCCCTGAAACGCTGGGAGGAATGGTTAGCGGGAAAGAAGCGCGGCCTACTGGCAGAGATTGCTGTAGGCGACCAATCCTTCATGATCTCCGCTGTCCACCTCTCACATCGCAGCGAGGGCCTCAGAGTCGCATCTACCAAACACCTACTCTCCATTGCCAAGGACTCCAAACCGCACCCGATGGTCATCGCTGGCGATTTGAACTCCACGCCACCCGGCTTCCCTCACAGCGCAAAATCAGCTAATGGCGAAAACGCGATCGCCACCTTTGATGCGGCGCAACTCTACCAAAGACAGCCCAACCTCTCGCCGCAACCGGCAGACTTCACTTTTCCAAGCGACCAACCTAGTGCGACTATCGACTGGATTTTGATTCCGACTGTCTACCAATT
>JAHDID010000152.1 GCA_020630975.1 Verrucomicrobiota bacterium
TCGGTGAAGCTGGATTGCTCGGTGAAGCTGGATTGCTCGGTGAAGCTGGATTGCTCGGTGAAGCTGGGTTGCTCGGAGAAGCTGGGTTGCTCGGAGAAGCTGGATTGCTCGGTGAAGTCGGGTTAGGAGGTCCAGTGACGTCGATATTGCCTTTGACTGTCAGGGAACAAGGAGTGGTGTCGCTTCCATCCGATAAAGTGGTGTTAACCGTTACGGAGAATGAGCCAGAGTTTTGGCTGTTGAAGAAATTTACCCATTTGCCTGTTGGCTGGACGCCACCTCCTCTAGGGAATAGAGACTCCACACAGACCCGGCCATTAGTCTGGTGAGTCACTTTAAGAGGTAGTGTGGAATGGCTTAGAGTCGCCTCTGTCAAGGTGACGGCATCACCGTCGGGGTCGAAAGCATTAGCGAGCACATTGGTACAGGCATTCCCTACTGGATATAGCTCCTTTTTGACAGGGTCTAGTCTGAAGGTGATAAATGTCTCTTCTGGGCTACAGCTAGGAGGATCATTCCCGCACTGTGGCTCACAGTTCCAACCGAACTCGCCCACGATGGTGTTGTATCCATCAGAGATTGTTACCATAGCGACGATGAGTGAAAGCTGGCCAGTGGGGAATGACTTGCCTGCTGAAGGGACGGGCACTAAGCAGACTTCACCATTTTCTTTGTAGGTGATTTTTACGGGGTACTGCGATGTGACGAGTTTAGCATCGATGACTTTCAGAGAATCTCCATCAGGGTCTATAGTGTAGTCGAGAGCATTGATACACATAGGATCAGTCCCTCTGGGAACAGCGTAGTCTCCTACACACTTGCATATGAAGCTGGTCGTAGGAGGTGTTTTGGGAGGTGTGCAGATTGGAGGCTGGTTAGTAGGATTGTCTACGACCTGGATATCTGGTTTGACGATGAGTTGGCAATTGACGGTGTGTGGGCCAGCTTTGAATGCAATCGTGCCTTTACACTCTTGTCCGTTGAAACTAGCAGGGTTAGCGAAAAAGGATTGCCACTGTGCAGTAGGAGAATTAGGCGTGGCAGATAATGGGTAAATCGCATTCACGCATACCGTACCACCTGGAGTGGAAGTGATGGTGAAGGGGAAAGGATTGCTATCGACTTGAACGCCAGTGAGTGAAATCGGGTCGCTGTCAGGATCTATGACGCCATCTAGTGCATCGACACAGGGATCAGATGTTGGTTGAAAAGCATTCTTGTTTTTTGCTAAGAGAAACTTTGGGTAAAGGTAAACTGTGGGAATAGTTGGTGGTGTGTTCCCTGTGGGGCCTCCCGGTGGCACTGGGTTTGTAGGGCTGGTAGGGACGCCTAGTGGTGGGCCGCCTACAGGTGGCCCGGTCACTCTGGGTGGGGCGGAGCTAAAATAGTCTTCGTCATCTCTGAAAAAGCCGTTCTTTGACCCACTGTTATTGATCTTTATTGTTGCTAGATCTGCGATGGCGGTGGGCTGCCCTAGATTGATTCGACAGATACCAATGGGGCCGGACTTAGCAAAGACGAACTCCATCCTGACCGAATCCCAGAGGAGCCTTGCTTGATCGGAAGCGGCTTCACCCGGGGTCTGCATCTCGCACTCGATGCGAGGGTCGATGATGCCTTTTGAGCCAATGGTGATCCCCATATTTTTAAGCGCTGGGTTATCCAATCGCATCGCCTTCAGTTGCGCGATGACAGCGAGCGGATCTGTTTCGCCAGCCAGATCGCCACCCACGGAGCGGAAAGCGGCTACTGCTGAGTTGAGGATTTTGAGTTCGTTGCGCAGCTTCGATTCTTCAGCCGATTGCCTGAAGTTGGCGAGCTGGATTAGCCCTATGGCTGCAATGATCATGATCACTGCGACTACGGCCATAATCTCAACCATTGAGATCCCGGAGCATGCTGACGCTTTGCGGACTTTCATAAAATTAGTAAAAATTTAAAATAAACCCAATAATTAGTCAAAATTAAATTATAAATTTTATGAAATATTCATATAATTTTAGAGTTATGCACAAAAAGGCCCGATCCTGAAGCAGGATCGGGCCTTCGGTTAGATAAAAGCTTTGAGAGTGCTTTGCGGATTAGTTGTTATTCTGAGCGAAG
>JAHDID010000037.1 GCA_020630975.1 Verrucomicrobiota bacterium
GGTGTGGGTGTGGGTGTGGGTGTGGGTGTGGGTGTGGGTGTGGGTGTGGGTGTGGGTGTTGGGAAGAAAAAGATAAACTGGTCATCGGCAGTAGTTGTGCCGGGAAGCGTCACGGTGAAGGGTGTGGTATCCCAATTCACTCCTGTTGCCGAAGTGTCTCCGGTAAAAGTAAGTGTATTATTGATGTTAAAGATGCCGCCCGAAGTGAAGTCACCGGGAAGTACAATGGTCGTACCAGTCAACTGGAACTGACCAGCGGGAAAATCGGAAGCAATAGCTGAGTCAAAGCCCAAAATATTAAAATCGGTAATGCCTGAGACCGATCCCCACTGAGTCGAGTCCGCAGAACCATTACCAGCGTTAATCGCACCCGCTGAACTTATTGTATTGGCGCCGGATGCACCAGAAACCAGGAAGGCTCCGGCTGAAAACAAACTCGTGTCGATCGAACCATTGAATGACAATTCCGTGTTCCCGCCGACAACTGCTGCGTTGACTGAGATGTCGGCGCGTCCCATTGGCACAACTGCGCACTGGCAAAACACTGCAAGAGTCAGCATCATAACCCTCACCCCGGACTTCGCGCGCGTTGAATGCAGTGATGGCCTATGAGTTCTACGCTGCCAGGAGAGTTTCCCTGCAGTAAAAATGTGTGATTCCTGTAAAAGACTTTTTTTGAGAATTCTCATCTGTCTGTGTGTGTTGTGGCTGGGCAGCGATGCCTTTGTCCTAATCCAACGCCGATCATGTTGAACAAAAAAAGACAAGTTGTCATGCCACCGAATCCAGTCACATAACTGGTTTACTATTAAAATTCGTTAACGAATTTTCATTGCTTTCAAATCAGTCCCTCGCGAAATGCCTTAGCGACGGCTCCACCGACGGTGCAGACGTGTAGCTTTTTGTAGATCCGGCGAATGTAATTGTCGATGGTGTGAGGACTCAATCCCAATTGTATAGAGATTTCTTTTCGAGTCAGGCCATCGGCGAGTAGATTCAGAACATTGAGTTCCTGCTCGGATAGCGGCACGGTTTTGCCTACGCTTTCGGATGCGGGTTCACGATCGTTGGGTGATTGGGGATCACTATTCTTAAACTGATTAATGACTTGGCGGGCGATTTCCGGACTCATCGGGACTCCCCCGTCTTTGATTTCTTCAACGGCAGAGACGATGCGATCGACGCTTTCTTTCTTTAATAAGAAACCGGAAGCACCCGCACTGATGGCTTCAAAAATTCGATCACGGTCATCGCTTGTCGTGAACATGAGAATTTCGGTATCGGGAATGGCGCTTTTCAACAGACGGATATCCTCAAGACCGGAGGTACCCTGAGGGCCAACCTCAAGTATAACAACCGCAGGGAGTCCGACTGTACCCTGTACGGTCTCGCAGTGTATAGGGTACAGTCCGTTTCTCTTCAAAGATTCGATCGCATCCTTACAAGTCGGAAATGCTTCCACTTCGTCGCTACCCGACAGAGCAAGTGCTTCTCGAAGCGTTTTGCGAAGTTTCTCGTGAGTATCGATAATCCAGATCATGTCGAGTGCTTCGAAGCAGACTCAGTCTTCGAAAAAGTATTCAAGATAAGAGAGATGGAGATGTTCCTTGTTCGGTTTGCCCTCCCGGAAGCTGGCATCGATTTCGCGTTTCAGACGGTAGACATTTTCTTCCTTCAGAAAAGGATCGCTGCTCTGTTGCCGCCATTCCAGCAATACTTCCCGTAGTTCTTTCAGCTTTAACTGATGGCCAGAATGGGAAGCAAGGTTGGTGAATTCATACGGATCGTTATCGAGGTCGTAGAGTTCAAATTCCGGAGGGCGCTCCATGATCCGGTAGGCAGATTGAACTTTCTCCGGAGCTGTATTGATCGCGTTTTCTATATCTGGAAAAAACATTTCTAAGGTGAATGCATATCCCGGATTAATCATTCCGGGAATCAGGTTGTGAATCAATTTGTAGCGGCTGTCTCGAACCGTTCGCTGCGGGAAATAGTTATGAGCCGAGTGCAGTTGGAATTCGGTAAACAGGTATTTTCGCCATTCGACTTCGCTCTCATCGAATAAATCAAGTAACGATCTGCCCGGCAGTCCTGTCGGTATTTCCGCCCCGGCAGCTTCGAGGATGGTTGGCATTAGGTCGAGAGTGGAAACGAGTTCCTCTCTAATTTTCTCTTTGGGGACTTTACCAGGCCAACGAACAATGAGAGGGATTCGCAGCCCTCCTTCATAAGAGGTTCGTTTACCACGGAGTAGATCGGCACCGTGATCGCCAAGATAAATTACCAGGGTGTTATCGCGTTTACCCGACTCATCCAAAATCTGTAGCAAATCACCGATCTGTGCATCAAGCCTGACCATGCAGTTGTAATAGTTTGCCGTTTGTTGCCTCAAATCCGGAGAGTCGAGTCCAAAATACGCCAACGGCCTCACTTCATCGGCTGTCAGAGGTTCATCGGGCAAGCCTTCAACTTGCGGAGTGAACGGGCGGTGGGCATCGGGAAAATTGACGCTCAGAAAAAAGGGTTGATCGGATTGATTGATAAAAGTTCCAGCTTCTTTCGCATAGGCACTTATATCCTTTCGAGCAAAGTTGGCGGAAGGGATCTTTTTATAGTCAAAGGGAAACGCCGATTCAGGATTAATATGTAGTTTGCCGATGATCCCGGTTCGATACCCTGTCTCTTTTAAGCACCTCACCAGGTTTGGAGTCGATTGATCGTAGAGCCTGAATTTCCAGGTCGCCAATCCAATCTGTCCATTCTGATGAGGGTAGAGACCGGTGAGAAGGGCTGCCCGGGATTGACTGCAACCTGCCTGCGGTACAAAGGCTCGCTTAAAGAGAACTCCCTCGGTAGCAAAATGATCCAATACCGGAGTTTTTACATAGGGTTCACCGTAACAGGATAACTCCGGGCCGTTGTCTTCTGAGACGATGAGAAGGATGTTTGGCCGCTTGTTTTCGCTCTGGCACGATATGGCCAAAAGCGAGAGCAGAATGATTGGCAAAATGTAGCGTAATCGGCTCATTTCCTGCCAAGTATCCGATCTGTATCAGAGATTTTAAATCGAGTCGACATCACTGAATGCTTCTCGGACCCTGGTCGGTGCTTGATATAAGTCGTCGCCACAATGGTACCGTCTTCCAGTAACTCAAGCCCTGGATAGCCACAGTCACGAACACCCTTGGCGTAGCTGTGCAGGAGCTTAATTCTATACTGACCGGGGCGGCCTTTCTTGATCGCATCATAGGGACCGACCCATGCGACAAAATGGCCCCAGGTTGGGCTGTTGATCGCCATATCGCGAAAGGCAAAAACATACCGTCCATCAGGTAACCGAATACCTATATGGCGATCACCGGTCAATCCCCAGGGTGTATCGACAGGTTGACTCCAGGTTTTACCTTCGTCGTTGGAGTACATCACCAAACTGCGGCCTTTGTGGCTGTTCTCCCGCATCAGGCAACAGATTTCATTTCCGTTTGGTGCGCGAAACATAAAGGGTTCGCAGGGGCTCTTTCCCTCGACTTCTGCCACAATCTTTGGTTCGCTCCAGGTGAAACCTCCATCTCCGGTAATGGTTTGCAGCACCTTGAGCGGCGGACGGTCTTTACCATCGGGACCTACGTGATACAACCCGAGATAGCTGCCGTTTTTTAATTTCATGACACTGCTGAAGGTCATCACACAAGGAAGGTTAAGTGGCGGCATTTCCTTCCAGGAAACGCCATCGTCTTCACTCATAATGCTCGGCATTCCCGGACCACTGCTAGTTCCTTTAGCGGCCGACCATACCCAAAGTCTGGATTTACCATCGGGGTCGGTGAGCCGATAAATACTCGGGCAGTTGAGATGTTTTTTAAACTCAGCAGGCAACTGGTCATCCAGCCGATTCCAGGTAAGCCCGCCATCTGTGCTCTTTGCCATCGGTCCGGCTAAACCTCCATGGTTGATACACCAAACGGCAAACAGTGTTTTTTTATCAGGCATCAACAGCGTGGTTGGGTGACCTTGATAGACCTCCTCTGTGCCCTGAGCGATTATGACATGCCGTTCTGTCGAACCGGAGATATCGACTATCGGGAGGTTGGCTTTTTCCTGAGCGATAACTGAAAGTGAACCAAAGCTGACAACGAAAATTGCACAGATCACTATGGGGATTGTAACACGGGCCTCCCGGTCCGTGCCAGTACGAATTGCAGGCACGGACCGGGAGGCCCGTGTTTCTTTGTAAATGACTTCTAAAGGTTTCATCTATAGATAATTACTGAAAATTTTGTTTGTCAAAAAACTCTAAAACTGACTCTCTACCAAACGCGAGTTGCTCTTTGATCAGTTTCTCAGCAGCAGCGCTGTCTCGCCTGGTCAAATGATTCATCAATTGGCGGTGGGACTTCAGGGTCGTCTCCACGATCTCATTGGACAATAACTCCGGTGATCCGCGATGCACCGAAAAGCAAAGCGAAAGCACGTGAACATCACTGGTGATCTTGGCGAGGAATCGATTTCGTGACCCGGAAATCAACAGTTCGTGGAAACGCTCATTGCGATTCAGCCATTTTTCCAGGTCAGCCGATGTTGCGCCGCGTGCCCGGGCGAGGATTTTTGCTCCTATAGTCTCCCAATCGCCGAGTATTGATTCCAATTCTGAGAACTCATGTTCGGTCATGAATTGTGCCGCTTTACCGGCGGCAAAAGGCTCGAAAAGGTCCCTGACGTCATAAATTTCAGAGATTTCCTGTCGACTGAATTGCCGAACAAACGCACCGGCACCAGCAACTTGCTCTACCAGGCCCTCACTGGCCAGCCGACTAATTGCCTCTCGCACAGGGATAAAGCTGGTACCGAGTTCGGTGGCCAGTGTCCGATTGACCAGGCGATCACCGGGAGCCAGATCGCCGCTGAATACCTGACGGCGGATATGATGATAAGCTTTCTCACTGAGCGAAACGACCGACATTTCAAAATTTATTGCGCGTTTGTCGATGTTATAACATAATCGATAAAAGCTGGCCAGTCTTTATTTTATTGAGCCAGTCGAAAGGACAAACATGAAGCTCTCGGGACTGATTTCTGCAACCTACACACCATTTGATCTCGCAACCGGTGAGGTGAACGCCGATTTGATCGGACCGATGGTCGATTTCATGATCAGCTCTGGTTCCGATGGATTCTACGTGTGCGGCAGCACTGGAGAGGGCGAGTCGCTTTCGGTTGCTGAACGAAAACGGATCGCTTCTAAAACGGTGAAACACACGGCAGGAAGAGTCCCGGTTATCGTGCAGGTCGGTCATAATTCTGTGGCCGCCTCCCGGGAGCTTGCAGCTCATGCAGCGGAAATCGGCGCTGCTGCCATCTCTACTTTGCCACCTACCTATTTCAAACCTGCCAATATTGACGACTTGGTCAAATTCATCACCGAAGTGACTCGGGAGGCACCTGATTTACCCTATTACTACTACCATATCCCCCGCCTCAGTGGCACTGCCTTCGACATGGCGGATTTCCTGGAGAAGGCATCGGCTCAAATACCCACATTGAACGGAATCAAATTCAGCGATTTCTATCTCGCCGACATGATGTCCTGCCAGGAGGTTGAAACCGGGCGATTTGATATCCTGTTTGGATCAGACGAAATGCTACTCGGCGCCCTGGCCTGTGGGGCAAAGGGAGCGGTTGGCAGTTGCTATACCTTTGCCGCGCCACTATGGAAAAATATTATCGCCAGTCATGAAGCCGGGCAATCCGAAGAGGCCCTTGCCTGGATGCGTAAAGCCGCCCGGCTGGTTCGTGTGATAGCAGCCACAGGCAATTTTCACGCCTGCGTCAAACAGGTGATCTGGCCTCTGTTGGGATTTGAACCCGGACCTTTGCGCACGCCTCAAGGTCAGTTTACACCCGAACAAATTGACAGCGCCAGGAAGTCCTTGGACTTAGAAGGGTTTGCTGAGGAAATCGCTACTGGGAGATTTGAGTTATTATGAGGTTTGGATTTGTTCTTATCAGCTTGATTGTATCGACTCTGTGTTACGGAGAACAAAGGTTAAAATGGAATGCTCTACCCGAGCTACCGTCGACACTGGGAGTTGCTGGTCCCTTTACAGGTATTCACGAAGACACCCTGATCGTCGCAGGAGGAGCCAATTTTCCCGAACCTGTTTGGGAAAACGACAAGGTTTGGCACGATCAAATCTATACCCTTTCAATGTCGGAAAAAGATTCCAGCTGGATTACCGTAGCCCAGCTTCCCCGACCACTTGGCTATGGCGCATGCGTCAGTTTACCGACCGGAGTTCTTTGTGTTGGCGGCAATGATGCCAATTCAGTCTATGACGAGGTTTTCCTGATCAAGCGGGATGGCTCGATTGAAAATTGGCAGGCATTACCAGAGCCCAATGTTTACGGTGTGGCCGCCATACTTGGAGATTATGTTTACCTACTAGGAGGAACCACCGGACTCGAATTACGCACCGCTTCAGATGCCGTTTATCGATTGAATTGGAAATCGGGTAAACAGGCTAAATGGGAAAAGTTTGAATCGCTACCAGGCGGTGGTCTGGCATTTGCCAGTGTGGTGGCTCAGCACAATGGTCAAACAGATTGCCTGTATCTGCTCGGGGGACGATATGAAAATCAGGATGGAAAAGCTGTATATACCGACCGGGTATACGAATTGAACCCTGAACAACCAAACGCCAGGTGGCGCAAGCGGGCATCCATGCCGAAACCATTTGCGGCGGGCACCGCATCAGCATTGGGGCAAAGTCATATCATCACCTTGTCCGGCGACGATGGCTCCCTATTTGGTAGAGCGGATGAATTGAAAGATGATCATCCCGGATTTAGCAAAGAAAGCTATCTGTATCACACCATTACCGATACCTGGGTTTCCGGAGGTCAACTCGAAAGCAATCAAGTCACCACGCATGCGGTCACTCGCGGCGACGACATCTACCTGGCTAGTGGAGAATTGCGCCCCAGGGTTCGAAGTAAAAAGGTCTGGCACCTCACTCCGGTCGAATTACAGGATGCCGGATTTTCAAAGTGGAATTGGGTGGCCATCATAGCATACCTGGGCGCAGTCATGGGGATCGGATTTTTCTTTTCGCGCAGGAATAAAGATACCGACGACTTTTTCCGTGGGGGGCAACGCATTCCCGGCTGGGTTGCGGGTCTGAGTATTTTTGCCACTTTGTTGAGCTCGATCACTTTTGTGGCAACACCGGCCCGGGCTTTCGCGACCGATTGGAGTTTTATGCTGATCAATGCTGGTATCCTGATTTGTGCTCCTTTTATTGTCTTCGTTGTTTTGCCTTACTTTCGCAAAATCAACGCGACCTCAGCCTACGAATACCTGGAACAGCGCTTCAACCTGGCGATTCGATTGTTTGCCAGCCTTTCCTTTATTCTCTTCCAGATCGGCCGGATGGCGATCGTCATGTATTTACCTGCTCTCGCGCTGGCGGCGATTACTCCGCTATCGTTGAGTTGGTGCATCATTATCATGGGACTGATGAGTATCATTTATTGCTCATTGGGTGGCCTGGAAGCGGTGGTGTGGACCGATGCGTTACAAGCGATCGTTCTCCTGGGCGGAGCGTTCATCAGTTTCGGTTTGATACTGTCAAGTTTGGAAGGCGGGTGGTCGGAATATACTCGGGTCGGCCTGGCATATACCAAATTTCGCCTGGCAGATTTTGATTGGAGTCAGCGTTCCTACATGGTTGCGTCCTTCTGGGTTGTATTGATCAGCGGGATTGGTCAATCACTGATCCCCTATAGCTCCGACCAGGCGGTCGTGCAGCGCTACGTGTCCACCTCGACCGAAGCCAAAGCACGTTCAGCTATTTGGTTGAATGCTGCGATGGCATTGGTCGGCACTCTGCTTTTCTTCGGTTTAGGCACGGCTCTCTATGTATTTTATAAATCCAATCCCGCCTTGTTGGACCCGAGTTTTAAGACCGATTCCATCTTTCCATTGTTTATCTCACGCGAGCTTCCAGTAGGCATCGCCGGAATCGTGATCGCTGCCATTTTTGCAGCCGCTCAATCGACGATTTCCACCAGTATGAATAGTACTTCCACCGCTATAGTAACTGATTTCTTTCGACGACTCGGCTGGCGAGCATCGGAATCCAGCTATCTAAAATTGGCACGCGGATTTACCGTGTTGCTGGGTGTTATGGGAACCGCATTTGCCCTGGTTTTGGCGATAGGCAATATCGAATCCGTCTGGAAAACCTTTATGATGGTCATTGGATTCGTAATGGGGCCATTATGCGGGGTGTTCCTTTTGGGCATGCTGACCAAATCCGCCAATTCCGTGGGCGCGATAGCTGGAGCAATCTCAGGTGTCAGTGCACTGGTGGCCACGAAATACCTCACTCCAGCGAGCGGTCTTCTGTATGCGCCAATTGGGATACTGGTAACGTTTGCAGTTGGATGGGTGGCAAGTCGCTTTCTAAAGTACAGATAGATTTCAGGACGCCACGGAGTCCTGCAATCCTTTCATGTAACCGATCGCAAAAAGTCGCCCCTGCATTTCGTATCCGGGATGCTCGTTGGTTTCGCCTGCCATCGTTGGTACATGATCAGGACGAATCGCTACATCCAGCCCGGCCTCTTCGTAGGTTTTCCAACAGGCCGCCATGTCGGTTTTACCGTTGTCATGAAAGGTTTCCCGAAAGCTTGGTACGCTTCCAACCACATCTCGAAAATGAACAAACTTGATTAGATCGGCCAACTCAACAATGGCTTCTGTCAGGTTCACATCCCCTCGCGATGCAAAAGTTCCCTGACAAAAACAGATCCCGTTTCTCTCACTGGGCACCAGCTCAGTTGCCTTGCGCAAGGCAATGGGTGAAGTCATTATCTGAGCCTGCTTACCAAGCATCGGAACAGGAGGATCGTCAGGATGAATCGCCAGGTCGATGGCATATTCCTCGGCTACCGGAACAACGGCTTCCTGGAAAAGTTTCAGGTTCTCCCACAAATCGTCTTCCGAGGTGACCGCGCTAGCCGTTTCATGATCCTGACTACGTGGAACACAGGCCTTCCGACCGAGATCAAACTCCGTCACAAGCGCCCCGCCTCTCTCTTTCGCCTCGACATTGGTCCGGTGCCAATCCTCAGAAGGCATCCAGTTATAGCAGAGCGTTCGCAACCCTGCTTTCCCCATATTGGCAATGAGCTGCTGAAACACCTCCACCTGAGCTTCGAAACCCGGCAAACGATGAACCACCTTGTGGTGAGGAATCAGCCTTTCGATGGTGGTGAGCTCCAACCCCGCTTTGCCCACCCGTTCCTGAATTCGGAGCAAGTGATCCATTTGTGTCCCGGGAAATACCGAAACAATTTCTTCAACTCCAACCTGGCTGGCGAGTTTAAGATTGTGATCATCGAGCGGAGTCAACAAGCAGGCGATCTTCATGGGTCAGAGACTGGTGTATGAATTTAATGATAGGAAAACATATTCGCTGGCAATAATCAAATGATCGGGTTGACTGTATTTCAATGGAAATTTCTCTCGATGGAAAAGTGGTGTTGGTCACCGGAGGTGCAGGTACGCTGGGAATGGCCATGGTAAGAGATCTGGCTGCAGAAGGAGCGCGGGTTGGGATATTGGATTTACCTGAAAAATGTGAAGAGAAACTGATAAATGCTATCCAAACCGAATTTCCAAACCAGGTCTTTTTCTTTCCTATAGATCTTTCTGAAGAGGTATCCATTCAAGAGTGCGTATCTTCAGTCCTGAAACATTTTGAGTGTATAGATTCTGTGATTCACAATGCCGCAACGTTTCATTTTTCTTCAATCACTGACTGGACCAGCACCGCTCCCCTTGATCTGCACTATCGTGTAGGAATTCAGGGTCCGGTTCGACTCCAAAGGGAGATCTGGGAAAAGTGTCCTTCGGCAAAAGGCGGCAGCGTCGTTGTCGTCTCCTCCGTTGCCGGTCATGTAGGCGAACCGGATGCCTTTGCCTATACGCCCATCAAAGCGGCTCAAAAAGGCTTTGCACTTAGTTGCGCCCAGGAAATGGCAGCCAGCAAGGGATGGGCGGTCACTATATCTCCCGGACACATTTGGGGCCCTGTCCACCAGGGCCGTGCCGATGCAGCCGGACTAGATAGACAAGAATATGAAAAGACGATGCCAAATATACAAAGCACTCTCCACGGGCGCTTTCTGGAACCCGATGAAGTCGCTAAATGGATCGTGTTAGCTGCGTCTCCAATGGGCCGGTCTCTCACCGGACAGGATCTTCGGATCACTCTTGGAATCGAAGCCGGAGGGTTCAATAAAAACTATGACACAACTTCTGGGCAGAGTTGATTGATGTTATGAGCTTGCCGTAATTCTCCCCTTACATCAATCCCTGCCCACCGTGCTGATGTGTAGCTTGGTATAGATTCGCCGGATGTAGCAATCGATGGTGTGGATGTATTGGCCAAGTCAAGCTAGTCGGCCGATTAGTGGTAGCGTATTAGAGTTGGAACAATATCCCACAATGGACGTTTAGGCAATCGGCGGACCCCGATTATAAACCAGCGTAATGGACAATCTAATGCGTCTGATCTTGAAACCCGATTAATCTTTCCCGGCCATTGCCTCGGCGAATTTGACACCCAAATCAAGATAGCCAGCACTATCGTAATGCCATTTATCTGACTTCCCGTATTCATCGGTGGATGTCACCAGTGCTGCGTTTCTGTCTGCTTTAACAAAGTCCGCCTGTGCTTTTCTAACTTCCTCACTGTATTTCCAAACTTCCCAATCAGTAATCCGGCCAATGACTACCCTGGCTTCCTGGTTACCCAACTCTTTTCGAATCAGGTTCATGAGTTCAGTCAGATTATCCTTGTATTCATTGGCCACTTCGAGTTCCAGGGAATCACTTTCGCCCTGCATCCATGCGATACCGGTCGGAATGAGGTGATCATCTTCTCCATCGTCATCAATATCTTTGTCGGCCAAAGCATGTTTCAATGTAGCGAGAAAATGGTCATACTGATTAATCCCTTTCCCTTCGTTTTCTCCACCTTCCCAATCTGGATCCCAACACCCAGCTTTCTTTGCCGCTCCTGCATCCGGAGCGATCGAAGTTCCGCCTTTTGAATACTTCAATATTGCGATTTTGCGGTTTGGATATAGTTCCTTGAGCTTGCGAGCAAATGTCAGCTCGACTCCGAACCTATTCGAGTATTGATTTGTCTCCCCATCTGATTTAAAATTTCGACCATGGCCTGCCTTTAGGGTGCTCCAAAGGCCACGTCCATCTGGAGCAACACCATCCTTGGCCACATTGCCGTGAAAAATCCGAACTCCGTCGAAGGTTTCTTCCTTGAGATCTTCTGGAAGTTCTTTAATAAACCCATACCCATCCATATTGGACTGCCCACCCAGGTAGTAAAGGTGATAATCCGTTGCGTGGAGTGCGGAAATGCCCGCCGCAATAAAACTATAGAACATGACTGTTTGGACAAGAGTCTTCATACCTTATCTTAACTAGATTTTGGAAGTTGCGTAGGTACCGTTATGTGGTCTTTTGCGACAGCTGAGGCACCTCATTGGTTAGAGTTATGAGGTAGAGAAAAGCCTATATTTCACCACCTCTTTGGTCAGACTGAATCTGTGGGAAACAAAATCCAACTACCACCGCCAACTAGCTTTCACCGTGCCCAAATGCAGCTGCGCATCCTCCTGGAAGAAACGACTCTGGTAGTCGAAGAATAGACCGAAGTGGTTTTTGAAATCAAAACCCACTCCCGCGCCGAATTCCATCCAACCCTCTCCGGGATCGACTTGGCTGAGACTATTGGTTAGAGTGGCTCCACGGCCGACGATAGCATTGGTAGCTGCATTGACTCGGGCAAATGGGCTCTGCTGCAGGGTGCCGCTGACATTGCGCTCTTGATCCAGATTTTCTCGACCATAACCGGCGCGGAAGGTTGGGCGCATCGCTCCCCAGCTGGTGTCGTGACGCCAATTGAGTTGCCAACCTAGAGTCGTGATAAACGATTCATAATCCTGCTCTCTGAACCGAGTATTAAAAGCGGCATTGCCGGTCTCAGTATAGCCATCGAGCGTTCCCCAACTATAGTCGGCCCGAAAGGTTGGGCCGTGGACGAAGCGATCTTCTACTGGAATATTGTAGCCGAGGTTAAGTGTGGTTTGGTGCGCCTCAATATCAGGAGTCGCACGCATGGTCGATCCGAAAGCGTTACGTTTGATGTCTGCCTCATAATCTCCGTAACTATAGAATACATCTGCCCATAGATTGTCTTTAAAATACGAAGTATAGAACATGGCGGTATCCCCTTCGATATCGACATTGCCGACTCCGCCAGCTAAAGTATTATCATTCCAGACATGCGACCAACCGACACCGACTGCCCAGTTTTCGTTGATCACATATTCAATACCAGCGGTAGCAGCATAGGTATTACTTTCCACGCCAGGGCTACCACCAAGAGCATCGAGATCGTATTGGCCAAAATCGGCTGAGGCAAAGATTTCCCAGTTATTACCCGCAGCGACGACACTCGGATCGCTAGAGTGGCCCGCCTGTTGAGTGACACTTGGCATCATCCACTCAGCACTATCGCTGAAGGTTACTGTGTCAAAATGGATACTATCATCATTGACACTTGGGGTGCTAGCCTCGGTGCGACCAGTGAGATTGATGGTGTTAGTGATTTCCAGGTCGCGCTCAGCTTGAAAATGTCTAGCAGCAGAGACTTCACGACCACGGCGGATGCGATTTTCTCTCTGGAACTGATGAGTGTGCCTACCTCGTAATCGATGGATACGCTGGTTGAGGCTGCGACCGCCGACGTTATGAACATTGCTAGCAATCTGGCCGACCGTCATGTTCATCGGGATAGCACTTGCGAGTAGCTGAGTAATAGCACCTCTATCAATGACATTGATAAATCGAGGAGTCGGAGTTGGTGTGGGCGTTGGTGTCGGTGTCGGTGTCGGGGTGGGTGTCGGAGTGACGGGCCGCGTCTGGAAAAAGAAAATAGTTTCTCCATTTGGTAATGCTATATCAAACGGGGTTGTCGGGCCGATTCGCGCAGCAAAAGTTGTCGCATCAAAATTGATACCACCTGAAAACTCTGAATCACTGGTATACGTAGGAGGGAGCCATATCGCCCCATTAATCGTGTCAGGGTATAGCACAAATTCGTCGCCAAACCCCGTGCCACTTAGATCACCTCCAGAGTTTAAATCAGCCCATGTCGCGACACCATTATACCGAATATAGTTCGTCCCGGTCGCTGATTGAATATTCCATAACCGTCCACTTGCCTGCCAAAGGCCATAACGGTCCAAAGTGCTAGCCTGTGGATTGTGTGATGGTGTGAGTGCCGCTGTGTTGATCGAACCTTCGTAGGCTAATGTGGTAGTTGTCCCTGCTGTGTTAACTGAGACCCATACATCACCCTTGAGATTGCTTGTAAAGGAGAGATTAGATAACAACACAAACGTGAGCAGTAAAGCATTGATTCGATGGAAAAAACTTCGAGAGCCTGTATTCCGTTGGAATCTGTAAAATTGGGTGCTTTGCGTTTCTGTCATCGGTTCGTGTGTCGGCGTCGATACTAGAACGAATTGGGGAAATTTGTCATGCCGCTGAATCCAGCGGCATAGGTGCTTGATTGTTAAGTATCCTTGACTATTTTCATCCCTTCTCTAACCGCGAGTTTCCCGTTCCCTTCCGTGTCCCCATATTCAGTGGCATGCATTTCCTCTGAAATTATTGAAAGCTTTCACCACCGCCAACTCGCCTTCACCGTGCCCAAATGCAATTGCGCATCCTCCTGGAAAAAGCGGCCCTGGTAATCGAAGAATAGACCGAAGTTTTTGTGGAAATCGAAACCCACTCCCGCGCCGAATTCCATCCAACCCTCTCCGGGATCGACTTGGCTGAGACTATTGGTTACGGTCGCACCACGGCCTACGATTGCGTTAGTCGCAGTATTGACTCGGGCAAAGGGGCTCTGCTGTAGAGTGCCACTGACATTGCGCTCTTGATCGAGATTTTCTCGACCATAGCCGACGCGGAAGGTTGGGCGCATGGCTCCCCATCTGGTGTCGTGACGCCAGTTGAGTTGCCAACCTAAAGTCGTGATAAAGGATTCATAATCCTGCTCTCTGAACCGCGTATTAAAAGCGGCGTTGCCGGTCTCGGTGTAGCCATCGAGTGTTCCCCAGCTGTAGTCGGCACGAAAGGTTGGGCCGTGGACGAAACGATCTTCTACTGGAATATTGTAGCCGAGGTTAAGTGTGGTTTGGTGCGCTTCGATATCGGGAGCCGCACGCATGGTCGATCCGAAAGCGTTACGTTTGATGTCTGCCTCATAATCTCCGTAACTATAGAATACATCTGCCCATAGATTGTCTTTAAAATACGAAGTATAGAACATGGCGGTATCCCCTTCGATATCGACATTGCCGACTCCGCCAGCTAAAGTATTATCATTCCAGACATGCGACCAACCGACACCGACTGCCCAGTTTTCGTTGATCACATATTCAATACCAGCGGTAGCAGCATAGGTATTACTTTCCACGCCTGGGCTACCACCAAGAGCATCGAGATCGTATTGGCCAAAGTCAGCTAATGCAAAGACTTCCCAATTATTCCCCGCAGCAACGACGCGGGGATCACTGGAGTAAAGCGCATGTTGAGTGACACTTGGCATTATCCATTCGGCATTATCGTTGAAAGTTACTGAGTCAAAATGGAGACCACTGGCATTGACGCTCGGAATACTAGCCTCGGTACGACCAGTGAGATTGATGGTGTTAGTGATTTTTAGGTCACGCTCAGCTTGGAAATGTCTAGCCGCAGAGACTTCGCGGCCACGTCGGATGCGATTTTCTCTCAGGAACTCATGTGTGTGTCTACCCCGCAAGCGATGGATGCGCTGGTTGAGACTGCGACCGCCGACATTGTGTATATTGCTGGCAATCTGACCAATAGTCATATTCATAGGGATGCCGCTACCGACAAGTTGATTGATAGCACTTGTATCAATGATATTGATAAATTGAGGGACTGGAATAGGTGTCGGAGTGGGTGTCGGAGTCGATGTTGTGCATCCTGGCGAAGTCGTATCGTCGATAGGCGAGCCTAAAAGCTGTATTTCGGAGAAGCCAAATCTGGTAAAGCCAACGGCCTGAGACACTGTGATTTCCAGCGTATGGGAACCGTCTGTCAAAGTGGTTATGAGAGGAATTACGGTGGTTTGAGTGCCACCTGCTGTTCTACCATTAGTATTTGCTCCACCTGCAGCAGTTCCCGACACCCCGTTAACGTTCACCGCAAATTGCGCTTGTACGGTGATATTATCTTCCAACAGTAGATTACCACCCTCAAAGTAATCATAAGTCAAAGAAACACCATTAACACTCAAGTTATCAATGCAATGTTGCAGGGCCACATTGAAAGATATTACATAATCGTTTGGCGTTTGATGAGGCTGCTGAAATCCAATAAACCCATGAGAATCAGGGTGAATAGCCCCCGGGGTTTCCAGGCCGGAAATAGTCGTGGGAAGGCCATTGATGTTTGGATCAGAATTCCAGCTGATGCCGCTAATGCTGGTTGCGTTTGGAGTTGGAATAACACCCGAAAAATCACTAGTGAATAACTGCGCATCGACTTTACCGATGATCAGGCAACAGAAGCAAATTGCGATAAGCAACTTCAGGTGTGGTTTGTGTGTCATGATTAGGCCTCGCAGAAATTTCGATTTCCAGAGAGATGCTGAACGAATCCAGCAATTTTGTCATGCCACTGAATCCAGCGGCATAGGTGGTTGATTGTCAGGAATATTTAACTAATCCTACTTTGTCATTTAGTTAGATCAGATACTCTCTTGTCTGATCTCAAAGCCTTTAGCAAACAGGCGCAAACAGGCAAGAGTGCCTGTTTTACATAACCAAAGGCGATAGTGTCTACCCGTCCGCTACTTTACAAAAATTGAGGGACTGGGCCACCGGTCCTGAGGACCTTTGATCTGCTCTTCGGTGGGCGGTTTGACGCGGCTGGGCCAGCCGGAGGCGCGAAGGCGGACAGTCCGTCCCGGGCGGAAGCCTTCCAAAATCAGGTCGGTGCTAAATTCGATCTCGATGCCACTGTTACCCAAGGTAGCCGATTTAGGATTCTGATTCACAGCAGTGATCTCTCCTTCCATACCATCGTGGTTCTGCCACCAGGTGCGCAGGGTGCTCTCGGCAGCGCACATTTGCACCCAGGCTTTGGGCTTGAATGCATCATAGAGGCGCTGGTCCATCCCCCCGTGAAGCACAGCGGTTACCGTGCCGTGGCCAAATTGATCATAATCAACTGCCGTTACTTTTGCGGGTAGCCATCGGTATCGGATGTGCCGTATATGGATTTGGCGTTGGCGTTCTTTGGCCACCTCCACGGCGATGTTATCCAGCCACAGATCCGCGACGTGAAATTGCTGGTATAGATAGCGAGGGTGCCAGCCAAGCGCGAGATGAGCGGACTGGTTATTGAGTTGTTTTCTACCGTCCTGCTTCCAGGTCCCTTCGTTGAGCAGGTCTTGAATGCCCAGTAACTCTTTGCCTCGCCAGATACGGGTAGAGTGGTCGATGGTCAAAGCGTGGTCTTTTTCACCGAAGCGTGCATTGAGGGTGCCTCCATCCCCCTGTATCTCTATATCATTGAGTTGCCAGGCTTTGCCTTCACGGAGATTCTTACTGAGATCGTCTTCTAGGAGTAGGACGTAATTCTCGGCGGGTTTGCCTAGTTTCGGTTTATTGATAACGGGGACCAGCGACGTCTCAGCATTGGGAGGCAGGTAGAATTGGCCGTAGAGATTCGTCCCGATAGGGATATCACGTAGTTCTGCTGGAGCTCCTCGGTAGTAGATGCAGCCATAGGGCAGCATAGCGAATGGGTGCAGACGATCTTCACGGAAATAGTTATCCACGTGCAATCGTAGGGTGCCGCGCCGGTTGACGTGATCGACAAAGACCAACTCGCCTCGGTAAGCCACTGCTTTGGATGGGTCGGCAAACTGGCCGGGGGTGGGGCGATAGAGTTCGCTTGTTCCTGGTTCTTCTGCCTGTAGAGGCGGATAGATAAAGGCAGCGACAAGAGTTAATACTATTAAGTGGGTGACTTGATAGTATTGAATGGGTGATTTTTGATCAAGGAGCGGCGCGCTTTTAGCCGCCGGGCAACCGGAGTCAATTTGCTTTGTTTCAGCCCTCTGTTTAAGCCTGCTTGTGCCAAGGCTCCGGCTTGAAAACCTTGCTAGCGCTCTAATGGAAATGTGATCGGTCATTAGCTATTAGGAGGATAGGCTTTGGCTCGGGTTGTTGGGCAGCTAAAGGCAGCCCCTCCTTGAGTTTACCCTAGGCTCAACTGCTGATTGCTGTCGCCAAACTGGTCAGTTTCTACGCCCATCTTGTTGGCCATTAGCAGGAGCAGATTACTCATGTGGGCATCACTGTTAGCAGGGCGGCTGCAAAGGCGGTAGTGTGCGCCCGGGCTGGCCAGGTTGTAGCCGTCGAAGTGCCCTTGATTCAGGTCCAGATGTTTGCCATGTTGCAGCCCGCATTGGCTGCCACCTGCTAAGACTAAGGGTAGGTTGGCATTACCGTGGCTGTGACCATAAGCCATACCGCTGCCAAACAGAGACATGGTGCTGTCGATTAAAGGCTTACCATCTAGGTCTTTTGTTTCGGCCAGGCGGGTCAGGAAGTAACTATATTGTTCAACCGCGAAGGTGTCGCTCTGCGTTAGTTTTTCCATGTGTCCGGGGTCGCCATTGTGATGGCTGAGGGCGTGCCGGGATTGGGATATCTTTAGTTCGGGGATAGGTAGCCCCTGACCCTCCAGCCCACTACTGAAGGTAGCGACGCGTGTGGCGTCTACCTGAAAGGCTAAAACCATTAGGTCGTAGATGGTGCGAAAGTAGGCTCCGGCTTCGGTTTGTGGTACATCTTTGTTGGTGCGCTTGCGGTCGTTGTCTTCGATTTTGGGACGTGGTATATCAAGCCAGGCATCGGCTCGCTGAGTGCGGATTTCCGTTTCTCGGACAGCTGTTAAATATTGTTCCAGGCGACCTTTATCGTCAGTACCGATCTTTTTCTCCAGGGATTTTACTTCATCCAGGTTGGCATCGAGAACGCTGCCTTTCCGGCGCAAAGCACGGCGCTGTGCAGTGGTACCATTTGAAGGTTCTTCGAATAAGTAACTAAAGATCTCCTGGCAACGACTCATCCCGGGGAGCCGAATACCGTCGGCGGTCCATGCCAGAGACTCGCCTTTATTAGCGATTTCCAGGGAGTGAAAGCGGGTATGGGTCGAGGTGACTTCAGCAATTTTCTGATCCACCGAAATACTGTTGCGATCCGAAGGCCCCAATTGGCCACCAGTAAGCCATATTTTTTGACAATTGTGATGATGTCCGAGCCCCCCCGGATGATGCAGGCCGCTGATTGGCGTGATGACATTTCGGTGTTTTTCCAGAGGTTTCAGCGAACGCGAAAAGGTGTAGTCGGCACCGTGATCGGTGATTTGATAGTCCAGTGTATTGACTCCGTTGGGGATATAGATGAAGGCTGCTCTCTTTGGGGTGATGGGGGGTGCGGCGCGGAGCGGTCGCATACAGTCGAGTGCTGGCAACGCGATAAAGCTACCCAGAGCACGCAAGGCATGACGGCGGTCGATTAGCCAGGATTGGTTTAAATAGTTCATTTTTTCTTTAACAGTTCAGATGTGGCTACAGCCTTTACCAGGTCCTTTAGTCGATAATTAGATTCCTTGGCTACTGCTACGATCGCTTCAATATCGTCTGCATCGTCGACTGTCAGTACGCGCCGCAGGCTATAAGTGCAGAGGTGCTCTACCATCGCCCTGGCGAATCGATCACGGTCATTGACTAGCAATTGTTTGAAATCATTGGCATTGGCGAAGGCTCGCCCGTCGGGCAGCTCACCACTCGGGTCTGACACAGGGTTCTCGCCTTTGCCCGTCTCGACTTTTTCGTGGGTGCGGAATTGACCAATGGCATCGAACTGGTCAAAGGCAAAGCCGAGTGGATCGATCGTTTTGTGGCAGGCAGCACAGTTGGCATCGTGGGTATGGGCTTCCAGTTTCTGACGGATGGTGGTCTTCAAGCCGCCGACTGGATTGGTTTCTATCGGATCGACATTGGCCGGTGGCGCAGGCGGAGTCTTGCCAAATATAGCTTCGCTAATCCAGACACCTCTATGCACAGGACGATGGCGGGTGCCGTCGGATGTGAGTCCCAGTATTGCACCGGTGGTAAGCAAACCGCCACGGTTGCTGTCCGGGGTTAAGCTGACTTTTTGAAACCCTCCTTTCGCTGACTCGGGCAGGCCATAAAATTCACTCAACCTTGGATTGGCGACAGTCCAGTCGGACTGGATGAATTGATCGATGGGCAGGTTGTTGGTGAAGATTTCTTTGAAATAGTGGATGACTTCCTTCTGCATACTGGCTTCCAGCCAGGCATCGTAACTGGGGTAGAGCTTTTTGTCAGGAGGGAACATGCCGAGTTTGTGTAGCTGCAGCCACTGGCGGGGAAAGTCGGCCATGAATCGCTCGATTTTAGGATCGGCTAGCATGCGTTCAACTTGGGTGGCGAGATTCTCGCTGGTGAGCTGACCTTTTTCTGCTGCTGCGAGCAGGGAAGGATCAGGCATCGAACTCCAGAGAAAATAAGACAGACGAGAAGCTAGCTCCCAATCGTTAAGCCGCTCACGCGGCTTGGTATCACCTTCTACTAAATAGGTGAAATTGCGCGAGGTCAGTATGCCCAGCAGCGCAGCCTGGTAAGCAGTGTTGACACTTTCACCTACTTCTCGCTCCTGATCATACAACTTTAGATAGGGTTTTAGCTCTTGATTTGAAACCGGCCTTCTCCAGGCGCGATTGGCGAAGCTTTGTAAATGCTGAGCCACTGATTCTGGTGACGCATCGTTCGCAGGAATGATACCTTTCCGTGTGTTTTGCTCGGTTTGGCTGACGATTGGCCCTTCCCATTCGATCCAATCGAGTAGCACCATGGAATAGATTCCGTTACCCTCTTCGTCGAACATTTTCGGTGCTACCGGATTGAGTAATGCGGTCTCAGTGCTGTGAGTAAACATGTAGTTCTGACTCGCCAGCGCGTTTCTATAGTGCGCCCCCTTGCGTCGATCGATCACTTCGGTAGCGATCACGTTAAAGTCGAGATTCACCGGCATTTCCAGGAACACTTCGAACTCGATGATCTCCGGTTTATCTTCGGGTGCCAGGATATCCAGTTCAACCAGACCTTCGTTGGCGGCTTCAAATGTGCGTTGACCAATGCGCAGGTGAGGAACCTGCCCTCCTGATGGACGAATGCCACTGGCCTGCATTTTCACCCGATAGAGTCCGCTGTGTTGCGGCCCCGTTTTGCCGAACCAATTGTGTCGGAGGGCTGGCTGTAGACGGCCAGGGAATAACACGCTTCGAAGCGGACGTTTGATCCCAAATCGATCTAGGTAGGCTTGTTGGTTTTCGCCGCCCTGATAACGCAGTTCGGCTGCGGTCTTGCGTACGGTTTTTGGCTCGACAGGTGTTTCGGGAAAGGCCCGGCTGACGACCGTTTCGGCTGCCTTGTAATAGCGCTCGACATGGGAGGGGGACAGGGAAAGCCTGGAACCGATCCGCTCAAAGCCGTGCCAGAGAGGGTCCGCATTGAGTTCACCGGGTTTGGCGGGATCGTAGCGCACACCGAGTAGGTCATAGACGGTATTTCGGTATTCCTGGCGGCTGAGACGATAATGTGCAACTGGCGGGCGAGCGGCAAGGCGGGCATCACGACCCTGGCGAATCAGATCGTCGAGCTGCTGGATGACTTGGCTAATCTCCACCTCAGATGGCTGGGGTTCATCCTCAGGTGGCATCTCCCCTGCATTGATCCGCTCAATGACTTCGGCCCACAGATGACTGTCGAGGCCGGATTTGAAATCGCGAGAAAGCGTATCGACCCGGGTGTCTCCCTTTTCTTTTTCGGGTCCGTGACAACGGATACAATGATTCTGCAGAAAAGCCTCAAAGCCCTCTTTGCCGTGCAATGGCAAAGTGAGCAAGATAAGTGCTGCAAGTATAAGATGAAGCGTAGTCTTCACGGTTTGCTATTCTGGTCCTTATTCCTTTCAAATAAAAGCAAACAATTGCCCCTATATCCAGTGGCATGCATTTTCCCATAAAATGGTTAGCCTTTCAGGTAATTGTTCAGTCGCTAACATGAAAACCTTATTGAAAGTCCTTTCCCTCTCACTCCTCCTGGTTGGGTTTATCTTCGTCCAGGCCGAAGAAACCTATGACATCGTCATCTACGGCGGTACCAGTGCCGGGATCGTAGCCGGTATCCAGGCGCAAAAGATGGGCAAATCGGTAGTCGTCATCGAGCCGACCAGTCGCGAAGGCGGCCTGACAACTGGAGGCTTGGGGCAAACCGACATCGGCAACAAAATGGCGATTGGCGGCCTGTCGCGGGAATTTTACCAGCGCATCGCTCAACACTATGCTGATGACAGCGTCTGGAATTGGCAGCAGCGTAATGAATACAAAGACGGTGGTCAGACTCGAACCGATAAAGGTGAGTCGGCGATGTGGACGTTTGAGCCGAGCGCAGCTTTAAAAGTCTATCGCCAATGGATCTCCGAAACCGGCCTGAAACTCATCTACAACGAACGCCTCAACCGCGAAACCGGCGTCACTAAAGATGGAGCCCGCATTGTGAAAATCACCATGGAATCGGACCGAACCTTTGCGGGTAGAATGTTTATCGACGCCACTTACGAAGGTGATCTGCTCGCCGCCGCAGGGGTGAGCTACACAGTCGGTCGCGAGGCAAACAGTCAATATGGCGAAACGCTCAATGGCGTACAGACCGGGATGGCGAAGCATCACAACTTCGTCGACGGAGTCGATCCCTACCGCGTAAAAGGCGATCCATCGAGCGGGCTGCTGCCGTTTCTCGATTCCGATGGTCCAGGCGAAGAGGGCGCGGCCGATCACCGTGTGCAGGCCTACTGCTTTCGCATGTGCCTAACCGACCATCCAGAGAACAGGATTCAATTTCACAAGCCGGAGGGTTATGACGAAACGTGGTTTGAACTGCTGCTGCGCAACTACGAGGCAGGTGAAACCCGCGTGCCATGGATCAACTCGGCCATGCCCAATCGCAAGACCGACACCAACAACCGGCAGGGGGTCTCAACCGATTTCATCGGTCAGAATTACGACTATCCCGATGCCAGCTATCTCGAACGCGAAAAGATTGTCGCTCGACATCGCCTATATCACCAAGGCCTGATGTGGACCCTGGCAAACCACCCACGCATGCCCGCCGCAGTCCGCAACGAGGTTGCGCGCTGGGGCATGTGCCGCGACGAGTTTACTGAGGGCAACGGCTGGCAGGAACAGCTATACATTCGAGAGGCCCGGCGCATGGTTAGTGATTTTGTAATGACTCAGCATCACTGCCAAAATCGCGAAACGGCTGAAGACTCCATCGGTATGGGGGCCTACAATATGGATTCGCACCACGTGCAGCGTTACGTAACGGCGGACGGTTTCGCCAAAAATGAAGGCGACGTCCAGGTAGCTGTCCCACCTTATCCGATCAGCTATCGAGCCATCGTCCCGAAACAGTCAGAGGCGAATAATTTACTCGTGCCTGTGTGCCTTTCATCCAGCCACATCGCCTTCGGATCAATCCGCATGGAGCCGGTATTCATGGTCCTCGCTCAATCCGCAGCCACAGCAGCCAGCTTTGCGATAGATGATGAGATTGCCATTCAGGAAGTGAGTTACGACAAATTGCAGGCACGCTTGAAACAGGACGGCCAGGTCCTTAGCTACAAACCGACTCTGCTGCCCGAGGAATTGGAGGGAATCATCGTGGATGATACTGAGGCAAAGTTAACCGGCGAATGGAAGCCTGGCAGTGTCGTATGGGGAATTAACCAGGGCTACATCCATGACGACCGAAAAATGGACGGCAACGCCTCCGCCGAGTTTACTGCCGATTTACCGAAATCAGGTGTATACGAAGTACTGGTATCCTACAAGGAACACTACACCCGCGCTTCGAACATCAAAGTATTAGTCCAGCAAGCCGATGGAGTTTCCGAGGTGACTTTAAGTCAGAGAGAAAAGCCCGATATAGATCAATTCTTCAAATCGATAGGAAGGTTCCAGTTTAACAAATCCGCAAAGGTGACCTTCACGAACCAGGGCGTGGATGGTAGTGTAGCGGTGGATGCTGTCCGGTGGTTCCCAGTGATCAAGCAAAGTTCGCAGTCAGTGAAATGAAGATACTTCAAAGCTCCTAAACTTAGCAGTCGCTGCGATAGCCTCTCTCATCAGATGAAGGCCTCGGCAGGGGTGATTAACTTTCTATTTTGAAGGGCTGCTACCAGCGCCAGCTGGCCTTCACAGTGCCCAGATGCAGCTGGGCATGTTCTTGGAAAAAGCGGGCTTGGTAGTCGAAGAACAACCCAAAGTTACTATTAAAATCTAAACCCATACCAGCACCAAATTCCATCCAACCTTCGCCGGGATCGACTTGGCTTAGGCTGCGGCTAACGCTTGCGCCTCGGCCGACAACAGCTCCAGTGGCGGTATTGATTTGCGCGACAGGGCTTTGTTGTAAGGTTCCACTGACGTTGGTCTCTTGGTTGAAGTTCTCTCTGCCGTAACCGAGACGAAAGGTCGGGCTCATCGCTCCCCACGTTGTGTCGTGATTCCAGTTAAGCTGCCAACCGAGGGTGGTGATCAGGGATTCATAATCTTGCTCGCGGAACATACTACTGGCGCGGATGTCGCCGGTTTCGGTATAACCATCGAGTTGTCCCCAACTGTAGTCGGCGCGGAAAGTCGGACCGTGTACGAAGCGGTTTTCTACAGGAATGTTGTAGCCGAGATTAAGAGTGGTCTGGTGACTCTCGATATCGGGACTAGCGGTGACCGTGGAGCCTAGTCCTGTATTACGGGTGATATCCGCCTGGTAATCACCATAACTATAGAAAATATCTCCCCAGAAGTTGTTGTTAAAATAGGAGGCGTAGGTCATATAGGCATCGCCCTCGATATCCACGCCGCCTAGGCCATTGCGCAGGGTGTTATCATTCCATATATGCGACCAGCCCACGCCTACTGCGCAGTTTTCATTGAGTACATATTCGATACCAGCGGTGGCTGCATAGGTATGACTATCCAGGCCTGGGCTACCGCCGAGAGCATCGAGATCGTATTGACCAAAGTCGGCGGCGGCAAACACTTCCCAATTGTTGCCGTATGCAATCACATCCGGATCGGCTGAATGATTGGCTGGCTGAGTGACGCTGGGTACAAATGGATTGGCATCGTTAACGTCTGTCGAACGGCTGTGTGCTGCACTAGAAGTAACACCTGTTGTAGCGGCGGTTGTTTGACCGTTGAGGTTGATTGTATTGGTTATGTTCATATCTCGCTCTGCTCGGTGATACCTTGAAGCAGAGACTTCGTGCCCACGGCGCATCCTGTGCTCCCGCTCGAAGGGGGTATGCCGCATTCTTAGGCGGTAGATACGCTGGTTGAGACTCCGACCCGCGACGTTATGGATATTAGCTGCAACCTGGCCTACTGCCAAATTCATCGGGATCGCACTATCTATTAATTGATCGATGGCTGCGGTATCGGTAACCTCGATGATTGTCGGAATGACAGTGGTACCACCGCCTCCACCAGTGCTTCCTCCACCCCCTCCACCAGTGCTTCCTCCACCCCCTCCAGAGGGAGGCTTGATGATCTCTGTGATCACCAGATCGATCGAGCCATCGGCTGTGTTGTGAACAAGCGTCGCGGTCCAACCAGTCGGTAAAACCAACCCCAGGTCACCAACATTCCCAGTCAGTGCTCCTGAGTAGTCGAAAAGCGGGACGGTTCCAATATTGCATCGCCCACTGTCATCAACCACCACGGTTCCCGGAGTGCCTGACAAGTATAGACGGTTCGCATTTATCAAATCACTAGTCGTATCACTGAGATCGAAATGAAAATTACCACCAGTTAGATCGAGGCCGGCTCCACCGAAAGTCAGTGTGCCGATACTGTTGTCACCCGGCCTGAGGGTTGCCCCGGCGGTTCGCAGGGCGTTAATGCGAGTAAGGGTAGTAGGCATCGATACCAAACCTGTGCCGCTTAAAGTTTGGCTCGGTTGTAGCGTGTATCCCAAGTTGGTCACACCCGTTTCAGTGAGATCCCAGATTCCATTGGCGACAATACTCGGTGAAGCGATCGAAGTGATATCGCGGTGAAAGCGCAGCGTTCCATCGGTGATCCTGGTTTCACCTGTGTAGGAAAAGGTCCCAGAACGGAAGTAGACATCACCGCTACTGGTATCGTTTACCTCAACCCCGCCCGTACCAGAAAGACCTGACCTAATACGAATGATCGAGTCTCCGGCAGCATTGAGCTGGATGTCATCGTTTAAAATAACAGGCAAAAACAGATCGAGATTACCTGTGCCACTGCTGTTGACCTGTGCGATGGCTCCATTGTTATCGAAAGCAAACTGCTGAGCTCCCGACTGTCGGTTGATAAATCCCGGTGCCGTGGCATTTAAAATCCCGATCGTCACGGAATCTCGCAGTTGAATCACATTCGTCCCAAAGGCCGCTGAGGGAAAATTGGTGATATTTACGGTAGCGCCGGCGTTATTGGTGGGAGCTGTGCCGCCAGCCCAGTTGCCGCCAAAGGCTGTGCCCCATAATTGGCTATTGTTGCCGCCAAGGCCGCCGGTGAAATCGAAATTTTGCGCATGAAGGTTATCACTTAGAATCAAGACAATCAAAGCCAAGCCCGCGCGCAGCCATCCTTTTACGACGCCTGGGGGGAAACTTAAATTGAGAAAGCAACAATCCATCAGTGACCTGACGTGCGCAGCCGTATTTCAGGTGGACACGAGTTTCTCAAAAAATAGATTGAAATTTGAGGAAAGTTTATATTTAAGGCTATCTGTCCACTAAGTTCAGTCATCTGACGTGTGGTAATGAGGGAAATCAATCTGCCTTGAACTCTGCCACCAACAACGATTCAGATTATCCACGCGACGACGTGCTGAAACAGGCCTTCGCCTGTCAGGGGAAGCTCGTCGCCTACGCCTACACCCTGCTTTCCGACTACGGAGCAGCCGAAGACGTGGTCCAAAATGCCTTTGTCGTCGTGGCGAAAAAATATAACCAATACGAGCCTGGCAGCTCGATCTTGGCATGGTGCCGCTCCATCGTTCGACTGGAGGTACTCAACTATCGCCGCAAACATCAGCGCCAGATCCCTGTCGAGCGGTTGATATTGTTCGACTCCATGGATGCCGCTTTTGCCGAACAGCAGCAGGCCGACCACAATACGTCCGGGCTGGAGGATCTGCACATCTGCCTAGGGGAACTTCCGAAACGCTCCCGTGAAATCATCCGCCTGCAATATCAGGAGGAGAAAACCTACGAAGAAATAGGCGTTAATATGGGCATGAAAATCGAAGCCGTGCGAAAAGCGCTCTATCGGATTCGCAATCAACTAAGAGAGTGCGTGGAGAAGCGCATGGCTGAATCCAATGTAACATGATGATGCTTGAACAGAAGGCAACAAAGGGTGTTTTTAATATCCTTCGTATCTTTTCCTACCTTCTGTTCCCCAAAGTAAGGCTGCCATAATGACCCCAACAGAAATAAACAGATTGGAAACCCTGATCCAAGCGCAACTCGCCGGGGAACTCGACAGTGGCGAATGCGAAGAACTGGCTCGCATGCTCGACAGCTCGTCGGAAGCCCGTCAACGGTTTGTGGAACTGGCCGAATTCGAATCCGCGCTTACCTCGATTCATCGCGAGCCCAATATCCAGGGCGCAGAATATGCCGAAGCCCCCCCTGAGCACTTACTGAGTAAACAGGAGAAATTCTGGAAAATCGCTCCCTGGATCGCCGTCGCCGCTTGTCTTCTGTTACTACTGGTTCCGAAAGCTGATCTGCCCACAGATTCCCCAGACCAATCGGTAGCCCGCCTTCTCAATGAAGTTGGCTCCTCATTTGCCAAAAATACAGAAAACCGATTCCATCCCGGCTCCTACCAGTTAAACAAAGGCACCATCCATCTCGGTTTCATAAACGGGGCAGAACTGGTAATCGAGGCACCGGCCAGTTTTCACATCCGCGATGAAAAATATATCCGGCTCGACTATGGCAAAGTTCGCGCCATGATTTCGCCCGAAGCCCAAGGCTTCACCATCGCCACTCGCGAAGCCAATTTTGAAGACCTCGGCACCGAATTTGCACTGCAGGTCGATCCTCAAGCAGGAGCAGGTACAATTCATGTATTCGAAGGGCTGGTAAATGTCCGCCATCCGCAGTCCAACCAACTGATCCGCAGTCTCACCGACGGTGAAAGAGGTGGTTTCCTAAAAGGCGAGGCCACTACCGATTCACCGGAAACTTTCCAAGCCGAGAATCTACCGGCTCCGGGGCGTATCGGGCTGAAGCGGTGGCAGGCCTCTCATGAGAAACTGCTAACCGATCCCGATCTGATCGGCTGCTACTTTTTCCAACGTGACCCACAGTGTGAAGACACGCTCATCAACAGTGCTGGTAGTAGTAGTGATGCCATCATAAAAGGAGCCCGCTGGGTAACGGGGCGTTGGCCGGGTAAGCAAGCGCTACTGTTCGATAGCGATACGGATTTTGCTGAGTTTGAAATTCCGGGTGACTATAGCGAATTATCGATCGCTGCTTGGCTACTGGTCGATCGCCTGGACTATACATTAAACGCCGTGGTCGATTCAAACAACTGGCAGCCAGGAGATATACATTTACAGATCAATCGCTTTGGTTATCCCTATGTCGATGTCGCTGGGTCCCGCATCATCGGAGCTGTTCCTGGCTGGGCTAGCGCAGTGATCAAGCCGCGCGAATGGGTGCATCTAGCGACCACAATATCGCTCGATGGAGAAAAAGCCTTCACCTATGTCAATGGCCAGAAGACCGGCGAGTTTCCTATGAGGGAAACCGGCTTAATCCGCCCATCAACCTGTCGCATCGGGAATTGGCAATCCAATGGCAGCGATACTCGGCCAAGGGCATTCAAGGGCCGAATCGATGAGCTTGTGATTTGGAATAGGGCGATCGATGCGGAGAGGATAATGGCCGAGGTGGAGCGGGGGCGACCAAGTATGGATTGGTAGCCGTGGCACTGAATTTAGCCGATGAATCAACCTGTGATTCGCGCAAAGCAAAGATTACGCTACCAGCCGTGGCCAAAGTCATTGGCTCAATCACGGAGTTCCCGATTTCTATGCGTACATCGGGTAAAGTCGGTGCTGCTTCCCCCAGCTGACAATGTCAGAAATAGTCGATTTGCAGTCCACCTATCCAGGCTTAAGGCGGTACAGTGTTAAACGGAATGAACTTTAAAATATCGATCTTTCTCTTGCTCTTTTGCTTGCCTACCCTCCGGGGAAAAGCGGAACCATTACGCTTCGCTAAAATCTTCACTGACCACGGCATCTTGCAGCGCGAAATGCCGGTTCCCGTCTGGGGCTGGGCGGAGCCGAAAGCCGAAGTTAGCATCGAATTTGCCGGGCAAACCAAAACTGCTACAGTTGATGAAGGTGGTAAATGGTTCGTTCATCTCGATCCTCTTTTGGCCAGCGCCGAAGGCAGGGAATTGAAAGTAGCATCTGGCGACCAGTCGGTAGTGCTTTCCAATATCCTGGTCGGCGAAGTTTGGCTCGCCAGTGGTCAGTCGAATATGGGATTCTCGATTCCCAAATCCACTCATGCCGACGAGGCTCGCGAGGTCATTCCACATACGGAGTTTCGCCGCTTCAAAGTCGGTCCCTGGCTCGCCGATCAACCATTGGAAGACATTGGAGCTGAGGGCGCTTTCCAGGATAAAAGATGGCGCAAGGGCGACGAAGTGCAGTGGCGAGTGGTCGATAATGAAAAGTATGGCCTCAACTGGATGAGTGCCGTTGGTTCATGGTTTGCGCACGAAATACGCATTTCCCGGGGCGTCCCTGTCGGCCTGATCGAATCACACTTTGGTGGTTCACAACTCTATGCCTGGACACCAATTGAAGTTCTGGAAAGCAATCCAGAATACCAGCGCGATATTCTGGATGTCTATCAAAAGAAGAAACAGGAGTGGCAGCAAAAGTATAGTGAATGGGAGGCTGATCCGAATCGCATTCCCGACAAGCCGCCGACTGAACCCTGGCGTCCCGCCTGCCTATACAATGCTCAAATTGCATCAATCACTCCGTTTGCGATGCGTGGTGTGATCTGGTATCAGGGCGAATCGAACCAAGGTGGAGCCGAGGCTTATCGCAGACAGTTGCCCGATATGGTGTCTGGCTGGCGCAAGGCTTTTCAGAAAGACGATCTGGCATTTCTCGCCGTGCAGCTCCCGTCTTTTGGTAAAGTTCGCGATTGGCATTCCAGCCCATGGTCCGAGATAAATGAGTCAATATCTCTACTGGAGAAAACTCTACCAAACACCGCGTCGGTCGTGTCGATCGATTGTGGACTACCAAACGAAATTCATCCACCACTCAAGAAGCCGATCGGGCAACGCTTGGCCTTAGCGGCACGGGCAAAAGTCTATGGAGAAAAAGAACTGGTATGGAGCGGACCGACATTTCGGAAAGCCGAGTTCAAAGAGGGCAAAGCGATCATCCATTTCGATCATGTGGGCTCCGGCCTGGTAGCGAAAGACGGTCCTTTAACGGGGTTCACCCTCGCAGGAATAGATCAACAGCGCGCTGCTGGAAAGGGCGTCGTGCGAGCATACGAGTCTAAGTTTCACAAAGCGACTGCCGAGATCGTCGGTGATACCGTAGTGGTGCAATCCGAATCGATCACTGCCCCTGTAGCCGTCCGCTACGCCTGGCAGGATTCTCCGATTGCCAATTTATGGAATAAAGAAGGTTTGCCAGCCGGGGCATTTCGTAGTGATATTTGGCGGCTGCAGACCCAGGCGACCATTAGGGAGCCATTGGTATTGAAACAAGGCGGAACCGCTGAACAGCCTGTTATTTTTGATGGGCAGGGTATGCTCATCGATCTCGGTATCGAAGTGGTCGATCACCCGTGGGAAAAGAACGGCGACGTCTGGACTTCTTCCCCCGACCTGCTAGCTGATCACGGATTAAAACCACGTATCGCGGGCCAAAGCGCTGGCCTGTTCGTGGAAGGAATCCCGATTACCATACCGCGAGATATCGAAACCGAGAAACAATACGGCAAAGAAAAGCGATCTCGCTGCTACTTCCCCCCCGATCAACTTGAACCAGGCGAGATGGGCTACAAAGACGATGGCAGTCTCTACTTTCGTTGGCCCAAAGATGTCTCTCCGACCAACCTAAAACTATATCTACCGCCGAAAGCGGGGACCAACTGTGTCTCGATCGCTTGCTCCCACATCACGATCCGCAATCTCACCGTGATGCGCGCAGGCAACGATGGTTTCAACATCCACGGCGACCGCATCGGCATCCGTCTCGAAAACATCCGAGCTTTCTCCTGCGCCGACGAAGGTATCAGCGCACATGAGGCAACTGAGATGGAAGTCCGCAGTAGCGAAATCGCCTGGAACGGTTCCGCTTCAGGTGGCGTCGCCGATGTGAATGATTCGGTTACTAGCTATACCGATTGCACTGTTCATGATAATGCTGGGGCAGCGTTTTATTTTGCTGGTAAAAAGCACAGTGTAGAAAATGTGATTATCTACAATCAGGAGAGAGAATTTTCGGTACAGAATGGGACGGAATTCATCAATCACGAAGGCTCCAAAAAGTAGAATAGGCACTTCTGCCGCACTTCTGCCTGTTAATTGGGGGATCAGCCTTCATGCTTCTCGAAAAAATACGAGTGAGGCTCTTGGGCTCACCTTCATGGATGAGGCGATCTCGAAGAGAAGCGATGTCGTGAAGTTCTTTTCCTCAAAGGTTAGCTCATTTCCATCGTCCTACTTATCTCAAATCGAGCTCCCGACATGGGGCGGATTCTTCGCTTGCCCCGCTGGAAGAAAGGCCCGACACTCCCCGCTTCCATTTTTTCAATGGCTTATGACTTACAGACTCAGATAGAAAAGGCATCCGTGCTATTGGAGGCCTTACCCTATCTGCAGCAATTTCGCGGCGAGACTTTTCTGATCAAAGTAGGCGGTAGCGCCATGGACGATCGCCAATTGGTGAAACACCTGCTACGCGATGTGGTGTTTCTCGAGATCGCAGGGATTAACCCCGTGCTGGTACACGGTGGGGGCAAGGCGATCTCTGCTGCCATGGCAGAGGCAGGGCTGGAGGCGAGCTTCGTCGGCGGTCTGCGGGTGACGACTGATGAGGCGATGGACATCGTCGAGCAGACGCTGAGCGGTGAGATCAATCCGGGTCTGGTGAGCGATATCCAGGCCTATGGTGGTGAGTCTGTAGGCTTGCCTGGGAGCGAAGTCTTTATCGGTGAGCGGATCACTGGCTGGTCTGAGGAGACCGAGAGCGAGGTGAGCCTGGGCCGGGTCGGGCGGGTAGTCGATATCGATACGACTCAGATCGAAGCGGCTATCAGCAAGAATGTCGTGCCGGTGGTGTCGCCTATCGCAAAGGAGGCTGGCACTGGGCTGGCACTGAATGTGAATGCGGACCTGGCGGCTAGTGCTTTGGCTGCGCGGTTGCAGCCCGCCAAGCTAGTTTATTTGAGTGATGTGCTCGGAGTCATGCAGGATCCGTCTGATGAGAGCACACTGATTCACTCCATCCACGCCGACCAAGTCGAGGGCATGATCGATGATGGTACCCTCGGCGGCGGGATGATCCCCAAGCTGCGCTCCTCGGTAGAGGCGCTCAATGCCGGTGTCGGCAAAGTACACCTGATCGATGGGCGAGTCAGCCACTCGCTGCTGCTCGAGATCTT
The DNA here is from genome assembly GCA_020630975.1 of Verrucomicrobiota bacterium. Lineage (GTDB taxonomy): Bacteria > Verrucomicrobiota > Verrucomicrobiia > Verrucomicrobiales > DEV007 > Arctic95D-9. Next base: position 31,996 of record JAHDID010000037.1, read on the forward strand.
CACCGAAGAGGGTGTCGGCACCGAGATCGTAGCAGGCTAGAGCTGCTTGCTATCTCTTTTTTTCCAACTAACCAAAACAAAGCGATGACTACCTTTGAAAAGACTGAGCAATTCGTACTAGGCAACTACGGCAGATTTCCCGTGGCCATGTCTCGTGGCGAGGGGGCTCGCATCTGGGATGAGGCGGGGCAGGAGTATCTCGACTTCTGCACAGGCATCGCTGTGTGTTCGCTGGGGCACTCTCATCCAGTATTGGTGAATGCTATTACGGAGCAGGCTGGTCAGCTGTTGCATTGCTCGAATCTCTACCACATCCCACAGCAGTCGGAGCTGGCGCAGTTCATCGTCGAGCAGGCGATGGAGCTACCGGGTAAGGTATTTTTCTGCAATAGCGGTGCCGAGGCCAATGATGGTGCGGTGAAGACGGCGCGGAAGTATCACTACGACCAGACTGGCACCAATGATCGCTACGAGATCATCACCTGTCAGCAGTCTTTCCATGGGCGGACCCTCGGTGGCATCGCCGCGACAGGGCAGGAGAAGGTGAAGGTGGGCTTTGATCCGCTACTACCTGGTTTCGTTCATATCCCCTTCAATGATGCTGAGGCTCTGCGCGAGGCGGTGACGGATAAGACCGCAGCGATCCTTTTCGAGCCGATCCAGGGCGAGGGTGGTATCACACCGGCGACGGCAGAATTTTTCCAGACGGCAGCTGAGCTGCGTGACGAGCATGGCCTGCTACTGATGTACGATGAGGTGCAGTGTGGCTTCGGGCGGACGGGTGACTGGTGTGGCTGGCGCACGATCCTGCGGGACAGCGGTGTGGTAGCCGAGCCAGATGTGGTCACCTGGGCCAAGGGCATGGGCGGCGGTTTCCCGATCGGGTCGTTTTGGGTATCTGACAGGTGCGCAGCGGCGATGGGGCCGGGGACACATGGCTCGACTTTTGGCGGCACACCTCTGGCCAGTACAGCCTCGCTAGCTGTGCTCAGAGAGATACAGAGCAGCGGCTGTATGGCGCAGATCCCGCAGCTGGAGGCCAAGGTGAAAGCTAGAGTCGCAGGCTGGGATTACCCGCAGATCGCAGGTGTCCGAGGTGTCGGCCTGATGCTCGGTTTTCAGGTAAATCTAGATACTCTCCCAGAGGGCGAGCAGACGCCGATCTATCTGGTGAAGCTGCTGATGGCGGCTGGCCTACTCACTGTCCCTGCTGGGGCGGATATCGTTCGGTGGCTGCCACCGCTGAATGTGACCGAGGCTGAGATCGATGAGGCGTTCGAGAAATTCGAGAGCGTGCTCGACCAGCTCAATTGAACCCAATAAATTTCGGAAGATCGACGTCTTCCATTACCCAGAAAATCCAACAACTCACATCCTATGAATCACTTACTAGGTATCGAGGATCTATCGAAAACTGAGATCGAAGAATTGATCGATCTCGCTATCGCTCTGAAGGCAGAGCGTGCAAGCGGTCATGTGCAGCAGCCATTGGCTGGACAGACATGGGGCATGATCTTTACCAAGTCCTCGACTCGTACGCGCGTCAGCTTCGAGGTAGGCATCCATGAGCTCGGCGGCAGGCCGATGTTTCTCAATGCCAATGACATTCAGCTCGGTCGTGGCGAGCCGATCAAAGACACCGCACGGGTGCTCGGTCGCATGGTGCACGGCTGCGTGATCCGGACTTTCGATCAGCAGGACGTGGTCGACTTCGCTGACTACGGTCAAATCCCGACCATCAATGCGCTGACCGACGAGGAGCACCCTTGCCAAATCTTGGCCGATCTGCAGACCATCCGCGAAAAGCTAGGCACCTGGGAGGGCAAGAAAGTCGTCTTCTACGGCGATGGCGATTGCAATATGGGGCGCAGCTGGGCCTGGGCGGCGAAGCGGCTCGGATTCGAGCTGGTCATCGCGGCTCCAGATGAGTTTCAGCTGAAAGGCGACATCCTCGATCGACTCGGAGACGCGCCCGTCACGCTCACAGATGATCCCGTGGCAGCTGCCACAGGTGCCGACGTGCTCTACACCGATACCTGGGTGAGCATGGGCAAAGAAGCGGAGGCAGAGGGCCGGCTCAAGATATTGGCACCATTCCAGATCAATCATGATCTAGTCGCTCTGGCCAATGACGGAGCTATCGTCCAGCACTGCCTACCCGCCTATCGCGACAAGGAGTTGACCGAGGCGGTTCTCGAGGAGCGTGCCACAGAAATCTTTGATCAAGCCGAGAATAGGCTTCACGCCCAGAAGGCTGTTCTGGTAAAACTCGCTGAGGCACATAGAGCTGCCTAGTAAGTATGAGCGAGGATACAGAGTGGTTTTATGAGAAAGATGGTGCCCAGCAGGGCCCTGTCTCGGCAAAGGATATTCAGCAGCTAGCGGCAGATGGTATCGTCCAGCCGAAGACGCTACTGTGGTGCGAGGGCATGGAGAATTGGCTCTCCTACCAGAGCAGTGCTATCTACGTGGCCACACCGGCCTCTGCTCCTCCAGCAGTGCCGGAGCAATCGGTAGGTAGCGATGGGGCGAAAGCTCCGCCGCCGATCCAGGAGTCATCTGTCTATGCGCCTCCGGTAGCGTCGCAGCCTGCTGCACCACTGTCACCAGCTCCTGGGAGTAGCCTGCCAGCGCCACGTGCGTTTCGGTATAATGAAGATTACAGCTTCAGTATTCGCGAGGTGCTCGGTACGGGGTGGACTGCGTTTGCAGCTAATTTTTGGCCGACTCTGGGCTTCCTATTTATAGCAGCCATGATTCTGGGAGTGGCTTCAAATTTCTTGCTACCAGTATTTTTCCTGACTTATCCGCTGCTAGGTGGATTTATGTTTTATACGGTCCGGTTGCTGCGCGGGGAGCGTCCGACAGTGGAGTGTGTGTTCGATGGATTTAGACGGCGCTTTGGCGCTCTGGCCATGCTTTCGTTGATTATCTCATTGGTCAGCATTGCTTTGATGCTGTTTCTAAGTGTCGGTCTTTTGGGGGCGATTTTTTCCTTTAGCGGAGAGATACCAGCGGAGTATGAGATGATGGGTCAGATCGGGTCTATTGTGGGTGGAGTCATCGGGCTGATTCTTATTCCGGTTATCTTTATTGTTAGTTTTAATTGCTTCATAGCGACTCTGCTATGCCTTGATTGTGATCTCGGATTTCGCGAAGCCTACAGCGCTGCCTGGCGTGCGTTTCGCAGGCGGCCATGGAAGGTTCTCCTATTTATGCTGGTTGCTGGATTGATCAGTTACGGAGGTGTATTGGCGCTTTATTTCGGTGTATTCGTTACCGGCACGTGGATGTATGTCTGCTATGGAGCGATTTACGAGAAGGCGTTTGGCGATGAGAAGCCTGCGCTTCCTTCTGCTTGATTGCTCACATTTTCAGTGGCACGGTTTAGTGCATGACACTGAATCTTTCAGAGGACCTTCTTTTGGCAGCGGAAGATGCTGCTGAGAGAAGCGGTTGTTCGCTAGATGAGTGGCTGGTCTCCTTGGTTGAAAAAAATACTTCCCAATTCGGTGTAGGAGGAGAGGGGGCACCTCCACCATGGCTTAAACTCGCTGGGGTTTTAGATAATAGCCCTGAAAATAGAGAAGAAGTTGCTGCAATAAAAAAAGCAGTGGCTAAGGAGTTTCGTTAAATTGATCCGTTGGAATCATGATTCTGGATAAGAAAGAGATGGTGTCTCAAACGCTTATTTAAGAATTTTTCGGGTATTTGAAGAAAATAGAGTGAAATACGCTGGTTGGGCGTTTGTATCTTATGATATTTTAACAGGATGGGATTGTATCGAAAGTCCTCTTCCTATATCAGAATGATCTCCCGTGCTGCGAAAGAGATTGCGTCTGCTGATGGTATTCTGATAACGGCTGGGGCCGGTATGGGTGTTGATTCTGGGTTGCCGGATTTTCGTAGTAAAGACGGATTTTGGAATGCGTATCCAAGCTTAAAATCTAAGCGGATAGGGTTTCAGCAAATGGCGACCCCAGATTGGTTCGACACAGATCCTTCAATGGCTTGGGCGTTTTATGGACATCGCTTCAATTTGTATCAAGAGACTGTACCTCATGAGGGGTTTGGGATACTGAAAAAGTGGGCTTCATTAATGGAATACGGTGCCTTTGTGTTCACTTCTAATGTGGATGGGCAATTTCAAAGGGCAGGATTTTCTCCGGAACGCATTTGTGAATGCCACGGATCTATTAATCAGCTCCAATGCTCGAAGCCTTGCGATGGTATTTGGTCGCATGAAGGGCTTGGTTTCGATGTTGATTTGGAATCGTTGTCGGTGTCAGGTGTGATGCCGGTTTGTAAATGTTGTGGGTCTGTTGCTAGGCCAAATATTAAGATGTTTAATGATTGGAGCTGGTTGCCAGGGTGCTCGAAGGCACAGAAAATTGAATTAAGTGTATGGCTTGAAAAATTCGATTCGCACAAATTGGTTGTGCTCGAAGTTGGTGCGGGTTCTTCGGTTCCTACAGTACGTTGGCATTCACAAATTTATTCCGAGGTTTATGATGCACCTCTCATTCGAATTAACCCCACTGAAAGTCAGGGGCCTAGACGTACAATTGCGCTACCTATGGGTGGGCTAGAGGCTTTAAAAGAAATCGATGGTTTGATAAGTCGCTAGCTGCTACCCACGCTTCACCCCACCCTTTTTCCGCTGTACATCCAGCTCCTTGAACACGATTTCTGCACCCACTGATTTGGTGTGGTACACAAAGGCCATCAGTTCGCCTAAACGGCCGGATGGGAAGCCGCCGCAGCGCTCGGGGAACCAGTGTAGGTACTCGTAGGGGAGGTGATCTAGGTGGCGGTCTTTGTACTTACCAAATGGCATGCGGTAGGTGAGCAGGTCGTCGAAGTAGTCGATCAGGTCTTGCTGGAAGTTTGCCGCAAAATCGTCTGGGCCATTGGCTGCTGGCGAGTCGCTCATGCTTGGGTGTCGTCGTGTTTGCTGATGGGAAATGTGTAGTGATGGCTGGCGGCGATCTTGCCAGCTGAGGTGAACTCTATACCCTCGTCGAGTAGTCGCTGGCGTTTGCGCTGTAGGGTGGGGCCTTCCTCAGTTTCACCATGGTAGCCGCCTAGGCCCATGTCAGCCTTTACCACTCGGTGGCAGGGGACTTCGGGAGCGTAGGGATTTCGCTTCAGCGCCTGCCCGATAGCTTGAGCTGAGCCGCAGTCCAGATAGCGAGCCAGTTCGCGATAGGTGGTGACGCAGCCAGCCGGGATCTGGCTGATGGCGGCATACACTCGCTGCTCGAAGGCTGTGGGTGGTCTATCCATAGGTAATGGTGTGCGCACACCATGCCATGAACAGAGGTGATTGGAAAGTCGCACGCGATTTGCGGATATCGGATCGCTGTGTACCTTTCCTGCACCCATGCTCGACCTGATCCAGCCCTTCATCTCCTTTCTCGATCTCAAGATCGTCGCCATCTACATCATCCTCACGGTGGTGGTGGTGGCATTCTTTCGCGAGTGGGGCACTCCCGATCTGGTCGCCATCGCTGCGATGGGTGCGGTGCTGCTGCTAGGCATCTTGCCGCTGACTGATACCGATACCGAGCGAGGTCTGCTCAGTGTCTTTAGCAATGGCGCACCGATCACGATCGCCTGCATGTTTGTCCTCAGTGCGGGGCTGGAGCGCACGGGCGCGATCGATGCCATGGGCCGATTTTTTACCAAAGTCGCCGGCCAGAGCGAGCTGCGTGTGCTGCTGGTGCTCATGCTGATGGGGGCTGTGCTGTCGGCTTTCGTCAATAACACACCCATCGTGGTGGTCTTTCTACCGATCGTACTAGCCCACGCTCGGGCGACCAAGCTGCGCGCCTCGAAGCTGCTCATCCCGCTATCCTTCGCATCGATCCTCGGCGGCACCTGCACGCTGACTGGTACCTCGACTAATCTGATCATCGATGGCGTGGCTCAGGAGTATGATCAGCCTGCTTTCGGTATGTTCGAGCTGACCAAGCTGGGTCTGATCTATGCGCTGATCGGCTTCGTCTACCTACTCACTATCGGTAGAAAACTGCTGCCTGCCCGCAGCTCGCTATCAGAGCTGCTCGATACCTCCTCGGATCGCCGGTTTTTGACTCAATTCGAAGTCGAACCAGAGTCGGCCCTCGTCGGCAAGCCGCTCACCGATACGTTGTTGAAAAATTTTCCTACCGCCTCGGTACACGAAGTGAAGCGGCGTGGCCGCGTGCTGCAGACGCCGCTGAATAAGCTGGTCGTGCGCGAGCGCGACCGTATCCTTATCACATTGCATGGGACTAGCTTTCAGCGGCTCAAGGAAAGCGCCGGTGTGCGCTTTGAGGAGCAGAAAGACATGCACCTGAGGAAGCTCGAGGAGCGCGAGCTAAAGATGATGGAGGCGATCATCGGGCCTCGCTCGACCCTAGTCGGCCGCACGTTGGAGCAAGTCGGCTTTCGCCGCCTGCACGGTATCAATGTGCTGGCTATCCATCGGCAGAATCGCAACCTGCGCAAAAATCTGAGCAAAGTCCGACTCGAGTACGGCGATACCCTGCTCATGGAGGGGCCGCCCGATGCCCTAGCTGAGCTGCAGGGGGAGCACCAGTTTATCTCGATGACGGATCCGCCCGAGATCAAAGTCGATCCGACAAAGGTCTGGATCGGTGTCGGCATCGCTTTGGCATTTGTACTCGGCGCTTCCTTTAAGGTGATGGGCATCCCGGCTCTAGCCATCCTGGCGGCGATCGCCATGATCCTCTGCCGCTGTGTGACCACCACGCAGGCTTATCAGGCTGTGCAGTGGAATATTGTGTTTCTCATCTTCGGTATGCTGGCTCTGGGGCTAGCCATGGACCAGAGTGGTGCGGCTCAGCAGTTGGTCAGCGGTATCATGTCGATTTTCGGCGAAAAAGCAGCGCCCATGGTGGTTCTGTCAGTCATTTATCTGCTCAGTTCGATTTTGACCGAGTTGATCAGTAATAATGCGGTGGCTGCTTTGCTCACCCCTATCGTCATCGGTATCGCGCAGCAGTTGGATGTCGATGCTCGCCCTTTCATCGTTGCCATGATGTTTGGCTGCAGTGCGAGTTTCGCGACGCCTATTGGCTATCAGACAAACACTTATGTCTACGGAGCGGGAGGCTATAAGTTCACCGATTTTCCCAAAGTAGGCGTGCCGCTGAATTTGCTCTTGTGGATCGTTGCAACCTTCTTGGTGCCAGTGTTTTGGCCGTTTTGATTCTCTTATGTGAAAGTTTCGTCAAAAAAACTATTGATCGATCCTTTCGAATCTGAGATCGTGTGAGACTCCCCTCAAACACACACATGAAAAAACGAGAAATGTTAATCATAGGCGGAATCCTTGGGATCGCCTGCGCTCTGTTCACTTTTTCTTTCCTGCCTTCGTTGCAGGAGTTCAGCAAGATAACTTTAGCCAAAGTGGCTCAACCTGCGTCTAGCGAAGTCGTTGCCATGTCCTCAGTTAGTGCCGTTCAACCATTATTGGATGAAGTGACGGTGAAGCTGAATGACGCCATCAAGGATGAGCCTGCAGATGTGAATGTCGCCACTGTTCAGGTGGAAAAGTCTGAGCCCGAGACAGTCGTGGTAGAGCAAAAAGTGGAGCCGGCTCCACAGCCAGTCGTCGTGGTAGAGAAGCCTGTCGTGGTTCGCGAGATGCCTGCGCCTGCAGTCGTCCAAGTCGCAGCTCCTAGCGATGCGGATCGGGCTCAGCTCGCTGCTCACGCTCTACAAGTGGCAGAAAAGGCGCTGGAGCTAGCAGACAAAGCCTTACAGGTGGTGAATGATCCCCAGGGTGATGATCAAGTCCGAGTCCCTGCTGCCACAGCCAAGTCTACCAAAGGAATTTCAGTGAAGCCTGAGCCGCTTATCGAAAAGGCCGCGACTCAAAGCGTGCCGGAAGTAGAGCCTAAGCAGGCAGCTGTGGAGATGCCACAATCGATCTCGCCCGCTACCGAGGAAGTGAAGACTGCTGCGGTAGAGCCTGCTGCTGCTGCGGTGAAAGAGGCGGCCGCATCTGTGGCAGCTGCTGCGATGAGTGTGCGTGAGCCGAGTCATGCGACTCCGCTAGAAGTTGCAGTGGGGCATGCCGCAGTCGCCAAGGGTGTTGAGGAGGCAATGCCTGTTCTGGATCAGCAGGAAGAGCAGTTGGTAGAAACTGGCTCTTTGCCGGAGTTGGTCGAGGAGACCGCGATGTCCGCCATTACCTCTAGTGATGAGCCTGCCGCAGTGACAGTCGTTGCGGAGGGTAGTGTCGCTGAGGAGTTGCCTACCACTACTGTGGCGGCCGAGCCGACTATCGTGGCAGCAGTCAGCGGTAAAAAAAAAGACACTCGAAACTTTGTAGCACCGGCTCCGACTATCAAAACGCCGCCTGTGCAGCGTGAGGTAGTGAGCCGTCCGCTAACTCCTGCAGCACCGAAAGCACCAGCATCTCCTGCTACTCTACTCTCGTCAGCAGAGCGCGAGGTATTGGAGGATGCGTTTCATCAGGCGTCGAAAAATATCGAGACACCAGCAGTGCCAGAAGAGGCCGACGCATCCGAGCCGATGTTAGTGGCTTGGGGAGTGACTGATGAGCGTCGTTTTACCGTGCCAGAGGCGCAGAAAGTCGGCGATCTGGTGGCGGGCAGCGCCATGCAGCAGCGCGTCGACAATGCAGTTGGGGCGGCAGATCGCTCGACCGATGTGATCACTGTCTACTCAGATCCCACTGGGACTGTCTATTCGGCAGAGTCGCCCGAAATACCGAATGGTGAGCAATTTATCACCACCACTCAAGTGATCCGGCTCGATGCCGAGTCTGCCCAAGCTATGCTCGCTGCGCTAAAGGCTCAGGATAGCAAAAGCGTTGGCATGCAGGTCGAGCACATGCTGCAGAGCGGTATCGATCGAGCGGCCAATTTTGTGCGTGATCAGGCTGGCTCAGAAGAGCTGGGAGAGATCCACAAGCTCTAGAAACGACCGAATTCAATAGGGTACAGTCCCGACTGAATAGGGTACAATTTTCATTCAATAGGGTACGAAGCCGCGAGAGCGGTACAACTTCCTAGGTGGAGTCGTCCCAGAGGGACGAAAGAAAATAGCTGGTGGTGTAGCGCAGTGAAACCACCGGATTTCTAGCGTCTCATCAGGCAAGTCCCGGCAGGGACGACGGAAGCCTACTATTCCCTACCGAATGGAATAATGGTTTGCCGTCGTCTGGCCTAGGCGTGCCTCCGGCACTTTGGTGGAGCTTAAACCCCTGAAAAAAGAGTTTTCATACCTTCAAGAAGAGTGTGAAGCGCGGGGCGGCTCAACTCTGGATTTCGTCCTCCACTTTGAGGAAAGCATCGAACAGGGCTCGCCATTCGCGTTCGCCTTGCCCGGGGCCACTGCTGACACGTATGAGACTGCCCATCTCTTCGAAAGGGATGTCCATCGCCAGCACGACTTGGCTGGGATTGCCCTCGCCTGCGCTGCATGCCGAGCTGGTAGAGACCACGAAGCCAAGCTCATAGAGGCGCTTGATCCACTCGTGGCTGGGGGCGTGGGGGACTACGACCAGCGAGGTATTGGCTAGGCGTGGGGACTGTTTGCCGACGATCTTGTAGTCGCCGGTGAACTCGAGGGCTTTCTCAAATTGATCGCGGCCATCGCCGGTGGAGTAGCCTTCGTGCTGCTGCTGGTAGGCGGCGACCATGGCCGAGATCCCAGCGAGATCTTCCGTACCGCCTCGGCGTCCATTTTCCTGCGGACCGCCTAGCTGTCCGATGAAGTCGCACTGGTCTGAGTCCTCGGGTAGCACGATAAAACCGACGCCTTTGGGGCCGCCGAATTTGTGCGCGCTGCCGATGAAGTAATCCAGATTCGCCAGTCCGCGAGCGGGCTTTTTGCCGAGCCATTGGGTGGCATCGCAGAGTAGTGGGACGCCTTTACTACGGCAGATGGCCTGTATATCATCCCATGGCTGGAGCACACCAGTCTCGTGGTTGGCCGCCATCACAGCGACGCCGGCTAGATTTTTTCCCATCGAGGTGATGCGCTCGACTGTCTCCAGATCGATCACACCTAGACTGGGCTCCACGCCGATGTCGAGCATCCGGTCTGGCCCGAAGTAGCCAGCGGCGGCCAGTCGCACACAGGGGTGCTCGATGCTGGAGATGGCGATGGCACCGCCCTCCTGACTCCAGTGCTGGATCACCGCATTGGTGCCCTCTGTCGCACCCGAGGTAAACACAATACGCTCGGGAGCCGAGACGCCGAGTAGGCTGGCCATCTCGCCGCGCAGCTCGTCGAGTAGCTGGCGGCCGCGCTGTGCGGCTGGGAATACGCTCGAGGCATTGGTCCAGTGGCGATCTGCTACCTCCAGCCATGCCTGCCTGGCTGCAGGGCATAGGGGGGCAGTGGCATTATAGTCGAAATAACGCTCCAGCTCGATCATCCCAAGGGTCATTGTTAACAGATCTTTACCAATCCGACAACAGCGGAAGACCACGATCACGCATTTGGTTTATTCGGCTTTTACAAGCAAGATTCATACCCATGAGAGTTAGACTGATTTTTGCCTTTGCCATCGCCCTATCTACTGGTCTCCAGCTATCGGCTCAGGAGCAGGCGGTTTCCATCTTCAATGGGCAGGACTACTCAGGCTGGCATGGCAACAATCCTCACACCACTGCCAAGGCCAAAGATCGCGAAGCCTCTCTGGAGAAGCAGGCTGCGGAATTCGCCAACCACTGGTCGGTCGAGGCTGGCGAGATGGTCAATGATGGCAAGGGGCCCTACGCCACCACAGATAAGGAGTATGGCGACGTGGAGCTCGAGCTGCAGTACAAAACCGTGGCGAAAGGCGATAGCGGTATCTACATGAAGAGCACGCCTCAGATCCAGATCTGGGACTACACCGAGGAGGGTGGTAAGTGGAAGCTAGGTGCAGACAAAGGCTCCGGGGGGCTGTGGAATAACTCCAAGGGAGCTCCGGGCAAGGACCCGCTAGTGCTGGCCGATAAGCCTTTTGGCGAGTGGAATCATGTGAAAACTCGCTTACTCGGCAGCCGCACGTGGGTCTGGCTGAATGATAAGCTGGTGGTCGATGGTGTGGTCTGGGAAAACTACTGGGATCGCAGCAAGCCGCTGCCGCCGACTGGGCCTATCCACCTGCAGACTCATGGTGCCGAGATCCGATGGAAAGATATCACAGCACGCGAGATACCGGCAGACGAGGCCAATCAGCTGCTCCGAGCCGATGATGCCGAGCAGGGTTTTACCTCTATTTTCGATGGAAAGAGTCTGTCTGGCTGGGCCGGCGCGACTGACAACTACGAGGTGGTCGATGGAGCGATCCAGTGTATCAAAGGCAAAGGCGGTACTCTCTACCACGAGAAAGAGTTGGCCGATTTTGCCGTGCGTCTCGAGTTCAAACTGCCTCCTGGTGGCAATAATGGTCTAGCTATCCGCTACCCAGGCCATGGCAACTCTGCCTATATCGCCATGACCGAGCTGCAGGTGCTCGATAATACGGCAAAAAAATACGCCAAGCTCGACAAGCGTCAGTACCATGGCAGTGCCTACGGCATGGCCGCCGCTCATCGCGGTTACCTCCGCCCGGTGGGTCAGTGGAATACTCAGGAAGTCACTGTGGTGGGCAGCACCATCACCGTCGAGCTGAATGGCTCCATCATCCTCAAGACCGATTTGGCGGATATCACCTCCTACATGCAAGATCGACAGCACCCAGGCAAGCTACGCGAGACAGGTTTCTTCGGCTTTGCTGGGCATAGCGATCCGGTGGCATTTAAGAATATCGCCATCAAGGAATTGTGATTCTGTTAGGCAGTCTGCTGTCGATTAGTTGGACAAAGATAATTTTTCCAAGTATCTTTGCTAAGGTTTTTGGCCGGAGCGGTTAGCTTTTGGCAAACAGCCTGTTATCCCGCACTTATGACCCGTATCCCCACGGCTCCCTTTATTCTTTTTCTCGTCATTCTAAGTATCTCGCCCTTGCGCGGCGCAGAGATCCTTTGGGCGCAGTACACTCAAGATCGCGATATGATGCGCCTCATGGTGCATCTGGATGCTCTGCCATCCGAGCCGGAGGCTGCCGATGTGAAGCTGAAGCTGAAGGCATCCGACGATACTTGGATGGTGGCAGGTGTGCAGCCGATGTACACCCTCACCTCTACAGCTCTATTCGTGCTAAATAATTGGCCGAGGCACCAGGCTGTTCGTTATCAGGTGTCGTGCGGCGATTCCAAGCTGGAAGGTGTTTTCCGAGCCGAGCCGCAGCCCGACGAGAAGGTTAAGATGGTCGGCCTGTCCTGCCTAGCAGAGCACCGCTGGCCGTGGAAAGAAGCCATAGATAGCATCGCCTCCTACGATCCGGATATTCTGTTTTTCTCGGGCGACCAGGTTTACAGTTACTTTGGCTTTTCGTCTCCCGAGCAGCGCCCTCAAAATTCCGCTGACATGTACGTGGCGATGGATCGGTATCTGGATCAGTATCGTCGTTTTGGTTTGGCTTTCCGAGATCTGCTGAAAGACCGCCCGAGTATATTTATCACCGACGATAGAGACCTGAATTCTCGTGGTTTGTGGGGCGCTGGTGGCCTCAGGCGCAAGAGCGACAAAAACACGCTCGGGTATCCATCGCACCTCAATTGGGTGAATGCGGTGGAGTTTCTCCAGACAGGGACCCTGCCTGCACCTCACGACAAGGGGCCGCATGGCGATGGCGTGCTCGCCTACTACACCCAGCTCCAGTATGGCGGTGTCGACTTTGCTATCCTCGAGGATAGAAAGTTTAAGAGCTCACCAGAGGAGGCGCTGCTCCTGCCTAATGTCCAAGAAAAACTAGGACCTGAGTCGGTAGATATGTCGCGATATGGATTGGTGAAAAATTCTGACTTCGATTGCGATCTGCTGGATGGCGATGGTCTGCAGTTACTCGGTCCCGAGCAGGAAGACTTTCTGGAAAAGTGGTGCCGCCAGCTCGAGCGTAGCGATCGGATCGGGGCTATCCTGACGCAGAGTCCATGGGTGCAGATGGCGATGTGCACATCCAAATTTCCCGATCTACACTCGAATGGATGGCCACAGGCCGGTCGCCGTAGAGCCGTCGCGGCTATCAAAGAAGCCCCAGTGCTACTCATCCATGGGGATTCGCATCTGGGCGCTATCATGCGCTATAGCAGTGAATCCAAATGGGGTCAAGGCCCATTGGCCTATTCACTGCCAGCTTTTTCGGAATACGTCAGTCGGAGTTGGCAGCCGTCTAAGGCGGGTTTTCAAAAAACGGAAGGGGCCCCAGATTACACGGGTGGATTCTTTGATTGTTTTGGCAATCCGCTCACGGTGAACTGCGTGGCCAACAAGCAAAACGGCTTTGGAGTGATCACTTTCGACCCTGCCGAAAAGTCAGCTATCATCGAGCTCCGCCCTCTGGACGAAAACTGCAGACCACTCGAAAAGCCGGTCGTCGGCTGGCCGCGAGTGGAGAAGCTGTAAAGAGCCAAGCTACCCTTAGCTCATTCCTCGGAAGGTGAGCTGTAGATAGGCCTCGAGGCCGTCGGCAAAGACAGTGGAGCTATTATCATCGCCATTTGCGACTTGTCTCACCTGTCCAGGTTCTTTCGCCTGCAGGTGGTAGCAGTGGGTCAGAGACTGGCCGACTGCTACCCAGCCATCGGAGGTGACTTGCCAGTCCTCGATGGGTAGGATCGGCCATAGCTCACCACGCATCGCCTCTAGCCCATTCGATATCAGCATGTAGCTGCGCCATACCTCAGGCAATATCACGCTGTGCTCTGCCTCCCATCTCGATAGCTCGGCCTCAGACACTGGGGGAAAGAAGGTCGAATCGATCTTCTTAGCCCTAGCTTCCGGCATCTCGGTCCAGCGGATAATGGTCGGTTTCCAGTCGGTCTGCATTCTGTTGGTCTTGCAGGACAGATAAGCCCACACCTGAGAGGCGACAATCACTGGCGATAAATAAATAAAAACACTGCACGCAATAAAACTGTTCATTTTTACCTTTACAGATGAACAGCTGGGCTGTAATCATACCAATCGACTGAATCAATAACTAACAAATCCTTTGTAAAACCATGGTTGAACTGCTATCTCCTACCGAACAAAAGGCTGCTGTAGCTGACGCTAAGCCCGAGAAATCATCCACCACACCTTCATCGTCATCCTCGAAAGCGACGACCAAGGCAAAGACCGGGAAAGCCGCTGCGCCGAAGTCAAAAGCAGCCACTTCACCCAAACCATCTCAATCCACCATGGCTAACAGCACTGAAAAGAACGAGCTCGATCCTGCCCGCAAAAAGAATCTAGAGTCGGCGATCTCGCAGATCCAGAAAGACTATGGCGAGGCTGCCATTATGCGCTTGGGTGATGATCGCAGCATGGATGTCGAGACCATCCCGACTGGCAATCTCCTCATCGACAGAGCGCTCGGCGCTGGTGGTTTCCCACGTGGCCGTATCATCGAGATTTATGGTCCTGAGTCTTCTGGTAAGACCACACTCACACTCACCGTCATCGCACAGGCTCAGAAAGCTGGTGGTTTGGCAGGATTCGTCGATGTCGAGCACGCCCTCGATCCCGAGTATGCTCGTCGTCTCGGTGTGAATCTCGAGGAGCTTCTCGTGTCTCAGCCCAACTCGGGCGAGGAGGCGCTGCGTATCGTCGAGACACTGGTTCGTTCGAATGCACTCGATGTCATCGTGCTCGATTCGGTCGCAGCCCTCGTGACCAAACAGGAGATGGATGGTGAGATCGGCGATGCCACTGTCGGTGCACAAGCCCGTCTGATGAGTGCTGCCCTGCGCAAGCTCACAGCGATGATCTCCAAGGCTCAGACCGTCGTTATTTTCACCAACCAGATCCGCGAGAAAATCGGGGTTATGTTTGGTAGCCCAGAGACCACACCTGGTGGTCGTGCGCTCAAGTTCTACAGCTCTGTCCGCTGCGACATCCGCCGGATCGGTTCTATCAAAGGTTCCGACGGAAGTGTTCTAGGCAACCGTACTAAGATCAAAGTGGTGAAGAACAAAGTCGCTCCACCTTATGGAGAGGCAGAGTTCGACATCATGTACAACGAAGGGATCTCCGCCGTCGGCTCCTTACTGGATCTAGCCGTCGAGCACGACATCATCCAGAAGCGAGGCTCCTGGATGAGCTACAAAGGCTCCCAGCTAGCTCAAGGCCGCGACGCCGCCAAGATCGCCCTAAAGGACGACGAAGACCTCTACAACGAGATCGAGTGCGAAGTCATCGAGGCCATGGACAAAGCCGAAGCAGAGGCCAAAAAGCCCAAAGGCCGCAAAAAGGCCAGCTAGTCAGTAGGCTCGTAGAAGCGGCTTTCCAGCCGCCTCGGCTACCCGAGACTGACCTAGCATGGGAAGCGATATAGGTCATATAGGCCCTATACGACCTATAACGCAGCCTCTCGATAATCTTAAAGCCCAAGCCTAGTGAGGAGGGCCCACTTTCCCCCGGGAGCGCCGACGTCCTCGTCGGCTTCACTACCCAAGTTAATCAAAAACCTTCAGTTCACACCAGCTCACTTCCCACACACCCTCAAAGCCGCTTGCGCAGCTATCTGCCCAGTCGCGAAACACCCTTGCAAAAGATACCCACCGGTAGGTGCTTCCCAGTCTAGCATCTCACCTGCCACATAGGCGTTCGGCATTTTTTTCAGCTTCAGCTCTTCACTCACTAGCTCCGACCAGCACACCCCGCCAGCTGTCGAGATCGCTTCATCGATAGGTCTAGGTCTGGTCAATGGTATTGGGCATCCTTTGATGGCTTTGGCCAGTGTCTCGGCGCTATCCCATGGGCCTAAGTTTGGCAGAGTCTTAAGCAAAGCGGCTCCCACATCACACAGCCGCAGGCGGCGGCGAGCTTCGCGGATGTAATTTTTCCTCACAGGCGCGAGCTTCTTTTCGACCGCCTGGAGAGCGAGACTGGGTTTGAGATCGAGCATCAGTTCGACTACTGGTCCGTCATTCGCAGCGGCTCGCAGCGCAGGACCGAGGCGATAGATCGGTCCGCCTTCGAGTCCGTATCGGGTGATCATCAGCTCGCCGAGGACAGAGTTTTTTGGACCATCTTCAAGGTTTTTGCTCGATTGTGTGGAGATGGCCACATTCTTTAGCGGCTTGCCCTCTGATTGCTCAAGGAAAGCAGCCGGCCACTCGACTTCCCAGCCACAGTTGGCGGGCTGTAGCGGGTTCACTTCGATCCCAGCTTTTTGAAACCAGCTGACCCAACTACCATCGGACCCAGTCCTCGGCCATGAGGCGCCCCCAAGTGCAAAAATAACAGCGCTGTAGGCAACTGACTCACCGCCCTCCAGCTCTAGGGTGTTGGTCTCGGGGTGCCAATCAACGACGCGTTTTCCTAGCCGAAAGTTCACCCCAAAGTCGTTGAGCCGCTGGAGCCAGGCTCTCAGTAGCGGTGCGCCACGCATGCATTCGGGAAATACTTTGCCACCCGCCGACTCAAAAGTCTCGTAGCCGAGATCGGCCGACCAGTCGCGCAGGGCATCGGGGCTAAAGGTCGCCATGGCCCTCTGCCAAAAGTCTTCATCTGCGGCATTCGTGTAGTGGGTGGCGAAGTCTGCGGTGCGGGCATTAGTCAGGTTTAGGCCACTTTTACCAGCCAGCAGAAATTTCCTGCCAGGGGTGCGGCTGCCTTCGATTATTTCGACTTTGGTACCTGCCTGTGCGGCTATCTCGGCAGCCCGTAGTCCTGCCGGGCCGCCGCCTACGATCACGATGGTTGATATTTCGTTCTTCAAAAATGCCGCTGTTGCCTTGTCGTATAGACCATGGCGTGGGATAATTCCTTGTCAGCTCCTGATTATCACCATGTTCTCCTACGCCTCAGCCGAACAAAAGCAGTCCGTCTTAGCGACTGGCTTGGTGTTGTTTGCCGCCAACTTGCTGCCTCTCATCGCAGTTTGGAAGCTCGAGTGGAAGCTCTACGATCTCCTAGTCCTGTATTGGGTGGAGGTGATCATCATCGGCCTGATCAATGTGGGCCGGATGGTGCTGATCAAGCCCTCGGATAGCAAGCTCACCTATCACTTGCTCAAGGCGGCTTTTATCCCTTTCTTCATCTGTCACTTCGGCTGCTTCTGTGTGGGCATTGGTATTGCCATGCAGTTTGTTTTTGGGAAAGAGAACTTCACTGCCGGAGAGCAGATCAACGGCATGCTCTACAAAGATGGCGGCAAGATGTTTTGGCCCTTGGTGATTGCCCACATCTACCCATTTTTTTGGAACTACCTGCGCCATCGTGAGTATGGCAAGACTCGGACCCGCAGGCGGATGATCATGCCCTACCTGCGCGTCCTACCGACATTGATCATTGTCTTTGCTGGTGGGTTTTGGCTGATCAAGTCAGACCTACCATCGTGGGGGCTGTATGTGTTGATCTCTCTGAAGGCCGTGGTCGATTGGATTTTACACTCTGTGCTGCACCTGCGATTGATGTGCTACGACATCATCACCACGCATCTGCGCAAGCCAGAGATCACTCCGGAGCTGGTTGGATAGGGCTGCATTGCGGCATTGCCAGATCAGCGTCGGGCCGCGATGCTGAGGGGTAAACTTATGGAACGACGGAACTTCTTTCGAAACTCTGCGCTCTACGCGGGGACGGCTCTGGCATCGGCTAGCCAGCTCAGTTTTGGGCAGGGGGAGTTCTCTGGTGTCATCAAAAAGGGCATCAAGTTTGGCATGGTCCAAGTGCCTGAGCTATCGATAGCCGATCGCTTCAAGCTGCTCAAAGATCTCGGTTATCATGGTACGGAGCTGCAGATTGGCGATGTGGAGAAAAGTGCCGAGTTTCTCAAAGCTGTGCAGCAGACAGATTTTCCAGTGCATGGTGTGGTCAGTTCAAGTGATCCAGATCTGGAGACAGCTGCTAAGTTTGCGGCTGATCTGGGTGGCGATTCCGTGCTATATGTCGCCCGTTACGATAAGTCCCGCCCGCTCATGGCCAGCTGGAGGGAGACTCAGGCGATTATCCAGAAAGGTCTGCCTGCTGCCGAGAAGCTAGGAGTGAAGATCCTGGTCGAAAATGTCTGGGCCAGCTTTTTGATCAGCGCCCTCGATATGGAGCGCTATATCGATGAGATCGATCACCCGTCGTTTGGTGGCTACTTCGATGTCGGCAACAATGCGCGCTGGGGAGTGCCCGAGCATTGGATCGAGGTGCTCGGTGAGCGCGTGGTGAAGCTGGATATCAAAGAGTGGAACGAAAAGCTCCATCAAAAAGAGGGCCTACGAGCCGGATTTCAGTCCGAGCTAGGAGATGGCACGATCAAGTGGGACCGCGTGCGTAGTGCATTGAAGGCTACCAATTTCTCCGGCTGGGCCACAGCAGAAGTCCGCGGCGGCGATAGGATGCGTCTACTAGATATTTCGCAGCGGATGGATCGGGTGCTGGGATTGGTGTAGGTTTCTAGGTAATGACCAACTCTGAACTGGTGATACGGATTTTGAGATGGAAAGTGGTTGGGAGACTGGCTCTTCTCATCGCCCTTAGCTGTTTTTGTTTGTGTAGAGTGGTGCAGCTGGTCGACCTTTTCTCAAGCACCTTCTCGACTTACACCAGAGGGATAAAGTTTTCCCCGATCTTTAATCAAGCTGAGTTTTGTATCATCGCTATCATGCTGTTTCTGTTTGGATTGGCTTATGTCAGAATGCTGCAGCTACGCAATCGGATGGTATAAGCGTGAGTGGGCCGATAGGGCTTGTTGCTGATAATTGTGGTCGGGAGTCTTTGCGAAAATTCCGACCGGGCTTGTGAGCCGTCCTTACCACGGGTATTTTTCGTTCGTTCGGCCTACCGCACCTTAGCCACAGGCTCCACTGGTCGACTCCGGCGGATGAGTAGCCATTCTGTCGTTTCGTATAGAGCCTCTCTGCCGAGTGTTTGATACAGAGACTGGATGCCTCGCTCCAGCATCTGTAGTTCGTCATCGCCGGCATTTCGTTCGATCGCTTTGCGGTATTCCTGGATCAGCGAGTGGATCTTTTTGTGGGCAGATCCGAATTGGCCACGCATGTCGTTGTTGCGTTTGCTGTCCTCTGTCGCAAAACGGGTCGCGGAATACCCTAGCCATAGTCCACCCAGCGCGAGCATCAGGGTGCGAGCTAGACTGATCATCTGCGCCTGCACCTCCTCCGCCACATACACGTAGATAGCAGAGTAGATCACGAAGCCTAGGAGCACACCGCATATCACCTTGAAGGCGTGGCTTTTATACACATCGAATACTTTGAGATCGTAATTGAGCGAGATGGAGGATTCCTCTCTGCCGATCGAGGAAGAGAAGCGAAAGTCGGTGCAGAGAAAGCCAATCACCAAAATGACAGCTGTAGCCGCCCATAGCGGATAGATCGATGCGCCGTAGTGATTTAGCGCTATCTCGAGGATCTCGGTGATGGATGCCTCTGCGTGATGAGTCAGGAAGAAAGTGATAGTCACGATCGCTCCACCAGCGGCCAGACAGGCGTAGCCAAGAAAGCTGAGGACTTCGCGTAGCTTGGTCTTTCGGTAGGTCTCGATCGAGAAGTGGTTTTCTCTCTCTCGCACCCAGGCAGATAGCACTTTCTGGAAGACGACACAGCGATCGATCGGCCGGCTCAGCTGATGGTAGCTCGTGGTGGTGCGCTCGAGAGGTAGCACGAGACTATCGATCGCCGACTGCAGCCACTGGATGTCGCCGCGCAGGCGCTGCATGTAGTAGCCAGCTACCGATTGGCAGATGCCTACCTCGCTCCAAAACATCTGCGTACGGATCGCTTCGGCCAGTGCGCGGTAGTCTTCGCGTTTCTTAAAGATACGGCTATGCCATCTGGCCATCACTTGGGTCGTGGTGGCGATCAGCGTCAGGCCGATGCCGATGTAGAGCCACATGGGATTGCCAGCCTCGTAGCCGAGGAGGCAGAGGAATACCAGAAAGCCGATCAGGTAAGAGGTGTTGGTGTGGCGATTGGCGATCTGGTTGTGCCGGTCGGCTAGCTGGTCGATCTGGCAGAAATGCTCGACTAGCTCCTCGGAGCTGTCGCTCATGCCGTGTGCACCGATGGTGGTGCCAGATGAGGATTGTCGGAGTTTGCCTGTTTTCCCCAGGTCTTCGCTCAGGTACTCCAGACTGTCCGCTAGGTCGCGCAGCTCGCTCATCTCGCGTTTGTGGATGCGCTCTGGGGTATCGCCCAGCAGCTTGGAGTCGGCAGGGTGCCAGATCGCTAGTTCACCCACCTGGTGTTGTTCGCTACCGGTGACTGGCTGGTCGGGTCGGGGGCTGTAGATACGGATCAGTGGGCCATTCTCTTGCCACGATAGCGATGTCGGCAGCGGCAGTATGCCGGGGCGTAGGCCGTTGATGTAGGATTTGGCGATGGTGCGGGTCCCAGGCTGGGCGATGGAGGTGAGCTCGGCGTCCCACTGTGGATCGTCGGTGTAGTCGGTCTGGTCCGAGATGACGATCAGCAGATTGCAGTGAGCGGCTACATACTCGCCCGATGCTCGGTAGCGTCGATTGCGTAGTTCGCGATCGACTAGCTGCTCTTGCCAAAAGGTATCGTCATAGTCCTCGGGATCGTCTCGATGGCGGACTACGAATGCCTGCTCGTAGCCGATCTGGTTGAGTAGGCGGTCCATGCTCTCTGACCCTGTTTTCTCAAAGGTGCTGGCTAGGCGATAGTATTCGATGGGGAAAGGTAGTGGGCATTTCACCTCGAACTGGAATGGCTCTGTCAGTGCTACCTCGGCCGCCAGCTGATCGGCTCCCGGAGCGAGTGGCGATAGTAGGGTGATCGGTGTGTGGCGAAGTCCTAGCGGCTTGCCAAAGGTCTCAGCCACGGCGGGGTCTGAGACAGCAGTGTCGCGCAGCCAAGCAAAGATCTGGGCTAGCCGCTTTCGAAGTACCACCTCGCTACCCTGAGCGAGATCGATCTGGCCAGTGATGCCTACGGTGAATGATGGCGATGACATGTGTGTGTATGCGTGTTCCTAGACGGATCAAACAGTCGCCTATGTGTCTGAGCAACTGAATATCTGAGACGGGATGCGCTCCGCTACCGGTGCAGATGGAGCGCGACAGGCCTGAAATCCCTAAAATTCAATAGGGTACAATTTTCATTCAATAGGGTACAATCGGTCTATCCATGCCGCAGTGGCTTGTGCTAGGCTGCCCTGTAGTGGCGGCTTTGGCAAAATCGATCCTAGGAGGTGGGCTCCTATTCATCTGCAGTCTCTGGCAGTGCCAGGGGCAGCTACAGCTGCGTCTCCCTCAGCAGTCGCAGGCTGGCTATGGTGTGGTGCCGCAGGTGGGCCAGATCTGGCAGACAGTGGCAGATCAGAGCTTCGAGCCGACGGAGCTGCGAGCCGAATTGAAGGCGGGGAACACTTATCGGTTTCTCGTGAAGACCGATGTTACGTTATCGCCGCCGGGGCAGACGCAGCGGCTGTTTTCCATGGAGCAGCAGGCGCGATACGATGTCGGTCTGCGCGAAGCTGGAAAGGGCGTGGCGGTGCGCGGTATCACCGAGCGACTGAAGGTGGACATACAGGCTGCAGGTAGGTCGGTGAGCTATGACTCGCTGGTCAAAAATCCCGCAGATGCTGAGCTGGCGAAGCACTTCGAGGCGGCAGTCTACCGCTATGTGAAGATGGAGCTGAATACGCAGATGAAGATCCTCTCTCGGCACGAGGCGGGGCGGCAGGTGGAGAATGCGGGCTCTCCGCTAGCTGTGCTGCCGCACTTTGGTCCGGATGAGCTGGTGCAGATCGTCGAGTCGCTGCCGCAGCCTTTCACCAGCCGAGTCGTAGCCGTGGGCGATCAATGGCAGCTGCAGGGGCAGCAGCCTGTGGGGGAGCTGGGAGAGTTGAGCTTTAGTATCGACTACCGACTGGCAGAGGTGGTCGAGTATCAGCGTCACCGATGTGTCGCGATTGATTTTTATGGTAGGCTCAGCGGCGAGCTGGCTGACGAGGCGGCCAGTCGTGTCGACTTTCACGAGGCGCAGCTATCTGGTAGGCTGCTCTACGATCCAGCTATCCAGATGATCCGCTACAGCGATCAGCAGCTGCTGATGGTGGCGAATCTACCTGACGAGACCGATCACCAGAAAAAGGTGCATGTGCCTCTGAGCCAAAAAATCGTGCTCGAGCTGATGCAGGTGGTACCGAAGAAAAAGCCAAAGAAGTGAGAGGCTACCTTATTGGCGGGCAGCCCCTTGCCAGTTGTTCAGGATCTCCACAGTGATGTCGCCCTCGGTCTGATCGTAGAATAGCTCAGCCATATCCTCTGGGAGGCAGATGGAGTTTTGGTCGCTCGGGTGGCGGTCGGTAGGTCCAGCGTGCATCGCCCATTTCGACTGAGCTAGCTCGACTCGATATGGGTGCTCGCCAGGGATGCCACCGCGACTGCGGCGAGAGATAGCAAAGGTTCCCGTATTGCCGATGCTGGCAGAGTGCGAGATAGCGATAGGGGTGGAGGCCGTCACCGTACCATCGACTACTAGGAATCCCATCTGATCTCGGACATCGATGATGATTTGGTTGCCATCTGCCACGTTCCCTTCGGCGATTTTGCCTGAGTAAGCCGCCTCTGCAGTGCCTGCTTCTGGCATCTGCCAGCGCACATGCGAGATTTTTACTGAGGAAGGTGTCATCTCGTCAGGCTCCTCGATCAGCCAGAGGTCGACTAGGACGACTGCTAAGAGGATGAGGACGATCACACACAGTGGATGGCTCTTTGTCATGGTAATTTTGGGATTTGATTACCATAATATGCAATAATTTTATAAAAAATCTATAAATTTTTAAAATTAATTAAACTTAAAGAATTATTCACTGGGTTTTAGGATTCTTTCGACGCGTTTGGTGATGCTGGTGAGTATCTCCCATGGGATGGTGTGGGCCCAGCTGGCCACTTCTGCCGTACTGATCTGTGTGTCTCCCTGGCGACCGTAGAGCACGACTTCGTCGCCGGCTGCAGCCTCGCTGAGGTGGGTCACATCGACCACGATCTGATCCATGGTCACTCGGCCTAGTAGGGTGCAGCGCATCCCGCGGATCAGCACAGAGGCTCCCTGCCCGGACACATGGCGAGGGTAGCCGTCCCCATAGCCGAGGGCGATCGTAGCGATGCGCATGGGGCGATCTGCTCGGTAGGTGCTGCCGTAGCTCACGGTGGTGCCTGCTGGCACTTCTTTCACCAGAGTCACTTTTGACTTCAGCGTCAGCGCGGGTGCGAGATCTATGGTGTGGCGGCAGCTCGGCGATACGCCATAGATCGCCAGCCCCGGGCGTGCTAGGGTGGCGTAGTCGGTCTGTTTGGCGAAATCAATGATCCCGGCGCTATTGGCCACGTGGATCAGACAGTCGAGCCCCTGAGTCATCTCTCGAAAGCTGGCGATCTGCTGCAATGTGAATTCAGCGTCTTCGTCGGCATTGGGGAAGTGTGTGGCGGCACCTTCTAGCAGGCAGCCGTCCTCGATATCGATCTGGTGTAGTAGAGCGCTCCAGTCACTGGGCAGGGCGCCCATTCTGCCCATACCGGTATCTGCCACGGCATGGAGCTTGGCGGGTAGTGATAGCTCGCGGGCGATTCTGCCAAATTCTTTTACCTCGGCGACTGTCGATACTGAGCAGGATAGACTGTGGCGCACTGCCTCCGGTATCTCATCGGGCAAGATCGGGCTCAGGATGAGGATAGGCGGGCTATCGGACTGCAGGGTGGTCCGTAGGCGCAGTGCCTCGCCGAGATTGGCCACGCACAGCCAGTCGACCTCCTGGCTTATTGTGTGGGCCGTCAGCTCTAGGCCATGGCCGTAGGCATCTGCCTTTACCACAGCCATCAGGCCGGTGTGTGGCCCGAGATGGCTGCGTAGCGAGCGTAGATTGTGCTGCAGGGCGTTGGGATCGATTTCGGCCCAGCAGCGCCTGCTGTGATAAATGGTGTCCGACATGTGAGCTAGCCGAGGGTAGACGGGTACCCTACTACCGGCAGCCACAGCAGGTAAGGAAAAATTTTAGCTCTGGTTCAGATCTTTTTGGATCTGCTCGAAGTCGCCCTCCTCGCAGCAGCGGACGAAGCCCTCGCAGAAAGCCTTCAGCTTGTCCCAGACCACGCGGATGTCGGCGGATTCGTCGGGAGTGATGGTGTTGTCCATGGCTGCCTGAGAGACCACATTTAGCAGTCCGGCGAACTGAGTGACGATCTCGTGGGTCGCAGGCACCACCTCATAGCCCTCTCGGCATGAACTCTGTGGATTGCGCACGTAGTAGCCACCAGCCTGCTGGCACAGCCACTCGACGATGCCGTCGTGCTTGGTCAGGTCGACCAGTTGCGACACTCGATCGAGGGGGTTTTTGCTGCCAGATCCTGCGTCGTCATTGGGTTGGGCCCATTTGTAGACAAGGGACAGTGAGACTCCCATCTCAGATGAGATCTCTTTGGGGCTAGTGGTTGGGCTTTCAAAGGCCTCCTTTAAAACTTCATGCGAGTCCATCGGTGGAGATATTGCCTGAATCTGTAACGAAACACAAGCAAAGAAAAACTAAGAAAGTGCCCTTACAAACCAAGGATTGCTTTGTAATCGAAGTCTAGACTTTTTGAGATACACTCCTCACCGTGCTGCTCCGCTTGTCTTCAAACTATTTAATCTGTATTAGGAATAGATCGATTCCTAAATAATTTGAGGATAGCTGTGCGCTTGCTGCTATACCTATACTATGACTGAACTACTACAAGAGGCGATAAAAGGATACAATCTTCCGTTCACCATCCTGCTCATAGTGATTATACTTTATTGGGGTGTCGCTTTATTCGGCATTGTCGATATTGATGATGCGGGCTTGGATTTGGATGGTGTGGATGGAGATGGCGAATCAAGTGGCGGAGTGTTCAGTTCTATACTTAAAATAATGGGGTTATCTGATGCTCCTTTGATATTGGCGATATCCTTATTCACGATATTTATTTGGGGTTACAATTTAATAGCTAATTTCTATTTGAATAGTGCTGGTGAAACCTGTACGGCTATTATAATAATTTTAGGATCTGTGATTGGGGCCTGGATTACAACTCGATTACTCATTCAACCGCTTAAACCTCTTATGAATTTAATTAAAGCCAGTGAACCTGTTACGGAGATTATTGGTGCGGAGGGGCGGGTGATTTCAGCCAGTCTTGATAGCGAATTCGGGAGGGTTGAGATCGAGACTGAAGGGAAGAATCTGATTGTGAACGCCGTAATTTCCGAAGGCGAAGAGCCATTAGCGAAGGGTGGGAGAGTGCTTGTGGTATCTCGGAAAGACGATTCGGATACCTATATAGTCAGATCTCTGTAGAAATTTAAATAAAATAAACCAAGAAACCAAAAAATGCCAACTGATATAACCATGCATATAGCTAACGTATTGAGTTCGGGGATCGCTGTGATCCTGGGGCTTGCCGTATTCATTATTTTCGCCTCTATCATTATAGTGGCCACCTTTTTGAAAAAGGTAAAGAAAGGATTCGCAGGGGTGCGAACGGGAATCGGTGGTACGGAGATTGCTTTCGATAAGATGATTGTCTTTCCAGTATTTCACCGATACGAGGAGATGGACATCTCGGTGAAGCGCATTGAAATCGATCGGCGAGGACAAAACGGCCTGATTTGTAAAGATAACATGCGTGCGGATATCAATGTGGTATTCTTTATTCGTGTGAATAATCTCAAAGACGATGTGCGCAATGTAGCGAGTTCTATCGGGTGTGATCGTGCTTCGAGTGAAGATGGAATTGCGGCACTGTTTGATGCGAAATTCTCTGAAGCCTTAAAGACTGTGGGTAAGCGTTTTGAATATGTCGAGCTTCTCACAGAGCGAGACACGTTTCGCGATGAGATTCTAAAGGTGATCGGGACAGACTTGAACGGCTTTGTCCTAGATGATTGTGCGATTGATTACCTAGAGCAGACGCCGATAGAAGAGCTGGATCCGAATAACATTTTGGATGCCGAGGGTATCAAAAAGATCATCTCGATCACTTCGGCGGAGAATATTCAGGCCAATCAGTTGCGCCGCACTGAGGAGCGCGAGATCAAGCAGCAGGATGTGGAAGCTAAGGAGGCTATCCTAGAGCTGGAGCGCCAGCAAGCGGAGGCAGAGGCCAAGCAGGCGAGAGAAGTCGCTACCGTGCAAGCAAGGGAAGAGGCAGAGGCGCTCAAAGTGCAGGAAGAAGAGCGACTGAAGTCTGAGAGAGCTCGGATCAACACCGAAGAGGAGATAGAGATCGCGACTGAAAACAAAGACCGAGAGGTGATCGTGGCTCAGCGAAATAAAGAGCGAACTGATGCAGTCGAGCTAGAGCGTGTCAAGCGAGACCAGGAACTGGAAGCAATCGATCGTGAACGTGTCACGACTCTGAAGGAAATCGAAAAGGAGAAGTCGGTGGAGATCGAGAAGAAGAATATCCAGGATGTCATCCGTGAGCGGGTGATGGTGGAGAAAAATGTGGTAGAAGAAGAGCAGAAGATTCTCGATACCGAGGCGTTTGCGACTGCCGAGCGTGAGAAATCTGTAGCGGTGACCGCTGCTGAGCAGAACGCTCAGGAGGAATTGATCCGCAAGATCAAGGAGGCCGAAGCTGCCAAGGAAGCGGCTGAGCTAAAGGCTGATCAGGAGCTATATGAAACGCTGAAAGCCGCCGAGGCCGATAAGTTGGCTGCTGAGCTGCATGCTGAGGAGGTAATAATCGCTGCTGAAGCAGAGATGGCTGCTAGCGAGAAAATGGCTGCTGCCAAGAAATTGCTGGCAGAAGGCGTGACGGCTGAGACTGCGGCACCTGGCAAGGGGGAAGCTCAGATCATCGAAGCCAAGTCTGCTGCAGAAGCAGAAGGCATAGTCGCCAAGGCCGAGGCGATGAAGAAATTCAATGATGCTGGTAAGGAGCATGAGGAATTCAAACTCGAGCTAGAGAAAGAGAAGGAAGTCGAACTCGCCGAGATCGCTGTGCAGGAGGCTATCGCGTCCAGACAGGCTGAGGTGATGGGTGAGGCTCTGAAGAGCGCCAATATCGACATCGTCGGTGGTGAAGGTGAGTTCTTTGATAAGATCACCAGCGCTATCACTCAGGGTAAATCGGTAGATAGGCTGGTGCACAATAGTCAGACTCTGACCGATGTGAAGGAGACCTTCTTTAACGGCGATGGAGCCTACTTCCAGGAGCAGGTGAGTAGTTGGGT
>JAHDID010000038.1 GCA_020630975.1 Verrucomicrobiota bacterium
CAGTTGGTAGAGCAGTTGGCTTTTAACCAATTGGTCCTGGGTTCGAGTCCCAGTCTGTCCATACCTTTCCCACCTGCGGGATGCTCATCCTCCACACATCTCTTTGGAGATCTGACGCAAGCGCGCTTACTCTTTCTCGTAGGCTTCTTATGATTAGCTGATAATCTGTTTCCATGATCAGCCCAATCCTCAGAGATATCTTTCTCCTGAGTCTACTCATGGCTGTATCTCTAGCGCTATCGACCGCTGCCGAGTCATCGACACGAGCCGATTTTTTCGAGAAACAGATCCGACCACTTTTGATCGCAGAGTGCTACGAGTGCCATAGCCAGGAGAGCGGCAAAGCAAAAGGCGGTTTGGTTCTCGATACCAAAGCAGGATGGGAAGTTGGTGGCGACTCCGGCCCCACTATCACCCCTGGCGATCCTGATGATAGCCTACTGATGCAAGCGGTCTCTTATCAGAGCCAAGATCTGCAGATGCCACCCAAGACCCGTCTGACCGATGAGGAAATCGCCTCCTTGCACCGTTGGGTTGCAGACGGTGCATTCGATCCCCGAGACTCCGAGCCTGCTCAGCCAGCGCACACTGCACCCACCGGACTATCTCTTGAGGCAGGCCGACAGTTTCATTCCTTTCGCCGTCTCTCTCTACCAAAGATCCCCGAGCCTAGCGATCCTACTTTAGCCCGAAATCCGATCGACCACTTCCTACTGTCCAGACTCGACGAGCATCAGATAACACCCGCTCCATTAGCAGATCGACGTACGCTCATCCGCCGTGCCTTCATCGACCTAATAGGCCTGCCACCACTAGTCCAGCAGCTCGATCACTACAGCTCATTGCCCGACTATTATCCCCTGCTCATCGATGACCTACTCGACTCACCTCGCTATGGAGAGCGCTGGGGCCGACACTGGCTAGATGTCGCCAGATACGCCGACTCCAATGGCCTCGACGAAAACCATACCTATGGCCAAGCGTGGCGCTATCGCGACTACGTGATCGATAGTTTCAACCGAGACAAACCATTCGACCAATTTCTAATCGAGCAGCTCGCCGGCGACCTGATCGAATACAGCAACAACGAAACCAAAACTGGCACGGGCTTTTTAGCACTCGGCGGCCGACTGCTCGCCGAGCGCGATATGGCCAAACTGGAAATGGACGTCATCGATGAGCAAATCGATAGCACTGGCAAAGCCTTTCTCGGTCTCACTCTCGGCTGCGCTCGCTGCCACGATCACAAATTCGACCCGATCACACAGGCCGACTACTACTCACTGGCCGCTATCTTTAAAAGCACCGAAAACTTCACCACTACCGATACCGGAAATAAGCGCCATTGGTATGAGCACGCGATCGGCACACCCGCCGAGATAGCCAAACACAGTGCTATCGACACTGAAATCAAGGAACTGCGACGGGCAGCCGCCAACTACAAACAAAAGCAAACGGTGAAGCTCCGCGTAGCGGCTAGAGAGCGTGCCACCGACTACCTACTCGCTTGCCTAGATCTCCCCTTCGATGCTACACTCAGCGATGCCCGTGCTGTAGCCGAGCCTCTAGATCTGCATCCTCGCATTCTGCACCACGCACGCACCCATCTCGAGTACCGGCGCGATGATTTGGCCGTTACCCATTGGCATCATTTCGCCGCTCAACAAGATCGCGAAGGGCTAGTTACTTTCTATACCAAAAAATTCGCCCAAGCGATCGATGCCTACTCGAAAGCGAGAAAAAACAATCCCAAAGCACAACGCCTAGATGATCCTGAACTAGAGGCCTACCGTATCGCCTACTACGATACTGCCGGTCTACTAGCTGTCCCTACCAAACCTAGCCATGCCTTTGATAAAGAAACCCTAGCCGAGTATGAGACCCTACGCCTAAAGGCGATCGACTTCGAGAGCCAAGCCTACGATGCACCCGCTATCATGGGAGTATCCGAAGCCGCCGAAACAGTCGACGAAATCCCTATCGCCATACGCGGCAGCCACACCAATCTCGGCAAATCGGTAGCCAAAGCCGTGCCAGCAGTGTTTCACAAGACCACAACTTTCTCATCTGGGCGTAGCGGTCGATTAGAACTAGCCAAATGGATGACACAACTAGATAGCGCGCTTGCTGCCAAAGTCTATGTCAATCGGGTTTGGGCTTGGCATTTCGGCACTGGCCTAGTCGACACCCCAGACAATTTTGGCGTGTTAGGCAGAGCACCGAGCCACCCCGAGCTCTTGGATTGGTTGACCCATTGGTTTATCGATAGCGGCTGGAGCACCAAATCTCTACACAAACTGATCATGCAGTCGAGATTTTACCAACACTCATCACACCACCCTGCCGCCCAACCCTTATCTGAACTAGATCCCGAAAACCGCTGGCTTGCCTACTACCCGACACGCCGACTGCAGGCAGAGGCCATCCGCGACTCTATCCTCCATGTATCCGGCAGACTGGATCTGACTCAGGGAGGTAAAACGCTACAGCTGCGAAACCGGCAAATTGTCTTCGACCACACTTCCGTCGATCGGGCTCAATATGGCTCGACACGCAGATCCGTCTACCTACCTGTGGTGCGCAACCATCTATGCTCGCTATTCGAACAATTTGACTTTCCCGATCCGACCATGGTCACTGGCCAACGAAACATCACCACCGTAGCACCCCAGGCACTCTACCTGATGAACTCCGAGATGGTCACCCGATCAGCCGAAACCTTGGCAAAACAAGTAATCGAAGAACACGCTACCTTATCCATCGATAAAAGGGTCGACCACATCTACCACTCAGTTTTAGGGCGATCGCCTATCCCCGACGAACTAAAGCTAGCTAAAACTTTCCTAACAGCAGCGGACAACTTAGAGACCTGGACGCTATTCTGCCAAAGCCTCCTGATGTCGAATGAGTTTCTCTACCTGAATTGATCGAGTTCACTTATGGATAGGCGCACATTACTACAGCGATACGCAACAGGGTTTGGCCATCTGGCCTTCATATCGCTATTACGAGCTGAGTCCCCTCACCTACCCACCATCGCACCTCGCGCCAAAAGAGTTGTGTTTTTATTTATGAAAGGCGGGCCTTCGGGCATCGATACTTTCGACCCCAAACCCCAACTGGATAAAGACCATGGCAAGCCCCCACCTTTCGCTCTACCCAAAATCACTTTCGCTAAGCAAGGCAATCTACTGAAATCCCCCTGGCGCTTTCGTCAATATGGACAAAGCGGACTCCCCGTGAGCGATCTCTTTCCTCACGTGGCCAAACACGCCGATGATCTTTGCGTGTTACGCTCGGTCCACGGCACTAATACCGCCCACGGCGCTGCCCTACTTAAACTACACACTGGTAGCGATACTTTCGTCCGCCCCAGCCTAGGAGCGTGGACTGTCTACGGCCTAGGCTCAGATAACGCAAATCTCCCAGCATTCGTCACGATCTGCCCGACTCTGGCGCACGGCGGTGTCACCAATTGGGGAGCGGCCTTCCTCCCTGCACACTGCCAAGGCACCCCGATCGGCAACGCCAGTCAGGCGGCAGAGCACGTCCGAGTGAAAGATATCGCCAACAGCCGAGACCTCGACCGGCACACCCAGCGCCAGCAGCTAAACCTATTTCGCTCGCTCAATGAGATCCATCTCCACCAACACCCCTCTCAAGAGAAAGTGCTCAGAGAACGCTTGGATTCCTTTGAGCTAGCCTACCGCATGCAGAGCGAGATGCCTGATGTCCAGACTCTAGATAAAGAAAGCTCAGCCACCAAGCGGCTGTATGGTATAGACGATCCGGTCACTGCAGATTTTGGCCACCAGTGCCTGATGGCTCGACGATTCCTAGAGCGAGGTGTGCGCTTTGTCCAAGTCACTCACAGCGATAGTGAAGTACAGTGGGATCAGCACTCGAATCTCTACCAAGGCCACACCAAAAACGCCGCCGAAGTCGATAAACCCATCGCCGGCTTCCTCACCGACCTCAAATCTCGTGGCTTACTGGATGACACCCTCGTACTCTGGGGTGGCGAGTTCGGCCGCACACCTACCGCCCAGGGGACCAATGGTCGCGATCACAATCCCCACGGATTCACCATGTGGATGGCCGGCGGCGGGGTAAAAGGAGGCATGGCCTACGGTGCCACCGATGAGTATGGCTACTACGCAGTGGAGAACAAAATGCACATCCACGATCTACACGCCACGATCCTACATCTACTCGGTATCGACCACGAGCAGCTTACCTATCGCTATGGCGGCAGAGACTTCCGACTGACGGATGTCTACGGACACGTCGCGCACGATATCCTGGCCTGAGCCTGACATATCTTTTACAACTTCATGACAAATGACTGACCAATTGAGGTGTATCTTCCCCCATGCTGGTTAGGTCTATGAAAAACCTATTCTTATATCTCACATCGCTCGCCTTCTTGGTCACTCCCGCTCTGGCCAAACAAGTCCAGCTGGAAGCCGCGCTCGCCAATCCGCTACTCAAATCTGGGCAAACCAATAAGACCTTTCTCAAAGTTGGGCTGACCGGATTCGCCCTGGAAGCTGATCAGGAACGAACGCCGGTAAATGTGGCCCTCGTCATCGATCGATCGACATCCATGAGTGGCGGCAAAATCGCCCAAGCCCGCGACGCGGCTCGACTGGCTGTGCAGCGTCTCGGCGCAGAAGACATCGTCTCCATCGTCGCCTATGACAATAGTGTAGAGATCCTAGTGCCCGCCACCAAGCTCACCGACAAAACGCCCGTGCTAAAAGCGATCGAAAAACTCGAGCCGACCGGCAATACCGCGCTCTTCGCCGGAGTCAGTAAAGGAGCCGATGAACTGCGCAAATTTTTCTCCAAGGAGAAGGTCAATCGAGTGCTACTACTCTCCGATGGCCAGGCCAATGTCGGCCCGCGCAGCCCAGGTGAACTCGGCGAGCTCGGCGCTTCGCTGGTGAAGGAAGGTATCTCGGTGAGCACAATCGGCCTCGGCCTCGGCTACAATGAAGACCTAATGGCCAATCTCGCCAGCAAGAGCGATGGCAACCATGTCTTCGTCGAAAACGAGGTCGATCTAGTCGCCGCATTCGATCGTGAGTTTGGCGATATCCTCAGTATCGTCGCCCAGGAAGTCGTCGTGACCATGGACTTCCTACCCGGCGTAAAACCGCTGCGCGTGATCGGTAGAGAAGCCGACATCGCCGGCCAGCAAGTCACTACCATGATGAACCAGCTCTACAGCGAGCAGGAAAAATACGTGGTCGTAGAGGTCGAGGTAGAGTCGGGCAAAGTCGATGAAACCCGCCGCGTGGCCGATGTCGCAGTCAGCTATGCCAATCTCGCCACCCTGACACCCGATCGCCTCACCAGCGAGCTATCAGTGAGATTCAGCGACCAGGCAGAGGTCGTAGAGGCTCAGGCCAATGCTCCTGTGATGGCAGCATGCGTTCTCCTAGTAGCGACTGAGAATAATGAGCAAGCGATGCAGCTGCGGGATAAAGGTGACATCGCCGGTGCGAAGCAGGCTCTATTCGATAATGCAGCCTATCTCGAGTCCAGTGCCCATAAATGGGACTCCTCTGCACTGAAAGACTATGGCTTCAGTAATCTTAGTCAATCTGCGGCTATCGATAGTCCTGACTGGAGCGCTACACGAAAAAGAATGATCGAGTTGCAAATCGAAAACAATCGCCAAATCGGCCACGGCAGTGGCTTTGTTTTCCCCATCGACAACCAAAAGAAAACCAAGTGAAGCACCGGTATCTAGTCGTTTTCCTCCTGCTCACCCTCGTCCCAGCCGGCCTCATCGTCTGGCTGGGCTGGCGGGTCAGTGCCGAGGAGCAGCATCGCACGCGGCGCGAGTTCATCGCCGTGATCGACGAGTCGCTGCAGACCCACCGGCAGATCATCGAGGATCGATTAGCCGATCGCTTTACTGACTTGCTGCAGGTAGTAGAGACCGCACGCCTAGCTGATACCGCAGGCCGCCGAGAGCTAGCTAGGACTCATCCCTGGGTACGCCAGTGCTTCGAGATCGGTCCTCGCGGCAGGATCGTCTTCCCCTCTCGATCGCAATTGACCGAAGCCGAGCAAAACTTCCTGATGCGGACGGCTACGATATGGCAGGAGCGACAGCCTTTTCGCCTAGTCGATGAGTATGGCAGCCGGGCAGACAGCGGCTGGCATACTTGGTACTGGAGCGATGGACCACACTACATCCTCTGGCTCTGGCACCCTGCTACCGATCATGTCTACGGTATCGAGGTCGAGCGCATGCGCCTAGTCTCCGAGGTGCTCGCTGCACTACCTACCGAGGGCCAGCCCCATGTCTCCATCCCCAGCGAGGCACAGATCCAGCTACGCGATCCGTCGGGCCGAGTGGTCTACCGCTGGGGGCGGGCTGCAGTCGAGGCAGATGCCAGCCCCATCACATCGATCGCTCTAAACGCTCCCCTCACCTCGTGGACGCTCAGCTACTACACTGGCCGGATTATCACGACACGTCAGTTCTCTTCACAAACACTCATCAATACGCTAGCCATACTGCTCGGCACCCTGGCTCTACTCAGCGGACTGGCGATCTATTTCTACCGCTCGATGACCACGCAGATGCGAGATGCCGCCCAGCGGGTGACCTTCGTCAATCAAGTCTCCCACGAGCTGAAGACTCCCCTCACCAATATCCGCATGTACGCTGAGCTCCTCGAGCGCAGCCTGGATCCCGATGACGAGCGGCGGCGCAAACATCTCGACGTGATCGTAGGCGAGAGCCAACGACTGAGCCGCCTGATCGGCAATGTGCTGACTTTCTCGAAATCGAAACAAGGCAAACTGAGCATCCACCCACAGACCGGCTGTATCGATGAAACCATCTGCCGCTTGATCGAACCCTTTCGACAGAAAGTAGGCGCCGACTTCTCGATCGAGCAGCAACTCGACGCCCAGGATGACTGCCAATTCGACTCCGATGTGCTCGAGCAGATCCTCACCAACCTTCTCAGCAATGTGGAGAAATACGCCATCTCCGGCGACTACCTATCGGTATCCAGTAGCCTCAGCGATGGCCTGTGCGAGATCCGAGTCACCGATCGAGGCCCCGGAGTCCCCACGAGCAAACAGGAGCTCATCTTTCAGCCCTTCGAAAGACTCAGCGACAAGCTATCCGAAGCCGCTGGCACTGGTATCGGGCTGAGCATAGCCCGCAGCCTAGCTCGTCTACATGGGGGCGACCTCTCCTATCTGGCCACCGATTCAGGCTCCTGTTTCAAACTCACCCTACGCGTATCACCATGAAAGTCCTAGTAGCAGAAGACGATCCTCATACCCGCGCAGGATTGGAAGAAATCCTGATCGAGGAGGGCTACCAGGTGATCGCCACAGCCGATGGTAGACAGGCCTGGCAAGCATTTCAGGATCACTCGCCAGACGTGGTCTGCCTAGATATCATGATGCCACACATGGATGGCTACGAAGTCTGCCGCAAGATCCGCCGCCAGACCGACGAGCCCGCGGTGCTATTTATCACCGCCAAATCCGAGGAAATCGATGCGGTGCTCGGCCTCGAGCTCGGTGCCGATGATTTCATCCAAAAGCCATTCGGCGTGAAAGAAGTCCTAGCCAGAATCCGGGCTGTCACCCGCCGGATCTACAAAAAACAATCCGCAGCCAACACAAAGGCCCTCCCCGATAGCTTCACCCTAGCAGACCTCAAAGTCGTACCCAGTGAACTACGTGGCTTTCGTGGTGATCAAGCCATCGAGCTCAGCCTGCGCGACCTACAGATCCTCAAATTTCTTCATCGCAACGAAGGCCGCGCCCTGTCGCGAGATTCCTTTTTCGATGAATGCTGGGGCTTCGACTACCTACCCAACAGTCGCACGCTAGACCAACACATCTCTCAACTGCGCAAAAAGATCGAGCTCGACCCCAAGTCCCCAGAGATCATCAAAACGGTGCACGGAGTAGGGTATCGCTACGGGTAAAGAATGCTGCCCTGCAAAGCCTATCCGCCGCTAACCATGCTTCCGGCGATCTGCCGAGATGATACGGTCGATCTCACTGCGCTTCATCATCACAGCAGTAGACAGCGGCTTCATCTTCACCACCACACCGAGGCGCATGGTGCTGAGCACACCGCAGAGACGACCTTCCTGATCGATCAGCGGTGAGCCACTGTCACCTTTGATCATAGGGATCGATGTGACGACTTTGTAGAAAGGCGTGCTACCGCCATCAGGCGCGACAATCGGCACCACTTCGCGAAACTTGCCACCCGCTTTCTCATGCATCCAGCCACCAGCAAAAAGTGTGGTGTTATGGCTGAGCGTCGCCGTGCGATACTCCAGCACCCGCGGCGTCTTGATATTGGCTTTCACGATCGCGAAGTCCGAATGCAGATCGCTATACACCACACGACATTTCGCAGAGTCGATGTAGGTACGCTTGCCATCTGAAGTCGCATAGAGCACAAACGTATCCTCGTGTGATAGCACGTGAGCCACCGTGAGAAAGTATCCGTCTGAGGTGATCGGTGCACATGAGCCAAAGCCCGTCCCACCATTAGCGATCGGCACCGAAAAGCCCAAGGTCAATTCCCCCTGCTGATTGCCCCGAAAAGTCGCCAGATCTTCCTGAAACTGCTGGCTGCTGACATACTCACCACTCACCAACATACCTGAATGGAGCGTCAAAAAATCAGCCGCCGAAAATTTTCCAGTCTGGGCATTTCTCAGCTCCGGCAGATTCACTTGAGCATCGATTCCCTCAGTATCGTAGCGCGCCAATGAGGCCAATTGGTCTCGGTGAGTATTCGCCGGGACGAAGGCACAGCCTGACAACAAGACTGCACAGAGCAGGAGCATCAGCACGAGGCCTAGATGCTCACGTTTTGGGGTGTTTCGACGTTCCTGGGGTTCGCGCATATGGCAATTCTTAACTAATCCCGATTTTTACAAACGGTCAAGTGGCGAGAGGGGACGAATCACTTGGGGAATCATGTACAAAAACGAACCAACTCCGCCAAATTTTAGCGTTGTTCGTCATTTCTTTCTCAATTTCAAACATTTTGGACATTTTCTCTTCACAGAATCGGGAAAGTTTCTTATAACTATAGTGACTTGGTCTCGACCCAACCCAGTCTTCCCTCCCCCACGAAACACCACACACACACCTAGGGATGAAACGCCTCATAGCTCTATGCCTCTCGGCAATGGCTGCAATCGTATGGAACGCAGCTGAAGGCTCCAGTGTCCACAGCTCGATGCGCCTCAGCGATGGCGACTGGGTGAAGCTGGGCGAACGCTACCACCGACTCGGCCGTCTCGACGAAGCCCAGGATGCCTACCAGCGCGCTATCGCAGTAGGCACCACTCGATCGATCACCGGTGCTGCTGCCTACCGATTAGGGGTGTTGCATTTCAATCGGGGCAAATACGCCCTCGCAGCCCCTTCCTTCGAGCTGGCTTCGCGCGAAGCCGCTAGCGATACCTACCGCTACCAGGCAGGCTATTACCACGCTCGCGCCCTCCAGCATCTGGATCAGGCCGATCATGCCTACCATATCTATTCTCGACTGATCGCTCACAATCCCGGTAGCCAGACCGATCACTTCTACGAAAAAAGCTGCCTCGAAGCCGCTCGAATCCAGGCCGGACGTGGCCACCACGAGACCGCACAGGCCAGTCTCTCCGACTTGATGCAAGAGGCATCGACTCCCTCCGTGCGAGACGAAGCCCTAGTCCACTCCTGCATGCTCGCTCTCGAGTCTCGTGACCTCGAGCTAGCTCACCAGCGCATGGATCAGCTAAAGGCTATGCCAGAAGACAGCACCTGGCGCAGCTACTGGGATGTAGCCGATATCCATCTCGCACACCAGCATGGCGACCACCAGCGTATCGTAGATATCTATCAGCGCAGCGCGGTCGCGGGCCTGACCAGTGAGTACCGCGCCGATATGCTGATGAAAGTGGCAGAAGCCTTTCAGGCAGGCGGCGATCGCGACACCGCCCACCGGCTATTCGGAGTCGTCTCAGCCAGCCACCGAGACAAAGCGGTCTGCGCCGAGGCCGGCTACCGGCGCCTAGTGCTACTCCACCAAAAAGGCGACACACATATGCCCAGCGAGATCCGCAGCTACCTCGCAGAGGTGCGGGCTCACATGCCTAGCAGCCACTTCATCGATCGAGCTAGCTTGATGCTGGCCGAGTGGTATTTCTTCGATGGGCTAAAGGCCAAGTCCGGCAATGATCAACGCTTTGCCAAAGCCCAATTTGGCAATGCTCTGGTCACCTACCGCTGGCTGCGCACGGCTAATCTAGAGGCCAGCCATCGTCCCACCTGGCTCAGCCACCAGATCTGGGCGCAGTATGAGACAGGAGCACTCGGCACTGCGGATCAACAGCTACGTCAGCTACGCAGCGATTATCCAGACCACCCCGATACCATCTCTGCCATGGCCAAGCGAGCAGAGACCCATCTGGAGCGCCGCTACCTCGATTCTGCTCGCGCCGCATTCCACCAGATCATAGCCGACTACCCAGAGGCGCCCGAGGCAGAGGTAGCCATGGAGCGCATCGGCAGGATCTATGCCACGGAAAAACTCTGGCCAGAGACCATCGATGCCTATGGCCAATACATCGCTCGCTACCCCGAGGCAGCTGCATGCGATGCTCACTACTGGATCGGCGTAGCTCACTACGAGCTGGAGCAGCACGCTAGGGCGATCGAGCACCTCACTCAGGCCCGCGAGCTGGCACCAGACGATTACTTCAATCAGGCGACCATCCGCATCATCGTCTGTCACCACGCGATGAGCAGCCTCGAAGAGCTGGCTCACAACTGCCGTCTCTACCACCAGAGGAATGCCGATCTGGGCATCCGCAATACCGCCCAACGCCGCGATACCCACATCCCCGTGCCGACCATGATCTACCGAGATCTCGGTATGACCCTGGCGCAGGAGGAAAAATGGATCGATGCCGAGCATTTCCTGACCAAAGCCATCGAGCGCCAAACACCCGACCACGTCGATGAGGAAATTTGGAAAAACCTAGCCGAAGCTAGACTGCGCCTGGATGACTACGTCGGCTCGATCGTTGCCTACGATCACTACCTGATCCGAGCGCGCGACGCCCACGACCGCGGCCGCGCCTACCTACGCCGGGGCTATGCTCAGATGGCACTGGGCGACTACGCGCTGGCCAAGCGTAGCGCCTACGAGTGCATGCGGGTCATCCGCCAGGGCCGACTCAATGCCGATGCCCGTATACTCATCGGTGATATCTCTCGGGAAATGGGCGACTATCAGGCTGCCCTAGCCGAGTATCAGATCGTCAGCGTCATTTTCAAAGATCCCGAGATCACCCCCCTGGCGATCCAAAAAGCTATCAGCACTCACCGAATCGTAGGCGACTCGCAGCAGGTCGCCTTCCTCGAGGAGCACATGGCTCAGACCTATCCGGAGTACGGCATGGTACTCACCAATTGATCCTCAGCCTAGGGAACCTAGCCCCAGAGATTCGATTCACCGGTTGTGATTTCGGCCAGCGAGTGTAGAGACTCCCACGTGATGCTACCAGATTTCTTCGCCGACGATCGCTTCTCCGACTCGCTACGTCTCGCTGCCCAGGCCGCGCAGGCGGCAGGCCAGATCATAGCCGACGGCTATCAGGATGTGCAGAAGGTCGAGGTAAAAGACGTCGGCGATCTGGTGTCAAAAGTCGACTTCGATGCCGATCGAGCAGCCACCGCCATCCTAGAAAACGATGGCGTAACGATCGTCTCTGAGGAGCTAAACCCCGAGGCCAATGACGAGTCCGCCGACATGTGGATCGTCGACCCACTGGATGGCACCACCTCCTACCTGATGAAAGGTGGAAGCCACATCTCCTCCACCCTAGTCGCCAAGCGCGTCGGCGGCGAGACCGTGGTGGGCATCTGCTACTTCCCGCTGACTGATGAGTGGTTTTACGCCGAGAAAGGCCAGGGAGCCTGGCGCAATGGCGAGCCACTCAGGCTAACTCCAGACGACAAGCCGCTAGGCGAGTGCTGGGTAGAGATGAACCAGTATGGCAACCAGGGCTACGAGACTCCATTCTTCGCCCGAGCTCGCACCGCGCTGCGCTCTGCTGGTGGCGCTCAGATCGTCACTTCAGGCTTTCCCCACGCTGGTATCGCCATGCGTATAGCCGAGCAGAATAGCGGTCTAGCAGTCGCCATACATGACAACAATGCCGACAACCTCAAGCAAGGTCCCTGGGATATCGCAGGCCCTCAGTTGATCTTCGAAGAAGCCGGTGGCGTCTTCCTCAATCCAGATGGAGAGCGCACCAATCTCTTTCAAGCCGATCCGATCATCATCGCACCGAGCCGGGAGCTGGCCATGCGAGTGCTGGAGTGCGTGCAGCGTGCTTAGCTAGCAGACAGGGAAAAAACCTTCGAAACGCGCGGAACTGCTGCATGGCATTTTAAATAATGCCACACACAGCAAAACTTTACCTTTCGTAAATAAATTATGGAAATTATATTCCTCAAACCATGTTTGAGAAGCTTCCATCCGAAATCTTGAGGTATTCAAACTCTCACTCAAGAGTTAAGCACTTGGCCCTTAAAGCTCTGCCGCACCTAATCTGCATAGTTCCAATGCTATCCTTTGGTGTTTCATTTTGGCAGCACAAAATCTTTCACCACCACCGACTGAATAGCGGTTCGACCAATATTTTCACCCCTGACTACCTAGCATCAGTCAATTCCCCCTTTTCCATAGTTTCTTCGACTCAAACCATCCTATTCTATGTCGCGTTCATTGGCTTTTTCCTTCTACATCAAGTTTGTAGGTCCATGATCTGTAATTGCATCGCATTGCCCTTTTTAGCCGCTTCATTCTGGTATGGCTACGTGGCCTACTAGTCAGACATCCTCAGCCCAACATACCCAAATGCTCACCCGACTGTTTCGCAGCAAAAAATTCCAGCCAACCACGCTTGATGACCCAACCTTTGGCAAACTCACTAATGACCGAAGCGGCTTCTGGTCGAGCTGCACCATGTTTCCTCCACTGGCCAAGGAGATCGATATCTCCATTAATTTAGCCCCAGGCTCAGATATCAATCAAGAGCACCGCGACTTCTTCGAGCAAATCGTCACCCATTGGTCGGATATCCATCAGGATCTGCGATCCTCCCTATTTGAGGATCTGCCGACCTGGGAAGACGGTCTAGATTTTGATAGTTTTATTTTTAGGCAAGTGGAGGAAAAACCGTGGAACTGGGAAATTGCTGCATCTACTCCATTACTATGTGATCACTACTTCGGCATCATGATGGACGACCTCCAAAATAGTGGCTTTAGAATGGATAGCTAGCAACCAACTAGCTCACGCCGCCTTCTCAGCAGCATCTTGCGGCTTATCCCCCCTATGCTCTACCTTCGTCCCTGACTCCAGACTCGCATCCGGTCGAGCCGATCTATAGCTAGAGGTATACTCCCCACCCCAGTCCGAAATATTTGGCAGTGCTCGATAGAGGATCTCGTGAAACAGCGGGCCTGGCAGTAGCTTGCGCATAGCACCGAAAACTCGCGCATCAAAGGTAGCTGGCACACGCAGCGCGGGGCGCCGGGAGTCCATGACGCGTTCGATCTTTTTGGCCACACTGTCCGGAGTGGCCCATGCTAGATGCATGGCCTTGCGGATCAGGCGCTCCATGTAGAAGTAATGCGGGTGGTAGGGATCTTCCGCGCTCTCAAAGGAGGCATCGCTCGCCTCAGTCATACGGGTGTTTTCGAAAGAATCGGAGTGGATGAAGCCCGGCTGCACGATGGATACCTGGATATTCCACGGACGCATCTCGTACCAGAGAGCCTCGCTGACACCCTCTAGCGCCCACTTCGAGGCCGAGTAGGGAGTCATAGTCGGCATAGCGAGCATGCCACCGACAGACGAGACATTGATGATGCGACCGCACTTTTTCTCGCGCATGGTCGGCAGCACCAGACGGATCAGCTGCAGCGGAGCGGAAAAATTGATCTCCATCTGCCGATCGATCTCCTCACACTTGAGGTGCTCCATCACGGCTCGATAGGCGACGCCAGCGTTATTGATCAATATATCGACTCCTCCCCAGCGTTTGTCGATTTCCTCGACCACCGCTCGGCGCTCGCAGTCGGTATTCACTCGTAGGGGTCTGAGGTGCACGCGATCGGTCTCGAGTAGACCAACATCTTGAAACCTAGCTAGCGATGCCTCTCTAGCAGTCAGGATCAGTCGCAGATCCTTTCTCGGTAACAAACGCTGAGCGAGCGCCAATCCTAATCCTGTGCTCGCTCCTGTGATCAATACATTTTTGAGCGGCTCGCCCTCAGCCAGCGGGTTGTTCTGACTTCTTTTCTCCACCCTATCACTATGCCAAAAATACTGACATTCGACAAGACTTAACTCTCCCAAACACGGTACGTATATCGGACAACCGCAAAATCCAAGTGGTCAGCAGCACCAAGCGAGTGCTATCTAGAGGTATGAAACGAGCCACCTACCTATGCGCCAGCTTGCTCCTGCTCTGCCACCTGACCTCGGGGGATGAGCCCAAAAAAGAACACCAACAGCCAAACATCGTGCTGATCATGTGCGATGACCTGGGCTGGGGCGATGTCGGATTTCAGGGTGCCGAGCATATCCACACCCCACATCTCGATGCGATGGCGGCCAATGGCATGACCTTCTCGCGCTTTTACGCACAGGCACCGGTATGCTCACCCACTCGCGCCTCGATCGTGACTGGGCGCCACCACGACCGCACTGGCATCTACACGGCCAATCAGGGGCACCTGCGTGCTGGAGAGCACACGCTATACGAGGCTCTGGCTGCCGAGGGCTATGCCACTGGCCACTTTGGCAAATGGCATATGGGCACTCTAACTCGCGAAGTGGTAGAGGCCAATCGCGGTGCTAAACAACCCCAGCACTTTTCCCCACCCTGGCAGCACGCTGTCGGCACCACCTTTGCCACCGAGGCCAAGACTCCTACCTACGACCCGATGTGGAAACCTGCCAAAGGTGCAGAGGGCGACTTCCGCCAAGCCACTCGTCAGGGCTGGCACCCACTGACCGATAGCGACGCACGAGAGGCCTATGGCACCCACTACTGGACCGCCGAGGAGACCATGGTCGCCCCCGACTCCGACGAGCTACTCGGCGACGACTCAGGCATCATCATGCGCCGCGCTATCAAGTTTATCGAAAAGGAAAAGGATGGCCCCTTTCTAGCCATTGTCTGGTTTCATGCCCCACACCTACCTGTGGTGGCCAGCCCAGAGGATGTCGCCTCCTACGACGATGGACAGACCACGGGCTTCCAGCAAAACTACTACGGCTGCGTGACGGCCCTAGACCGAGCCGTAGGCGCACTGCGTGAAAAGCTGAAGGCACATGGCATCGCCGACAATACGCTAGTCGCCTTTACCTCCGACAATGGTCCAGAGGGCAATGACCAGGCCCCTGGAAAGCAAGGCCCATTCCGCGGCAGAAAGCGCAGTCTCTACGAGGGCGGCGTGCGTGTACCCAGCATCATCGAATGGCCTGCTCAGATCCAGGCAGGCTCGACTAGTGCGATGGCAGCGTGCACAGTGGACTACTTTCCCACCATCCAGGAGATCGTCGGATTCGACATGCCTGACGATCGCGAGCTAGACGGCATCAGCCTACTGCCTGCTATCCGTGGTGAGATGACAGAGCGGAGCCAACCTCTCGGCTTTCACATCAAAGGCCAAGCAGCTTGGCACGATGGCTCTCTCAAAGCCTACTGCAAAAAGGTCGGCCAGAATGACTGGCAGCTCTATGACCTAGCCTCAGACCCCAGCGAAAAGACCAATCTCGCCGAGCAACAACCCGAGCGGCTAGCCGCCATGGTAACAGCATGGCAGGCATGGAAAACTTCGGTCGATGCCAGCGATAAAGGTGGTGACTACTAAAGTATTACCGCTGACACTCGACTCCAAAGTTTGCTTCATAGATCTCTGCTAGGCCTCCTAGGTGGTATCCCACCTAGCGGGAGCTTGTGGCCAGCAAAGTCAGGTTTTCACCTGCTCAGAGGGGGATTAATTCAGAGTCTCGAGAAACTCTTCTATCTCGCGCCATTCGCGACGCAGTTTTTTAATCGCCTTGATCATAATTTCCATGTTAGCAAGATATCTAAAATGTCAACTTATCTTAACTACTTTTCGTCTGGCTTATCGGCGTGATATCCTGAACCCAAAACACAAAAAACAGCCCGAACCGGCGGCTGCCAGTCCGAGCTGTCCCAATGCGGATTCTGGAGATTTTTTGAGTTACCGCTGACCTTTAATACCAGCTCACATTCCGATAGCTGGTAGGGCGGTGATTACTGGAAGAAAGAGTGCCGCAGGTATTATTGCCTCGCTGATAGCGTGGATCATAAGGACGGAAGTGATCACTATTCTTATGAGTGTAAGTCGCCAATGGGCAAGACTGACTGATCGCTTGGCAGACCTGAGGACTCACGGTGAGAGCTTTCCGGGCTTTCTGCACGCAGGTCAGAGCCTCTCTAGCATCGCAGGCAGCTTTCTTGAAGGTCTTCGGGCACTTACCATAGTAGGCAGAGTTTAGAGCGGTGGTTTTGCCACGGTAGGTCTGCATATGTTGATACAGCGCTCTACTTTTCGGGCAATTCCAATGCACCTCGCGACCGTAATCATTGACCATACGAGTCGAGTAATGATTCAACTGGCCGATATTTGCCCCGATCTGTGCATAGACAGGATCGTAGACTGGCCGGGCCGGAGCTACCGGACGAAAGC
Organism: Verrucomicrobiota bacterium; assembly: GCA_020630975.1. Classification (GTDB taxonomy): domain Bacteria; phylum Verrucomicrobiota; class Verrucomicrobiia; order Verrucomicrobiales; family DEV007; genus Arctic95D-9. Next base: position 16,801 of record JAHDID010000038.1, read on the forward strand.
GATCATCATTATCCTCGACATAATCAGAGAGCTCATCCGTCGCACGGATCAGATAGGTGATCTGCCTACTGGTATTCACGTCTTTCCGCAGTTTGGTGAGTCGCTTACTGGAGTCTCGCACCTCATCAGCAGCTTTCTCAAAGGTCTTCGGACAAGTGCCTCGAAACGCTCGTGCGAGAGCATCGGTATGGATAGAATGCTTGTTCATGTGCTGGTGCAGCGCTTTGGCTCGCGGGCAGCCATGTGTGTAGCGTAGCTCCTGCCCATAGCGCCAGACCATCTCATCGGCATAGCGATCGAGGTCTTGTACATTACGAGCTAGCGATGGCGAGGTATGGTTTCGGTGTTGGTTGTTATGGCTGCGGTGATCGTCATTTGCTATCGCTCCGATGATATCGAATAGGTTGAAACCCTGCGCCATCGATTGGCTAGGAGCGATAAAGATTCCGGTAGAGAGTGCGATAGATAATGATATGGATTTTACTGTCATATAGGGAGTGTATTTTCTGTTCGGTTCGGGATGTTTCGGTATTCCATGAGACGCAGCCCCCGGGATTTTATGTATTTTATTTCACACCCCACTCCCTGAGGGCTGAAATTCAATAGGGTACAATTTTGACTCAATAGGGTACAATCCACGGGAACCAACAGTCCACGGTGCGAGCACACAAATCTCGGAAAGAACAGGTGGTCCAGAGTCGCCCTAGCCACCGATAGGCGACACTGGCTCTACGGGGCGATTGCGGCGCATGAGTAGCCACTCGGTATGCTCGTGGAGTGCTTCTTTACCTAGTATCAGATAGAGATCTTGGATGGCTTTTTGAGTGCGCATCATTCGCTTCTCGATAGCGATCTTTTCCGCTCGATCAGTGCACACAGCAGACTGCTCGATCAGGCTCTCATAGCGCTTCAGCAGTCGGTCTATCTTCTTCCGTGCCGAGCGAAACTGGCCGAGCATCGCGGTGTAGCGACGGCTATTTTCACTAGAAAATTTCACCAAGGCATAACCCAAAAACAAACCGCCTAGGGTCACAAATAGATTTCGGACAAAGTCGACTGCGATCTCATGCATCACATCGACCTCGATATAGCCATCGACCATCTGTGGCACCACTCCCGGCGCATGAGGCGGTACCAGCGAGTGGATAGCCGAGTAGCTGACCAAGCCCAGCAACAGGCCCAGTATGATGCGCACCGGTCGGCGGTCGATCCGATTCCACACGCGCAGTGCGGTCACATAGTCATCCGGCGCCTTGGTCTCGTAGAGGGCAGCGTGCACGCCCGATACGATCACCTGATGCGCCCCCCACAGGATGCAGGCAGAGAGAGCCCACACCATCAGCCCGTAATGCTGCATCCACTCAAAGGCGCTCATCAGCCAACGATATACCGGTCTCCCATCAAGCCAGCTATGCGCGAAGGTGATGAATATCATGAAAGCTGCGGCGGAGAGAAAAAGATTTCCCCACAGGGCTCCGGTGGCATTCAGTCGACTGTGGTAGTGACTGTCCTCAGCAAAGAAGTTTTCCTCATTCTTCACCCAGCCACGCCAGACATCGCGCAAGCGAGCACACTGCTCGGCGTGACCATTTAGCTGGTAAAAATCGGTGGCAGCTCTCTCGACCGGCATGGTAAGAGAACCCAGCGATGATTTGATCCAAGCCAGCTCTCCGCTCAGGCGCTGGATATAGTGATTGGGCACGGCTTCTTTGATACCAGCAGCTAGCCAGAAAAACTGCACTCGCGTGCCCTCGATCAGCGCGCGGTAATCATTCTTTCGGTCAAAGGCCCCCCAAGATTTTGCCCAAGTGTGAAACCACACACCCAACAGCAGTAGCAGACCACCGAGCAAGAAACTGCTCACCGCCCAGAGGCGCCGGTAGTCGAGAGTCAGATCCTGCAGTGAATGGTGGAACTCATAAATCAGAAACACCAACAAGCCCATCACAAATGGCGCATTGGTAAGGAAAGCGACCTGCCTATCGTAGCGCGTAAAGGCATGCTCCACCCGGCTTTTGAAACTGACCAGTCGACGCAATGGCGGCAGAGGCTTGTCCGCATCGGTATTCCGAAAAGCCGGAAAAAACGCAGCCGCACGGCGCACGCGCTCGCTCCAAAATCCAGCAATATCAAAGACCTTGCCCATACCGACCAGTCGATCCCAAGCATTGTGCGGGCGGTAGGTCGGACCGGCTTTATACATTTTTTCCGGAGCAAACTCGATCTTCGGGCAGCGATCGAGGTCGGTGTTTAGCTTCTCTAGGCGATCGGCCAATGTGCGCAGCTCGCCCATCTCGTGCTCGTGGATCTGATCGTGAAATTTGCCCTCGTCGGCAGCATCTGCTGGGTGCCAGATACGGATATCGCCCACCCCATGTCGCGAGGGTCTAGGGTGTTTTTCATTTCTGGAAAAGATGCGCACGACTGGACCATTCTCCTGCCATGATAGCGATGGTGGCAGCGGCAGGATACCTGGCTCGATGCCATTGATATACGAGGAAATGATGATCCGGCTACCACTCTGCGCGATCGGACTGAGTTCGGGATTCAGGTAGGGCTCCTCGAGCGCTTCCTCCTGATCGCAGATGGCGATGAGCAGATCGCAATTGGCCGCCACATACTCACCTGCCGCACGGTAGCGACGGTTGCGGAATTCTTTGTCAGCCAGCTGATCCTCCAGATAGGGCTGATACTCCCGCGAGTCGTCGGCATGAGTCACCAGAAAGGTATTCTCCACCCCTATTCTCTGCACCAGCGTGTCGAAGGTACCTTGGCGAGAGATCGCAGCTGCTACCGGCCCCTCGGTGAAGGAGCTGGCCTGGCGATATACCTCATGTGGAAATGGCAGGGGGCAACGCACGTTTATCCCCTCGTCTAGGGCGACCTCTGCAGCAAGCTGGTCGGCACCAGGCGCCAAAGAGCTGAGCAGTACGATAGGCGTTTTCTCAAATCCCAATGGCTTGCCGAAGCCCGGCCGATCATCGCCGACATGGGTGTCTCGCAGCCAGCGAAAGACCTCGCGGATTCTTTTTTTCAGCACCTCCTCGGACTCGGGAGAGATATGCATATGCCCCGTGATACCGACGGTGAAAAATGGCCGGGCATCATAATAGCTTGGTTTCGCCGGCCCCCAGAGCTGATACTCGGGGCCATGTAGGTCACGCAGCAGTGTCTGAGCCTCTCGGTAGTCGCCGCGCGATTTTAGCACGGCGGCTAGGTTGTGTTTGGTGCGCAGCGTGATCGGATCGTCGATGCCGTAGGTATCCTCGGCGATCCGCAGACCATAGCGCAGTCTGGCCTCGGCTCGCTGCGAGTCCATCAGCAGAGCGGAGTCATTCAGACTATCGAGCGTGTCGATATGACTGCCCCCTAGCACTCGACGCCGATTCTGGTAGCACTGCTCGGTCAAACGGGCCGCCTCGGGGTAGTCCCCCTTCATACGCAGCACATCGCAGAGATTGTTGAGCGTATCCAGCGTCGAGGGATGATCATCCCCAGGGTCGCGCTTTTTCAGCTCCCACGACTGGCGGAATAACTGCTCGGCCTCGTCGTAGAGGTGTCCAGACGTCAGCGCCACACCCAAGTCATTGGCTACGGCGAGGGTGTCGGAGTCATTGTAAAAGCTCAGGCAATGGCGGTAGAGCAGTCCAGCCTGCTGCTGGTAGCCACTGCGATCCATCTCGGCGCCTAGGTCGCGCACACAGCGGAAGAGCATCGCCTCATCCGAGTCATCGATGCGCACCACGCAGGCTTTATTCGGCGTATGAATCAGGCGATCGCAAAACGCATTTTTCGTGAGCGAATAAACATACACCGGTAGACCACGGTGGATCGCCAGTATGATCTCCCACTGCGCGTAGTTGAGGTAGGGTAGATCGCCATTCAGCCCATGGATAAGCCCCTCGGGTATCGGCCGCCCTTCGCGGCGCAGTAGGCGCTCGAGCACACCTCGCACCTGACTATCTGGGATCTCGGGTAGGCTCTCATCATAGATCGTCACATAGCAGGAGGCCTCGCCTAGCCTCTTGTAAGTATCCTGGAGAAAGGTCCGATAGCCACGGCTGTAGTTGGGCTCTTCGAGCACGTGAATGTCCGCACCATCGAGCATCTCCCCTAGCTGGGAGCGGATGGCTTTGAGTCTGTCTGTGGTCGTGCGTGATAAGTAGACGGCACTGCTGGAGTTGTCGTCCGACATAGGAGACGACCAAGATGCATGGTGAATTTTAGCAGACAAGACATTTAACCCACCCATTTATTATGGAAACGATAGAGAATCGTTTTTATTCAGCCTGGGCGTGAATATTTTAGCAAAGGGCACCCAAAAGTAGCGACGAGTGCCCACGAGTGGACCTGCAGCGCATACAGTGCCCCTAACCCGTGCTTTCTGATGAAGACGAAACTCGCTGACGCACTGGCAAGGTGAGTGAGTGTGGGAGAAGAGAATGGAGACTGTGGCGGCGAGCGTAAAGCGAGTGGCCTGCAGAGCCGATCCGTCCATGCCCTCAGCCAGATGCAACTCCACTCGCTGACGCTCGCTGCCACATATCACAACCCACTGGCGTTCAGAAGCCCTGCACAGCTAGTATTTTGCCTGCTCTTCTTTCCCTGAAGCCCAGACGATCGCTTTGGCCATCAGATCGATGAAAGTCTGATCGCGGAACGTGTCATCAGTATGCCCGAAGGTAGTGCCTACGACACGTGTTCCCTGAAAGTCATTGGCCCAGATCACTGGGTGCACGGACTGATCTTTCTCACTGACTGATGTGGCCAGAGTGGTCGCAGAAGGCCAAAGCTTGTCGATGATGTAGAGCTCATCCATCGGCGTCACCCAGTCTTTAGGGAAAGTCTTCATCAGGTAGTGCTCGGGCTCAGTCACCGTCACCGGATAGCGGCTCTGATGATCGTGCTTACGGCTGGTCACACCCAGAAATTGGCGCCAATCATCAATCTCGGCATCGCGGTAGGAGTGCATGGCACAGTGCACTACCACTGCTGGTGTGGTCAGGTGACCGGAGGTGATCTTTTTGATGTATTCGGGATTGGTCGTCTTGGCGAAACACTCATTGTGAATCACCACATCATACTCGGCGTTCCACTGCGGATTATCATAGAGATCGATCTCGGCAGCGGTCCCTGTGCCACCCACATTCACGACTTGAAATTCGACATTGGCCAGCTTCTGCACGCCTGACGCCAGCGCATAGGTCTGGAAGATGTAGTTGTGACAACAACCTCCGGTGATGATCAGCGCGCGGATCTTTTCGCCATCATAGAGGGGCTTCGGCGGACCTACTTTCTTCTTTTTCTTTGGCTTCTTCTTCGCATTAGCCTGAGCCTCAAGATTTTTCTCATCTGCCTGAGCGACTGACCAAGTGTGGAGGCAACCGCAGGCTATGGCTAGGGAGAGGACTAAGGCGAGAGTGGTCTTCATAACCACGAGGATAAGAGAAACAGCAACGGAAATGCAAGCCCGCTCAAAGCCGAATCGAGAGGGTCAGTTAACTAATTAGTTTCTATTGATATTTTAGTTTTCTTAACTAATATCTCACTGACCCAAAATCACTTTTGAACCACCTCTCTCCAAATCGGCTCCCACTGTGGGTGCTATTCGCTCTGACACTGATCGCGGTCACCACCCTGCGCGACGCCACGCTGGAAGTAGAAACCAGCAGTGTACAGGGCAAAACAACCCTACCCTACGCTGAGGTCGCAGTGGTCCAGATCGGTCGCTGAATATTAGGCAATCAACCAAACGGATAAGGTAGCCAATACAAAGCCACGGATAGTGCGAGTAAAGCGAGCAGCCACCAGTCGCGACTACGAAACCCTTTCCGGTCGCGGCGGACGAGATCCAGTAGAAACCCAGTCGGGCAGCCATAGCGGCAGTAGCCCATGGGGACAAAGATGCTAAAGATCAGCCCCACTACAGCGATCACTACCGTCGCCATGCCGACTCCCTTGATCGCCCAGGCGTCGAATGGCTCCATACCAGCCAAGTCGATAGGCAGCCGCCAAAAAGTGATCACCAAAATCGTAGCCAAAGTCAGCCCTGGTAGCAGCCCAAAGCTCCACTTCTCTGGCTGACCCAGCTTTGGCCGCCAGCGACTGGGCGTGATCTTCATGAGAAACCGCTGGGCATGACCGTGCGGACAGAGATGCGTGCAGTAGATCGGCTTGCCAGTGGACCATGGGATGATGAGCGCCGCAGCCAGTAGCAGGACCAATCCCAACACCGAATACCATGGCACCCCATGCTGCGCCCAACTCACTATCAGACTCTGTGCCAGCAAGTCGCCACTGATGAGGCCGATGTAGATCGCGATCGCCGCCTGTACCCACGCCTTGCGCCGATTGAGCCAAGGCACCTTGGTAAAAGTCAGCAGCAGAGCCAGCACCACACAGACTAGTAGCGCGACATCCTGCCAGCGGATGCGCATCTGGGGGCGGCTAGCGGCCTCCCCACCCATTGCCGCTCTCAGATGCACACTCTGCAGCACCGCCTCGCTAGTGCGACTCGCTCCGGACACGATGTGATGAGCCGATATATCCCTCATCTCCAGAGCCGCGATCTGCTGGCGAGTTTTGCCATTCCACTGCTCCATGAAGAGATAGTCCCGAGCGACATCGTCGACATGGCTGGAGGTATCGTAGCTATGGCGAAAAGCGATACCGAGTAACTGCTCTTCAGCATCGTAGACCAGCAGCATATCGCTGGGTCCGGAGTAGCCTTTTACAGACCGACTGTGGGGCATAGTCTTAGTCGCCAGCCCTATCTGCTCACCCTGCTGGTCGAGCACTCGCAGCCCACCGGCAGGCCCAGAGTTGAGTCGTAGCTGATGTGCCTCAGGGAGAAACACTTTCACCTCTGATAGTCGCACCGGGCGTCGCCCTGCCTGGTCGCTACGCAGTTGGCTCTGATGGACTAGCCAACCGATGGCAAACAGGCAGACTAGCCGAAAACCCAACGCCAATGGCTGACTGTGGCGCAGTCCTTTCGCATCCATCACGCACTATCCTCAGTGAGACTGTAGCCTATGCCGCGATGAGTGACGATCGGGTCATACTGAGCATCGATCTGGCGAAACTTGCCACGCAGGGTCTTGATATGGGCATCCACGGTTCGATCCGTAGCGGCCTCCGGCTCGTCCCAGACAGCTTCCATGAGTTGGTCCCGATTAAAAACGCGCCCAGGCTGTCCGACAAACTCGCGGAGCAGACCAAACTCGTAGCGCGACAAACCGAGATCTCGATCATCTAGCAGCGCCTTCATCTTTACGCTATCCACAGTGATCCGCCCATGAGTGTCGCCACCTGATACCACCGCACCACTCGTAGTCGCCTGCTGGATCTCCGCTGCTGCCGAAAACCGGCGCAAAATAGCTTTCACCCGAGCTGTGAGCTCGCGCGGACTGAAGGGTTTCACCACATAATCATCCGCCCCGATTTCCAAGCCCACGACTCGATCGATCTCTGCCTCTCGTGCCGTCAAAAAGATCAGCGGCACATTCGACGTCTTACGAATCTCGCGGCACACATCGAAGCCCAGCTGATCAGGCAGCCCAATATCCAGCACGATCAGATCTGGCTGCCGAGCGGCAAAAATCTCTAGCCCCTCGCCTCCTGTCTCGGCCAGCACCACCTCGAAGCCCTCCTGGCTCAGAGCGTACTCCACCGTCTCCGCGATCGAAGGCTCGTCATCGACGACTAGGATAAGCTGCTGGGAAGCGGACATGGCAAAATAGTTTTAACAGAACAGGCGAGCTCAACAATCAACGACCGCGAATGATCTCGACACTCACTGCCCCACAGCCGGGCAGAATAAATTTCTCTACCTCTAGCTGCACGCTGTCGACACCATCAAAGCCCAATATCGCACCAGCCAGATCCTCGGCCAGGGTCTCGATGAGCTTGCGCTCGCCCTCCGCAGCCACGCGGCGCATAGCCTGAGTGACCTCGTAGTAGTCGACCGTCTTTGATAGATCGTCATCGATCCCCTGCCAGCTCTGAGCCATCGTCAGCACAGCATTCACTGAGACACTCTGCGGTAGGCTGCGCTCCTCGTCGGGCACACCCACAGTCGTGGGCAGAGCGAGGTCTTTGATATGGATGCAATCGGACATTCCCGTAAATTCTGCCACGTCGGTGGTGGTGGATTATTTTTGCTTAAGTTGCTCAACTTGCTCCACTGAAAGCTCAGTGAATTCCGCAACCTGTTGAACGGACATCCCAGAATCTAACAAACGCTTAGCAACGCGCGATGCACTCTGTTCGATGCCTTGCTCAACACCCTGTTCTATCAATGCCTGGCCGCCTGGAGTCTGGCGCATCTGCTGCGGAGTCAACTCGTGTGCCCAGATAGATAGTATCTCGCGTTCCACTTCTTCGACTTCTGGATCTAAGATTCCCATTTCTTTGAATTGTTGCTCAAGCTTCTTAAGAATAGCGGAGACAGAACCTTTTTGCCAGCGGCTTCTATCTCCATGCAGTAGGTGCCAAAGCCAGTTTTGCGGCTTTTCATTGGCTCTATTTATTACGATCAGTTTCACCAGCCAGCCTGAAAAGTCGATTTCATAAACAGCCTGGTTATCGGTTTCGTGCCAAAGTTTGGCCACCACACTTGTAGATGGCTTGCGGGTCGAGATAGCGATCAAACCTAGTGTATCACTAAATTTCCTCCAATCGCTTTCTGCCTTCAGCTTAGAATAAGCCACCGTATGCGCTATCAACTCATTCAGCGCATAATGATCGAAAGGCTCATTCATTGACTTGTAACTGACTAAGTTGTGATCCGCCAGTTCCCTTAACCCATCAGGCATTTTCCTCCGGTCAGGCTCGGGCAAATCCTCATCTGACTTCCGTATAATCACAAAATCAACCCGTTGAGCTTGATTCGAAATATCAAACTCATCGACCACATCATAACAGGTCCCTTTCAGCAACTGCCTAAGACCGATCTTTAGAAAACGATGCCAGGGAATGATCATCTTCTTCCCCTACAGCCCCTCCGCCCCAAGATGCTTCTCAAAAAACGCCTCCATTTCCGGGAAAGTCTCATCCTTCTTGGCTCCGACGACACCATGCCCTCCATCGGGAAAGCTGAGCAACGTCACTTCTGCCCCGACGGCCTTTAGCGCAGCCTCGAGATCAGTACTTTGCTTGTGAGGCACAGTGCGATCGTCCTCGGCATGGATCAGCAGGAAAGGCGGTGCCTCCTCGTGAGCATGAGTCACCGGCGATGCCTCTCTAGTCGCAGCCTCGATATCGGGTGGCTCATTTTGAGCGATGAAACCAAACTCTTCTTTGCCATCTCGCTTAGGCTGCCCCCAATCAAGAAAATTGGCGGGCACCGCTCCTGTCACTACCGCCTGCACCTCGCTAGAGTAGTCAAGATGAGTACCATCCCCCTCTAGCCCCGCCTCTTTCCTCACCAGACCGAGCATGCTCACCAGATGAGCCCCCGCCGAATTGCCATAGGCGCCTATGCGCTCCGGATCCAGCCCATAGTCCGCACCATGAGCCCGCAGCCAGCGAACCGCATTTTTTACATCGTGCACACAGTTCGGATAGCCGCCACCATCGGGAGTCAGCCGGTAATTCACCGATATACACACATAGCCTAGCGAGGCATATCGAGCGGGCAGATGCTGCCACATCCAGCCATCCTTGGAGCCGCTCTTCCAGCCACCACCGTGCACAAAGACGATGCCCGGTCGCAGCTCCTGCGATCTCTCTTCCGGATAAAACAGATCGAGTCGCCAGCGCGGGTGGCCGTCTCGGTAGGCGATATTTTTCTCCACCACCACTCCCTCGGGCAGCCCTTCTGGTTGCTTCTGCGTTGGTTGCTTTGCCTTAGGCTTGTTCAGATTCATGCGTTGGTTCAAATAGGCTGCCAGTTTTGATAGTTCCTCCCGATCGATCGAGCCATTCTGATCCTGATCGATCCGCCGGAAGTTTTTCTGCATCGGCCCCTTCGCCTCGGACTGCTCGATAGTGCCATTCTTATCCTCATCCAGCTTTAGCCAGTTGGCGATCTGTTGCTCATTAGATAGGGCATATAGGCTGGAGAAAGCCCACAGCACGGTCTGGGTCAGGATGTGCTTCATGACTTTCATCATAATAGTACTGAGAGAGATTTCCAGTTGCGGGATGCGTAGGGTGTTTTTACCGATGGCACATGCAGCAGACACCCACCGATCCCGATGCCCCAGCCGCAGCAGCCGATGTAGCTGATATCGCCAGCTCCACCACGCCAGAGACCGCTACCGAGGCGCAGAATGCAGCTCCACAGATCATCAGCGATGTCACCGAGCGGATCCAAGTGGGGGCCCAGTCGCTCTCCTGCTACGCGGTCAACTTCATCTCCAAACTGGGACTGCCCATCTGGCTGGAGCCGATCGTGTCGGGCGCTTTTCTTTTCATCTGCCTAGCGATCCTTTCCTTTCTGATTTTCTTCATCATCCGCCCATTCGTGGTCGGCATTTTCTCCAAAATCGTCTCTCGCACCGAGGCACAGTGGGATGACAAACTGGTGAAATACGGCATCGCCAAATGGCTGAGCCACTTTATCTCCGCTCTGCTGATCAACTTTCTGATCCGCCCTTTCTTCGACGACACACCCGAGATTCGCGACACCCTGGAGATCGTGGCAAAGGTTTACCTCGTGCTTTCAGGGCTGTTCACGGTGAACTCCTTTCTCAACGCAGCGCGCAGCATCTACTCAGAAGCAAAACCGCCTCGCCACCGCGTGCCCGCGACCAGCCTCACCCAAGTGCTGAAGCTCGTCGCATTTATCGTCGCGGCGATCTTCCTCATCTCCACACTCATCGGCAAGTCCCCCGTCGCCTTCCTTGGTGGTCTGGGTGTCTTTACCTCGGTGATCATGCTGGTGTTTAAAGATGCCATCCTCGGCTTTGTCGCCGGTATCCAGCTCACGTCGAATGACATGATCAAAGAAGGCGACTGGATCGAAATGCCCAAACACGGTGCCGATGGCGATGTACTCGAGGTCGGCCTGACCACTGTGAAAGTACTCAACTTCGACAAGACCGTGACCACCATCCCCACCTACGCGATGATCTCCGAGTCATTCAAAAACTGGCGCACCATGCCTGAGAGTGGCGGCCGCCGGATCAAGCGCTCCATCTACATCGATAGCCAGACCATCCAGCTCTGCGATGGCGCGATGCTCGACCGCTTTCGCGAGATCGACCTGATCTCCGACTACGTCGACGAGCGTCTCGGCGAGATCAATGATTGGAATGAGAAGCGTGGCTTCGATCCCGATGCCAGCCCCATCAATGGCCGCCAGCTGACCAATATCGGCACCTATCGCGCCTACATCCTGGCTTACCTGCGCAATAGCCCATTCATCCACCAGTCAGGCATGACACTACTGGTCCGCCAGCTTGCTCCCGGAGCGACCGGTGTGCCCATCGAGATCTATTGTTTTTCCAATATCACCAACTGGACCCGCTACGAGGAGATCCAGTCCGATATCTTCGACCATCTCATGGCCGTGGCCGAGGAGTTTGAGCTGCGACTCTTCCAGAACCCCACCTCCATCAACTCCGATACCACCGTGCAGATGTATGGCCTACATCACACAGCGATCAGCTCGGACAAGGTGGTCAAAGACTAGAGATCAAGTAAAGCGCCCGATTTGACGCGACCTCACTCTTTCAGTATTTTGGCCTCTCAGATTCCAGCCCATGAGCACCAAGCATAAGCCTAACGACCAGAACCAGTTCAAAGCCGATACCTTCGAGCGGCCAAAACTGCAGACTCCGAATGGTGAAGACAAGCTCTTCCTACACTCGTGCTGTGCACCTTGTGCGATCGAGATCATGGATGCGCTGGTAGCATCTGAGATCGAGACGACCATCTTTTTCTACAATCCCAATATCCACCCACGCGATGAGTACAACATGCGCAAGGAGGAGAATATCCGCTACGCAGAGAAAGTGGGCATGGACTTCATCGATGGCGACTACAATGTCCGTGACTGGTTCGACCTGACCAAAGGTATGGAGGACGAGCCCGAGCGCGGTATCCGCTGCACGGCTTGCTTCGACATGAGATTCGACGTGACCGCGGACGAGGCTGCCAAGCGCGGCTTCAATCTGATCTCCAGCACGCTCGGTATCTCGCGCTGGAAAAACATGGACCAAATCAATGGCTGCGGCGAGCGCTCCGCGGCCCGCCACGATGGCATGACCTACTGGACCTACAACTGGCGAAAGCAGGGCGGCAGTTCCCGTATGATCGAGCTCTCCAAGCAAGAAGAATTCTATCAGCAGGAGTACTGCGGCTGCGTCTACAGCCTGCGCGATACCAACAAATGGCGCCAGTCCAAAGGCCGCGAGAAAGTGAAGCGCCTGGTGAAATTTTACGGTCGCGATGCCATCCTCGAGGATGCTGAGCAGGGCGATGCCGATGTAGAAAGCTAGCCTTCTAGCCATTCGCACGACCATTGTACCCTATTGAATCAAAACTGTACCCTATTGAAAACCCATGTCTGAAGAATCCAAAGCCGAGCTAAAAGACCGCCTGACTCCCCTCCAGTATCAAGTCGCCTGCCAGTGCGGCACGGAGCCTCCCTTCGATAATGAATTTTGGGATAATAAAGCTGCAGGGATCTATGTGGACATCATCTCAGGCGCACCACTTTTCGCCTCTTCGGCAAAGTTCGATAGCGGCACTGGCTGGCCCAGCTTTTTCCAGCCGATCGATGCGGAAGAAATTGTAGAGGTCGAGGACTTCTCCGCTGGCATGCGTCGTGTCGAGGTACGCTCAAAGACTGGCGACGCCCATCTCGGCCACGTCTTTCCCGACGGGCCGCCGCCCACCGGTCTACGCTACTGCATCAATTCCGCAGCCCTCCGCTTCATCGCCGCAGAGGATCTCGATGCCGAGGGACTGGGAGAGCTAGCCAGCCTATTGAGCTAGCAGGCGATAGGTCGTGATCCGTGGCTTTCCGACCGGCCCCACCTGTATCTCCACGCTCCCGGCTCGATCTACCGAGATCAGCTCCACACCTCGCTGCTCTATAGCCGAGACCCAGCGCTGCGGGAGTCGTTCGTGCGGAGGAAAGTCTGCCTGCCCACTGATCACGGTGTGAGGTTTTACCGCATCGAGTAGCTCGATCATCTCACCTCCAGTCTCGAAGTGGTTACCCTTTACCCAAATATCTGCCTTCAGATCTATTCGCGCATCCTGCAGCGTCTGCCCCGCCAGCCAGCCGAGGTCCGAGGTGAAGAGGATACGGTGACCGTGATAGACGACCCGAACGACTAAACAGCGATCATCCGCCTTCCCCGATGGAGGTGATAGCTCTGGCGAGGGATACAGGATCTCCCAGTAATACTCTAGATCGTGGCGGATCACATCGCCCGCCTGCACTTGGAGGATCTCTACCTTGCCCTCTTGTCGCTCTAGTTCAGCTAGTGTCTCAGCATAGGCCTTTCCTCGATAGGGCTGCTGCGACTGTACCAATACCTGCGGCTGTAGATGACGTATGATCTCAGGTGCACTACCGATATGCCCAGAGTCTCCATGCGACAACAATATCCCGTCGACATTATTTATCCCTTGTAGCCTCAGTACCGGATTCAGCTGCGACCGGTAGATATGCTCACTCCCCGTATCCAGCAGCCAGTGCCGATCTCGGTAAGAAAACAAATGAGCCATATCTCCTGCTTTGCCCAGCACGGTGATCTGCAGCGACTCACCAGACACCCGATACTCAGTCCCCGTATGGACATGCGCCCCCGGTAGCGAGGCAAACCACGTGGCCGATGCTACCAGTAGGGCCGTCAGATATTGGTTGAGTATATTGATGCCCGCAGTCAGAAAGCCAAGCTGCAGTCCATAGCAAAGGATCGACACCCCAGCAGCCGACACAATCACCGTCGCGAGTGGCACCATCACCAGATTCGCCAGCACACCGATCAAAGACAGCTCGTGAAAGCAAAGACTCAGAATGAGCATCGACCCGATCCACGACGACGCCGACACCGCCACCAGCCCCGCCACACGTGTGGTCGCTTTCTCCAGCCACTGCCGCCAGCGCGGTGTGCGATAGACCGCGATGTAGGGATCGATGGCCAGCGGCCTATGTACCCATATCGCTATCGCAGGTGCTAGCACACCCAGCGTCAGCACCACACAAAAACTCATCTGAAAGCCCGGCAAAAAAAGCCGCTGCGTATCCAGTGCCAGCAGGATCAGCGCTGCCACACCGATACCATTGGCCAGCTGAGCTTTGCGACGCAGGGCAAAGCCAAACAACAAGACCGATAGCATGACCGCAGCGCGAAACGAAGAAGGCCTCAGCCCAGTGATCAAAGCATAAAACAGCACCGCAGGTATCAGCCCCCATATCGCGTAGCGCCGAGGTATACCCAGCGCCTTGGCAAACAACCACAGCAGCAGCGCTACCACCCCGACATGCAATCCTGACACGGCGAAAAGATGCATCGTCCCCGAGCGGCGAAACCACTCCTCCAAATCGTCGGGCGACTCCTCTTTGGCCCCGAGCACCATAGCGATCGTCAGCCCAGTCAGATCCGGCTCCCGCTGCTCGACTCCGTGACGCAGCGCTCGCATCATCCAGCCGCGACAGCGGACTGCTAGACGGCGCACGCTGCTCCCTCTAGTTTCAGGCAGGATCTCCAGCCTATCACCCGGAGTGATCTCCAGCTCAGCTATCGCATGAGCACTACGGAAGAAATAAGCCGCAGGCTCAAATCCTCCAGGCGTAGCCGCTGCATCGATAGCTCGCAGTCGTCCGCTGAAGCGGAATACACTGCCATAACCCATCTGAGCCACCTGCGGATGCCGGATCATACACCACACACGATCACTACCCGCTAGATCGACTCGGCCCGCGCCCTCTACCTCGATACTATCGAGTCGCACCACCGATCGTAGAGGCTTATCCCGCATCGCCCGAGCGTCGCTCGCTACCCAGCCCCGCCCCGATATCGATAGAGACCGATCCACCGACAGCTCCCCAGCCAGCGGAAACTGCCGGATCGAATCGATCTGCTGATGATGCCGTAGACCATAGACCAGCCCCACACAGACGATCGCTGCTGCCATGATCCACCTCAGACCGCGGTCGATCGCCCAGACTACCACAGCCATCCCCACCAGAATCCCCCACCACAGCCGACCGCCAGCCTCATCGACAGCGAGAATGCCGGCACAAGCTGCTGTAGCAGCCCAGAGCAGGGGCACCTTGCGGGCCATATTTTCCAATGAGGAGAGCATCAGATAGTCATCATGAAATGAATTTAGATCTTTCGAAAAGCAAAAATCTGGTTGGCAACGCGACACTTTCGATTATTATCCAGTCCGCTCGAGATCGAATGATTCTCTAAAAGAGAAAGTTTTAAAAATTTAATTAACCTTAGTTGATTATTTTAAAAACTTAAGCGATCTTACAGGAGTTGCGGGTATAGCTTAGTGGTAAAGCTCCAGCCTTCCAAGCTGGCTACGCGGGTTCGATTCCCGCTACCCGCTCCAAATTTACCTCAGCGTAATGATGGCACGACTCCTAAACACTCTCACCCTGTTGGTCTTTCTCTGTCCGCTCGGACAAGCTCTCGCACAGAACTCTTCCTGCCGAGTCGAAGCGATCACACTAAAATCCAAGATCATGGCAGATCCCAGCTCTGCACTGATCGTGCTTGGCGATGCTCTGACCGTGAATCCCAACTGCGTCTCTTACCTCATGGAAGCGACCATTCAGGCGACCAAGCCCAACGAAGAGCAGCTACGGCAGATCCTCAAAGTCGCTGTCGATAAGTGCCCTAAAGAGGCCGATGTGATCGCCCAATCGGCGGTGCGCGGTATGCCCGGCGAGGTAGAGATGATCCGCCGAGTCTTCAAAAATCTAGCCAGCGGAGAAACACCCAAAGTGAAAGAGCGGGCTAATCCCACACCGATTGAGAAATTTCTACTCAAGTACCAGACCTCACGTCCCCACGATCACACCGATGTGGCCGACGAGGCACTACTCGCCATCGATCGCATGCTGGCAGATCTCGACAAAGCCAGCAATGAGAAGAAAAACGCCGATCTCGTGCAGGTGGAAACTAGTCTCAGCCAAAGAGCCCCCCTCTCGGAAGAGGAGTTTACCAACTTTCAGATGCCCAAGATCGAAGAATTTCGCATGAGCACCTCAGACATGGACCTCGGAACCACGACTCTGAACGATCCCGCCCACCACGATCTGCAGAACGAGCTAGTCACCGATCTCACAGAAAGCGCACCGGTGATCGAAGATCCCGTAGCGAAAGTCAATGTAGCCTCCTATCTCGACCGCATGAAGCAGCAGCGAGAAGCCGCCACACGCGAGCAAGAGGCCATGGAAGACCCCAAGCGGTACGGCCCACGCGATATCAACTCCTCGGTCTATCACATCCCGACAGCCAATGGCATCGTCAATGTGCCTGCTCCAGTGCTGCGCAGCCGTTCCGTATCACCCACCAGCCCAGTGACCAAACTAGGCGCAAACTAACGCCTACACAAAAAGTGCCGACGAGTGAACCGCACAGCCTCCCGCCACTAGCCAAACCAGGCAATCAGTCCTCGAGCTGCTCCCGATTCAACAAATGCAGCTCGTATAGCAGCTTACCGCGATAACATCCAGCGAGAGCGGCAATCATAAGCCCCGCCGCACAGAAACCGAACCCTACGGCTGCAGGGTATCTCCACAAAGAGGACATCCATATCCCTGCCGGAGCTACCACAAACCAAAAGCGGTCGATAGCCCGCTGTAGTTTCTCCCTTGCATCATCGACACCGTCCGCACCAGCTAGCCGAGCCTGCAACTTCTGCTCCACACCACCGCGCCAGAAAACCTTGTCCCTGTGCAAACAGCCGAGGACAATCCTGCCCACGCCCCACACACTCCCGACAGCCAATGCCGCTCCAGCGAGATGCGATGCTATGATAAGCCCTATCATAAATCACCAAGCAAGCCCCCTCAGCCCAATCACTGCGCGGCTCGAAACTGATTGATATCAGCATGATAAACCATGCCAATAGTCCCTAGCCGCTCAGCTAGCACTTCGGCATCGATATCCTCGCGCTTCACCAGATCGTCGAGGCTGTCGCAGTCATTACGCAGCGCCGTATTCACCAGCCCGAGCAGGAGCTGGACATCCATGGTCTGGTAGTTTTTCAGACTCATGACGGCGGCTTAGTTGTAGCCCATCGTAGTTCTCCGAGACCAGACTTTCGATCCCTGGGAGTGCGACAGCTGCATCAGCCGCATGCGGTCGCGATGCTCGACGCCACAGAAAAGCAGCGTCACTAGGTGGCAAAACTCCCCGCGATCGGACAGCACTCGCTCCGACTCGACTACCAGAGAGTCGGCACTCACGATGAAGCTGGCATCGTGACTATCGTCAAACATCTGAAAGCCAATCTCCAACTCGTGCCCCACCTCTAGCGGCTGATCAGTCTCGATCTCCATGCCGATCTCCGTGGTGCGGACCACTTTTAGCACTGGTGGCCCAGGCGAGTGATGAGAAGTGTTGTCTGCAGGATTTGCTTCGTATTTCATATCGACTCGCGCGTTGCTCTAAGAAAAGATAATCTCAAATGACGATGGTGTCAAAAGTGATAGCCTCCGAGGCAGTTTTTTCCGAGTGATTCCGCGGCAATCCGTGGTTCAGTACTAGTCGATGCATGCTACCGATATCTTTGCCAAACACCCCACCACCTTTTCATTCGAGTTCTTTCCGCCCAAGACAGAAGCTTCCTCTGAGGCTCTGTATGGTACGATCTCCGAGCTAGAGGCGTACAAGCCCCATTTCGTAAGTGTCACCTATGGCGCTGGCGGCTCGACCCGTGAGCTCACTCACGATCTCGTCGTGAAGCTGAAAGGCCAGTCCAGTCTCGATCCCATCCCTCACCTGACCTGCGTCTGCCATCAGGAAAACGACATCCAAGAGATCCTCGACCGGTACGCAGAGGCAGGAGTGAGCAATATCCTAGCCCTGGGTGGCGATCCACCTCGCGGTCTGGACAACTACCGCAAAGAGGACGACGCCTTTCAGCACGCAGCCGATCTGGTGCGCTTCATCAAAAAGCATGCTGACAGCGGCGTCCACCCTGACAAGCGCGGCTTTGGCATCGGAGTGGCCGGTTTTCCCGAGGGCCACCCCGGCACGCCCAATCGCATCAAGGAGATGGACTACCTGAAGGCCAAAGTCGACGAAGGCGCCGACTACATCGTCACCCAACTTTTCTTCTCCAACTATGCCTTCCTCGATTTCCGCGACCGCTGCGATCTGGCTGGCATCAATATCCCGATCATCGCAGGCATCATGCCGATCAGCACCAAATCGGGCATGACTCGTATGGCCGATCTATCGGCAGGCACCAACTTCCCTGCCAAGCTCCTGCGCGCGCTCAACCGCGCCAGCGACGACGAAGCAGTCGAGCGCGTCGGTATCCACTACGCCACCGAGCAGTGCCTCGACCTACTGGAGAACGACGTCCAAGGCATCCACTTCTATACACTCAACAAGTCGCACGCCACTCGCGAGATCTACGCCAATCTAGGTCTCAAAGACACCGACGGTCTGGAGTAAAGCGACCTATCATGAAGGCCAAGCTACCCTGGAGATCCGCGCTCTATATGTGCGTGCTGCTCTACCTGCTGCTCGATCTCAAAGTGTGCCACGGCCCCCTGAAAAAGCGCATCGCCGAGAGTCGCCCCTCCTCGGACATCACCCGAGAGAAAGCCGCAGCTCGCGGCTGGGTAGCCCTCGTCAATCAAGAGCCAGTCACTAGCCAGCAGCTCTCGCTGGCAGTAGCCCGCTACCTCTACCAGCGCGGAAAAGAGTGGCAGGATATACCGAGAGTAGCCCAAACTCGCATCCAGCGTGCCACCCTGCGCCGCCTGATCGATGATGTGCTGATCCGCCAATACGCCGATGGCGACGATTACCAGGCCCCCGACGCCGAGATAGCTAGCTACATTGCAGCATGGGAAAGCCAGTTTCCCAGCCCGCAAAGCCTAACGGATCGTTCGCGCGACCAGAGCCTGTCTAAAAAGGAGCGCGAGGCACAGCTAGCCCGCATCTGGAGCCACAAACGCTGGCTCGAGCAGCGCATCGAGCCCGGCATCGGGGTGACCGACCAGATGGTCCGCGACTGGTATGAGGTCAATGTCGCCGCTGGCAACCTGAGAGAACCCGAGAAAGTCCGCGTCCGCCACATCTTCGCCAGTACCGTGCAGGCCGATAGCGATACCCAGCGCGAAAAAATCGAGGTCGCACGCGAGCAGGTGCTCGATGGGATCGAGTTTGCCGAGGTCGCTCGGGAAGTGTCGGAAGACCAGCGAACCAAGGACCGCGGCGGCGAGCTGGGATGGCTGTCACGCGCGCGCGTGCCCACCGACTTTGCCGACGTCGTCTTTAGCCACGACCCAGGTCTGATCACCGACCCATTCCAGACCTCCATCGGCTGGCACATCGCTGAGGTGCTCGAGCACCGACCCGAGCGCGACTCCACCTACGAGGAGGTCGAGGCAGAGATCCGCGCCTACCTACTCAATACTCAGCGCAAAGACACCGTAGACCGCCTACTGGGCAAACTACGCAAAGTGGCAAACATCGTTATCTTTACCGAAAATCTATAGATGCACATCTACGGCATAGGCATAGACATCGTCGATACCCAAAGAATCGCCGACTCCATCACTGGCGATCTCGGCGAGCGTTTCATCGCACGTATCTTTACTCCGGCCGAGCAAGAGTACTGCGAGCAGATGCGCTTTCCCGCACCGCACTACGCCGCTCGCTTCGCCGCTAAGGAAGCCATCTCCAAAGCCTTTGGCATCGGCATCGGCGAAGACCTCAACTGGACCGATATGGAGATCCTCCGCGACGACCTAGGCAAACCCTACGTCACCCTCAGTGGGCGAGGTAAAGATTTCGCAGCCCAGCACGGCATCGACGAGATCATGATCAGCCTCAGCCACTCCGATAATCACGCCGCAGCAAATGCGGTGGCGGTGGTGGGGTAGAGATCATCCATTTCAAAGTTCCAGATGCAGCTTATTGCTTCCACAGGTGGCTCAGCCTGTCGGTCAGCTACAAGCTGACCCTACGTAGAATCAACCTTTAGTTGATCGACTTCCATCAGTCCCGGAGGGACTAAAAGACAGTAGCCGGTGGCAAGCATAGCGCAGCCACCGGATGTTCCGGAAGTGAAACCGCACCCCGGCGGGGTGCTAGAAGCTTTATCTTCCCCCAAGGCTCTTCGATTTATTTACACCACCACTGAGCTCACATCATGCATGTTGATTAGCTAGCGCATAGGGATTACGCTTACTTCCAATGAGGTTACACTGTTTTGCCTTCTCGATAATAATAGCAGCCCTGCTCATAGCCTGCTTTCTAAAATCTCGTAGCACCAAGGCCATCCTGACTCACAAACCGGCCATCCCCGAAAAATCACTTGTCGGTACCTCAATCAAAAGCGAGCAAGAAGCGATCGTCACCTTTCTAAGTGAGTGCAAGGTAATCAAAATAACTCAAGCGACTCATTCCCTCCGTCTGTTACTCGAAGGAAATATCGCTGTAGAAGCCGGTTTATATCTGGATCAATTGATCCCTAATCAAACCCACCCCATCAAAGTTGTCTCCGTGACTCGTTATGACTTCACTGTAGGCTGGGTCGATGCACAAACCGGATTTTTGACCGGAGAGACGAAATCTTTCAAGTACAATTCTGGAGCGTTCCGTTACTTTGAGCTCGCGTCTTTACCACCTTCGCTAGAAAGTAGACATTGCCATAGTTTCCTCGAAACAGACAACTCTGTAGCTGGAGTCTCTTCCCGTCTCGACAGCGTCGAATGATGAATGAGCCAGTAAAATCCAGCTCCAGCCAGCGAGGTAGGCAAAACGATCAATAACCAGAACACCGGCGAAACAAACATCGTCGATCCTCGCTTTTTCTTCACGCGACAAGCATCGCGAAAAATTGCGATAGCCAGCACGAGGTGGGCTATCAAAATAAGATCGGTGAAAACCGTGATGACAACTTCGATTGGCAGGCCTGATGTCAGAGACTCCATCATAATGAATCGGCCCAATCAAAACCTGAACTAGCCGGAAAAGCCAGTTCCTTTCCGTCCGCATCTTCGGCCTGTATCCTCCCCTTCTTCAGTGCTAATATCCTCTAGCAGCCACCGTTTCCCACACCATGAAGCCTCTTTTCCTCATCTGCCTAGCCTTAGCTGCCGGTACTTTAGCCGCACGCGCCGCTCCGCAGATCATCAACTTCGCTCCAGAGGACCTGATCGCAGCGGAGGTCATCACCGCCCCCTTTGTGGTGAAGCAGCGCTACAAATCGATGGAAGGCCCCACGCAGATGGTCACCATCACGCCGCAGGGTCTGGCCGTCCGGCAGGAGCCCCTGAAACTGATGCTGGAGGCTTCTGAGGAAAATCGCAACATCTCCTACGGCCTGATCGCCCCTGCTACCAAGACTCGCCACCTCATGTGGTTCCTCGGAGCCAAAATCGAAGTTCTCGACGAGGTCGAAGACCGCGTGATCTCGCCTGAGTACATGTGCCACCTGAATCTCGACACCAATCTCAACATACGCCGCGATAGCTTCCCCATGTCGCCTGGCACGAATACTCGGCTACTCACTCTCACCGGAGGGGCGATGGACTTTTTCTTCCCACCAGGCTACGGGCTGCCGGTGGCCAGCGACGAAGAGCACGACGTGACCTTCCAAGTGCTAAACCACAACCGCGACGAGCCGATCTCCGTGCGCCACCGGCTCACGCTCTACTACGTGGCCGACCATCAGCTGCAGTCACCCATGCAACCGCTGATCTACGATGTGCCATTCGTAGCGGTACCGGTGGATGAGGGAGGCAAAGCCGACGAGCGCTTCAAAGTCTCTCGCTGCTCCTGCTGCACCCCACTAAAATACGGAGCCGAGGCCGACAATGCTATCGGCGGTCTCTTCGACGGGCCCGAGGGCAAAAAATACTCCGGCCACTGGTCGGTGCCACCGGGGCCATCTGAGTTCCGCTTTCCTCTACGCTACTACGCCCGCAGCTTTGGCAGCTACGAGACCACTGCCCATGCGATGATCCCACACATCCACCCCTACTGTACTGAGATGACGGTGATCGAGCACGACCCTACCTGCTCGACCAGCCGCGTGATCTATCGCTCGCAGGTAAAAAATAAAGAACACGAAACAGGCCTGCTCGATATCGATCGTTTCTCCTCGGCCCAAGGACTGGAGATCCATCCCGACCGCCAATATGAGCTCGCTGTGCACTACGATAATAGCAGCGGCATCGCTCAGGACTCGATGGCCACCATGGCGATCTACACGCATGACAAACGCTTCATCAAACCACACTGGACCCAGAATGAGATCGAAGACATCAAGCTGAATGGACTGATCAATCTACCTTTCGATCCCCGAGAGAATGTGAAAGTCTTTCTCGATACCAACCTCGGAGGGATCGAAGTGGAGCTCAATGCCATCGACTATCCCGATATCGTCTTCCCTTTCCTCCAGCGATTGGATTACGGTAGTTTCGATGGGCTGTCTTTCTATCGAGTGCAGGCGGGGACCTATGCGCAGACCCATCACATCACCCGCGAGCGGCCGAAGCTCCAGCCCTACACCGGCCCGATCCCCGAGGAAAAAAGCTTTGCCCGCTGGGCACAGGGCCAGGGCACCATCCTCATGCCACAGAGCGCCGGTCCCTCACAGGGCAATTCCTCCTTTCTCCTCAGCCTCCAGCCCATGGTGGCCGATGCGGGGTATGTGGTCTTTGGCCGTATCACCAAGGGGAAAGCCGTGCTCGATCGCCTCTCCCGAGTGCCCGCCAGCGAGGATCTCACTCCCGAGCAGCGTATCGAGATCCGCACTGCTTACCGCGTGGTGCCGATCGAGGATGAACTCGCCAAAACCGCACAAGACGATCCCGCCGCTCTCCTGCAGATGCTCGCCGCCGGACGTATCGCGCCCACCTCTCCGCCACCGCCCTCGCGACCGGCAGGCATGTTTGGCCTACCTACGGTGTCGGATACCTTTGAGAGCTGTGGTGTCGCGCCTCGCTTCGATGCTTTTGTCCCCTGCTCTCTGGCAGAAACCGCCCAAGGCAACCATCTGCTGATCAAAACCAGCTACGGCAATATGATGTGCGAGCTCTACCCCGAGGCAGCCCCCGAGCACGTCGCCCAGATCAAAAAACTAGTCGCCAACCGCTGCTACGATGGCTCGACCATCGTCCGCATCGACAAAGACTTTGTCGCCCAGATCGAAGACCTCGACTACAAACGCACCGGACCTCTGTCGCCCACGCAAAAAGCCCTCATCAGTCCGCTACCGCTCGAGGTTTTCCCCAATCTCAATCACCAGAGAGGCACACTATCCATGGCGCGCTCGGATGACCCAGGCTCGGCCAAAACCTCATTTTCCTTCCTACTAAACGCTGCCCCCCATCTCGACCAGCAGTACACCGTCTTTGGCAAAGTCATCGAGGGGCTCGCCGTACTAGATGAGATCGAGGCCCGAGCGACCTCCGACGCGTACGCTCCCAGCGAGTGGATCCAGCTAGAGTCCGTGCAGATCGTGCGCCCGACAGATGAGGCACTCTCGGCAGCGACAGCTACAGAGAAACAGGAGGTAGCACCATAGATCTACCCTTTGATAGCACCTGGGGCGTGATCGCACTCGCCTCGGTCGGCGCCTTCAGCCTCGGCATCTCAAAGACTGGCTTCCCCGGGCTGGCACTGGTGAATATTCTGATCATCGCCGAGTGTTTTGGGGCCAAAGCCAGTGTCGGCATCATCCTGCCCATGCTCATCCTTTGCGATGTGCTGGTGTTTCCTTTTTTTCGCAAATACGCCCGCTGGGCCGATATTTTGCCCCTGCTACCGGCGACTTTGCTCGGCCTGGCCATCGGATATTTTCTACTCGATACCATCGACGATACCACCGCCCGCCGAGTGATCGGTGCCATCATCCTGATCCTGCTCGCCCTCCAGCTACTGCGCGAGTATCGCCGCCAGTTTCTGGAGAATCTACCCGACTCACGCTGGTTTCTCGCTGGATCAGGCCTAGCCATCGGCACCTCCACCATGGTCGCCAATGCCGCTGGCCCCGTCTACTCGATCTACGCCCTCGTGCACCGCATGCCCAAGGAGGCGTTTCTCGGCGTGGCCGCCCGTTTCTTTCTACTGATCAATGTGCTCAAAGTGCCCCTCCTCGGCCAGCTCGACCTGATCCATGGCGATTCCCTAAAGCTAAATCTCCTACTGGTCCCCAGTATCGTGCTCGGCATCCTGATCGGCAGAAAGCTGATCCATCTCGTCCCCCAGCGCATCTTCGAGTGGCTACTCTATATCTTTTCCCTGATAGCGGGACTCAGGCTGCTATTGGCTTAGGCGGAAGAATGTGACTACAATGAGCCCATCATGACACGGCTCTTTACCAGCATCATTTGTCTACTCTCCCTGTATGGCCTACAAGCAGAGGAGCGCCCCAATATCCTACTCATCATGGCCGACGATCTGGGCATCGAGGGACTAGGCTGCTATGGAGGTGATTCCTACCCCACACCTCGCCTCGATCAGCTGGCAGAGGAGGGCATGCGCTTTACCCATGGCTACTCTCAGCCCCTCTGCACGCCCACGCGAGTGCAGATCATGACCGGCAAGTACAACCACCGCAATTGGCTATACTTTGGTATACTCGATCCCAGCGAGCGCACCTTTGGCCACCTGATGTCAGATGCCGGCTACCGCACCGCCATCGCCGGCAAATGGCAGCTCCAGAGCTACGACCCGCCAGATTTCCCGGGGTCTGAAAAGCGCCGAGGCACGGGTATGAAAGTCAATGAAGCCGGATTCGATGAGTATCAGCTATTCCACAGCTGGCACACCGAGGACAAAGGCTCGCGCTACGGTCACCCCAGCTACGATCGCAATGGCGAGATACACAAAGATCTCGTCGATCAATATGGCCCCGATGCATCGGTCGACTTCATTCTCGATTTCTATCGCCGCCATCAGGATGAGCCCTCATTTGTGTATTATCCCATGGCGCTCCCCCACTGGCCCGTCAATCCCACCCCCGACTCAGCAGACTGGTCCGATCCGAAAAAGCGCCTCGCCGAGGATGATAAATACTTCGCCGATATGGTCACCTACATGGACAAACTCGTCGGCCGACTCGTAGATGGCCTTCAGGAGCTAGGGCTCAGAGAAAAGACGCTAGTCATCTTTTACTCCGATAATGGCACCGACAAGAAGGTGACCTCCCAGTTCCGCGGCCAACCAGTCAAAGGTGGAAAAAACTCCGTGCTCCAGACCGGCATCCGCGTGCCCCTCATCATCAGTCAGCCTGGCACCGTAAAGCCTGCAGTCGTCAGCGACCTAGTCGATGCCTCCGATTTTCTACCGACCTTTGCCGAGCTGGCAGGTATCGATATACCTAGCGACTGGCACTGCGATGGCATCTCCTTTGCTCCTGTCCTATCGGGCCAGAAGGGCACCCGCGATACCGCTTTCTTCTGGTACGATCCCCGCCCCGGCTGGGACAAGGAACAATTCCGCAGACATATCTTCGCCCTCGATCACAACTACAAGCGCTTCTCCGATGGCCGCTTCTTCGCCATCGATGGCGATGGCTTCAAAGAACAGCCCCTAGATAGTAAATCTCTCACCGGAGAAGCCGAAAAAGCCTACCAGAGACTAGGCAAAGTCATCGATACCACCATGTCCACTGGGCCCATCTCGGCAGCAGCCAAAATGAAGGTAGATGCCTTTGGAAATATCGAGAAGTAGCCCAAATTCAATAGGGTACAATTTTCATTCAATAGGGTACAATCCCCTCCTATGAGCGACTGGTTTACCAGAATCTTCCGCCCACGGCTGCATCGCCGCCGCCAGTGGGCTACCAAGCCTATCCCCAAAGAATGGCAAACGATCATCGCCGAGAATGTTCCTTTCGCCGAGCGATTGCCCGCTACTCTTCAGCGCCAGCTCGAGCAGCGAGTCGTCGTCTTTCTACGCGAAAAATCATTCGAAGCCTGTGGTGATCTAGGCGAGATCACTGATGAGATACGAGTCACTATCGCAGCCCAGGCCTGCATGCTCACACTCGGTCGGGAGGAGTATTACGATCGGCTGCGCAGCATCCTCATCTACCCCTCCAGCTACTTTGCCAGCGAGGATGGCCAGGGCCACCGTTTCGGCGAGTCGTGGACACATGGATCTGTGGTGCTCGCCTGGGACAATGTCCAGCACGGCGCTTTTGACATGCGCGACGGGCACAATCTCGTCTGGCACGAGTTTGCCCACCAACTAGATCAGGCCGATGGCGTCGGCGATGGTGCTCCGATCCTCAATCCCAGATCTCGCTACGTCACCTGGGCCCGAGCCTTTGGCGAAGCCTACGCCAAACTACTCAAACGCCTAGAGAGAAACCACCGCACCGTCATCGATGAATACGGTGCCACCAATCCCGCCGAATTCTTCGCCGTAGCCACCGAGACCTTTCTAGAGAAACCCAAACAACTAAAGAAACGCTACCCCGACCTCTATCAGGAGCTAGCGGAATACTACTGTCTGGATCCCGTGGAGTGGTAGGCAAATAGTATAACAGGATACCGAAAGTGGCAGCGAGCGTCACTTTGCCTATCGATAGTCAATCACTCGCACAGCACCCTCAACTTCTCCAAGCCCTCCAACACACGCTCACGCGGGCAGCCGAAATTGAATCGAATATTCTGCGGTGAATTAAAATAAGCCCCATCGGATACAAATATCTGAGACTGCTTTTCCACAAACTGAGCTGGATTATCGTGGCCCAATTTTGAGCAATCCAACCACGCCAAGTAAGTCGCCTGGATGTGAGTCATAGTCACACTCGGTAGATAGTCTTTCACAAAAGCCTCGAGCACATCTCGGTTTCCCCGTAGGTACTCCAGCAGCTCCTGGCGCCAAGACTCACCATCGCGGTAGGCGGCCTCGGCCCCATAATAGGCTAGGCAATTAATCTCTGGCGCCGTGTGTCCCTTAGCGGCTTTGAACCTAGCACGCAGACGATCATTCTCTACGATCGCATAGGCAAACGCGAGGCCCGCGATATTGTAAGTCTTCGAAGGTGAGTGCAGGACGATGGTATTCTGCCGAAGTTTATCAGCGAGATTCAGCGTGCTGTAGAAAGGTGTATCCGCCTCGTCGAGCACCAAATCGCAGTGAACCTCATCCGCTACTAGCACGATGCCTTTCTCCAGACACCACTCCGCCAGCCGAGTGATCTCCTCTGCTGAAAAACAACGCCCCAGCGGATTCTGCGGACTGCACAAAATAAACAGCTTCGTGCGCTCGGTAACTGCCGCATCCATAGCCTCCCAGTCGAAGCTCCATTGCCCGTCCTCCAACACATGCGGCACCTTCACCGTCTTCATCTGCGCATCCTTGGCCACGGTCAGAAATGGTGGGTAAACCGGCGTGCAAGTCATCACCTCATCGCCCGACTTTCCCAGAGCACGTGCTGCCAGACTCAAAGCCGGCACCAGTCCTCCCAGATACACGATATCATCCGTATCGGCCTGATAGCCATGCCGCCGCTCCAGATACCCTACGACCTCTGCCACCAGCCCATCGTGCGGCCTCGCATAGCCAAACACCCCATGCTCCACCCGCTCACACAGCGCCTCCAGCACCGCCGGAGGCGAGACAAAGTCCATATCCGCCACCCAAAACGGATCTAACTCTGGGCGCATATCCCATTTGAGCGATCCCGTGTCACGGCGCGGAATGATGGTGTCGAAAGATGAAGAGGTAAGCATGTTTTAAATCTAGCCTGATAGAATCGGAAGCTTTCTCAGAATGCGCCACTGTTTTTTTACTGCCCGTTCTCAAGGTTTCGGACGCCAAAAGCTACTAGCATGCTGGTACAATCAGGACTATGGTTCAGAAGAGTTTCTAAACATCAAAGCCATGAGTGTTAGTGAAATCGCAAATCAATTGCTGGTATTGCCGGTCGATCACCGAGCAAAACTGGCAAAAATATTAGCGGATAGTGTCGATGATTTTGTCGATGGGCGGATTGAAGACTCGTGGAATGCAGTCGTCGCTGATCGAATCGCCGAAACAGAATCGGGCGAAGGCGAATTGACCGAATCCTCTGATGTCCATTTAGAAGCACGTCGCCGACTTGAAGAAGCTCGTAAAATATCATCTGCACGCTAGCAGTGAGCTAATCGAAACCATGCTCTATCTGGAGCGTCGTGACTACGGTCTTGGCTATGACTTTCAGGACGAAGTGCTCAAAGCCGAAAGTGCTCAAAGCCGAACAGGAGATCGAGCGCAGCCCAGAATCCGGACAACCGACGGTGGGAAATACCCGAAAGCGTAGGGTTGCGAGGTATCCCTAAGCTCTGATCTACCGTGCAGAGGATGAGCAAATTGTGATTTACGCAGTATCCTCATTTAGCCGAAAGCCAGGCTATTGGCTTGAGCGACTACCTTGAGTGTCACTTTTTCTTCTTCGGATCCGCCGAAAAGCTACCCGCCCCCGGGGTAAAATCCCAGGCCTGAGTCTCGCCGCCTAACTTGTCGAGGAAGGCTCCGGATGAGAAGGCTAGAAAGAAGCTTTGATCGCCTTTTTGGTGGCAATGCTGATCGTAGAGTGCCTGCATCTGCGGTAGCAGAGGGCGGGCAGTCTCGCCGAGTAGCTCGATAGCACGACAGGCGCGCAGGGCAGACCACCAATCCTCGTGAGCGGTGGTGGCGATGAGTTTGTCGAGAGCTAGTTTTCGATACGACTCTGACTCAGCAGCCAGCCAGGAGGCAGCCTCCACACGCACGTCGACCGCCATATCCTCCAGATGATCGAGCACGATCTGGTGCAACTCGGCATCCTGCGGGTAATCGACTCGCATACCGATGATGGCCCAAAAGCGATCTTCAGGGTAGGAGCTTTTCAGGAGCTCGAGTAGAGCGGGGCGATCTTTCTGCCCCACTTTAGCGGCCGCCTGCCAAGCGCGCTTCAGATCGGGACGATGGTTGGTTTTGCCTAAAGCAATGTCACGGATTGGCGCCTGCTCCCCCTCCACATAGTCGCGCATGACCGACTCTGGCAGCACGCCAGTGTCTTTGGTGAATTTCCGATATAGTAGCAACCATTGGCGCATTATATCTAGCTGATCCTGATCCTCCGTGCTGACTTCTCCCACTAAGAGATTGTTAACATTCTCAGGATCAGCCACACAATCGTACAGCTCCTCTATCGGCTTGGTCGGTCCTGCATAGGCTTGCTGAGCAGCTGTCATCGACGCCAAGTCGGACGCTGCTAATGCATTAATCGATTGGCGAATCTCAGCGAGATCAGAAAAGACGCTGGGTTGATTCGGCGACAAGTGAGGCATGTAATTGCGGATGTAGAGGTATCGCTTGTCACGAATGGAACGGGACATCTCATACACCTCGTCGACTCGATCGCGAGTGCCGTAGATGATCTGGTGCTCTTCATCAGATTCTGGCCCCAGAAAAGGTTTACCCTGCATATACCTAGGTATCGGACGCCCAGTCAGATTGAGCACAGTGGGTGCGAAATCGACAAAGCTCACCAGTCGATCCAATCGAGTCCCTGGCTCAGCTGGAGCGAGGTGCTGATACTTCTCGGGAAAGCGCACCATCAGCGGCACACGCATACCGCTATCGTGTAGTAGGCGCTTGTGGCGGGGTAGGCCGGAGCCGTGATCGGAGTAGAAAAATACGATGGTATCCTCTGCCAAACCATCCTCCTCCAGCTGATCGAGCAGGCGCTTCACATTGCCATCCATCACCTCCACGCAGTCGTAAAACCGCGCCACCGTGCGTCGCACCGCCTCGGTATCGGGGTAGTAGGGCGGTAGCGGCACATCGGCCGGATCGCTGATTTGATCGGCAGAAAGCTGCGACTGGATGTGCTGCTGAAATGCCGCGTATGGCCACACTCCAGTACGCGACTGGTGTGTGGTCATATCATTAAAGACCGCGAAGAAAGGCTGATCCCCCTCTTTTCCCCGCCAATGAGCATCGGCCGCCGAGAGATCCCAAGACTCCTCGATGAGCCGAGTATTCTCGGCGCAGTTGTAGTCGGTCTTCACATTATTGGTCGTGTAGTAACCAACCTCGCGCAGGTAACTAGGAAAACCTTTCACACCAGTGGGCAGAAGGTTTGCCGAGCGCATCTGATTGGTTCCCATGCTGACATTGTACATCCCAGTGATCAGAGTCGAGCGCGAGGGCGAACACACGGGCGATGCAGCAAAGGCATGGGTGTAGAGGATGCTCTCTTTGGCAAACTGATCGAGAGTCGGCGTGTCGGCATACTCATCACCATAGCAGCCCAGAGTCGGGCTCATGTCCTCGGTGACGATCCACAAGATATTGGGCACCTCGCTTGTCCCAGCTGACTCAGCAACAGCGGCGGCAGGCAACTCGCGCGCCCGGATATTGCGAAATTTCACCACCCCGCCTTTACCATGATGCTGGATGGCAAAGAAACCTCGCAGCGACTGACTATCTTCTACCTCGACCACCTTCGTGCCATTCAGGTAGGTGGTTATCTTTGGCCCTTGGCAGACCACCCGGTAGTGATTCCACTCCCCCGCTTTCACCAATCCCTCGCTTGCTTTGGGATGCGCCGCGCGCTCTTCCTTCGACTTGGGCGCCAGCCAGCCTCCCAGCCCGATACCATAGATGGCGCCGGACATACCCGGCACCTTGCCATCGATCTCCACCTGATAGCCCTTGGGCTTGCCATCGCCCGTGCAACGGAAGGCAAAGCCGGAGTTGAAGCCAGACGTGGTCGCATCCTCTGGAGTCAGCACCTCGATCTCCGCCTCAAAGTCGCCCATCTGCCGAGCCGAAGTGACCCAGCAGTTCTTCTCGGAGTCGAGATGAATCTCGCCATCACTCACCTCAAACACTGTGGTCTCGGCCCGAGGCGTCCAGCCCTCGGTGGACTCTCCATCAAAGAGATCAAACCACTCTTCTGCGTGCAGAGATAGCTGGGAGAAGAAAAGTGAAACGAGAAGAAGATGCAATGCCCTCATGCGGACACCACTACCACGCAGGCAGATCGAGGAGCAAGGGTGATTCCCACCCCGAAGAAGCTAGTCCTGACCTCGCAGTTCAGCGATAGCCTCCGGCGACAGATCTGTCGCTTCTGCGATCTCCTTGTCCGATTTCCCTAGTTGGATCATGCGCTTAGCGACCTGAATGACACCCTTTTCGATGCCTTTCTTAATCCCAGATTCCTCCATTGAAGTCACGTATGCCATATTCACCTCCTCTTCGTATTCTCGTATCTCTAGGTTTAGTCGCTGCTTCAATTGCTGAGACAGTAAAATCATGTGATCGATCAACCTGTTAACACTGTTCTAAAAAACAAATCAAGACCGAAATATTTACTCGTAACGAAACCCTCCTTTGCGGTATCCTCTACTGAGGTATGACAAAGTTCGTGATAGCTCTGACCCTGATCATCTGCGCTCTGGATATAGCATGTGCAGCAGGCAAAGTGCGCCGCTGGACCGATGTGCAGGGACGAAAGATCGAGGCCAAGCTAGTCGGCTACCAGGGCGGTATGGTGAGTCTGGAGATGGAGAATGGACGAGTGGTCCGCTTCCCTCTCGAAAAGCTCCGCGAACGCGATCGTGAGCGAGTCATGCAAAACCTCCCCATCGACCTAGCCACCGCATCGGTCGATATCGACAAACTCATCTGGGAAGGCTTAAAGCGCGCCAATGTCGACATCAAAGAACAGCGCGCCGCCCTACAAGCCGATACCCAGATCGATCCAACGGAGCGAAACAAAGAGCTCGCTCGCCTCCAGCACATGGAGCAGATGACTCACCCGACTCAGCCGCTCAGCGATGCCGCATTCATGAGGCGCGTCTATCTCGACATCGCCGGGCGAGTCCCCACCTACGCCGAGACACAAAACTTCCTCCGCCGTGGCAAGGGCTCGGCCAAACGCGCCGCGCTCATCGACGAGCTACTCGACTCGGAGGCATTCGTGAGCCATTTCTTCAACTACCTCAGCGACTTGCTGCGAGTGCGCGATGGCATCAGCACAGGTGGCCTAGGCGACCTCAAAACTCAAGCCTACGCCGACTGGGTAAAAGATCAGATCCGCAGCGATCGGCCCTGGGACAAATTCGTGACCGACCTGCTCTCTGCCAAAGGCTACCT
Source organism: Verrucomicrobiota bacterium (assembly GCA_020630975.1). GTDB lineage: Bacteria > Verrucomicrobiota > Verrucomicrobiia > Verrucomicrobiales > DEV007 > Arctic95D-9. The sequence continues at coordinate 49,056 of JAHDID010000038.1, forward strand.
CTGGGAAAGCCCCGCTATCGGCTACCTACTCACCGACCAGGGCATGGAGCTGTGCAATCTCTCCAATACCTTCACCACCTTTACCGGCACCGAGATCACCTGCGCCCAGTGCCACGATCACCCATTCGAGCAGGTCATGCAGATCGACTTTTATCGCATGGCCGCTTTCTTCGGAAATCTATCCTACGACTCGACAGAAAATGATCGCCTCCTAGGCCATATCCAGAGCCGCAAAAAAGACTTCGCCGAAGGCGCCAAAGCAGCTAAGCAAAATGCCGCCGATCTGAACCGCCTATTCGCCGGCTACAATGTGAACCTAGGCGACACAGCTCCCGAGAATGTAGTCAAACTTCCCTTCGACTACCAGTATGACAATGGCGAGCCCCACCAGTCTATGCTGCCAGGTGTCTACTTTGGCGATCCTATCGATGTCTCTGCCGCCGACAGCCCGCGCCGCGCCTTTGCCGAGTGGATGACGGCTGAGACCAATCCGCGCTTCACCATCAATATCGTCAACCGCTTGTGGAAACATGTCTTCGGCATCGCCCAGATCGAGCCTGTCGACAACATACCCGGCCACCTCGATGGCCAAGCCCAAAACTACGACCTCCTCAAATACCTAGAGCGCCTCATGGTAGAGGTAAACTACAGTGTAAAAGACTTCCTGCGCGTGCTCTACAATACCAAAACCTACCAGCGCGAGGCCTGCTACACCTCCCCCACTCTGAGTATGATCGATCGGGGCGAGTTTCACTTCCCTGCACCGATTTTACGCCGTCTCAGCGCCGAACAGCTGTGGGACTCCATGGTCGCTATGTCGGTAGACGATCCCGAGGCCAGCGAGCGCCGCACCCGCATCCTCGAGGCCTACCGCGAGATCATGTCGGTCGACTGGCGCCTGACCACCTATACCGATGCCCGCGATCGCCTGCAAAAGCACAACCAACTGGGCCGCCAAACCAATAACAATCAGATGAAGCGCGCCTCCGAGCTGCCTCTACCCAATCGAGTCGGCACCTTTCTCTATGCCTTTGGCCAGTCCGACAAAAAATATATCGAAAACAGCAGCCGCGACGGCACCATCCCCCAGGTGATGGAACTCCTCAACGGCTCACTCACCAATAAAGTAATGTCTGCCGACAGCAAAGAAATGGTCCACCTGGCAAAAAGCGAGACCAGCGTCAATGATGGCATCGACATCATTTTCCTCAGTATCCTCAGCCGACTCCCCAAACCCATGGAGCGCGACTACGCCAAAACCCTAGTCCCGGGCGATGGCAAAGGCTCCGACTACTCCGACCTCATCTGGGCTCTGCTCAACATGCGTGAATTTATGTTTATCCAGTGATTGTACCCTATTGAATCAAAATTGTACCCTATTGAATTTGCTATGAAAGACGATCTCCTACAGCTCGACTCCCTATCCCGACGATCCTTTGCGGAGCGCACTGCTGCAGCAGCGCTGGGACTCAGCCTACTGCCTAGTGCCGAGGAGGCGATCGCCGCAGCCAGCAGTGCAGGAAAGGCCAAACACGTGATCTACATCTACATGGCCGGAGGGATGACTCACATCGATACTTTTGATCCCAAGCCCGGTGCAGACACCCAAGGGCAGACCGGAGCTATCGATACGACGGTACCAGGCATCAAACTGAGCGAATACATGCCAGAGCTAGCGAAAACTTTCAATGACATCGCCGTCGTTCGTTCTTTAGGACAAAAAACCGGTGCCCACGGCGGGGCCAGCTACTGGATGCAGACAGGCTATCAGGAGAGCCCAGCCATACGCCACCCCAATATGGGCGGCTGGGCACAGCGCGCGCTCGGCAAGCAGCACCCCCAGCTACCAGACACCATCTACATCAATGGTGGCGGTCCCGGCGCGGGATTCCTAGGCGCGTCCTACGCACCACTGCCAGTAGCCGATCCAACCCGCGGCCTGCCCAATTCAAAATTCCCAGTGAAAAATGCCGAACTCCAGGCACGACTCGATGCGCTCGAAGGGCTGAATGATTCTTTCCTAAAGAAATACAAAACTGACGACGTGCAGGCCTACTCAGATTTCTACGACAACACCCTCGACTTCCTCCAGAGCAAAGAGCTGGAGGTATTCGACCTCAGAAAGGAAAAAGGCGAGACACGCCAGGCCTACGGCAATGGTCGCTTTGGCCAGGCACTACTGCTCTCCAAGCGCCTAGTGAAAAGCGGTGTCCGCTTCGTGCGCGTCGGCAATGGTGGTTGGGACATGCATGGCGATCTATGGAATCGCGCTCCTGGCAAGATCAATGAATTCTCCCGGGGCGTCGCCACTCTTATCGACGATCTCAAAGCCGAGGGCCTATTCGACTCGACTCTCATCGTGCTCACTACCGAGTTTGGTCGGACGCCGGGCATCAATGCCAATGGCGGACGAGATCACCACCCGCGCTGTTTTTCAGCCATGCTAGCTGGCGGCGGCATCCGTGGCGGGCAAGTCTTTGGCGAGACAGACGCCCGTGCCATGGGCGTAAAAGAAGATCCCTGCTCGGTGCGCGATTTCAATGCTACGATCGCCACGGCGCTCGGCCTAGATCTCGACAAGCGCATCTACTCACCAGGCGGCCGCCCCTTCCTCATCGCCAATCGCGGCAAGCCAATCATGCAGCTATTTAGCTGATTTGCGATTTGGGTGACAAATTTGCTTTCGCTTGTGTCCACTATACAGGAAGATAGCGCGGTCAGACGGGATAACTACGTCCACCGCTTGGCTTCCTACACCACCACTCACTGTACTCTATGGACCCAATTCTGAATCTCTTCGAAGGCTTTGAAGTATGCCACCTCGATGAATGGCGTGAATGGCACCGCCGCTGCTGGTTTTTCTGGCTGTTTATTTTTCTCTTCTCACTCATCCTACTGGGAGCGTTTGGAGCTCTGCTCTACATGATGCTCTACCCAGCTTGGGATCGCCTAACTGGCCGCGAGTCGACTGGCTCGAGCACAGACGGTAGCGGAGCCACATCCGGTAGTGGTAGCACTGGAAGCAGTAATGCGGCAGGCATCTCCGCAGGAGCTACCAGCAGCGCCACAGCAGCAGGAGCCTCCGCCGCCACAGGAGACGATCTCACTCTGCGAGACAGTATCGACGCCGATATCGCTGCTAAACTCAAAGCCGACGGCATCGACAGCTACACCAAGCTAGATGGCCTAGACGATGCACGCCGCCTCGAGCTCGCCGCGAAGTACGGCATCCCAGCCACCGCACTCGGCCTCGCAGCAGACGATCTCGCCCAGCGTGATGGGATCGATGCCGATACGGCAGCCAAGCTCAACGCCGCTGGTATCTACAACTTTGACCAGCTCGATGGTCTCGACGATGCCGCCCGTGCCGAGCTCGCTGCCAAATACGGCCTACCCGGCGCAGCCCTAGGCCTCCACTCGGACAAAGTCGACGACCTCACCGAGCGCGATGGCATCGACGTGCACACCGCCGCCAAGCTAAATCAAGCTGGCATCTACAACTTTGATCAACTCGATAGCCTAGATCAGGCAAAAGCCGCTGGGATATCAGTAAAATACGGCATCCCAGCCGCAGCTCTCGGCCTCGCCACTGCTGGTAACTACGACAGCGCAGACGAGACTTGGGAATACCAGAAAGACAGCTCGTCCGATGGCGACGGCGATCGTGACTATGGCTTTGCTGCCGACGGCGGCGCTGCTGGAGCAGGTGCCGATGTCGACGAGTGGCCACGCATCCCGACAGAGGCGGAGATAGGCGCCCGCGCCACCGAACTCAGCCAATGGCGCGCCGGTAAAGGTATCGACGCCACCCAGGAGGATGACTGGCACCTAGGCGAGCGAGAGCTCTACATGAACGCTTGCGAGCTAGACGGCTCTCCGGATCGCCTCGCTTTCTACGACGGCGGCAGAAGCCGCAGCGCTATCGACGGCGTATCAGACGACCATGCTGCAGAGCTCAGTCGCCTCGGCTACCCTAGCGCAGCAGCTCTGGCCGCTATGACCGCTGCAGACAAAGCTCAGGTGCAACGCTGGTTCGATGCTCGCGGCAAAGACTTCGATCTCGATGCCGCTATCGCTAGTGCACAGTCACAGGTGGATGCGGAGGCATCCGCCGCCACAGCAGGATTCGCTGGCGAGTCCGTCCATGCCGATGATGACTTTGGCGTGCTCTACTCCAGCAGACCCGACCAAGTAGACGATCTCACCGAGATCTCCGGTGTCGGCGAAGTCATCGAAGGTCGCCTGAATGATGATGGGGTTTACCGCTTCAAGCAGATCGCAGGCTGGTCCGATGCCAATGCCCTCGCTTTTGGCAAAAAACTCGACTTCCCAGGCCGCATCGAGCGCGAGGAGTGGATCCCACAGGCCCAGCGTCTCGCCCAGATGGAAGAGGAGCGCGCCAATCTCGAGCCCGAGCCGGAGCCAGAAAACAAGCCAACCCTAGACGACTACGCAGGTCTCGACGCCCAGTATGCGGGCGAAGATGTTCGCACCGACGAGGATCTCGGCGTGCTTTTCCAGGCACAAGCCCACTGCGAAGATGACCTGACTCAGATCAAAGGTATCGGCAAAGTGCTCAACAAGACTCTCAACGATCGCGGCGTCTATCGCTTTCAGCAAATCGCAGATTGGAATGAATACAACGTCTGGTCTTTCAACCAGATCATCGCATTCCCAGGCCGTATCCAGCGCGATGAGTGGATCGCTCAAGCCGCAGAGCTCGCTCCTAGCAGCAGCTGTCTCGCCAGCGCAGACGATGCAGCTGGTAGCCAGGATGCCGACCTCGGATTCCTCTACTCCGAGAAGCCCGAGCAGATCGACGATCTCACCGAGATCTCTGGCATCGGGCAAGTGATCGAAGGTCGCCTCAATGATGATGGTGTCTACCGCTTCCAGCAGATCGCTGACTGGAGCGATGCCAATGCCAATGCTTTTGGTGATCGCTTCGAGTTCCCAGGTCGCGTCCAGCGCGAGGAGTGGATTCCACAGGCCCAGCGCCTTGCCCAGATGGAAGAGGAGCGCGCCAATCTCGAGCCCGAACCAGAGCCAGAGAACAAGCCAACCCTAGACGACTACGCAGGTCTCGACGCCCAGTATGCGGGCGAAGATGTTCGCACCGACGAGGATCTCGGCGTGCTTTTCCAGGCACAAGCCCACTGCGAAGATGACCTGACTCAGATCAAAGGTATCGGCAAAGTGCTCAACAAGACTCTCAACGATCGCGGCGTCTATCGCTTTCAGCAAATCGCAGATTGGAATGAATACAACGTCTGGTCTTTCAACCAGATCATCGCATTCCCAGGCCGTATCCAGCGCGATGAGTGGATCGCTCAAGCCGCAGAGCTCGCTCCTAGCAGCAGCTGTCTCGCCAGCGCAGACGATGCAGCTGGTAGCCAGGATGCCGACCTCGGATTCCTCTACTCCGAGAAGCCCGAGCAGATCGACGATCTCACCGAGATCTCTGGCATCGGGCAAGTGATCGAAGGTCGCCTCAATGATGATGGTGTCTACCGCTTCCAGCAGATCGCTGACTGGAGCGATGCCAATGCCAATGCTTTTGGTGATCGCTTCGAGTTCCCAGGTCGCGTCCAGCGCGAGGAGTGGATCCCACAGGCCCAGCGTCTAGTCCAGCTCGAGTCCGAGCGCGCCAATCTCGAGCCAGAACCGGAGCCAGAGAACAAGCCGACTATGGATGATTACGAGGGCTTCGATGTGAAGTACCCTGGCGAGGACATCCGCACCGACCAAGATCTAGGTATCCTCTTTCAGTCCGAGGCCAACTGTGCAGACGACCTGACCAAGATCAAAGGCGTCGGCAAAGTGCTAAACAAGACTCTCAACGATCGCGGTGTCTTCCGCTTCCAGCAGATCGCTGATTGGAATGAATACAACGTCTGGTCTTTCAACCAGATCATCGCATTTCCAGGTCGTATCCAGCGCGACGAGTGGATCAAGCAGTGCGAAGAGCTAGCTCTGACCAGCCGCTGCACCAATGTCGGCGCAGCAAGAGTCACTAGTGAAGATCTCGACGAAGTGATCTACAGCGAATTCGAAGGCGAAGACGTGGAGATCCGTCCACCATTCGGCATCGTCTACAAGAGCGCCCCTGCCAACCCAGACAATCTCCAAGATATCTGGGGAGTCGGCCCCGTGCTCGAGAAAAAGCTACACGACTTCGGCGTGTATCGCTTCAAGCAGATCGCCAACTGGCCAGACGACGCCATCGACGAGTTTCAAGAGCAGCTCAGCTTCCCAGACCGCATCCGTCGCGATGACTGGGTAAGCCAGAGTGAACAGCTCGCTCGCGGTGAGAAGCCGAATAGGAAGAAGTAAACCCTACTTTTTACCACTTTTCTCAAAGAAACCGTCACCATTCACATGGTGGCGGTTTTTTAGTAATTAGGTTGCCTCAACTTTGGAATGTTTCCTATCCACGTACAGCCCATAGCGACGAGCATTGCAATCCAGAACAAACTAGCAATAGCCTCAGAAATACCACCACCATTCATTACCGCGCTACCAGCGGATGCCAACAGCACTAGATAGAATAAAACGGTTATCGAACCAAACAGGATCTTTCCATACTTTGATGGATTGGTATAAGTCAAAGAAGCAGGCATCGCAGAAAGAGCCAAAAAGGCACCGGTAAATGAGACGCCTACCGCTCCGATTAACAATCCAGCAAATACCAGAACCAACCCAACAACAAAAGCGCCCCCCACAGCAATGCCCTCTATTTTCTCTGACTTCTTCAAAGCAAGGCGAGCCCTCCTATCCATAAGAAGAAACAAGCTGCCAATCCCTGAGGCGAGCCAGACCCACAAAATAAATATAAAATACACCGCTACCAACGCGGTACTTGCGATTGGGTGAAGTTTTTCCAAAAGGGTTCTACCAACGCGCACACCGACGAGTAGACCAATTACAATTGCCCAACCCGCCTTGTCTGTAAATCGCTGCATAAAGAAGCAATATTGCAGGTAAGCTCGATAGAACGCCGATCTACTTTTAAAACTCTCAATCAAGCCCTCCCGAGCTGGATCAAATTCTGGGTCTAGTCGTAAAGCTTCAGAAAAGTGCTCTTCAGCTTTTGAACTGTCATTATTCTGCAAGGCGGCCCACCCTGCGTTATAATGCGCATAGGCATCCTCTGGATTATCTGAAAGCAACCCATCAATCGTCTGCTCCGTATCAGCCATTTTGTTCTGCATACGGAGTACGTGAGCCAACAGATTTCCTGCTGCTTCATCATCAGCATCTAAAGTTAGAGCAGTGCGTAGTTGCTGTTCTGCATTCGACCACTGATTTTGCTTCATGTAGCAAATCGCTTTCGCTATGTAGCCGCTGCCATTATCTGGATCTAAGATTATCGCTTGATCTGCCGATTCATGCCCTTGCTTGACCTTATCGAGGTCGATTGATAGTTGAGAATGTAAAGCAAAGTAATGCGATTCCTCCGCATCGTACTTTATCGCATTTTCACTCGCTTCAAGAGCCTCTCGCTTCTTATTGCCTTCCATCGAATCAAGCGTGGTTGCCATTCGATAATGGGCGAAAGCATTTTCGGGATCTGTAGCTAGCACCTCCATCAATAGTGCCGCTGCTTCATCATAACGGCGAGATGCACAAAGCATCTCCGCTAACCGCATTTTATCGGCTGATATCTCGTCACTCATTTCTTTAATCCTAGGTGCTCTAAAACTTCATCATAGAAACCGCTTTGGTTCGCATAGAGCGCATAATTTTTCGCGCTTTCGAACCACTTAGCGGTAGATGGTTTCACTTGTTTTCGTGCTTTTGAAATATCCCGATTAGATACAGGAACAATCTCTCCAGACTCCATCGCAACCTCCAATGCGGCTTCGATTGCTCGATCAAAAACAGCCTTAATATCAGCTCCTGAATAGCCATTGGTTTTCTTTGCTAACCCTTCGACATCCAGATTGTGAAGAGGCTTTCCTTTCGACATCACCTCTACTATTTCTTTACGAGCGGGTTCATCAGGGGGAGGAACAAATATCAATCGATCGAATCGACCAGGCCTTAAGAAGGCTGAATCGAGATGCCATGGCGCATTAGTAGCGCCCAAAACGAGGACCTCCTCGTTATTACTTTGATCACCATCAAGTTCAGAGAGGAATTGATTAATCAATGTCCTAGCAGCAGACCCACGCATATCCCTCCGGTCCGCAGCCAAAGCATCAATCTCGTCAAAAAATAAAACGGAAGGCTTCGAGGAGCGGGCTAGTTCGAAAATCTCGTGCAACTTCTGCTCGCTTTTACCAATCCACATCTCAAGAATCTGATGTAAGCCGATAGAGAAAAAATTTGCATTTATTTCGCCCGCAGTAGCCTTGCTAATCAATGTTTTTCCACAACCAGGAGGACCATAAAGAAGGACTCCGCCGCCTGCTTTCTTACCATAAGCTTCGAAAATTTCTTTCTGTTGCAGAGGTAACAGAATCTTCATTCGGATAGCTTTTTTCACTTCTTCCATCCCTCCGACATCTTCAAATCCGATGTCTGCTTTCTGCAAAAAATCTAGCCGGAGATCATCGAGGCTGTCAGAGTCATCATCATCTTCTTGATCACCGTAGGCACCGCCTTGCCAAGAGTTCGCTGACGCGAGAGTTGGTGTGCTTGTCTTTGGAGGAGGGGAGCCACCCGCCTGCTCTATACGCTTCAATAAATTAACGTCTACTAGCTCAGGGTCGAGAGAAATAGCTTTATCATACCGCTGCCTAGCTACTACACCATTCACCTCCTTCAGGTGCAACTTCGCTGATAACAGAAAGGCATCACCAGAATCAGGATGCTCTTCACACAGCGCATCTAGGCGTAGAATAGCTTCAGAGACCTTTCCTGAAAAATCGAGTGCTCGAATATAACCTAATTTTGCAGGCAGGCTAGACGGCTCAACTTTTAAAGCTGCTTCAAATGTTTCCGCAGCTTCCTCCCCTATAAAATTTTCTAACAATGCATCACCAAGCATTAGCAAAAGAGGCAGGTTATCTGGTGAAACAGCGACTGCTTTTCTTAGGGAGTCAAGATTTTCAGACATACCTCGGAAGATATAATAGATACAGCAAGATCCCAACGAGAAATCGCTTATCATCTCATTCCCAGGTCGTATCCAGCGCGATGAGTGGATCGCGCAGGCCGCAGAGCGCCGCACCAATCACTGCTGCACTAATCGCTGCCGGCCTACCTGGATGATGTCCTGTTACAAAGCCGCCAGCAGTTTGTCGTGGATGCCACCGAAGCCGCCATTCGAAAACACGATGACCACATCATCGT
>JAHDID010000039.1:162-58149 GCA_020630975.1 Verrucomicrobiota bacterium
ACCCAACCTTCGAGCTCAAGGAGGGGCGCGCCTTCAGCCGCCCGGCAACCCGAGCACGCTACACAAGCACGACGGCTCAGCCTGCCCGGCAGCTAAAGGCAGCCGCTCCTTGACGGGAGTCTCTGCACTCAACCCAACCTTCGAGCTCAAGGAGGGGCGCGCCTTCAGCCGCCCGGCAACCCGAGCCCCCTACCCATGCCCTGCTCCCCAGCTACGCCAAAATCTCCTGCGGCACGCTACCGTGTACATCGGTCAGGCGGAAATCTCTACCGGCATAGCGATAGGTCAGCTTTTCGTGATCTAGCCCCAACAAATGCAAAATCGTAGCATGCCAGTCGTGCACGTGCATCCTGCCCTCGACTGCCTCGTAGCCATACTCATCGGTAGCGCCGTAGTTCATACCACCTTTCACTCCGCCGCCAGCCATCCAGGTGGTAAAACCTTTACTATTGTGCCCGCGGCCATCGCCGCCCTCCCCCTGTGGGGTACGGCCAAACTCGCCACCCCAGACGACTAGGGTTTCTTTCAGCAAGTCGCGCTGCTTCAGATCGGCGAGTAGCGCAGCGATCGGCTGATCGGTCTCGCCACTGGTTTTAGTGATGCTTTCCTTAAGCTTAGCGTGGTGATCCCAGTTGCCATGCACCAGCTCGACGAAGCGAACCCCTCGCTCGACCATACGGCGGGCGAGTAGACACTTTTTGCCAAAGCTATCGGTAGCGCCACCGATACCATAGGACTCTAGGGTCGCTGCATTCTCCGACTCGTAGTCGAGCAGCTCGGGCATAGAGGTCTGCATGAGGTAGGCGAGCTCGGCAGACTGGATCATCCCCTCGGTGATGGGCGAGTGACCATCGCGCTGCAGTTGATTGCGATTGAGCCATTGCACAAAGTCGAGCTGCTGGCGCTGGGCTTTGGCATCCATGCGAGTGTTGCGGATGTTAGGCACTCGTGGTGGCCCCTCACTTTCGCCTCTACCGCCGATCATCGTGCCCTGGTAATAGGCAGGCAGAAAGGCACTACCGTAGTCCCCTTTTTGGCCACCCCCGAGGATGATGTAGCCTGGCAGGTTGGTGTTCTCATTGCCCAATCCATACAGCGCCCACGCACCCATCGATGGCCGGATAAAGTTGAGACTACCGGTATGCGTAGCCGTGACTGCCGGCTGGTGATTCGAGCTATCGCCATGCATACCATTGATCACACACAGGTCGTCGGCGTGCTCGGCTACCTGATCGAATAGCTCCGATATCCATAGCCCACTCTCACCGCGCTGGCGAAACTCGAATGGCGACCCAAATAACTTTTTGCCACCGTACTTGCCCTCCTTGCCGTGATTCTTATTCAGCACCGGCTTGTAGTCGAATGTATCGACCTGCGACGGGGCACCACGCATCGATAGGTAGATCACATTCTTCGCTCGCGCCGGAAAGTGCGGTTGCTTAGCTGCGAGCGGATTGGCGGCGGCTGCGATCGCCCGCTCCGACTGCAGTGCGCTCATCGCGATACCGCCTAGACCGGTCGATATCGTCTGTATAGCTCCACGGCGCGATAGGTGATTTTGGTAGGCTGGCATGGTTATATATTCGATTTGTACCCTATTCAGTTTCTATTGTACCCTATTCAATTTTTTCTGTACCCTATTCAATTTACCATCAATGGATGGTCCGAAACTCGGCACTCATCATCAAAGCCTGACAAAAGGCGGTTAGCTTCACCTGCTGAGCACTTAGCGTTTCCTCTACCTTTTCCGCCTCAGGCTCAGGATTAGTCCGACCTTTGCCTTTTCCCTTACGGCCCTTGCCTTTGCCACCTTTACTTTTGCCTTTGCCCTTTCCGACGGAGGCACTTTCGGCCACGGGTTCTGGTGCTGGCAGATCACCGGGATCAAAGCTTTGGACGAACTTTACACCCATAGTGATCTCGTTCGCAGTGGCTGGGCGACTGTAGCTGAGTAGGTAGGCATTGCTCACCTGGTCGCGCAGGCTGGTAAAATTTTTCTCTAGGACTTTAGCCATCGCCACCGAGTTCACATGTAGTAGATCGCTATTCATGAGGTGTAGCGATTGGGGAGCCACATTGGTAGGCGTACGCTGGCCTACGGTACCCTGCGGATCGGGAAAGTCGAAGAGCCCCAACTCATCTGGCAACGCATCGCGCAGTACAGGTAGATATAGCGAGCGGCCGCGGAAGGTGGAGGTATCGAAACTATCTGGGCTCACAGCATCCTGCCCACGACCCAGGCGAGAATTGCCTAGCTCATGGGCAATCGAAGTATCTGGGCGCTGACGCTCTAGCTGGCCGCTCACCACCAGCATCTGATCGCGCAGCGCCTCGGCATCGAGTTGACGTACATTGGCACGCCAGTGAGTCTCATTAGCGGGGTCGGTAGCGTAGCTGGTCTCATCGTAGGTGGAAGCTAGCTGATAAGTATCGCTATGCACGATCTCGCGGATCATGGCTTTGATCGACCAATCATTCTCCACAAAGCGAATCGCCAGATAATCGAGTAGCTCCGGATTGGTGGGCGGCAGACCAGTGAAGCCAAAATTATCCATAGTCTCGACAATCGGCTTACCGGTGAGATGCATCCAGATACGATTGACCATGACACGAGATGTCAGTGGATTGTGCTCGGAGGTGATCCACTCGGCCAGCTCGAGACGCCCACTAGCACCCGATGCGATACTGGGCGCATCTGCCACCTCGATCACTTCTACGAAACCCCGCTCGACCTGCTGAGCAGGCTTATTGATATCGCCAGAGATCAATACATTTGCATCTCCGACTGAGCCCTCGCGCGCGCCCATAGCAAATGTCTTGGCCGAGCCATCGGGATTGAGGAAGCTCAGAGCACTCTGTGTGCGGAGGATCTGCTGTTTCAGGCGTACTAGGTCTTTTTTCTCGATGCCCTCTTGCTCCATCAGCGCCTGCCGCTCTTCTGGACTGGCCTTACCGCCACCTCCAGTTCCTTTGCCCTTACCTTTTCCTTTGGTTCCCTTTTGGCTTCCTTTATTACCTAGACCGGTATTGCTAGGCCGTCCTCGTAAGTAGTTATTACGAGCGACCAGTTCCTTGAGCTTCGCCTGAGTCTCTTCATAAAGATTCCCCTGGTCTTCACGACTCATACCGGCATCGGCTATCGGTAGTGGCAGCAGCTCAGAGGTACGGTGATTTTGGTTACCCGCCACTGTGCCCCACAGTGTCTCGGTGCTACTAAAGATACCGGCCATAGCGTAGTAGTCCGTCGTAGCGATCGGGTCGAATTTGTGATCGTGGCAACGGGCACAGGCTACTGTAGTAGCCATGAATCCCCGAGTGGTGGTATCGATCTGCTCATCGATCAGATTCATGCGAAAGACCTGGCGATTCTTTTCGTTCTGCTTTTTGGGCCCTAGCGCTAGGTAGCCGGTAGCGATCAGGTTTTTCTGGCGCTGCTGGTCATCGGCAGCTGGCAGTAGGTCCCCGGCTAGGTGCTCGGTGATGAGTTGATCGTAGGGTTTGTCCTCGTTGAAGGAGTCGATCACATAGTTGCGAAAGCGCCACGCGTAGGGATAGACGATATTCAGCGTGCCGGATGACTCAGCAAAGCGCACCACATCTAGCCAATGCCGCCCCCAGCGTTCGCCGTATTGGGGCGAGGCCAGCAGTTGCTCGACTTTTTTCTGATAAGCAGCCGCGGGATCTGCCTTGTAGTCGCGGTAGAAAGCTTTGACCTCTGGCGGTGTCGGTGGCAGCCCCGTCAGGTCAAAGGTGAGACGCCGCAGTAGTGATAGCGGATCGGCTGCAGCTACGGGCTTCAGTTCTGCCTCGCGGCGTTTGGCCTCTACTAAAGCATCGATCGACCGTTCCGCAGGGCGCACTGGCATCTGGTAGGCCCAGTGGCTCTTACCCGCCTCGATATCGATGGTGCTCTCGGCCACATAGACCTCGCGCTCGCGCGGATCGGGTGCGCCCATCTCTACCCACTTCACCAGCGCATCGATCACATCCTCGGGCATCTTCTCCTTCGGCGGCATCTCGTAGTCGCGATCCGCCCAAGTGATAGCATCTACGAATAGACTCCACTCAGGCTTTTCCTCATCGAAGATAGGGCCACTACTACCGCCCTCGCGCATCGCCTCGCGCGTATCGAGGTACAGGCCGCCCCGCGACTCCCCCGCATCCACCGAGTGGCACTCGTAGCAATATTTGACCAATGCAGGCCGCACATGAGTCTCGAAGTAGTCGAGCTGCTCTGGCGAAAGCCCCTCCATAGCTGCGGCTACACTGCTGAGCCAAACTAGGGCGACTGTGATGAAAACTTGAAAACGAACCATCTGCATAAGGGTACGTTTAGAAACCTTACCAGAAGATGAGCGGATACTTGAAGACCATTCTTCTTATTTGATGTTCCCTGAAGCTAGTGATAATCTGTTCTTATGACTAGTATTTTGGAGATCGAAGAAGCCATCGAACGTCTGCCCCAGGAGCAGCAGTACGATTTAGCAAAAAGATTATCCCAGACGCTAAATGAGAAATGGGATCAACAGATCGAATCTGACATCGCAGCAGGCAAGCTGGATGCGATCGCACAACAGGCTCTAGCAGAACACCGCCTCGGGAAATCAACACCATTCCCTAGCGATGCAGAGTAAAGCGGTTGCGAGCTTTTGGGATGGGTACAATCAGCTGCCAAGCCAGATCCAACGTCGGGCAATCAAGCAGTATCGACTGTGGTTATCCGATCACGACCACCCATCCGTTCAGTTCAAAAAAGTCGGCCCTTACTGGTCCGCTAGGGTGACAAATAGCTACAGAGCGATTGGAATAAAAGACGATGATACAATCGTCTGGTTTTTCATAGGTTCCCATGCTGACTACGACCGAATTTTGTCGTAAGCTCTTTCAAAGATATTCCAACCCGTCCTATGTCCCCCTAATAAGTCCGCCGCATGTGGCTGGGGAGGATGTTTAGCTCCTCGCGGTATTTGGCGACGGTGCGCCGAGCGATTTTGATGCCTTTTTCGCCCATCACATTGACCAATGCCTGGTCGCTGAGCGGCTTTTTCTTGTCTTCTTCTGCCACGACTTGGGCCAGCGCCTGCTTGACGCTGGTGTTACTCATCGACTCGCCATCCTCACTCTGATAGCCAGTGGTGAAGAAATACTTCATCTCGAATACCCCATGAGGTGTGGACACAAACTTACCAGCGACAGCGCGACTGACAGTGGTCTCGTGCACCTCGATCGCCTCCGCGATTTGAGCCATGTTCATGGGCTTGAGCTTGGACGGGCCGATATCGAAAAACTCGCGCTGCCTAGCTACGATCTGCTCGGCGATACCACGGATAGTCTGTTGCCGCTGGTGGATACTCTTGATCACAAACTTACCCGACTTGATCTTATCGCGGATGTAGCCTCTGGCCGACTTACCATCATTCGATGCGAGCAATTCCTTGTAAGCAGGGCTGATACGTAGCCTAGGGATCTGCTCATCATTTAGAGCCACGATCCACTCGCCTCCGACATTCTCGATAGACACATCCGGCACCACGTAAGTATTATTAGACGAAGCAAATCGACTGCCGGGGCGTGGGTCCAGCGTGGCTATAAACTCCGCCGCTACCGTGATGTCCTCCGGAGATACGCTCAACTTCTTGGCTATCTGCGGGTAGCGCTTGCGAGCCATATCATCGAGATAGTGGTCGACTATCTGATACTCGAGACTGTGATGCTTGCCCAATCGCTCGAGCTGGATCAGCAAACAATCGCGCAGATCTTCGGCACCCACACCCACGGGATCAAACGACTGGATGATACCGCGGCCATCCTCCAGCAAATCGAATGGGATACCCATGTCGAAACACAGCTCCTCGAGATCGACCTGTAGAAAGCCGCCCTCGTCGATCGAGCCGATCAGCATCTCGCAGACTTTCTTTTGCTCGCCACTCACTGGGGAAAAGTTGAGCTGCTTGAGCAAGTGCTCCTGCAGAGTGATCGGATCGATGATGGAGTCCATCATGAATTGATGCTTATCATCCGCATCATCGCGTTTCGGCTTGGCCACACGCGCCTGGGCCATGTACTCGCGCCACTCCTCATCTAGCTGAGAGAGCTCAGCCAGCTCGCGATCAAATTCCTCATCCTCATCTGAAGTCGATACCTCCTCCAGCGACACATCTTGGCTTTCGTCCTCTAGGGTAGGATTAGCATTTAGCTCCTGCTGGATGAGATGCCGTAGCTCTAGTGTAGGAGCCTGGAGCAGCTGCAGGCTCTGCTGCATCTGGGGGGCTATCGTCTGCTGCTGCTGCAGAGACTGGAATTGATCGAAACGTTGCTCCGGCATCGCCATAGTTTACATCAGGGAGAAGCAAGTTTCTTGCCAATCCTAAGAAAAATCGACGAATGCGCCATCGCGAGTGCTATGACATCGCACAACGAAAGCCCGTGTGACAGGTCGATGTATCAGGCGTAGCGCCCGATCGAGCTGCGACTCGGTAGCGATTGCAGTACGACTCGTGGCAGAGAAATGAGCCCCCTCGGATCACTTTCGCCTGCCCCGTCTCAGGTCCCTGGGGATTGGTCATATCGGCGGTCCTATGCCAGTTCGGATCAAACCAATCACTGGCCCATTCCCAGACATTTCCAGAGCTGTTGTACAGCCCATAGTCATTGGCGCGAAAGCTTTTGGCAGGTGCTGTAGCGGCATAGCCATCATCCTCCGTATTCACATCGGGAAAGCGCCCCTGCCAGATATTGCAGCGGTGTTTGCCCTGTGGAGTCAGCTCATCGCCCCACGGGTAGCGAGCCCCATCGAGCCCCCCTCTAGCGGCTTTCTCCCACTCGGCCTCAGTCGGTAGGCGCTTGCCCAGCCAGTGCGCATAGGCCATAGCATCTCTCCAGCTCACATGTACTACGGGATGTGATGATAGTTTTTTGATGTTAGTGCCTGGTCCACCTGGCTTTCGCCAATCAGCCTTCGGTACCTTGATCCACCAGGACAGGCCATCCACCGTATTCTGCTGTAGGGATTTGCGATGGCCTTTGGGGATCTCGTAGAGAAACACAAACGACCAGCCAAAGCTCTCCGCCTCGGTCTGGTAGCCCGTCTCCCCGACAAACACTTCGAACTCGGCATTGGTCACGCAGGTCTTGTCGATCCAGAATGAATCCAGCGTGACATCGCGGACTGGGCCCTCGCCATCGGCCGCCCATGTCTCTGAGCCCTCGGCCCCCATCGCAAAGCAGCCGCTCGGTATCTCCACCATACCACTGCGATCGCCAGCCCGACTCGACTGCGGTACAGTACTCTGCTCCGCAGCAGCAGTAGGAGGCGCGGAGCAGTCGGAACTAGGCGAGCAACAAGGTGATTTCGAAGACATCGGCGAAAGCTCACCGATATACCAGATCGCTGACTATTGCACCACTACCCTGCGCTTTTCTGTCTCGCAGGGCTGAGGTACTTGGTGATGAGACGCCTTTGGATCCACCAGTATAGGGGCTGGCGCACCAAAGCTCACATTCGCCGTGGTCAAAGAAGTGAACAACTGGCGGTGAAATTCCTTTCTCCCCAACGGCTCAGCCCCGAGCTGGCCAGAGAGATTACTCAGCATCTGGACGTCGTGTATCAGATAGCCTCTATTTTTTAAGTGCTCGAGCAGGTAGTAGCAGGCTACTTTCGAGGCATTGGGCACTTTATAGAAAACACTCTCCGTCGAGAAATAACCGTTGATCGCAAAGCCAAACAAGCCACCTACGAGCTCGCCATCCTGCCACGCCTCTACGCTGTGAGCGATGCCACGATCAAATAGCTCCATATGCACATCGCGCAGCGGATCGATGATCCAGCTGTCATTGCGAGTGGCAGCACAGCCATCCATCACGCCTGCCAAATCGGTGTCCCAGCGGATATCGAAAAGCTTCTTGTTCACAGCTCGGCGCAGATTCTTCGGGATATGATAGTCCTGGACAGGGATGTGATAGCGCTGCTCCGGAGAGTTGTACTGCACACTGCCCTGATCGCTAGTCACAAAGTAGCCCTGCATCGTAGCGCGGAGAAAAGTGTCTGCATCGAACTCATCGCAAGTGAACAGGCCACAGGCTGCACGCTCACGACCGCTAAAGGCCTTTGCCACGAGAGGCGAAAGCGCTCTCTGATAAGAGCGATAGGCTGCGCGTTTGGCAGGAGCTAGTCTTTGAGCAAAAGTCTGAACTGGAGGCATATGGAAACTTTAATAAAAATTTCCATAATTTCAATAATTTTATAAAGCCAATTCTCAGCAGGCTTCCTGCTACTTATAGTCGATCAGCTCTGGATCCTCTGCCGGCGTACCCGTCTCGATGATCACCTGATCGCCCTCCACATAGATTCGGCTCAGATTGGGCACGATGTCTTTGATGTGCGGATTCTCGGGGTCGATTTTGTAAAATCCGATCGTGTCGTAGTTGCTGATAAACTGCTCGGGGATCGTGCCGACATCGGAGACGATATCGCGGACACGCAGCGAGATCGTTCGTTTGAGCAGCTCCGGCTTGAAGATAAACGTGGCATTCAGATGTCGTTGTCTACCAGACAGTGGCAGCTTGCGCATGGCCTGAGTCATGCGCGTCTCGACGCCTCGCTCAGTGATCGCATCGACTAGGGTATTGCCCCGAAATCCTTCGAGCATCTCGTAGGTCGCCATCATGGTATTCAGGTCGGTCGCCGATAGCGAGAAGCGCTCCTCTTTGCCCGCCTTTGCCGAGGCCTCGATGGCGGATAGCTTCTCCCGCACCGCAGTGGCCTCTGCCTCCGTCGGCTCGTAGACAGCGATCTCGGCCGGTGCATCCTGGGTGAAACCCTCGATCGCATTTTTCTGATAGAAAAACGTGAAGGCGTAGAGAACACCCAAACCACCAAAGATCACGATGATCGCCACCAGAATGATGCACCCCGAAGTGGGTGAACCACCTCGAAACTCTGGCTGTTTTGTCTCGGTAGAAGAAGTAGAAGAGTCTGACATCGGTCTAAAAGCTACGCCCAAGCTGCAAGCATTGGCGCAAAAGGCAAGTCAAGCACCGCGATTGCAGGCTTTTCATTTCTAGCTAGCACGGTATAGGCTGCGTTTCTTATTAAAAAATTATGAAGCGCTCAATACTCGCTGTGACAGCTGCCATTGCCATGCTGGCAGGTCAATCAGTCCTCTCTGCCGAGGACAAACTGAAACTGCTGATCGTCGACGGACAGAATAACCACTCTTGGCAGACCACCACGCCACTGATGGTGGCTATTCTGGAGGACTCCGGCCGATTCGATGTATCGGTCTCGACATCCCCACCATCGCCGCCACGGGCACCGCGCCGCCCCAAAGATAAGAAAGACGAGGCAGCCCAGGCCAAATATGTCGAAGCCTTTAAGAAGTGGCAAACAGACTCCGAGCGTATCAAGAAAGAAAGCGGACCTCTATGGGATGCCTGGCGCCCAGCCTTCGCCGACTACGATGTGGTGGTATCCAACTACAATGGCGAGACCTGGCCTGCTGAAGTGCAGAAGGCCTTTGAAGCCTATGTGAGCGGTGGCGGCGGCTTCGTCTCGGTGCACGCAGCCGACAATGCCTTCCCCCAGTGGAAAGAATACAACAAAATGATCGCCGTAGGTGGCTGGGGTGGGCGCTCCGAGCTGTCTGGCCCCTACCTCCGTCTTCGCGACGGAGAGTGGATCAAAGACACCACTGCAGGCCGTGGTGGTGGCCACGGCTCTCAGCACGCCTTTCTCCTCACTTCTCAAGATCCCGAGCACCCGATCATGAAAGGACTGCCAAAAGAGTTTCGTCAAGCCAAAGATGAACTCTACGACAAGCTCCGCGGCCCTGCAGAGAATGTCACCGTACTCGCCTCTGCCTACGCCGATCCCGAGACCCGTGGGTCTGGCGAGCACGAGCCGATCATCATGGTCATCGACTATGGCAAAGGCCGCTGCGTGCACAACACCATGGGCCACAGCACCGAAGCCATGTCTGGTATCGCCTTTCAGGAGACCCTCAAGCGCGGAGCCGAGTGGGCCGCCACTGGTGCCGTGACTTTCGGTCCTGTCTCTGCAGATGTCCTGACAGCCGATGAAGCTGCGACTCGGACATTCGAGGCAGCTGCTGCGAAGTAGGCTAAGAAATGTGGGGCGGAACTCTGGGGAGTTCCGCTACCAGAATAGTCACTCAGTAGAGGAAAACCCCAGTTTTCCTCCACCCAAAAAGCAATGGAGGAATCCCAAAGTGAGTCGCCGATAAAGGAGCACTCACACCTCCGTCGCCTCGAGCCCGAGTACTATCAGGCAGATGCGGTCGTGCATTGGTCGATGACGATCGATCAGCGTCAAACCGGATTCCTCAATGAACGGTTTCACCGAGACTTCCGCGAGAGCCTCATCCACACCTGCTATCTCTACCGGCTCCTCGTCCCCTGTTATGTGTGGATGCCTGATCATCTGCATCTCATAGCCATGGGCTATCGAGATGAGAGCGATCAGCTCAAAGCCATGAAGTTTTTCAGAGCGAGAATAAATCAGCTTCTGTTATTGGAAGGAAGTGTTTTCCGACTACAAAAACAAGGCTTCGACAATGTCCTGAGAGCAGAGGGCAGAAAAAAGAACACTTTTGAAACGCTGGTAAACTACGTTTTTCAAAACCCAATTCGAGCAGGACTCGTTCAATCGCAAGACTCCGATTCCTACCCGTACCAAGGTTGTGTGATACCCGGCTGCCCAGAGTTAGCACCATACCAAGATGATTTTTGGGAACGTTTCTGGCGTGTTTATCCACTCATGAAAGAAGGCGCATTTGCAAGGTGATACGGGAACTCTGGGGAGTTCCGCTACCAATCATTCACCGCGCGTAGAGGAAGACCCCAGTTTTCCTCCTATCCACAATAGCCCAAGCGTTTAGGAGACGGGAACTCTGGGGAGTTCCACTACCAATCATTCTCGCCGTAGAGGAAAACCCCAGTTTTCCTCATCCCACCAAAAAACAAAAAAGGCTCCCCCGAAGGGGAGCCTTTCTTATGTGTTTTAGGGTTGGTAAAACAGGATGCAAAAATGATTTATCTTTTAATACTCGAGAGCCAGCTCAGAAGCATCGGCTACGATGTAGTCGCTAGCGGCCTCGAAGCTGCGAGAGACGTCCTCTAGCCACTGAGTGACCTGGACTTCCGCGAAACGTGGCAGATTCTCAGCATTAGCTAGGGCCTTGCTCAGATCCTGACCGGCGCTATCCAGAGCTGCCTGCAGGTCGTCGGTGAGAGTCGGCACCTCGATCTCGAGTGAACCGAGGTAGCGAGTCGCCTTCTCAGCTTCGCTGCCCTTCCACTTGGTCTCGTCGCGATCGTCTACATTGGTGTGAGCGATCACATAGTCGGCTGAGTCGGCGAAAAGCTCGACGATGTCGATGATCTCCTCATTACAGCGGACACCACCAGTGTTTGGCACGATCAAAGTCATCTCCGCGCCGAGGTCAGCGAGGATATTTTCCATATCGATGTTGTTGCAAAGGTCAGCCCAGTTGCGAGCGCCACCAGTGTGCACGTCTACGACGACTGCTTCAGACTCTTCTAGAGCGTCGATCACTGGACCTGCAGGCATGGCCTCATCGAGATCCCAGTATTCACCGGTAAAATCATCAGACAGATCATTCTCGTCAGAAGTGACGAACAGACTATCGACTTCACACTCTTTAGCTAGGTGGTGGTGAACTGCGCGGGCAATGGAGGATTTGCCGGAACGCTCTAAATCATTTGCTACAACAACTAATCTTTTCATAAAAATGGTATTTTGGGTGTTTCTGGAACCATACTAATTTTCATAAAAACTTTTGCAAGCAAAAAGGTTAAACTTTTTTAAATATCCATATTTTCTGTCATTTATTGAATATTTATATTCTATTTCGGTTCATTTTATCAATATTGAGTCCTTTTTTGTAAAAACTTTAAGACCAGTCTCATATCTAACCACGTCTGTCTCACGCCCCCTCTACGATCGAATCTCCTGGCCGATGTCAGGACCGCTGGAGTGATGGTTTTCAGAACACCTTTCCCCCGCATTCTCAGTGAAAAGTCCAAATCCTCAGCATAGGGAAGACTCTCATCATAGCCTCCCAGATCGGTGAAAAGCTGTCGTCTCACCCAGATACCCTGATCGCCGAGATAGATCCCCCATACCTGCGAGCGCCATCTCGCGAGCAGACATGTCCAGCGCAGCCAGCGCAATGGGGAATCAAAAAATCGCGCGAAACTCCCCCCCTGCACTTCTGGCTGGCCTGTCGTGATCTGTGCTAAGACCTCGAGCGACTCAGTCGGCACCAGTGTATCGGCATGGAGGAAGAGGAGCATATCGCCCTCTGCACATCGTGCCCCCAGATTCAGCTGCCGGGCTCTACCTGGCTGCTCGCACAGCTCCACTCGTACACCTTCCGTCTGCCGGGCGATCTGCACCGTCGCATCGCGGCTGCCTCCATCTACCACCACGATATCCAGCGGCACGGCGCTATCCTGTAACTGCTGCAGAGTCGCGCCGAGATTTTCCGCCTCGTCGAGCGTCGGGATCACCACTGATATTAGCATGCCTTCGAGTCTTGATATGCGCCCACCTCCTACCTTGACCCCGGTGAGCATCCCTCTACAATCGGACCCAATATGAGTGACGCAAGTATCGAACAAGAGGCAGCTGAGCTAGCCGAGATCAATCAGCAGGGAATCGGCAGACGCTACGGCTACTACGCCAAGAAATCCGGTCCCGGCTGGCTACAGGGTGCGATCACACTGGGTGGTGGGTCGCTCGGCGGCGCGCTCTTTCTCGGTAGCTTTATGGGCTACAACTTGATGTGGCTACAGCCCATCGCCATGGTGCTGGGTGTGATCATGCTCAGCGCGATCGCCTACGTCACTCTATCTACCGGCGATCGCCCATTCCGCTCTGTGAATCGCCACGTCTCTCCAGTGCTCGGCTGGGCATGGCTCATCGCGACCCTCATGGCCAATGTCGTGTGGTGTATGCCCCAGTTCGCCCTAGGGACAGGAGCGATCCAGCAAAACCTGGGCGGTGGCGCCATTCCCGTATGGGGCTGCGGCATCATTCTGCTGGCCATCGGTCTCTTGGTTAATTTCTTTTACGGAAAAGGCAGCAAGGGTGTCGAACTATTCGAGCTGATCCTAAAGATCCTCGTCGGTATCGTAGTGGTATCTTTCTTCGGAGTGGTCGTATCCCTCACGATGTCTGGCGCTCTCGACTGGGGAGCGATCTTTAAAGGACTCATCCCGAATTTAAAGATGCTAAACCAGCCGGCTCCGACCTTTGCTGAGCCGATCGCTGCGACAGGTAGTTTTGCCGAGTATTGGACGGGTGTCATCAGCTCCAAGCAGTTCGATGTGATCATCGCCGCTTTTGCCACTGCCGTGGGTATCAATATGACCTTCCTGCTGCCCTACTCCATGCTGAAAAAGCGCTGGGGCAAGCACCATCGCCAACTGGCTATTTTTGATCTATCGATCGGCCTGATCATTCCTTTTGTCCTAGCCACAGGCTGCGTGGTCATCGCCGCAGCATCTCAGTTTCACACCAAATCTGCTGATGTTCTTTTCGAAGATGGCACGGTCAATGCCAAGCTCGAGAAGAGCTACAACAGCCTGATCGACGGCCGCATCGGAAAAGAGATAGGAGTAGACGCTCTTGCAGCATTATCGCCAGAGCAACTCGCCGAGAAGCGCAAGACTCTACCTCTAGCCGACCGCAAGCTGGCGGCATCCCTCGTGAAGCGCGACAACCAGCAGCTAGCCGCAGCACTAGAGCCTCTGGCAGGCAAGACCGTCGCTCAGCTCATCTTCGGTATAGGTGTGATAGGAATGGCTGTCTCCACCATCATCATCCTCATGCTCATCAATGGATTCACCTTCTGCGAAATGTTTAACAAACCAGGCGACAGAAACATCCATCTCCTAGGTGCGACCATAGCGGGTATCGGCGGCTTCCTCGGCCCGATCTGGCTATGGAGTGGTGCCTCTAAAGCTGCTCTGGCTGTGCCCACTTCCGTCATCGGTGGTAGCCTGCTACCTATCGCCTACTTCACCTTTCTCCTGCTGATGAACAGCAAGAAAGTGCTCGGCGATAATATGCCCACAGGTGGCAAACGCCTATTTTGGAATGTGCTCATGACCATCTCCACCATCGTGGCAGCGGCAGCTTCCATCAAAGTACTCTGGGCGAAGGGACAGTGGGGACAAATCGGCGTCTATGCACTGATCGCTCTTTTCATCATCGGCACCATAGGTTTCATTATCAATAACAACAAATCTGAGGCATAAGCCGCCCTACTTCTCATCCACGTTGCTCTGCGCCTCCGCGCCTCCGCGCCTCTGCGTGAGGCACCTAGCGGTGCCATTGCAGGCATTTTCAATAGGGTACAATTTTCATTCAATAGGGTACAATCCCATCTCCACCGTCCATCTATCCATCACATGAAATTCGGAATCATCGGCGCAGGCATGATCGCCAACTTTCACGCAGAAGCCATCAAAGCCATGGCCGACGGCGAGCTTCACTCGTTTTACGGTCGACGCCAGGAGGCTGTCGACCAGCTGGTCGCCGAGCACGGCGGCAAAGGCTACACCGATCTCGATCAATTCCTCGCCGATCCCGAGCTAGAGATCGTGACCATCGCCACACCTAGTGGAGCCCACCTCGAGCCCGCTCTAGCAGCTGCTGCTGCGAAAAAACACGTCATCTGCGAAAAGCCTCTCGAGGTCACTCCTGAGCGCATCGACCAGATGATCGCCGCCTGCGAGGAAAATGGGGTGACACTATCCGGTATATTCAATCGCCGCTTCCAGCCTGCGATTCAGGCATTCAAAGCAGCTGCCGATGCCGGCAGATTCGGCCAACTGACCATGTGCGATGCCTATGTGAAGTGGTATCGCGACCAGGCCTACTACGACTCCGGTGCTTGGCGAGGCACCTGGGCTCTCGACGGCGGAGGCGCCCTGATGAATCAAGGCATCCACACCATCGATCAGCTCATCTACGTCGCAGGCGATGTGAAAGCTGTCTCAGCCACGTCCGCCTGCCTGATCCACGACAATATCGAGGTAGAAGATACCCTGTGTGCCATCCTCGAGTTTCAGAGCGGCGCCCGAGGCGTGCTACAGGCATCGACAGCCTGCTGGTCATCCACAGGCCACCCTGCCGAGGTGCACGTGTGCGGCGAAAAAGGCTCAGCCTTCCTCGTCGACGAAGCCTTCCGCGTCTGGGACTTCCAGGAGCCCGTCCCCGAGGCCGACGACCACGTCCGCAGTCAGCTGATGATGGATAGCGAAGGCGAAGCCGGCCTAGGAGCCAACGATCCCTCAGCCATTAACTTCGCCGGACACCAGCTCAACTTCGAAGACGTCGTGGCCGCCATCCGCGAAGGCCGCCCTCCAGCGGTAGATGGCAAAGAAGCTCGACGAGCCGTAGCACTGATCTGCGCGATCTACGAGAGCGCGAAGACAGGACAGCGGGTGGAGATAGCGTAGTTTTTGGGAAGTGGGTTGTGAGAGGTAGAGGAGTATCCCAATCCTCCTTTCTATCTACCCACGCTCACAGGCTACTAGCGCTCAGCCAGTTCAGAAACTCTGGGGAGTTCCGCTACAGCATAAACAGTGTAGTAGAGGAGGATCCCAATCCTCCTTTCTATCTACCCACGCTCACAGGCTATTAGCGCTCAGCCAGTTCAGGAACTCTGGGGAGTTCCGCTACCTAATAGTCCCACGACTTTATATTGTCTTTCCAAGTATCAAAGTCGCCATCTTTACCGGCGGACCAGATTAAGACGTGCTTTGCCACCGTCTCATTTGTCTCAGGGCTGGGCAATCCAAGTTCTCCATCTATGAGCGAGCGAATCCGCAAACGATAGTAATTACCGTTTCGATCGACTAGCTCACCGTACCGGTCCCCTTCTGAAACCACGCCATTCCTCCAAATCTGTTTCTCCGAAGAGAACTGGGCCGTCCCACCATCAAAGAAGACCGTGCCTCTAGGATTCAACGGGCTTTCCTCCGACAAATGACGCATAAAAGCCTTGTCAGTCCTTAGATCAACAAAAGGCTCATGGCTATCCACTGGCATACGCCGGTAATCTGTATAAAAGGTCGTTACCGCCGTTTTCAGGTTAGCCATCGTGTTAATCTCATTAATATCATAGGTGTTAATGAGAGGACTAGATGTGCCCCTAATCACCAGCACGATAAATAAAAGAGAAATCAAACCTGCCCCAATCGTCCCAACCTTAGTTTGCGTCGTCATCTCTCTATTTCACTGGTAAACCCCTCATCACTCAAGCCTAGGGACAGGGAATTATCCGCCGCTTTCCTGACTTCATAAAACTGCTTATGCCCACCCGCAGCCAATTCGCGCATCTTTGCCACAGCATCAGCCCGAAGCGGGAACCGCCCCACACAAAACTCTACCCCATTATCGTCCTGACAATACAGCTCGAAATTAGAAAATCTTAGTTCTGGCGAAACCCATTCGAGATCAGCAGAAGTGAATCCGAAATCCACACAAATCCCCTCAACTACCTCCTCAGGGTTTTCCGTTTCGTGTGCGAGCAAAACCACCGTAGCTGGCCGTGGCGCTTGATGCAAATACTCCAGCATATAGTACCCACCGCTATCCAAAAAGAAACCAGCCACCGCCTTCAATCCAAGCCCATCCTCTTCGAATCGCTCCCACTCGATCTCATACCGCCCCGTTAACTCCTCCGGCGTGAGATGAAAAGCCACAAACGGATCGTAGCGACCAATAATTGGAAGATTTTTGGGTATCTGCCTGGGCATAGGAAAATCCTGATTAAAGCTATCATGACAAACCCCACGTGAAATGCCAATAAGCTTATACCCTACCTACGCTGAATACACCGACGCAAACTCCTTCGAGGCGACGATTTCCCGCCGCAAAACTATTGCAGCGGCTTTAGGGAACCAGCCAATGACTGGCGATCGACTCCAACCAACAACTAACCCACTTAGGGTGAGGAGGTCGTTTCAGGTAGATCTAGACTAATCCGAGCCGCTACCTTCGCAGCCAACAAGTCGCGCCCCGGATCGGTATAATGAACGTCGTCCGGCCCCTTTTGATACTTCGCCCGCTGATCACCGATGGCACCATACAAATCATTGATCCCAACCCCATGCTCAGTCATCACCTCTCGAGCCGCTTTATTGAATGCTTTAGCACGCTGTTCCGTGACCACGATTTTGACCTTTTTCTCACCCTCGACACATGGCGGAGTGGTGATGGCAAAGATCAACTTAGCCTCAGGGCATTTATCCTTCATCTGGCGGACAATGCTATCCAAGGACTCGGCGTAGCTCTCTGGGGTAGCTTTGACCTCCTGCGACCAGCCATACCAATCCCAAAGCCCAAAGTTGAAATGAATCACATCCCAATCTCCCTCGCCCAGCCACTCACCGATGTACTCCGCACCAAAAGCCGACCACCGACAATTGGTAGTCGGCCGATGCACATTGGCGCGCCCCTTCAGTAGGGTCCGTACTCTCGGCGTGTAGCCGATCGAGATCGAATCGCCAATAATCAACACCCGAGGCAAAGCCGGATCATCCACCGGATTGGCAAACGGCTGTGTGTAGGGATCGGTCTGCTTGTTACTTTTCTGAGCCCATCCAACAGATGGAAACACTAGTGCCAACCAAAGAAGTGAATAGAGCACGAATTTCATAGGCACCATTTTTTACTCGCTGACGGCGAGAGCACGCACCGAGTAGTTTTCTTTACTCTCTTTTTCGGTGCGCATCTTGGGGTGACTGACGAGGTAGTGATTTTCGTCGACCAGATTCCACACGTAGTGGGTGGTGCCTTCGGGCAAAGTCACCTTAGCTGACTGCCCGTCAGTATCGATCGTGGCTGGCTGGCGATACCATTCTTCGTATTTGGCACCACCATTGTCAGTCCATATGATCTGGGCGCGCACCACTTTGGCGCCGTTTTCGCTGAAATGAATGGATGCCGTCTGACCGCTGAGCGAGGTATCGGTCACCACAGCGACATGCTCGGCACCCGGCTGCGCGGGAGTGAAGTCGGGGCTCAAAAATGGCTGACTAGCCGACATCTCATCGAGCCTAGCATCGAGCAGTGCCTCCAGTTCTTTCGCCTTCTCAGGCATCTGAGCGGCGAGGTTCTGCGCCTCCTCTATATCGACTCGCTGCGTGCCAGTCTCTTCATCGTAGAGCTGATACAGCTCATGCTTGGGACCTTTGGCACCGCCTAGATACTGGCGCCAGTTGCGGGTCAGCTTATAGCTCCCCTTGCGTAGGCTGGTCTGCATACCGGAGTGCGGAAAGTGCCAGAGCATCTCATCGCGCTTGGGGCGCTGCTCGAGATCGGAGGCCAGATATGCCGACAGATCGATACCATCTAGCTGCACCTCTGCGCCCTGCTTCGTCCCCGTCCAACTGAGAATGGTCGGGTAAAAATCCAGTCCATTGATAATAGTGTGCGACTGCTTCCCAGCAGGCACATCGGGACCGATGACGATCAACGGCACGCGGATACCTCCCTCCTGCACATTGATCTTGCCCTTATCCAGCGGGTAGTTATCTGTGATCTGCTCTCCGGGCACACGCTCCATCCCTCCATTGTCGGAGGTAAAGATTAGGTAGGTATTTTCGATCAGCTTATGGCCTGGCCAGCGGGGATCGTCAGTTTCTTTGAGGTAGTCGTGGATCCTGCCCACGTGATAGTCCAGAGTCTCGACCATGGCACCGTAGTAGGGATTTTTCTGCCCTTCGATAGGCCAGCCGGTAGGATCTGTCGGCATATCGACGCCCATACGCTCACAATATTTCTTCAGCAATCGCTCGCTACGAGTGTGGATGGGCGTATGCACCAGCCAGGTGGCGTAGTAGAGGAAAAATGGCTTGGCTTTGGATTCTTTCAGAAATACCAACGCATCCTCAGAATTCTCATGGCGAGGAAAGCCATTGGCATCGAGGCGATAGGGATCGCCCTCATCTGCGGTCGCAAAATCCTTCAGGCGATTGTTCATCCTGCGAGTGACGCCGAGATTCATTCTCGAAAAACTAAATCCGTGATCCGGCGGCTGAGGAAACGCATGGTGACTGATAGCGCAGTGCCACTTGCCGACACAGCCAGTCGCATAGCCTGCGTCCTGCAGCGCCTCGCCCAGCGTGTAGTCGCTCACTGGCATCCGCCCGCTGTACCATGGGGATATCACAGGGCTGCGATCGGAGTAGGGAGATGGTGGCTTGCCCCCTACCACGTGAGTCTTCTGCGAGCGAGCTGGGTGTTTGCCGGATAGTATCGCGACACGAGTCGGTGCACAAGTCGGTGCCGGTGAGTAGCCCTGCATGAACTGCACCCCCTCGGCCGCCAGCTGATCGATACGCGGCGTGTCGAATGGACAAGGCTCATCCACATCGTAACAACCGACATCCTGCCACCCCAA
Organism: Verrucomicrobiota bacterium; assembly: GCA_020630975.1. GTDB lineage: Bacteria > Verrucomicrobiota > Verrucomicrobiia > Verrucomicrobiales > DEV007 > Arctic95D-9. Next base: position 19,620 of record JAHDID010000039.1, read on the forward strand.
GTCATCGGTCAGGATCAGGATGACATTCGGCTGCGCTGGCCGGTCTGCTGCCAGAGCAGGCCCGAACAACGCACAAGCCGATAAGAAAAAGGTAATGACAGAGTGTCTCATATATGGGTGATCTCGTGATAATCGCGCTCCCCAACAGAGGAAAGCGGAGCACCCACTTTTACACCCGCAATTAGCGATCTGTCAGGTTTTTTTCGATCTCTTGATCCTTGCGCAGCGAGAGGTAATTTTCGCCCACAGATGGATCATCCTCGGTCTCTTTTTTGAGGTTGCCGATGTTGGTCTCGGTGTATTGCACATCGCCATCAGAGTCTTGGATCACCAAAAGCCAACCATAGTATTCCCAGCCACCGATATTGGTGCTATCGCGGTCTGAATCATACTCAGTGACGACGGGGTCACACTCGTACTCAAACTCCTGACCGGCGGCCACACTGATGTCGAAAGTCTCTTTGGCGAGGACTTTTCCGTAATTCTCTGCTCGGTCGGCGAAACGCTTGGTCTGCTGCGCGATCAAAAAGATCGTGCCTTTGCCGCCCGTCATATCGACATCTCGAGAGTCATTCTCCACCTGCACCTTGGCGGTGATCGTCTGAGTCTCCATGTAGCTACTGCCCGGCACATTTTTGCGACGGCGACCCACTGGCACTTTGATCAAGAGATTGGCCCTAGCCTTCGGAGCCGCTTCCACGATCCTTTTCTGCGATTCTGCATCGAAAATATCTGCCTTCACCGTGAAAATCGCCCCATCTGGTACTCGTTTGATCTTCACATTCTTACTCGATTCCGTGAAAGCGAGCACCTCCACAGTCATCGCTCGGCCCTTCAGGTCTTTTACTTCGATCGAGCCCGCCGCTAAGATCAGCGAAGGAACAAAGGCAAAAATACTAGCGATAAGAACAAAACAGCGCGATTTCATAAGTTGAAAGATTGAGGAATGATAGACGAAGCCACCATTGCAAAAATGCAGCTATTTTGTAGCCCGTCAATATCTCTCAAAGCTATCTAGTGCTGAGGCAGTTGGGAAGGAAAGCTTTGTAAAAGTAATGTAATAAGCCTTGATAAAGCCTGTTCAAACGAATATAAAACAAATCCGCTAAACCACCACACTTCACTTTGAGCGCGACCGCTATAACAACCGAAGACCAATCATCATCCAAACGAGCCGCAGGCACTCGCCGCCCGCTAGAGCGGGTGATGCGCATCCACGAGATGGTCAGCCGCACCCACTTCCCCAACTGCTCAACTATCGCTAAAGAGCTAGAGGTGAATCGCAAAACCATCCAGAGGGATATCAACTTCATGCGCGACGAGATGGATTTGCCCATCGAGTACAGCGACGCCAACCACGGCTACCACTACACCCGCCCGGTCAGTGAGTTTCCGTTTCTCAAAACTACGGCAGAGGACCTCGTGTCTCTGATCCTAGCGCGAAATGCTCTCGATCCCCTACGCGGCTCAGCCCTCGAGGCGACTCTACGCAGCGGCTTTCAGAGACTGCAGGCATCGATGAGTGAGCAGGTCACCATCCCGTGGTCGGATCTGGACCAGGCTTTTTCGGTGAAATCGATGGGCATGACCGAGCGCGATATCTTCCTCTTCAACCGTCTAGCTGAAGCCGTACTGGAGAGTCGCGAGATCACTTTCGAATACACCAAACTCAACTCCACTGAGTCGGAGAAGCGCCGTGTCAGACCGTTTCACCTCGCTGAGGTCGATGGCGGCTGGTACGTGATCGGCTGGGATCTCGCTCGCGATGCTAAACGCACCTTCGCCGTGCAGAGGATGAAAGGCGTGAACGTGACGCAAAAGAAATTCGTCCGCCCCCAGGGCTTTTCCCTAGAGGACCACTTCGCCGGTAGCTTCGGCGTGTGGGCGGGCGATACGACCAGCGGAGAGACCTATCGGGTGAAAATTCGTTTCACCGGCTTTGCCGCTCGTATCGTATCTGAACGCCGCTGGCATCCCAGCCAAGAGATCGAGAACCTCGACGAAAGTGGCGAAGCTATCGAACTAACTCTCGATCTAGCCGCCCTAGAGGATGTCGTGCGCTGGGTGCTCGGCTTTGGCTCGCAGGCTGAGGCGATCGAGCCTCCTGAATTTAGACAAATGGTATCGGATGAACTGGAGAAAGCGGCTCAGAGATACCGATAACCCATCGTTTCAATCGGGCCTATTCGTCCGATGAGACAAATTCCCACTAACCAACAACTCAACACACAACCATGGCAGATAAAAAAGACGGCAACGGCGGCGATGACGACGACCACAAGAACAACCCGCCATTCCCAGATCCAGAGGAACTATCGAAAAAGCTCACTGATTTTCTGAAAAACAGCTTCGGCGATAATATTTCATTCAGCACCGTCGGTGATGGCTTCAATCCTTTCACTCAGGAATCGAGTGGTGGCGGTGAAGGCCACGATCTACGCACCGAGAAACCCGAGGAGGATGAAGACCGGACGATCTTTGATTTCGACTACATACCGAAAGAAATAAAGGCGCATCTCGACCGCTTTGTGATCCAGCAGGATGACGCCAAGCGCGCCCTATCGATAGCCGTCTGCGATCACTACAACCACGCCAAATACCTGGACCGTCTGCAGCGCAAAGATCCTGAGGCAGCCGAGGCTGTGGAGTTTAATAAACAAAACGTCATCGTAGTCGGCCCCACTGGCTGCGGAAAGACCTATCTGATCAAACACATCGCCGAACTGATCGGAGTGCCATTCGTAAAAGCAGACGCCACGAAATTCTCCGAGACCGGCTACGTCGGCGCCGATGTCGATGACCTAGTGCGCGAGCTAGTGCGCAAAGCCGATGGCGATGTGGAGCTGGCTGAGTATGGCATCGTCTACATCGACGAGATCGACAAAATCGCGACTCGCGGCAACAGCATGGGACGCGATGTGAGTGGGCGCGGAGTTCAGACGACTTTGCTAAAACTCATGGAGGAGACCGAAGTCCCGCTGACCAATCCTCAAGATATCCAGAGCCAGATGCAGGCGATGTTTACCATGGGCAAGATGGGCGGCAAAAGCAAAGACACCATCAATACTCGCCATATCCTGTTCATCGTCAGCGGAGCATTTTCCGGACTCGAGGAGATCATCGAGCGCCGTATCAGCAAAGGTGCTATCGGCTTTGGCGAGGATCGTCAGGCGGTATTGACCAGCAGCAAAAAGACAGCCGAGCATCTGACGACTGGCGACTTTTTGGAATTCGGTTTTGAGGCCGAGTTTATTGGGCGCCTGCCGGTACGTGTGGTCTGCGACTCTCTAGAAGCCGAGGATCTCTTCCAAATCATGAAACACTCCGAAGGCAGTTTGATCCGCCAATATGAGCGAGAATTCGAAAGCTACGGTATTCATGCCCAATTCGAAGATGGCGCACTACAGAGCATAGCCGAGCTCGCTGCCGAAGAGAAGACTGGAGCCCGTGGACTGATCACTGTGTGCGAGCGACTGCTACGCAATTTCAAATTCGAGCTACCCGGCACCGCTATCACCGAGCTGGCTGTGGATGCCGATACTGTAGACGACCCCAGTGGCTCTCTGAATCGCCTATTAGAGTCAGCCGCACAGATCGGCGACTCGAAGCTACTGGGCGAGATCACCGCTTTTCGCCGGAAGTTTGAGGAAAGTCACGGGGTAAGAATCGTGCTCGAGGCCGATGCCATCGCCGAGATCGATACCATCGCCAAATCCCGCAACCAAAGCGCTCTCAATGTGTGCGACGAACTGTTTCGCGACTACCAGTTTGGACTGAAACTGATCCAGAATAACACGGGCAGACACACCTTTCACCTCGGTGCGGAGGCTGTGCGAAATCCCGATAGCTACCTGAGCGATCTGGTGCTAGCCAGCTATCAGGGTGGCGCCGGAGGGGCCATCAGCGCCGAGGGCTAAACTTCTTCGGCACTGCACTTGCATTCAGTTAAGCACCCGCGACTCGATCTATCGTCGCCTCACTGGCGACGCTATTTCGGCCTGTATCGCCGCGAAAGCAAGACGACACAAACTGACGAAACAACTTCACGAGGAAAACTGAATTGTAGTAAAGATATCGATGCCAAAGCCTACGTGGCTCCATGATCAGTCGATACAGCCAACTCAAACCTAATGGGCCCAACCACTTAGGTGAATCTTTCTTGGTGCCGGCATTCACATCAAAAGCGAAACCAACGGCCAATGCCGCCCCCACTGAAAGCTGGTCTTTATTGGCATTGATCCACTGCTGTTGCTTGGGTGTTCCCAGCCCCACCCACAGCATATCAGGCTTGGCGGCATTGATATCGTCTATAATACTCGCCTCATCTTCGGCGCCGAAATAGCCATTGCGAGAACCGGCGATCTTCAGATCGGGTTGAACCTCCTTAAGGTTCTTCAGCAACGCATCTAGGCACTCCTGATTGCCACCGAGGAAGTAGTGAGTCAGACCAGTGTCGCCGTGGCGCACGAAGTAATCGAGGAAATCCGGTCCATACACCCTCTTATTGGTTCGCCCACCCATCAGCGAGACCGCCCATGTGAGCACCTGGCTATCTGGCACATACCAATCGACTTTCGAAGTCTCACCGTAGAATTTTTCATCTACAGAGCGCATCGCGACGATATGGACATTAGTAAAATCAACCGACAGTGGCTCTGGCGCACCAGACTTACAGACCTCTTCGAGAGCAGATGTCAGACGAGCACTATCAGTTATTTCGCATTTGGTATTCAGTACCTCCACAGGCATAGATTCGGATTTCATGTTTTGAGGAGAAGGGTAAAAAAAGGGTAAAATAGTTACGCAGAGACAGCGTTGTAGATCTCGGTCAGAATGCCTTTGATATCATAGCGATAAGCCCAGTTCGGGTAATGCTGCTGAAATTTCCTGACATCACTCACCCACCAGATGTGATCTCCGATGCGGTTGTCATCCTCCAGAGTATAGTTGAGTTTATTCCCGGTGATCTCTTCACACATCGCAATCGCTTCCAACATCGAGCAATTCGAGTGGCGGCTACCGCCTATGTTATAGACCTCGGCTACACGCGGAGCTTGGTAGAACTCCATGAATGCCGATACGAGATCATATGCATGGATATTGTCTCTTACCTGCTTACCTTTGTAGCCGAAAACTCGGTAAGGACGCTCGGTAGCGACACACTTCATCAGATACGATAGAAATCCATGCAGCTCAGCTCCTGCGTGAGCTGGTCCCGTCAGACAGCCCCCGCGAAAACAAGCCGTCTTCATATCGAAATAGCGGCCATACTCCTGCACCAGGATATCGGCAGCCACCTTGCTAGCCCCAAAGAGAGAGTGCTTCGACTGATCGATCGACATATCCTCGTCGATCCCATACTCGAAGTAACCATGAGCAGAATCAATTTCCCAGCGAGTCTCTTGCTCCACTAAAGGCAATGTATTGGGACGATCGCCATAGACCTTATTGGTGCTGGTAAAAATAAACACCGCATCAGGAGCCGACACACGTGTCGCTTCCAGTAGGTTCAGTGTGCCAGTCGCATTCACACCAAAGTCCGTGTGAGGCTCCTTGGCCGCCCAGTCATGCGAAGGCTGTGCCGCCGTGTGCACGACGATCTCAATATCTGAAGAATACTCCGCAAACAACGCTTCGACCGCCTCTCGATCCCGAATATCAATATCACGAGGGGAGAACTTGTCTGAAAGATCCACCAATGAAGCGACAGAATCTTTCGTAGATGCTTCAGCACCAAAGAAATACGAACGCATGTCGTTGTCTATCCCGACTACGTTGAAACCTTCTTCCAACAGACGTTTTACAGTCTCTGATCCAATTAATCCTCCCGATCCGGTTACAATAGCAGTTTTCATTTTTTATAATTAACGACAGTTTTTAGTAATTACCATTGTTATTTTGCGATTTATCATAATTAAATGAAGTTTTCGCGAATATTTGCAGAACAGCAAAACCCACTGTCGTTTCCGGCCTTTCACGACTTACAAAATCGACATCAAAAACCTGTGAGGCTACAGCAACAGCGGGCAATCAATCAGGTCCCAAAAACGGCTCCCCAAGTGAAAGTAGGAACCTCTGCTAGTGTCTGAGCCTCAGCTAGACACGAGGAGTCACAAAAAATATCCCCTCTGCGGCTCTAGCGCCCTTCAGTGGGAGGAGTTTCGATCTCACTTCGGCATCAGCACCACACGAAAGCCCACGTCGTTGGCGTCTTTCTGTGTGGGCCGAGCACCGCGACGGTAAGCGACCTCGAGATCGGCGCTAGTCGAGCGCAGCCACGACCCGCCGCGTAGCACCTTACGATCGGTGCCTACCCAGTCCTGTCTGGTGATCGAGCCCTCGCTCTGGGCTAGTGACAGAATTCTTTGAGAATACCAATCCTCCACCCACTCAGCGACATTGCCGCGGATATCGTAGAGGCCGAAATTGTTCGGCACTGTGCTAGCCACAGGCTGCGCAGAGCGCTGTCGCTGATACTTGCTTGTCACCTCATCTCGCAGGCTAGTCTCTCCGGAAAAGACCGACCACTCTGCGTCTGTCGGCAAACGGTAGACATAGCCATTCGGCATATTACCCAGCGCGCCCTCGCTGACACTCAGCCCCTGGCAGAAACGGGCGGCATCATACCACGTGACGCTGCTGACCGGGTGCTTGGGATTTTTTATGTCACTCGGGTTGTACTTCACCTGATTCTCATACACCTCCTGAGTCACCTCGGTAGCAGCCACCCAGCCACCCAACTGACCAAACCAGACCATCTGCTGGCCCACGCCGTTGACGAAATCTCGACTGATCTTGGGGGTGGTATCCGGTATCAGCTTGGTCGAAAAAGTCAGACTTCCGCCAGGCTCCACGCGGCCCGATAGTGTTGTTGCTTTGTGATCCTCCAGAGAGACTAGGTAGTTGTAGTCACCAGGCGAGACCACAGCATCCTTCAGCGGAGTACGCCCGACAGGCACGCCATTGGCCACCACAGCTGCACCTGCAGGCTCACTCTCGATGGAGACCGACCCATAGCTGAGCTGAAAATCGACCAAATTGGTCTCGCTGCCCTCGATGTAGACACCCTTGGCGACACTGGCCAGCTGCGGGTAGCGCGCCTCAAAGAGGTAATCCCCCTCTGGGATCTCCTCGATAAACGGAGTCACCGCATTGCCACGGCCTATCCGGCGCTTGTTCTGATACACCGCTGCACCGGGTGGATCACTGGTGAAGCTGACCATGGAGCGCTCCCAAGCAAACTCCAAATCCTGAGTGATATTTCCCTGCACCTCGAATGTCCTACGAATCGGTGCCCACTGCTGGTAGCGGACCTCTACCTGATGGCGCCCAGGGGGCAGATCGGTGAGCGTGAGAGGTGTCACACCACGGCGGATCATCTGCCCACGAGGAGTGCGTGACCACACCTCTGCTCCGATCGGGTCGGACACGATATTGATCCCGCCTTTGGCAAATACCGCCGATACCCCTGCGACTCGACCATGAGCGATCTCCACTCGGTGGACTTGCTCTGGCCAGCCATCGATAGCTAGCCGCGCCTCGTAGACACCGGTATCGAGTGCGTCAAAATTCTTCGGCGTCTGCCCCACATCGACTAGAGTCGGCTCGTGACCATCGACTCGCAGCAAGCGAAAGTCGGCTCCTGCCGGCTCACTGACCAGCTCGAGCCCTCCCTGACTTGGCTGCAGAGCGATCTTTGGCACTAGCACGGTCTCCCTTTCGACGATCGCGACGACCGTCTCCACCGGCTGAAAACCATCTTTCTCGATACGCAGGATCATCTCGCCGACTGGTAGTCTCGGGATCTCAGCAGGAGTCACCATCGGCTCGCGCCCCGCGATCACGACTCTAGCGCCCTCTGGCTCAGAATTGACCACCAAAGTGCCATTGGCCTCAAATAAGCGCCGCTCAATCAGTGGTAGCGAGGCTTTGGCCTCAGCATTATCGGGGTCTGACTCTAGCGCAGAGCGGTAAAAATCCCCCGCCTTCGCCCAATCCCCCTTGCTAATAGCCTCCCTAGCCTGCTTCAGCAGGGCTTCGACAGCGGTTTGATTCACCTCAGGGGCCGCCTGGCTTTGAGACACTTCTGCCACCTCTGGGCTGCCAGTCCCATCCCCTGCATCCTGACTACGCCCGCCCAGCCAGACACCAGCTGCGATTCCTCCCGAAAGAGCGACCACCGTACACACCAGCCAGAGCCAAGTCTTGCCAGACTTTGGCCCACGCTCCTGAGGAGGTGGCGGTAGATCGATACTTGTGGTTTTCTGGCTCATAAAAAGTCGGGAGAAGTATTGGATAAAAGATAAGACTTCCAGACTATTAAGCATACTTAAATAGTTTCCTGGTGCCGGTCAAATCCTTGTCCATGTTCTATTTTCCTAAGTTGGAGGATTGTGACGCCTAGAAATGCACGATTTTCGCGCTAACCTACCCATGATATGCCTGCCGTAGCCGATTACATCGATCCCGTGGCTCTGATGCGCCTGAAATCTCTGGAGATGCGCGCCAAAGTCGTGATGGAGGGCTTCTGGCGAGGCATCCACCGCTCGCCCTACCATGGATTTTCCGTCGAGTTCAGCGAGTACCGCCAGTACACCAAGGGCGACGACCCGCGCTTTATCGATTGGAAGGTGATGGCGCGCACTGACCGGGCTTACATCAAAAAGTTCGAGGATGAGACCAACCTCCGCGCCCACCTCGTGATCGATCGCAGCCGCTCGATGACCTATGGCTCTGGCGAATATTCCAAATCCGACTACGTTGCGACATTTGCCACCACCCTAGGCCACTTTCTGATGGGACAGGGCGATGCCATAGGGCTGACAACATTTGATCAGGCTATCGACCAACACATTCCCGCTCGCAATCGCCCCGGCCAGTTGCGCCGACTGATGGTGGAGCTGGAGAAAGCTCCTGAGGGCGAAGGCACAGACCTCGCTGCTGGCCTGCGCGGCGCAGCCGAGAGGATCAACAAGCGCTCGCTAGTCGTGATGTTCTCAGACTTCCTCGCGCCGCTGGAGAAAGTGAAGGCCGAGGTCGGTATGATGGCCGCTGCCGGTCATGACATCCTCCTCGTCCAATGCCTAGACCCCGCCGAGCGCCACTTCACTTTCGAGAAAGCCACCCACTTTGAGGATACCGAATCGGGCAACCAGCTATACATCAATCCCGCCCAGGCCAAAGATGGCTACCTAGAAAGACTACAGGCTCATATCGATGGTTTGAAGAAGATCGCCACTCAAGTGGGCGCCGGCTTTCACTCAGTGACCACTGATTACCCACTGGAGCTAGCACTCTCAGAGTTGGTTTTGCGCCGCCCAAAAGCCTGATCAGGTCAGCATTTCGGGTCCGGGACGCCCCCTAAGGGCCGAACCGTGTTCGCTACGAGTGTGTAGCGGCATTTCTAAAAATGCCGAGTTCCAAAGCCATCGGACGATAGGCTGCTGACGGAAGATTTAGATCTTCCGCTACGTTGCATAATGGCGAGCGCTGCGGCATCGATACCTCACTGGGTGCTGCAATCGCACAGATCCAACCAATTATTCAGACTTTCACTGATATGCTTTTGACTATGCATGATCAGATACAGCTTTCGACTGAGGTTTCTATCCGGAGCATCGAGTTTCACTAGATCTCCTCGGGCGAATTCCTCGTCTAAGGACAAGCGAGACAAACAGCCGACGCCGATATTTTGCTTCACGGCCTGCCGGATCGCTTCTGTGCCGCGTAGCTCTAGGGTGATGTTCATCTTGGGTAGCAGACCATACATCGCCCGATCGAAAGTCTGCCTAGTCCCCGAGCCCTGCTCGCGCAATATCCACTTAGCATCGAGTAGATCCTGATCATCGAGCGTACCTTTTGCGGCGAGCGGGTGGCTGGGACTACAGAATAGATTCAATTCATCGTCTCGCCAGGGTATGACTTTCAGCTGCGGGTGATGAGCATCGCCTTCGATCATACCTAGATCCAATTCGTAGTTGAGGACCCTCTCGACGACTTGCTCGGTATTATAAATCTCCAGCGACACGGGGGCGCCATCGTACTTTTCCAAGTACTGAGACACCATCTGGACTGCTAGGAAATTGGCAATCGTCAGGGTGGCACCGATATGCAGCTGGCTGACAGCCTCGGCATGTAGCAGGCTCTGCTCCAGCTCATAGGCCTGCGCCATCAGACTCTCAGCACGGGGCCTGAGTTGATTGCCCTGCTCATTCAGGTGCAGACGCTTGCCGATACGATCAAATAACAGCACATCATACTGCGACTCCAAGTCTTTCAGAGCGCCACTGGCCGCGCTCTGAGACATCTGTAGCTGCTGGGCGGCGCGCGTCAGATTACCCGTCTTGGCGATGGTGAGAAACACTTCTAGCTGGCGGAGGGTAAAATCCATGACGCCCACACTGATCACTCCCCATCCATCGCTCGGTCTATCATCGACTCCTTAGTCCCAAAAATCGGTAGCGCTACACTGGATCTCTTTGACGACACCGGCTCGAATCACGAAGTCGCCGAACTCTTCGCCGTCGTTGCGCTCCTTCGACCAACGCTCGATCAGAGTATCTGCCTCTTTTAGGATCTCCTCCGTTGTGGCATTTTCCAGATGCTGCTTGGGCACGCGAGTACCGGCACGGTTACCTCCGAGATACAGGTTGTAGCGACCAGGCGCTTTACCTACCAGGCCCATCTCTGCGAGCATCGCGCGGCCACACCCATTCGGACAGCCTGCGATACGAGTGATGATGTACTCATCCTCCATGCCATGCTTTTTCAGCATCACCTCGATCTCGTCGATGAGAGTCGGTAGGTATCGCTCTGCCTCTGCCATAGCTAGCGGACACGTCGGCAGCGACACACAAGCCATCGCTCGCTGGCGCTGCTCGGTGGTATCTGCTATCAGGCCATGAGCCTTGGCTATCGCCTCGATCTCTGCCTTATCTTCCTCGGCGACACCGGCTACGATCAGGTTCTGATTCGCCGTGAGTCGAAAATCTCCCTTGTGGATGCGGGCGATTTCAGCCGCACCCTCTTTCTTTTTACCTAGCAGACGACCATTCTCTACGAATAGGGTTAGGTGGTGTAGCCCTTCCTCGCCCTGGATCCAGCCGATACGGTCGCCTCGCTCAGTCAGCTCGTAGGGACGCACTGGCTTGAACTGATGATCCATGCGGCGCTCCACTTCTGCCTTAAAGGTTTCCAGCCCGACTCGTGCGATGGTGTAGCGAGTCTTAGCATTGGTGCGATCGACTCGGTTACCCCAATCGCGCTGCAGAGACACGATCGCCTCGGCACAATCGAGCAGCTTCTTGGCCGGGATATATCCCAGATCATGAGCGGTGGTCGGGAAGGTGTGCTTCATCCCATGGGTGAAAGACAGCCCGCCGCCGACGACAGCATTGAATCCAAGCAGCTTCTTGCCGCTCTTGTCAGCGATCGCGACGAAGTTCATGTCATTAGCGTGCATATCCACATCGTTATGCGGAGGGATGATCACCGTGGTTTTGAACTTTCGAGGTAGATAGGTTTTACCTAAAATCGGCTCATCATCCTCGATACCGTCTTCGGTAGAGAATTGCTTTTCTTTATCCAGCCAGATCTCGGCGTAGGCACGTGTCTTGGGTAGTAGGTGCTCCGATAGTTTCTTGGCCCACTCGTAGGCTTCTTTCTGTAGCTGCGACTCCACTGGGTTAGAGGTACACAGCACGTTTCGGTTCACATCTCCCGCCGTTGCCAGCGAGTCTAGCCCCAATTGATTTAGCCACTGGTGCATCGGCTTCACATTCTCTTTCAGCACCCCGTGGAACTGAAAAGTCTGCCGATTGGTGATCCGGATACTACCGTAGTCCGTGCTTTCGGTTGCAAATTTATCGATACCCAGCCACTGCTCGGGGCTGATGATACCGCCGGGCAAGCGGCAGCGCAGCATCACATTCTTTCTCGGTTCGAGCTTCCTCGCCACTAGGTCTGGGCGGATGTCTCGATCGTCCTGAGCATACATGCCGTGGAATCGGATCAGCTGGAAATTATCCCCGCGGAATCCCCCACTCAGCTCATCCCCAAGATCATTGGTGATGGTGCCGCGCAAGTAGTTGCTCTCGTCTTTTAAACGTTCATTATCGGCAAGCTTCCCCTGAACAATAAGTTCGGGATTCTCGTTGGCTTGCTTTGGGTCCTGATCAGTGGCGCTCATAGTCCTTACAGATTTCGGTTAAAAGATACTCTTATTAATACACATCCCGCTGGTATCTATCTGCCTCGCGGAGTTCATTCAAATATTCGACAGCGTCGTCCTCGTCTTTGCCACCCTGCTCGGCTATGACATCGAGGATCGCTCGCTCTACATCTTTGGCCATGCGCGAGGCATCTCCACACACATAGATGTGCGCCCCCTCCTCTATGGCTTGCCAAAACGCCTCAGCATTCTCGCGGATTTTGTCCTGCACGTAGACTTTGTCCTCGCCATCTCGAGACCATGCTAGAGACACATCGTGCAGCAGTCCGCTATCGCGATATTCGATCCACTCGGCGTGGTAGAGAAAGTCGTCGCGGTAATTGCGGTTGCCAAAGAAGAGCCAGTTTCTACCCTGTGCCCCATCCGCATTTCGCTGCTGCATGAACGCACGGAATGGTGCGATACCTGTGCCAGGCCCGATCATGATGACTGGGGTATCGCCACTCTCGGGTAGGCGAAAGCGTGGATTCGGCTCGACGAATACCTGCACCTCATCGCCCTCCTCGAGACGATTGCTGAGCAGACCAGAGGCACTACCATGGTAGACTCTGCCATTGGCCTCGATATCGACTAGCCCCACACACAGGTGCACCTCCTCGCCGACTTCCTCCTGAGACGAAGCGATCGAGTAAAGGCGCGGTGCCAATGGCTTGAGCCCATCGTAGAGACGCTGGGCTTCTAGTTTTTGAGGGTAAGCATCGAGTAGACCTACTAGAGGTGTCCATGCCTGAAAGTCCTGGAGCTTGTCTTTGTCTTCGACAAGAGCGCTCAAATCATCGCTACCCGCAGTCGCGGCATAGTCAGCCAAAAATTTTGGAGTCAGCTGGTTCAGGTCGCACTGCTGTGCCAGAGCCTGGCGGATGTTTGCTGTGCCGGCGCGCCCCTCGATGTTTTCATCTCCCGACAAACCGCAGAGCCCTAGCACCTCGTCGACCAATTCCGATGGATTGTTAGTCACGATACCGAGGGCGTCGCCGACCTGGTACTGTAGCCCAGACTCATCGAGATCGATCTCGACATGCTGGATGATCCGGCCGGCATTGTCAGTCACCAGAGGGTGACTCGTCAGGAGAGTCGCTGTGTATGGATTGTCCTTATTGTAGGCGCTTTCCTCATGAGTGTAGGTGTCCACTGCCGAGACTGCGCCAGCTACGGCTGCGCCGCTACCACCTGCCACGTCCTTGAGCTTGGCTACGGCGGCATCGATCCATGCATCCGAAGCAGCTTCGTAGTCGACATCGCAGTCCACCCGATCCATCAGCCGCTCTGCGCCGAGCTCGCCTAGCTTGGTGTCGAAATCGATGCCAGCCTGACAAAATAATGGGTAAGAGCTGTCTCCCAAACCGATCACGGCGAAGCTCACACCATCCAGCTTGGGTGCTTTCTTTCCAAAAAGATAGCTGTGCAGTGGCACGCCCTCCTCGGGAGGCTCACCATCGCCCTGCGTCGAAGTCGAGATCACCACGATGTCCTCCTTGGCCAGTTGACGCGCTTTGTAGCTACCTGCGCTGGTCAAAGTGACGTCCAGCGCCTCGCTTTTCAGTTTCTCAGTCAGCTTCTTGGCGATGCCAGCTGCATTCCCCGTAGCCGAGGCCGAGATCACTGTGATGCTGCGCTGGGGTGCACCTCCTACCGCAGCCGCTGCAGGGAGCCCCACGACAGCGCTAGCAGCGCCATTGCTCTCAGCCCACAGGTAGCCAGCCAAAAACGCCTTCTGTTGGGCGGTCAAAGAAGACAACTGCTCAGTGAGCTGCACTGGCACTGGCATTGAAGAATTGGGATCACTCATTTCGTTACGGCTTATAACAAACAGGGGTATCGTAAATTAGTAAAACAGATAATTCGAATATTATAAATCGGAAAAACCGAATAAAACATCGCCGTACCCAAGATTTGTGCGCTCTAGCGAATGACATTCCGCCAAAGAGCCGGAGACTCGACAGAAAATAGCCGGTTGTAAAACCACCGGAAAACGATCCAACAAACAACTCAGACCCCGGCAGGGTCGACAGAAGTGTCCCTAGGCTAAAAGCGCCACAAGCACCTGCCCCCATTTACCCAAAGACGAAATCCCCCCCCACGGAAAGCATCGAAAACTCCCAAGGGATTCCCTTGAGTTCTCCGTCTTGTTCGCTTTATCAATGTTAGCAATCAGACTCCTTCTCAACCATGCATTCGATAGCAGATGCATAATCCGAATCGAGCCACTCTGGAAAATCACTGCGATCAGCCTTCCGCATCGGATAGGCCTTCCCTTCAGTAAAGATAGAAAAACCCTCATCTGTTTTTGCGACTAACCTAACCCAAGCTCTTCCGAAGGGAGAAGGGCTAAAACGTAAAAGCTTGGAATCATCAACGGAACACCACAATTTAATCACTTCGTTTAATGGGAGTCTCCGATCGGTCGTCTCAAATAGCACTACTCTCCCCTTACTGTCTATAATGATTATTCCAAGATAGTCGTTATCGTCACATTCTACCCACCATGAACCGATCAATTCATCCGGCGGCATCAAACTCAAAGTCATATTTCTAAGCGAACGATGTAACATAGCCGTACCTCTCTGTCGAGTGCCAGCTTTGCCCGCTCCGACAGGAGGGTCTTGGCTACTGCACAGTGTTCTATATTAGTAGTTTTCTGCTGCCTCCACCAACCGAGCGTGGTTTTCATTGGTGTTCAATCTTCGAGAAATCTCCAGTATCTGGTCTTGAGGGCTCATATCGTGGGTCTGGACTCCAAGCAGGACACCTGGCGAGAATGGCGGGATATCAAAGCAACCCTGATCTCTTAGGCTACATAGTGAGTCAATAGTCAGATCCATAAATGATTGTTCGATTTGTTCCGGTGTTAGTTTCTCGACGTCATACAGGTCATCGTGAAATCCCTGAATAAATTGATTTAATTGATCAAATGCCTCGGAGCCAACACCCCACCCCGACCATTCGCATGCTATTGGGGATTGTTGATTGTCTTTGATGAGATGAATTGCAGATCCCCAACTGTAGTATGCATCTGCCTCAATGAGGACAAATCCATCAATAGAGTTCGGCGCGTAAGATTCAGTAAGGGAGGTTAGAACCGTTTTCACGGCAACCTCTAACATCAGCTTAAACTTTTCACCTTGCCGTATCATTCTCAGTAGAACGAATGAGAACAGGCACCTCGCGGGCGACCTCGACTCGATTACAGAAATAAAGTGGCCCAAATCCTGACAGGGTCAACACAGACAAGGTTCGCGAGGTTACCTGCGTCGTCGTGGACTGCAAATGGTGCAAATGGTGCAAATGGGGACAGGCGCCATTTACACCTGTGATGAAGCTGATCTCTAAAACCCGTGTCGACGGGAGCTATAAGAAGAAATACGACGAGCCTCGAACCCCAGCCGAGCGGGTGTTGGAATGGTCGAGGCTATCGGAAGAGAAAGCCGCTGAGATCCGTCGTAACCAAACTGAACTAGACCCATTTGAGCTCAGTGATCGGGTCGAACAAGCCCTCAAGAAAGCGTTTGATACGCTCAAGCAGTACAAGGCTGAGGTAGCAGCTCACGAGGATGATGCCGCCTTAGACAGTGAAATAGAAACTTTATCTAATCTAGCAAAACCGGCTAGCCAACGCCCCGATGGGGTGGATCGCTCGCCTGCTGCACAGGCTCCGCCACAGGCCCGTACGCCTACGGCATCCGGACCTTCCGCTCCGCCTGTGCAGCAGGCGAAAAAAGCCAAAAAACCAAAACCGAAATTACCAAATACAGCCCCAATGCCGGTATTATGATATATGGCTCAACGAAGCAGTATGAAAATTACAGCCCGGTATCATTTATTTCTGGCGCAACACGCGCGCCGCGAAAGTCTCTGGTGGGTTACGATATACGGGCAACTCGAAGCTAGCTCACATTCGAGGAGGTGTTCATCAACGGGATCATTCAGCAGCGGTCTGAATCGATAGAAAACATCTGTCTCAACTCCGGTAGCGTACAAATAATCGAACCTCTACAGTTCGCCTGTCCCCATTTACCTCCGGCTCAGGGGGGGGGGGCGGGAGGGTAACGTCTCCCTCTATCCGGAAGGGTGATCTACTTGAGCCGTCGGTCCGGTAGGCTGGATAAAGTTAATAAATGCGCGGGGAGCTTCAACGCTGAGCTTTATCTATCTCTGGTATCGCTACGGTTTCGATCCAGTCTTTCACCATGGCCTTTGCTTGTGGAGTCATTCCGTGTCCGGTGTTGGGTACACCTTGTTTCCATACTCTAAGGCCGGAGTCTTCGTATAAACCTATCAGTTGCTGGACGTCCTTTTTGAAAGGGCTGTCTTCACCCCAGCCAATGAAGAAAACTTTGTCTCTGCCTTTGCCACCGCGAAACTCTTTCCCTAGCGGGCTGCGACCACCTTCGAACAAAATGTATCCATGGAAAAAGTCGGTAAATGACTCTAGGTCTTCGACTAACGTGCTGCCTATGGTGTGCCCACCGTTACTAGAGCCAGCGACAAATTTGTGATGAGAGTGAATGTTCGGCAAAATCTCTGTGAGCTTAGACAACATAGTGGTGTGGTAGGCGTGCAAAGCCCCTATTTCGTCAGCTTTAGCCATGGAGAGTTTTCCTGAAGTAATAGACTCAGGGAAGGGGAATGCTGCGATTACAAATCTTGATTCATTAACCAACGGAATAGCTGGGGCGACCTTGTCATCACCTTTTCCGCCAGAAAAGTAGACTAGTAGCGGAACGGGATCGGGATAATTGAAGTTTTCTGGAATCCTGATTTCAAAACCAGCAGTCGTGCCTTGTCTCGTTTTTTCTAGGTTTGGAATTTCCACTCTAAACAAAGCTCCGGGTTCGATGCGAGTATCCAGATCACTCCGCAATGGAACGCCAAGTTTTTTGAGTTCCCAGTCTCGGATGTACTTTTGATCTTCTTCTGTAAAAATCTTAGAGTCTAATGTAAACCTCTTTTGACCTGCTAGCTGGATGGTGACTTGACCGCTTTCACTTGAAACAATGAAGGCCTTGAGTTTTTTCCCGTCTGCAGCTCGGGTGAACTCTCGGATTTCAGGCCTTAAAGTTTGGGAGAGTGCTGTTAGCGGCAAAACAAAAAACAGGAGTAGATGAATCAGAGGAGAGGGAAGTCGAGTCATGAAGCGTTTTTATTAGGCTCTGTTCGCGTTAGCGCGGGGAGTTTAGGCAATTTTTCAGTCACAAATCCCCTAAGTAACTAAGTCTTTTGACTGTTTTACAGGAGACTTACTACCTTTTGATTTCCAGTGCATTACAGCTAAACCCCGAACTAACGCGAACAGAGCCATTTATTAACACTGTTTGGATAATATTCCAATCAGAATCTATGAGAGCTTTGCGTCATCATAACAACAGTCCCTCCATTCTATCTTCATTAATTTCTACATAACCGGGATTTTTCCCTACTACTATCCAGCTTCTGCCATGAGTGCAAACCATGCAAATGGGGACAGGCGAAAAGTAAATGGAAACTTCGGGGCTTCGGAAAGTAAACCAATCTAAACCACCCAAATTTCGTGACAGTATTTTATTGCAGTGTTCATATTTTTAGTTTAAACCTTTTACTGAACACGCGACATCATGAGAAACCCGAGACTGATCTTAGATCCAGAGGCTTGCGCCTACCATTGCATCACTCGCTGCGCGGGGCAGGCCTGGCTGTTCGATACTCCGGCTAGGCGGAGTCGGATCCAGCGCATTATCTTCGCTGCCGCAGAGCTCAGAGGCGTGGAGCTGATCAACTATGCGATCCTCTCAAATCATCTGCATATCCTTGCTCGAATCCCTTGCCAGAAGTCCCTGACACCGCTTTCCAAAGACAGCATCATACGCTCTGCCAAGGTCTTGTATCGCGCGGATTGGGTCAGCGACCTCGAATCTGAGTTCGCCTCAGCCGAAAAGCTCGATCGTAAACGCTCAGACAATTACCATAGCCAAAAAATCCTCGATCGATTCGAGCAAAAAAGGGCCGATCTCTCTGAATTCATGAAAGAGGTGAAGGAACGTATCACTCGTTACATTAACAAAGAGTATAAGCGTAAAGGAACTCTCTGGGATGGCCGATTCAAAAGTGTGGTAGTGGAAAACACTCCACGAGCATTGCTAGCGGTATCGACCTACATCGATCTCAATGCTGTCCGAGCAGGCATCGTCGATCGTCCAGAGGACTACCGTTGGTGCGGTTATGCGGCTGCCCTCGGCGGGGATAGGAAAGCCCGCTCTGGATTAGCTAGCATCTATGGCCACCGAGGTGGCAGCAAAGACATCTCATGGTCGAGTATAGCAGCTGACTATCGCCAGTTTCTATACGAAAACGGACAACAGCAACAGGCGGAACCGAGCCGAGGCATAAAAGCTCGCAGAGGTATCACAGAGGCGTCTGTCCATAAGGAAATCTCTCGGCGCGGCCGTCTCCCGATCCATGAGGTGATGCACTATCGCGTGCGCTACTTCACCGATGGAGTCATTATCGGCTCTAGAGAGTTCGTCGATCAAGTGTTTGATGATCATCGAGGTGGGTTGACCGCACCGAACTCGCAACGGGAAACAGGCGCTCGACCGATGCGTTGGGCCAACTGGTCAGGGCTGTGCAGCCTACGAGACCTCCGATTAGAGGTCATCAGTCAATTGCACTGAGCCTTCAAAGTTGCTGGCCAGCGGTAAGCGAAACATCACCCATTAAACGCTACAAAAAAGCCTCCGCATCCTCAGGTGATACGTGATACCTTCTTTCACTAGATGAGTAATCGCGTCGCCGCGCCTAGTTAAGCCCCCTAATTGTCTGTAGGTAAGGGTAGGCGAGCCAAATCTGGTACCAACGACACAGAAGAACTGTTCTCACTCGGCCAGTTCGCAACAATTTAAGCGGAGGATCTTGCGCTTCTACACCACAATCCGCTCACCTCTACAGTTCGCCTGTCCCCCATTTATATTTCCATTTCCATTTGCGGGCTCAATAGAAATAAACAAGGGAGAATCAAGATCCGATAATGCAGATGCAAGCGAGGACGGAACAAGGAACGCCGATACGACGTCAGATCGCAATAGCACTGCCACCTGAATAACTGATACAGTCCCATCTCTACTCAGCGCTGAAAGAGCAGTCAGAAACTCTCCGAGAACAACCGAAAACTTTTGGTAGTGTTCAGTCTCCTCTACAAGAATGGCGAGTCCTACATCATCAGCTAATCCTTCAATATCATATTTGAAACCTCTAGGTTTCTCTATATCGACCAACCTATCTTCAATGGACTTGCAAGACCCCGTAAGCATAATCTGGGCAGAAATAAAAACACTTTCCTTTTTCCCACTCATTTCCAGGCGAACGTTTGAGGCCTGCTAGCGAAATCCGGTAGGGCCACTTCGATTACAGAGTAATGGTAGTAGCTATCCTGGCGCTGTCAACACACGACGGGATACCGCTTAGCCAGCTTTATTGTTCGGCGACTGGGTTGGTTAGTGTAAGAATGATTTGTATTCGGAGTCGTTGTTGGCAATTCGTGCGGCAATCCGCAATCCCTAAAAAGAGCCACAAGTCGCCTGTCCCCATTTACCACATTTACCACATTTACCATGTCCTTTACCATGTCCCCATTTACCACCCTAGCCACTCAATCAACTGTCAATTCGAGGCGGATCGACGAGTTCTGTGCTTTATTGTTATCCTATTCGTCTGGTATATCGAATTCAAAGTCGTTCTCTCGGACATACTTCAAAAACTGGTTCATTTCCTCAATGGCATCACGATAAGAATTTGCGTTCATGTGCCATAAAACGATCTCCTCAAATTCATTACAAGACACTTGGATGCCCATATGCCTCATCTGGTAAAGGTAGAGAGGCTGCCCATCTCCTTGGATCTCAGGAAACAGGTCAGTAAGCTCACCTCTGTTTTTGTAGATGAGGCCACGTAAATCATTCTCTTCCCACAGGTGAATTTGGAACCTGTAATCATCTCTCACGGAGCTCAGCCAATCCTTCAAATTCGCAGAAAGCGACTTCGTAGTGATAAGTAAAAAGGCGTCAGGTTGATGCTCTTTGGCTGATGCAAACAACTCTAATAATTCGTTCTTCGATAAGCTTTTCTGAGTATATCGCTTACATTGAATCACCCACCGCTCCTGTCGCTCTACTCCTGGTAGGGGGCTACTCGATAAGGTGCCCACCAAATCACGTCCCTTGTCAGCTCCTTCTGAGCCAAACCATTGGAGATTTTTAAAGCCACTCTTCTCAAGAAGGACATGACAGAGTCTCTCAAAATTCTCAGGGCTTAGTCGCTTCCAATCGGTAGTCATACTTTAAGCCTATCAGTATTTATTCGTATCACCTCGTAGTGTTTATCAGCGCCGGGAATCCAGAGATATTTTGTGCGCCCCCCTAGCCTTTCACGGTTTTGACCCTATTGAGCTGAAATTGTACCCTATTCAGTCAAAATTGTACCCTATTGAATCTAGGCTATTTGCTCTTGATCCAGGCGATCTTCAGCCCTGCAGGCGTGTGGGTGAGGCGCATGGTAGAGCCTGCCACACCTTTGGATGTCTTGGCACCATTGCGGACTTCGTAACCTGTCTTGGCCTGCACATCCCAGGAGCCGCTAGAAAGCGGAGTAATGATAGGCTTCTCTGCCAGCCAGTAGCGTCGATTGGGCCAGAGCTTGATGTACGCCTTCCTATCCTTGATGATTTTCTCCGTGGTCGGAGAGCTCATCCCGAAAAAGGTGGTGATGTTGGGGTGCAGGAAATCGAGAGATGCCGTGGGATCATTCACCTCACCTGCGGCAGCGAAGGAATCTAGAAACAAATTGATCTGCTCGCGCTCAAAGCGGCTATAGATCGTCTCTGTCGATGCATCGGACGGCGCGCTAGTAGGAGTCTCCTGCTGCTGTTTTTGGCTATCCTGCTGCTGAATCGAGGCTGGAGCGGCCGATGCCTTGGCCTCGCTGATGTCGATGATCTGGTAGCTGTCTGAGCCTCGGCGTACTTTGAAATAATCCGACACTGCGCCGGAGGCCGACTTGGTGCCATTGCTGACACGGTAGCGCACGCGAGTCATCACTTCGTAAGTATTGCCACTCTGCCCGAGCAGCACGGGCGCACCATCGATGATGTATTCGCGGCGAGGCCAGCGCTCGATGTAGGTGGCGCGATCCTTGCGGATGGTCGAGTGACTGATCCCCTTGCGACCAAAATAGTTGTCCACGCGGTCGGCATAGAAAGGCAGCAGTGCCTCGGGATCGTTCACTGTGCTGTTTTGATTAAAAGCATAGAGGAAAGCGACCAAATCCTGCGGCACCTGCCCACTCGATGGCACCCACGATGGACTATTGGGCCCCGATGGAGCTGGTGCCTCTGGCTGCGGAGTTGGCGCTTTATTGTCCACTGGCGGCGGAGGCAGCACCTCATCTGAGCCCGTGGTAATCGGTGGCGGCGGTAGCTCGGGCTCCGTTGGCTGCGGCTCGGCGTGCTCCTCGTAGTAGCGCTGGGTGGGATTGGAGTACGGGATGCGGAAGATCTTTTTAGCAATGGGATCCTCTGCCAGACTACCAGGCTCGAGCCCGGCCACATCGAGACGGCGATTCGGGTCGAAAGGGCTGATCACCACATCTGGCTGATCCGTCGGCGTCGCGACGGGGTATTCTTCCTGAGCAAGTAGCGTCGCGGAGGTAAGAACGCAGATAAATAGCAAATGGCACCAAAACTTCATAACTCTTAGAAGTAAACCACTTGCGAGAGTCTTGCGCAAGCAATGGTGCGACGCGAAATCGATCACAACAACGGTGCCACCATGCGTGCGAGCTTCACACCGATCCGAAAATACCACGGACGCTGGCGGTACTCGGCGTAGGTCGCCAGTCGACACTCGTCGAAATCCCGCAGAAACATTTTTTCTAACTCCCCACAAAAGGCTTCATTCAGCACGACGATGTTCACCTCGAAGTTGAGGCGCATGGACCGATTGTCCAGATTCGCCGTGCCGACTGAGCCTATCTGATCGTCAACGATGAGTACTTTCTGGTGCAGAAAGCCGTCGCCATAGCGGTAAATTTTCACCCCAGCGGCCTCCATCTCTTTGAGGAAGGAAAAACTCGCCAGATAGGGCAGCCACTTATCCGGGCACGAAGGCACCATGATGCGCACATCCACCCCACGCAGAGCAGCCAGCTGCAGCGCCGAGACGATGCCTGAGTCAGGCACGAAGTAAGGGCTGGCGATCCACAGCCTCTGCTCGGCCTGACTGATCGCATGGAGGAAAAACAGGGTGCCGCCCTCGACATATTCCACCGGCCCAAAAGGCAGGACCATAGTGGTCATACCATCGGCATCATCACGGGCTACAGGCTGTGTCCAATTCAGCTCGGGGATCTCGCGAGCCGCCCAGTACCAGTCCTCGAGAAACACCATCTGTAGACTCATCGCTGCGGGGCCCTCTATCTTGACGCTGGTGTCTCGCCAGGTGCCATAGGTCTCGCATCGGCCGAGGTATTCGTTGCCGATATTGTGCCCGCCGCAGATGCCCACCACGCCATCGGCGAGAGCTAGCTTGCGATGGTTGCGAAAATTGATCTGAAAGCGATTGCTCCTGCCCTGGGTCGAATGAAAGGCTCGCACCTCGATGCCAGCCTGCCTCATCTGTGCCAGATAGCGCTGCGAGATCCAGTAGCTGCCTATCTCATCATAGAGCAGATATACCCGCACTCCCTGCTCCGCCTTTCGAGCCAGAGCCTGCCGCAGCCGCTCGCCGAGTTCGTCATTGCGGATGATGTAGTACTGCACCAGCACATACTCACGAGCCGAGTCGATCAGGGCAAAGATCTCATCAAAAGTCTGCACGCCATCATCGAGGATGGATATGGTATTTCCCTGCGTGTAGCGGCGCTCACTGAGCGTGTCGAGGATGTGCCCGTAGGCGTACTGCCTCTCGGTGAGCTGGGCATAGTGCGGCTTTAGCGTAGAGATGAGCGTGTCGAGCAGGTCCTCCTGCCGCTGTAGGACCTCGCGCCTGCGCTCGACATAGCCTTTGAACTCGACCCGCCCAAACACCCAATAAAATGGCACAGCCACAAAGGGCACTGCGACCACTGCCATCCCCCAGCCCCAGGCACTCGTAGCCGAGTGCGAGGACATGACGATATTCACAATAGTGAGCAGGGCCAACAGCTCACCGATCACTAGTAGTACTGAGACTACCGAGACTTTTTCTGAGAGAAGCTCCAACATCGAAGGGCAAAACAGGTAAAGAGCAGCAGCGACTGCCTCTACGCTGTGTGTTTGGCGATTTTATCCAACAGGCTCTGGAAAGGCGAAATCGGTTTTTCCTGAAAATCATCGCAGCCCGCCTCGGTGATTTTTTCCTGGTGCTGCGCCATGGTATGCGCGGTGAGCGCTACTACTGGGATCGCCGCCAGGCTAGGCTCAGCCTTGATCCGGCGGGTCGCATCTAGCCCAGCATTGGGATGAGGTGGCGTATCAGGCGTAGGCGGCAGCTCGAGGTCCATCAGGATCATCTGCGGCGAAAAAGATTGCGCCTGGTCGAAAGCGGCGGCTGCATTATCCGCCACCTCGATCTCATGCCCATGATGGGTCAACAATCGAGTCAAAAGACTGATGTTGTCCTGATCATCTTCGACTAAAAGTATGCGTGCCATGTCTTTGCAAACAGACCATAAAAATCCGTCCAGGGAAAACAAAAATAGCGCGATCGTCGTCGCGATCTCCGCTCTGGTCGCTGCGCTTGCTACAGGATGCCGACAGCCTCCTACAGATGAATACGCTGGGCAGATCATTGAGTCGATGGAGATGGCCCATCACCTGATCCAATACCGCGAGAAGAACGCACCCAAAATCGGCGAAAAAGCGCCTAAAGTCGCCCTACTAAACGCCGCAGGTGAAAAGGTCCGGCTCGCGGACTGCTGGGCGGAGAAACCAGCAGTCGTGATCTTTGGTAGCCTCACCTGTGACCAGACCTATGACCATGCTGCCGATTTGAATGCACTCCATCAAGTCTATGGAAGCGAGTTCAATTTTACCTTCATCTACATCCGAGATGCGCACCCCAGCGACGGCTGGGACTGCGACCCTCCCCCAGGATTTCCCAGAGCACTTGATGCCAAAACCAATGAAGTGAAACGCAATATCTGTCGACGCGCAGTGAAATTACATGAATTTCCCTTTCCCGCCCTGACCGATCCAGTCACGGATCCGGTAGCTATCGCCTACGCCGCGTGGCCATCTCGCCTTTATGTGATCGATACCGATGGAGTGATTCGCTATCAGAGCCCAGCTGGCCCATGGGGATACCGCCCCACTGAGCTAGCTCCCGGCCTGGCCCTAAACGAAAGCGAGAAAGCCTCAGGCTTTCAAGAACAAGCCACCTACCCCAGCCTCGAGGCTTTTCTGAAGACATGGAAGTGAACCGAAAAAAGCCATTCCAAAAAAGAACACATTTTATTGAACGTTTCTACTCGCACTGGTGACACAGTCTTTAGCAGATGATTTTTTTGAATCCTTGTTGTTGCCCATTTTTACAGAAGACCATCTCAGAGCCCAATTCGCGCTTTGATCCGCACTGACGGTCGCTTCTGCCCATCTCTCTGCTTTCTCACCTTTTCTTTGTCACCATTCTACTTTCTGTCACCATATGCCTGCCTTAATGAGCGATACACGTCGCAAGAAAAAAACTGACCCAGATCTCGATCTGGTCACCCGCTCCCAGTCAGGGGATACCGCCGCATTCGACGAGCTCGTCGTCAAATACTCGCCCAAACTCTATGGGCTGATCTATCACATGACTTCGAACCGCGAAGACACCAACGACCTGCTGCAGGACGTCTTCGCCAAAGCCTACAAATCCATCAATAAATTTCAGGGCAAATCATCGTTCTACACCTGGGTGTACGCCATCGCCACCAACATGACGCTGAACTTCCTGAAAAAGCGCAATCGCCGGCGAGGCATGAGCCTAGACGATGTCGATTCCGCCATCGAGCACGACCAGGAGTTTATCGAGATCACCTCGAAAAGCGACCCCGTACGCGAAACTTACATCGGCGAACTGCAAAAGAAATTGAACGAGGCGATGCAGACCCTGTCTGATAACCATCGCGCAGTCGTGACGATGTACGACATCCAGGGGATGCCGCACACTGAGATTGCGAAAATACTAAACCTGTCGGAAGGCACCGTGCGGTCCAGACTGTTTTACGCCCACCGACAGCTACAAACCCAATTGGGAGAATTTTGGACTGGTTAACCCAGCGAGCCACACAGATATTTGCGAAGTTTTTCTTACACACCTACACACACATCACTTCAAAAAATACATTATCTTCTACAAATCGATATGAACGACACTGACGATAACTGCCAGATGCTAATGCGTCTGAAGCGATACGAGACACCAGGTGAACAGTATTTCGAAGATTTCCTCACCGAGTTTCAGGCTCGTAGGACTGAGGAAAGCTCTTATGCCCAGCAGCCAAGCCCCTTCGATCAATGGAAGGCGAAGGTGAACGACTGGTACCAAGAGCTAGGCTATGGCAAATGGGCTGTCCCCGCAGGCTCTTTTGCAGCGATCGCTATCACAGTCTTTGCCCTAGCCGCAAAGCAATCTCACGAAGCCTCCGAGGTGAAACACGCAGCTTCAGGAGAGCAACCCCAGACAGAAGAAGCCACTATCGAGGTCAAACTGCCTAACGTGCCGATGACTCCCGGCACGCTGCCCAATAGCGGTAGCTCCTACGTGCTACCCGCATCCACATCGGGTGCTCAATAAAACTCCCTTCCGGCACCAACTGATCAAAGACAAAAGCCGCTTTTCAAAAAAATCCTTCAAGCCCCTCTCTAGAGGGGCTTTTTGCTTTTTGAGATACGCACAGTCCCCCTCACAGCAACCCCTCGTTCCCTCCCCCCTTCAAAAGTAAAAAACTTCGAGAATCAAAAATTCTAAAGCCATTATATCATGTGATAATAATAATTTGGATATTTATAAAAATCCGCAATATTATCACAAATGATTCTCAATATACCGCTTCATTTTCGTCTCAAGCCAATATCGGCTCAGCTCTTTGCCATATTGTCTTTCTACGGTTTAGCACTAGGTGGGGAGGTGGGCCTACTGACAACATCCTACCCCATCCCGATGAACGCAGTCTTTGTGAGCCCAAACGGAGACAATGCCAACGCCGGAACAGAATCCAGCCCACTCGCGACACTAGCGGCCGCCGTGCAAAGGGCTCCATCTGGCGCCACAATCGTCATGCGAGCAGGCACCTACAGAGAAGGCGATATTACAATATCCAGACAACTCACTATACAACCCTATCCTGAAGAAGACGTCTGCATCAAAGGCAGTACCATCATTGATAATTGGAACCATAGCAATGGAGTCTGGTTCCACGATGGCTGGACACATGATTTTGGGGAATCCAACCACCATGAGACGTCCATCAATCCCGAATACCCCTACGCCGGTCTCCCTGATATGGTGTTCAAAAACTCGATTCCGCTGAGCCAAGTCGCTTCTATAGCCGAACTCAATGCAACGTCATTTTACATCGATCATGATGCAGATCGCATTTACCTAGGAGCCTCCCCCTCAGAGTCGACCATCGAAGTAGCGAGGCACTCCCGCGGACTGCGAGTCGTCACCAATGCAGCTGATGGGACTATCATTCGAGGCCTTCGATTATTGCACTACGGATCCCTCCGCAGCCAGGCGATACTACAAATCGATGCTGCTGAGGTCACACTCGAAAACAACAGCGTGCAATGGGGTGCCTACACTGGTATCGCTATTTTTCAGGCCGACAACTGCCGGATCATAAACAATTACATAAGCCACCATGGCTCAACTGGTATGGTAGGCTGGCGTACTAACAATCTAGAAATAGCCAACAATGTAATTGAAGAAAACAATCAAGAAAACTTCGTAATGGCAGGTGCCACCGCTGAGGCGGCCGGCATAAAAATAACCAATTCCAAT
Source organism: Verrucomicrobiota bacterium (assembly GCA_020630975.1). Classification (GTDB taxonomy): domain Bacteria; phylum Verrucomicrobiota; class Verrucomicrobiia; order Verrucomicrobiales; family DEV007; genus Arctic95D-9. The sequence goes on from JAHDID010000039.1 coordinate 46,839, forward strand.
AACCTGAATATCATCGGCAATATCTTTCAACACAATAGGTCCAATGGACTTTGGTTAGATATATCCGTCTTCAATGCCAAGATCCTATTCAATGCAGCTACTGCCAATGACCGAAATGGTTTCTACCATGAGCTGTCGGGAACAGCTCTATATCTAGCAAATCTCGCCAACGACAATAAGGACAGCGGTATCGCTCTAAACAACAGCTCTCAAATAGATGTCTACAATAACACACTGGCCAACAACGCCATCAACCTCAAACTGACAGACGACTCCAGACTTGCCACTGATCCCGCAGATATCTCTAGAGGTATTTCCTGGATCACCAAAGACCTAACAATCAAGAATAATATCTCAACCCTGTCCGGATCCTCTGGGATGCATATTCTGGCCCGTGATTACAACTCCACCCCAATAAGAGATGGCGAGGACTTCATCAAAGAACTTAGTCACAATGGCTATCATCGCACCTCCAACCTTACCTCAACCGTTGCAATAGAATGGTGGCGCGGAACCAGTCGCACCGACTATACCACAATCGAAAATTTTCAGTCCACAGGTATGGAGGCAAATGGAGTGCTACTCGATGGTGCAAACACTGCTACAATTTTTCAGAACAGAGAGAACTTCAGATACCGGCTAACTTCAAACAGCCCTCTGCGCAATACTGGAGAACATCTGCCAGAATATGCTGCCAAACTTTACGGCACCCAAGATTTTCAGACAATCGATATCGGTGCGTACCAGTATTACCGTCCAGTCCAGCCGTTTGGCATGGAATGTTCAGAAGAGTATTTCCAATTCTGTTTCAATTCCACCCCTGGCACCCTTTACAAAATCGAGAGCTCAACCGACCTGTCCAACTGGCTAGCAATCGATCCGGAGCTAAACGGAGATAGCGGGTTCACCCGTTTCAGAGACCCGATTAAAAACACTTATAGGAACTTCTATCGAGTGATGGAGCCCTAATAGTCCTCGAAGACTAAACTTCCGGCTATCTTTAACACCCCTCGCACCCCCGTCTCACACGAAAACCCGAGCCAGCCCGGGATCGCACCAGACCAGAAGCGAAGGTCTGGTTCACTGTAAGCACTTCGGGCCACAGACGTCTGCCTAATCAAGCTCCAGACCACGAGGAATCGCTCAAATCAGAGCGCGTGGGCCACTACTGACCTGCACAACAAGCTATTTAATAAGCTTTTGTTAAGAACATCAGTGAAGTGAAAAATTCGGAATAATAAGAATTAAACGTAAAAACACCAGTTTAATTTTCATAAAATCCATTTAAATCAGATTGCATTGTCATTAAAACAGGATTATGATAAAATTCACAAAAACGATTCTCGAATTATCAATTCGAGGCAATTGAGTCGAAAACACAACGACCTCTTGTAAGACGACCACCCAAAACTTTCACATCTATCCTTATGAGAAACGAACTAGACCCAGAGGCCGACCGCCCTCTCATCGACATCGATGTCAGTGATATTCTGTTCCTCATCCGCAACAATCTAAAACTCTTGGTCATTCTGCCGATAGTTTTTGCGGTGATTGGATTTATCGCCCATTCAGCGATTAATCCTATGTACTTCGCCAAATCAACTTTCTACATTCGGCCAGATTTCGACCAATACCTAAGCGTCGATAAGCCTGCTAGTCGTGGCGAAGATATTGACTCTCTACAATCCATCGCAGACTCCATGGTGTCTGATTCGGTCATTCTAGCTATGATTGACCGACTCAAGTTAAAAGAAGAGCCAGATTTCCTTCCGAAAACCAAAGACATACACTTATTATCGGATTTCGAGATACTAGAAGAAGTGGAGGGTAGATACACTACAGAAATGAAACCTGCCACTCGATTGGTCGAGCTGAAGGTTAAATCTCATTCCAAGGAGCGGACAGTGCTAATCAACAAAGAAATCAAAAAACTATTCTTAGAGCACCTGAGTCAAGAGCGCACCATGCAGGAACAAGCCATCCGAGAGGTGCTAGAACGACAGTCAAAGAAAGCACTCGACCGCTCCCTCGAGTCAGAGGAAGAACTCCGAGTATTCCGAATCGCCAACCCTGATCTACTCGTCGAACAAGACAGTGCCATATTCAATCAGCGCCTCGCGGAGTTGAGCACCTCTCTGAACCAGGCCAAATCAAACAGCTATCGCCTAGCCGGAATAATCAAAGCGATAAAAGACGTGGATCCAGAGACCACCCCGCAAAAGATCTTCCAACTGTTTCGCTTTCGGCAGAACGACCACATTGACAATCTACTGACCCTACAGGCTGAGGCAGAGTCTAACTTCGCCAACATTCAAAACACCTTTACTGAAAGAACCACACAGTATCGTGCAGCTGAAGAGCGCCTAAACTCGGTGCGCAGAAATGTCATAGCAAACGCGAGAAGAATGCGCGATGGCGCTGATAGTGAGTACCAAGCCGCCTTGGAAAATCAACAAACCATTGCAAACGAAATGGAAGCCATGCAAAACCAATTTGTCGATTATAAAACCAAAAGTGCGGAGTTTCGTGCAATCCAAGAAAAAACGAATCGTAACTGGTCTACCCACAAAGCACTACAAGAGAAGATAATGGCCCTGGACCTCGATCCCGAACTGCCACCCACTTTTCTCTCCACCATGGACTACGCTTTAACACCTGAGAAGCCAATCACAACCAAGCTACACCTACTTGTTTTCGGATTCGCAGGCGGTATCGCCTTAGCGATGATCCCCGTGGCAATCCAATTTCTAAAAGGCCTGCCATTCACCAGCCAGACTCAGTGCCAACAGAAACTTGGCCTCCATATTGCCGCCAACATTACAAATTTAACCAAAGGCAAGCCAACTGACGAAATGATCCATGAATTACACCACACTTCTGGATTTAGAGATGCAATGGTTGCTTTAAACAAAAAAGATATAGTACACATCACCTCTGCAACTCAGAGCGAAGCTACAAACTTAATCAAACTATCCATCTTGTCGTTCTTAGCCAAGACCAATTCTAAAACTTTGGTGATATCAATAAAAGCGACTAACAACCCAGAAGCTGAGCCCAAAATATTCGGAGGGCTTTGGCACTACGAAATAGGACCGGATTCATTTTTCGAAGGTGGCGGCACAGCCAAACTACTCAACCAAGTGGCTCACGGTTTTGACACAATCCTCTTTGACACAACAGATCTAGCTATCGATAGCATAAAAAGCGAGATCGCAGAAAACTGCCAACACACCAATGTTATTGTATTAGCAAATGGGCAGACCCCTCGTTCGAGATACCGAACATTTCTTTCTTCGCTTAGCATACGCGATGAAAGCAAGTTTTCAGCTATGTACGTCCACGAAACCAGCTCAACAACACCATTATTCAATTTAAAGAGAACACCAAATAAGCATATTGGTGGAGAGCTAGAACCCGCTTACACCTAAGACACTAAAGATCTAACAAAAAATATACAACCTAAACGAAAGGATCGTTATTAATTGGCAGCCACAAGAGCGGAGTATTTTTGAGAAACTGTACATCCTGTTAAATCTAATTGTACTGTTTATCCCCTCTTCTATTCTAGATATCCCCCTACCTATATTCGGTGCTCTCGCCGTAGGCATCATAGTAATTTTCCTAAGAAATCCGACATCTAAGGAGAGTTACATCTTCCTAGCTATCACTATCCTACCGTATTTTCTTTTCTGCACACTATCTGTGCTCTGGAGCAGTGTCCCTGAACACTCGGTAAAGCGAATATTTATATTTTTCTACCTCACAACACTGGGAATCGTTACCGCCAGTAAGTTCACCATTTTTGAGCTACTTAAAATCGCCCGAACATGCCTGATATTCATAGGCATTCTATCCGTCTTATGGGTGCTAAAAGGATCTGGTTATGGTGACCACGGCGAGTGGACTGGTATTTACCCACAAAAGAACTACCTAGCCAATTCCATGGCATTCGGTTGCCTAGTGCAGTTTGTGTTGATCTCTCGGGGTAAATCCTTCGTTAAAGACCTATCCCTTCTACTCTTTTTTGCATTCCTACTAATCATGGCAGACGGGAAAGGCGGCTTATTGAGCGTCATCGCAGCAGTAGGCGCCTATTTCGTCATTCGAGTAAAAAAGAGGCCCCGATCCGTACAAATTTCAGCCACTCGCACTTTCACCATTCTCATCGTATCAGTCGCTACTTTGATAACTTGCTCCGGCTTAGTTCTTACAGCCCTAGGCCGTGACCCAAGTCTCACGGGGCGAACTGACCTTTGGAAGCTGTTATGGACTTACCTCGAAAGCCGAGGACAATTGCTAGGCTTCGGATTCGATGGTTTCTGGGGATTATATAAAGATCGCGTACAGAATCAATTCGAGTGGGCAGGTGACGCACACAACGGCTACCTAGACGTTGCCATGTCCACCGGAATCATCGGCGGAGTATTGATCCTTTTCTTACTCTTCAAAACTACCGGCAGATCTGCCATCAGCTATCTATCTGAGCCCAGCAAATTGAAAGCATGGCCGTTTCTATTTCTAATCTTTAATCTCGTCCTAAATATCTCCGCGGTAACCATCGCCCCCTATCGAGGGTTCTACTGGACTTTTCTAATCATATCACTCACGTCCGTGAGTCATATAGCTCGATCACCAAAGAAATCGACCACCAGCGATGAAGCGTACACACCAAAGCATTTATCGAATTCTTTCGCTGGCTAAACCTGAAAGAAAATAAGTTAAGATAATCAAAGACTACCTAACTATCGTCCACCTAATCAAAGTCATTGGCGCCTCATAAGATGATAGACAATCAAGTTCTCCACCCAGCCACCACTTTTTTTTGCTCTGATCTATGGGATGGCTGTGAAATTACATCAAAAATTGCGCTGAGTTACGAGCACCTCAATCCAAACAGGAATCGTTCGTGCTAAAACCTAATAACAAAAGAATTAAATTTTTCTTCTTACCCAGCCGAAGCCTATCAACTTTACGTCGTTGCGCGAGGCCCCTGCATTGCCTACCAGCGAGTTTTTCGGGTGCTCTGTAATAAACATCGCGCAACGAAGGTGCTGAGTGGAAGTCATCACAAGTCACCGAGAAAAGGCTGATGAGTTATCCGCTAAAATGCAGCAACTTTTCGCCGACGATCGTTCGCGGCCGATTCCGCGAGGCAGCAAGTCGAAGAAGAAGTGACAACAGAAACTGCCTTATAGAATACCATTGAGGAGGCCAAGTAGACCCCAAAAAATAATCACGACTACGGTAAGAAAAGTCCCTCCACCAAACAACATAGAGCGAAGCAAAGGGTTAGCCCTGCCTCTGCCCAGGACGCCGCGCACATAAACTTCAATCAGCGGTCCTAGAAAGAAACAAAAGTTGGCTGTGACCCCAAATGTAATCCCCCCTGTAATGGTTCGCTCCCATGGTATTAATTGCCAAACCCATATGATACCTGCGATCAAACCAACAGGTAAACAAATCAGATTATATCGTAGCCTCAAACGCTCCCAAGCTTTAACCAATTCAACCAAATCGGCAGCACTATTATCCACTGCACTTGGTTCTGAATTCTTTGGAACTAAGTAGGGATCCAGCCCGGTATCGGTATCGTCTTCCATTTAAAACTCCCCTAGGAATAATCTCCACTCATCTCTGACGCTTCTGAGTCATCATGAATTCATTGCCCTCGGGATCGACACACATCGCTAGGTGCAGTGGATCTTCCTCGGTATCGACAGGCTCTCGAGTGAGCGCACCGCCGCACTCCTGCAGCCTCACGATGCCCTCGCGCAGATCATCTAGCTGAAAGGACAATCCGGTCCAGGTCCGCTTGCCCTCGCCATCGGCATGGATCCCGATGGTAGCCCCGCAGACGACCACCTCGCTCCACACCTCGGTGCGGAGTGTCGGCTCGCCATCAAATAGCTCCTGGTAGAATTTGATCGCGCGCTCCATGTCTTGCGCCCAGATTGCGTATTTCACCTTTTGTACTTTCATCGTTCTGCAGTATGGGACGGGAATGGACGATCGACCAGTCGCTATATGAGATCTCGCAGTTCCGATGCCATACGAGAGTTTTTGCAGGATTCTTTCGCCCGCGCGGGCGGATCGATGCCCTTCCACGACTACATGGCACTGGCTCTCTACTCCCCCGAGCATGGCTACTACTCCTCGCAGATCGCAGATGTCGGTGGCAATCGGGCCGATTTCTCGACTTGGGCGACGCTCGGCGACCTCGGTAGGACGGTGGCTAGCTGGGTGAAAGCCGAGATCGCTCACCACGACTGGACTAGCGAGACCGTGCACCTGATCGAGATCGGCGCAGGCGACGGCTCACTCGCCTACCAACTCCTCAAAAGCCTAGGCTGGCGCCAGCGCCGCCGAGTGCACTACCACATCGTAGATATCTCGCCGCCCCTGCGCAGCCTCCAGCAGCAGCGCCTGAAAAGATACTCCGTGAGCTGGCACGCCTCCGTGCAGCAGGCCATAGCAGCCGCCCGCGGTCGAGCCATCCTTTTCTCCAATGAACTGGTCGATGCCTTTCCCGCCCAATGGCTCTGCTGGGATGGCGCGGGATGGCAGGAAGTCCAAGTGAACTACGACCCTAGCTCAGGCCTGCGAGAGACCTTTAGACCGAGCGAGGTGACGATAGACTGGCAGCCCCAAAAAACAGGTCAACGCATCGAGCGACATCCCAGCTATCGAGACTGGCTGAGTGAATGGCTACCAGCTCTCAAAGCCGGCTCCCTCCTGACGATCGACTACGGTGGACGAGACTGGCCCTCGATCTACACTCCCAAGCCTGCAGGCACCATGCGCGGCTATCACCAGCAGCGCCGGATCGAAGGTGGCGCTATCTACCAGAGATTTGGCCAACAAGATCTGACTGCCGATGTGAACTTTGGCGAAATCCAAAAATGGGGCGAAGCGCAAGGGCTGCAAACTATCGAGCTAAACGATCTCGCCCGATTTTTCGAGGCGTATGATGCTCCTGTCGAGCGCGTAGAGGCCGCCGAGGCGTTTCTCGTGCTACACCAGCGACTTTAGGGCGATTGCACCCTATTGAGTCAAAACTGTACCCTATTGAATTTCAGTATTTTGTATGAGAAACACGGGCTAGAGCTGATCCAACGTGTTGAGAACTTTAGTCCGATTTTCTCTGACGTCCTCAGGCTGGTAGTCAGGAAACTCCCTCTGTAGGAGCTCATACCAGCTGGCAGATTCCTCGTACTTCTGGCGAGCCTCGTCTAGCCTTCCCTTTGCCTCTAGCTCAGCTCCGACTTCAGCCGCGGAGTAAGCTCGCACCCATACTTTTAATGGATCATTCTCAGCCAAGACAATTTCAGAGGTGCGAACCGAAGCTTCACCTACGGGCAGCGTCAGCGCAGGCAGCACATTCGCATCGATCACCTCGACCCGCTCGATCGCCTCTGGACTGGCCGTGGATGGCGTGATCTCCTCATCTAAAATACTCCGGCGATAGCGATCATCCGATGCAGAGGTCTCATATTCAACGACTTTGGCACGCTCTGCTCTAGCTAGACCGAGAGATTTCTCACTCGGCGGAGGCAGGTTTTCCAAAAGAGAAAGGGCCCAAATGGCACAAAGTGCCGTGCAGATCGCCCAGATGATGAACCAAAATGCTCTAGAATTCATAATAAAATTTATAATAATTTAAACATATTCTAATAATTTTACAACCAACTAGTCGTGAGAAATCAGCCTCGACAGTGGGAGATTTTAAATTAACCTTTTAAACAGTATTAAAGATCAGATGAATCTCTCGGTGGCAAACCTATCTCTCGACCGCCTCGGCCTGCTTACTACAGATTGCCGACTGGGCCTCCGCGCTCAGTAGTCACTTTTCTCTCCCAACTTCTGATCTTACTCCAACTCTTACGGGACACTTGTGCCCTACCGCCAAAACTAAATCGAAGCGATGAAATCAGCCTCAATCAGTAAATACCGACCATTCCCAGCAGTGGATCTGCCCGATCGCGAATGGCCAGACCGGACCATCACCGAGGCTCCGATCTGGTGCAGTGTCGATCTACGAGACGGGAATCAGGCACTGCCGATACCCATGAGTGTCGAGGAGAAGCTGCGGTATTTCACCATGCTGGTAGAGATCGGCTTCAAGCAGATCGAAGTCGGATTTCCCTCGGCCTCCGAGACCGAGTTCAACTTCCTGCGCGCACTCGTCGACCAAGACCTAATCCCAGCCGATGTCACCCTACAGGTGCTCGTACAGGCCCGCCAGGAGCTGATCGAAAAGACCTTTAAAGCGCTCGATGGCGTGCCACGCGCCATCGTGCACGTGTACAACTCCACATCGCCACTCCAGCGCCGTGTCACCTTCAACAACGCGTCTCGGGAGAAGATAAAGGGCATCGCCGTGGATGGGGTGAAGCACATCTGCGACCTCGTCGATAGCATCCCAGATACTCGTGTGGATCTCCAGTACTCGCCTGAGAGCTTCTCCGATACCGAGCTGGATTTCTCTCTCGAGGTCTGCAATGCCGTGACCGCAGTCTGGCAGCCTACGGCGGACCGCAAGATCATCCACAATCTGCCCGCCACCGTCGAGTGGGCGACGCCTAATGTACATGCCGACCAGATCGAGTGGTTCTGTAAAAATGTCGACCAGCGAGAGAATGTGATCGTGAGCCTGCACACCCACAACGATCGCGGCACCGGCGTGGCAGCTACCGAGCTAGGGCTCATGGCAGGTGCAGACCGAGTCGAGGGCACTCTCTTTGGCAATGGCGAGCGCACTGGCAATCTCGATATCGTCACCGTAGCGCTGAATATGAACAGCCACGGCATCGAGACAGGGCTGGACTTTTCCGACCTCTCACACATCCGCCAGGTGTATGAGCAGACGACCCGCATGATCGTGCCCGAGCGCCTACCCTACGCAGGCGAGCTGGTATTTACGGCTTTCTCCGGCAGCCACCAAGATGCCATCAAAAAAGGCTTCGACCGCCGCCGTCAAGAGGTGGAGACCGAAGGCGAAGACCTCGCCTGGGGAGTCCCCTACCTCACCATCGATCCACGCGATATCGGGCGCAGCTACGAGGCGATCATCCGCATCAATAGCCAAAGCGGCAAAGGCGGCGTGGCCTACGTACTCGACCAGGAGCATGGCTACGATCTGCCCAAGACCATGCACCCACAGGTGGGCCAGCTCATCTCCGGTGTCGCCGATGCCGAGGGCCGCGAGCTGACCAATATCGAGATCCGCGAGCTATTCCACCAGCACTTCGTCAATGTCGAGGCTCCGATGCAGTTGATCGAGTTCGACATCGATCACTCCACCTGGGACTGCTCGGCCAAGATCGCCATCGATGGCAGCGAGGCTGAGGGCAAAGGCGCTGGCAATGGCCCGATCAACTCGCTGGTGAATTGTCTGGAGAATCTCGGCCACAAAGATTTCTCAGTGACCGACTACCGCAGTCAGGCGCTACGCGGCGGATCCGATGCCGACTCCGCAGCCTACGTACAGATCAGCAAAGACGACCGCCTCATCTGGGGCTGTGGCGTCGATAGCTCGATCGAGCTGGCTGGTATCAAAGCACTGATCTGCGCGTGGAATATCGCTCGAGAGGGCTAAAAATCCGCTGCTCATATTTTGTATCATTGCTAGGATTTCCCCACTTCCCTTTTCGCGAAAAGGGTTGATTATTAGGGACTCCCTGATGCGATACATAGTCTGCCTACTTGTTTTCGTCTCAGTAGCCTGCTCGCTGCTGGGGCGAGCCGAGCCAGCCTCTCCCTCAGCCAAAGCGCTGGAGGATCGGTTGCCGCAATTTCGTAAAATCTCGAAAGACGCCCCTCCGACTCCTGAGAAAGTCCCCGACGGCCCACTCGACATCGAGCAACAGATCGACACCGGGACCGTGGATAAGAAACCCGGCTTCGTCGTACAGTTCGACGATCTCCGCAACGAGTGGTCTACCCTGATGATCCCACGCATGCCGGGAGAGACAGTCGACTTCCACATCGTCGATGGGCCGAGCGATGCCAGCTACGAGATCTGGAATGAGACTGGCACCAACCAAAGCACCGGCAGCCAGAGCTGGACCTGGACCGCGCCACAGGAGCCGGGCTTTTCCCGCATCGAGATCCGCGAGGTATCGACTGGCCAGTCCATGACCTTTCAGATGATGGTGCTCAGCCCCTGGAGCGGCACCACCTACATGGGCGACTACAAGATCGGTCGCTACGAGCACGAGCTATTCAAAGGGGTCTCGACCTACGCCGCACCGCGTGGCTTCATCGAGCTGACCGAGGAGAATCAAGATACCTGGGTATCGCCACACTTTCAGCTCAAGCAGTTCGCCTGTATCCAAAAACTCGACGGCAAACACACCACCGACCGCGAGCTGATCAGCCGGATCTTTCCCAAATACCTCCTGCTCGAGCCCAGACTACTGCTCAAGCTCGAGCTACTGGTCGAGCACCTCAATGCCACGGGTATACCCACCAATGGCGCACTCTACGTGCATAGCGCCTACCGCACCCCTACCTACAACTCTGCTATCGGCAATCGCACCTCCTACAGCCGCCACTGCTATGGCGATGCGGCGGATGTCTATGTGGATGCCAACCGCAACGAGATGATGGACGATCTCAATGCTAATGGCAGCGATGGTGAAAACTCTGATGCTACGGTGCTCTTTGAAGCTGTCCACGAGATCCTCACCGAGCCCTGGCAGGAGCCCCTGATCGGTGGCATTGGCTACTACACCAAACGCGACTTCCGCGGACCATTTGTGCATGTCGATGCCCGTAGCTACGAAGTCCACTGGGGCAAAAAGAAGCCCCCGGGAGCGCTGACCATCGAGCGCTACCCCAACTATGTGCCACCCGAGGATATGGAGGGCCCCGATCCTGAGGCCGCCGAGAGACTCCTCGCCATCGCCGAGGCGCAGCCACCTAAAGCCCCCTACACCACCACCATCAAACTCATCGACGATGCCTACCTAACCGAAGCAGCCAAGATCGACCTGGCCACCGAGCTAGTCGAGATGGAGGCCGCCATCGAAGCCGAGCACCAACGCCAAAGCGATGAAGGCCTGATCGTAGCCGAATCCGAACTCAATCAGCACACAGCCGAAGTCGCCACTGATCAAAGCACCGAAGACGTAGCCGAACTAGACGCCTCGCAAGTCGTCATCATCGCCGCAGCGAGTAACAAACCAGCTCAGCCAGAAATCGATGAGGCACAGGAGGGCGCTGATGAAGAAGACGAGCCTACCACTTCTAAAAATTCTCCCACCTGGTGGGACGATTTGAAGCTAGGGCTGCGCTCGCTTTGGCCTTGGGG